>JAWLCS010000042.1:0-27279 GCA_041687035.1 Bacteroidales bacterium
ATACAGAACGGCACCTTGGGCATCATGATTGCCAGCACTTTGCTGCACAACGACGTGATGGCCATTTCGCCGGCTATTTACAGCCTGATTATGTTTATGACGGCCGGCTTTATCATTGCCTGGATGAACCTCAGGTTCAGAGGCAAAAAACTGGTGGTGAGGTAAGAAAAAAGGCAGGCGATAAAAAAGTCACGGGGTGACTCCAAGTCACCCCGTGACTATATAAATGTGGGCGATGCTACCTTGCTACTTTCACCTTGATGGCCGAAGGCCCTTTGGGGCCCATTTCAACCTCAAAGCTTACCAGGTTGCCTTCTTTAATCTCTTCGAGCACATTGTTTACGTGCACGAAAACACTTTCCTGGGTTTCGGTGTCTTTAATAAAACCAAAACCCTTGGAGTCGTTGAAAAAGTTTACAATGCCCTTGCGGATGGGGTCGTAAGGCACATCTTCCCTTTTCGGAGTGCTTACCTCAATGTCATCAACGTTAATTTCTTTTTTTTCTAAAGGGTCGGGCGGGCTGGATGTGATGTTTCCAAATTCATCCACATAGGCGATCATATCGTCGAGGTTACCGGAGGTATCCTTGTCTTTTTTCTCCAGCCTCTTCTTTTCCTTGTCTTTTCTCTTTTTTTCTTTCTTGTTGCGAACTTCTTTTTTGTTGAAAGATTCCTGCGATCTGCCCATGTAATGTTTTTTGTTGTTTTATCAGATTGTTTTTTTTGACTGCCCCGAGTAAATACTGCACCGGATTGGGGCAGCAAGGTTTTTGCTAAGTCAACTGATTGTCAGATAAATGAGGGGTGACTCAATAACCAGAAGTCTTTTTTACCGGCAAGTGCAAAGATAATTAAAATACGGCTTCTAAAAGGTAATTTGCTGAAAATTAATTATAAAGGATATTGTTATATGTATCTGATTTAAGAACATATTAAACCTTTGTTTTAAAATATTTCCTAATTTTAAAATGCGAAAATGATTTATAATTTGCAAAGCATCACCCAATGATCAGATATCCGGCTGTGGTTTTCAGAATTTTATATTGGTATTTAAACAAGCTGGACAAACAAAAGCAGCTGACTTTTATGAATTTCGGATATGCTGAGCCAGGGCAGGAGATAAGCCTGGATCCGGAGTTTGAAAAAAACCGTTATCCGGTGCAACTCTACCACCATTTATGCCAACTTGCCGAGATTGAAAACAAAGACCTTGTTGAGGTTGGCAGTGGCCGGGGAGGCGGATTGGCATACATCGCAAAAACCCGGAGCCCTGCTTCCGCCATTGGCATTGACCTGGAGAAAAGTGCGGTTGCTTTTTCGAATAAACACCATGCCCGGCCAAATTTGCGCTTCATTGCCGGGAATGCCAGCCATCTTCCTCTGAAAGATAATTCATGCGATGTGCTGATCAACGTTGAATCTTCGCACCGTTACCTGTCGCCTGAATCATTTATAAGGGAAGTAAACAGGGTATTGCGTCCGGGCGGGTATTTCCTCTTTACTGATTTTCGTCGCGTAAACGAATGGCCTGCAATGATCAACATCTTAGATAAATCTGGTTTGGTCATTCTCTCGGAAAGAGATATTACACAAAACATCATTGATTCGCTTGATCAGGATTCAGCGCGCAGGATCGAAATGGTGAAAAGCTTTGTTCCTGGAATTTTGCAAAAAGATATTTTGAATTTTTCAGGGGCAAAGGGTACAGATACTTACCATGCATTTCTTACCCGGAAATTTATTTACCGGACCTTTAAATTGCAAAAACCCATTGCCTGAGGTCCAAAATTTTTTCCCTTGCGTAATAATGAACAACCTTACGGGGTCTTAAACAATAATCCGGCAATATTTTGGTTGAGAATTATAGGATTATTCCCATTTTTACTCTTTCCAAAACCTGAAGACATGATTTCCCGGAGAAGCCTTTTACCTGGATTGGCATTGATATTGTTTTTTTTGCCTGCTGGATTGTTAAAAGCCCAGGTGGCCCAAGATGAAGTTCCTGAAGCGGTTACCCTGAAAAGCCAGTACGATGAAGTCCAGAACCGAACCCGTATTTATGAAGGTTTCAGGGCCATACGCGAGGATATGTTTCAGGCCATAAAAAAGCAGTCGCTCGATTCGCTTATTCAGGCAAAGCAAAAAAACGGGGCGCTTGACAGTCAGCTTCAACAAGCCAATACACAGATAGAGACCCTGAATGCGCAACTTAATGAAGCACATCAGGAACGTGACCAGGCCCTGGCTGAAAGAAACAGCATTTCAGTTTTAGGAAAGCAAATCAACAAAAACCTTTATAATGGCTTGTTGTGGTCAATTATTGCCGGTTTGGTTATCCTTGCATTTTTATGTATTGTGCTTTACCGCAATGCCCAGCGCCTTTCACGTCAAAGAGCCATAGACCTGAATGACATGCTCGAAGAATACGAAACCTACCGCAAAACATCGCGCGAACGCCTGGAAAAAATTACCATTGAGCATTTTAACGAGATCAAAAAGCTGAAGGGGCTGTAAGAAACAATCCCAAAGCCTTAAGTCAAAATTTCTGCTTCTGCGGAGACCTCCCTGGGCTAATAATCCAATGTCAGAATCCTTCCCTTGGTAAAACTGAAGAACTTATCCTTTTGGGCCAGTTGTACACCTTCCAGCAGGTCTTCAGGCTTGAATCCTGCGGCTTCCAGGCAGGTGGGGCAAGCATAAACCCCTACATTCTTTTCGAGCAGCGTCTTAATGTAGGTGTGTGCAGATTCAAAATTGGCGTGGCTCAGGTCGCGGGCATCTTTTATCAGCAGCTTCACGGCCTCGATGTCCATATACACCAGCACATCCTTGTCTTCGGCCATCAGGGTGGCCATCTTCAGGGGCATCAGCGCCCGGTGCGGATTATCATAGCCCGACGAGATGTGGATGAAGACCCCGTCGGTTGCGGGTTCACCCATTACAATCTCTTTTTCAACCTCCTTGACTTCAGTTTCTCTTGGTTGCTGGTTGCAGGCGCTGACGATGAACACCAGCAAGGCAATAATGGCGATTCGTTTCATAAACTTGGTTTTTTGGGTGAATAAAAAAATTGTAACAATGGCTGATATTGAAGAAAGGGATAATGGAAGTTTTCAGAAAGAAAATCTTACCCTTTCAATTACAGAACGAAACGGATGGTTTGTAAACCCCCTGCAATTTAATAAATTTTAATGTAAAAGATATGATGTGTAAAAATTGAATTAAATTTTATATTCCGCAAAACACAAAAGATTTTCTAAATAGTTAAAGAAAAACCTTCTTTGGGCTAATTAAAGGTTGCAATTCCTTTGTAGCCGCAATATTTTGGTAATTTTACCGCTTAAATTCTGATTATATTCCCCGTTGCATTAAATCAAAAATAGGTTCCTGCTATGATCAAAAAGTTTTTGGTGTTATTGGTGTTTTTTGCCGGTTTTTTATGCTTTTTCCCCGGGTCTTCTTTTGCTACTGACCGGCGCTTGCTTACCCTCGATGATGTGGTGTCCATTGCCCGCGAACAGTCGCCCGATGCCTTTGCGGCGCGCCACCGTTACCGTGGAAGCTACTGGCAGCATCGCAGCTTTCAGGCAGGTTACCTTCCCAACCTGAGCCTCAATGCCACCATCCCCAACCTGAACCGCACCATTTCGCCCATTACACTGCCCGATGGCAGCGACATTTTTATCAGGCGCAGCCTGGCCACCTCGTCGGGCAACCTGTCGCTTAGCCAGACCATTGGGCTTACCGGCGGACAGCTGTTTGTCAGCTCCGGCTTGCAGCGTATCGACCTGATCAGGGAAGATGGCACAGAAGTCTCCTATCTTTCCACACCGGTTAACATTGGTTTCCGGCAACCCATCTTTTCTTACAACCCATACAAATGGGAGCGGCAGATAGAGCCCTTGCGCTTCCAGGAAGCCCGCAAACAATATGTGGAGAGCCTTGAAAATATCTCGCTCAGGGCCACCAACTTTTTCTTCGACCTGTTGCTGGGGCAAATTAATATGGAGATTAATCAAATAAATCTCGAAAGCAACGACACCCTTTACCGAATTGCTCAGGGCCGCTTTTCGCTGGGCCGCATTGCTGAAAACGAACTGTTGCAGATGGAACTGAACGTGCTCAACTCAGAGGCTACCCTGGAGCAGTCGCGCATCGATTACGAAGGGGCGCTTTTCCGATTCCGCTCATACCTTGGGCTCGATGGCAGCGAAACGCCCGAGCTGATCCCACCCGAAAACATCCCTGAATTGCAAATTGATGTGTATGCAGCCCTGGCAGAAGCCAGGAAGAACCGCGCCGATATCATTGCCCGGCAGCGCCAGCTGATAGAGGCCGAAAGCCAGGTGAGCCAGGCCAAAGCCGACAGCCGCTTTAATGCCAACCTTTTTGCCCTGTACGGGCTCACACAAACTTCCGATGACTTTGCCGGAGTATACCGCGACCCCCTGGACCAGCAGCAGCTTACCATTGGTGTAAGCATCCCCATTCTCGATTGGGGTGTTTCAAAAGGAAGGGTGCGCATGGCCGAGTCGAACCGCGAACTGGTCAGCACCACGGTAAACCAGGCATTGGTCGATTTTGAACAGGAGGTAATGCTGCGCGTCATGGAATTTAACATGCTTAA
Organism: Bacteroidales bacterium; assembly: GCA_041687035.1. Taxonomy (GTDB): domain Bacteria; phylum Bacteroidota; class Bacteroidia; order Bacteroidales; family UBA7960; genus UBA7960. The sequence continues at coordinate 4,628 of JAWLCS010000042.1, forward strand.
AAGCCAGCTCGAAATTGCCGAAAAGGCCGATATCATTGCCCAGAAACGCTACGAGGTTACCCGCGAAAGATTTCTCATTGGCCGCATCGATATCATCGAACTTAACCTGGCCCTCGAAGAAAAAGACCGCTCCAAGCAGCGCTACCTCGCCGCCCTGCGCACCTACTGGCGAGGCTTCTACGAAATGCGCCGCCTCACCCTCTATGACTTCCTGAATAACCGGCCACTGGAGATGGACTACGACGAGATTTAAGGTTCAAGGTTTGAAGTTTGGAGTTCGAGGTTCAAAGTTCCAGGTTTTTTCTCCGGTAGCCAGCGGGTCAAGAACTCACCGCTAACCAGCGGATCGGTTGATGGCTGATGACTTCCGACTCCGGACTCCGGACCTGCCTGCCCTCCATAGGCGGGTAAACCGGCTGGCCGGCTTCTGACTTCGGACTCCGGACTTTTAATAAAACATTTAAAAAATGTGGTCGATAGTGGACTTATTTTAATATTTCGACTATTTTTGGGGGTAAAAGAAACCAAACCCCTTACCCGCCGTGTTTCAGATACCTACGCATATCCATCCGCACGGGCATGAATACTTTGCCAACCGCGACAGCTACCTTAAACTGCTTGAAAATCACCGCAGTATTATGCACCGGGTTTTGCAAGGAGGGCCCCTCCAGGCAATTGACAAACACCGTTTCAGGGGCAAGCTGCTGGCACGCGAACGTATCGATCTGCTGATTGATGCCAACACTCCCTTTCTTGAGCTTTCTTGCCTTGCGGCTTTTGGTCAGTATAAGGATGGTTTCCCTTCAGCAGGTATTGTTACCGGCATTGGGGTGATACAGGGGCGCGAGGCAGTGATCGTGGCCAACGATGCCACGGTAAAGGGTGGTACTTACATCAAGGAAACCATTCGCAAGCACATACGTGCCCAGGAAATCGCCATGCAGAACAACCTACCCTGCGTATATATGGTCGATTCGGGTGGGGTGTTTTTGCCCGAGCAGGCCGAAGTGTTTCCCGATCGCGACGACTTTGGCCGTATCTTTTTCAACCAGGCCAAACTCTCGGCCCAGGGCTGCCCACAAATAGCGCTGGTAATGGGATCATGCACTGCTGGCGGCGCCTATGTGCCTGCCATGAGCGATGAAACCGTTATCGTTCGCAACCAGGGCACCATCTTTATTGGCGGGCCACCGCTGGTAAAGGCCGCCACCGGCGAGATCGTTACCCCCGAAGAGCTGGGCGGGGCAGAGGTGCATACCTCCAAATCGGGTGTGGCCGACCACATGGCCGAGAACGACCAGCACGCCATAGCTATTTGCCGCAGCATATTCGAAACCTTTCAGCCCGCTGAAAAGCAGGTGCTTGCGGTAAAAAAGCCAGAGCCACCTGCTTATGACCCCGAAGAACTTTATGGGGTGCTTCAGTCTGACCCCAAAAGACAAACCGACCCCTACGAGATGATTGCCCGCCTGGTAGATGGCAGTCGCTTTCATGAGTTCAAGGCACGTTATGCCACCACCCTGGTCACCGGTTTCGCACATATCATGGGCTTTCCTGTGGGCATTATTGCCAACAACGGGGTGCTTTTTGCCGAATCCTCGCTTAAGGGGGCGCACTTTATTGAACTTTGCAACTTTCGCAAGATACCCATACTGTTCCTGCAAAATATTACCGGTTTCATGGTTGGAAAGGCCTACGAAACCTCGGGCCTGGCCCGCGATGGCGCCAAGCTGGTGCATGCCGTGGCCAACGCCAATGTGCCCAAGATCACCATCATTACCGGGGGCTCATACGGGGCTGGAAACTACGCCATGGCAGGCCGGGCTTACGATCCGCACTTTTTGTTCATGTGGCCGGGCTCACGCATCTCGGTAATGGGCGGGCCGCAAGCCGCCAGCGTCCTGGCACAGGTAAAGATCGACCAGATGGAAGCAATGGACAAGAAGGTTGATGAAGCCGAAATTGAAGCCATGAAGGCTGAAATCCTGAAAAAATATGAGGAGGAGGGATCGGCCTATTACAGCACCTCACGCCTGTGGGACGATGGTATTATCGAACCTCTGCAGACCCGACAGGTGGTGGCCATGGCCATTGCCATTTCGCTGAATAAAAAGTTTGACGAGCCGCGCAGCGGGGTATACCGTATGTAATTATTTGGTTGATGGAAAAGTTTGAAACCATAGCGGTTGAAAAGGAAAACTACGTTTGTACGTTGTGGCTGGCGCGCCCCGAAAAGCGCAATGCCATTAACCGGCAAATGGCAGCCGAGCTGGCTTCTTTTTTGGCTTCCGCCGAAAACGACCCGCAAATTCGGGTGGTGATCCTTCGGGGGCGGGGCGATTTTTTCTGCGCCGGAGGCGACCTGAAATGGATGAGCCAGGGTGCTGAACTTTTGACAGAAGAGCGGTCAGGAAAAGTACTGGCCGGGCTATATCTTGCACTCTACCGGTTTCCAAAACCGATCATTACAATTGTTCATGGTGCTGCCATGGGCGGAGCCCTGGGCTTGATCGCCTGCGCTGATTTTGTGCTGGCCGAAAACCAGGCCGTTTTTTCTTTCAGCGAAGTGAAACTCGGGCTGGTTCCTGCCACCATTTCCCCTTTTGTAATTAAAAGAATCGGCGAATTGAATGCCCGGCAACTGATGCTGAGCGGCGAAAAAATAAATGCCACAGAGGCTGTAAGGGTGCATTTGGCCGATCAGGCTGGCAGCCTGGAGGAACTGATGGCCTTTGCAATGAGGCTGTCAACCAACCTGGCCGGAAATGCCCCTAAAGCCATGAAGGCCTGCAAACGACTTATTCAGCAGGTGAGCGGTAAAGAAATGGATCACTCATTAAGCCAATACACGGCTGAACTGTTAACCAGCCTGCAGGAAAGTGAGGAGGCAAAGGAGGGCATGAAGGCCTTTCTTGAAAAGCGAAAACCGGCCTGGCCGGAAAAGTAAAACTGAGAAGATGAAGCGAAACATTACTAAGGTACTGGTGGCCAACCGCGGCGAGATTGCCATTCGGATATTCCGTACGCTGCAGCAGATGGGCATTAAAACCGTGGCCCTTTATTCGGAAGCCGATGCAAACGCCCTGCATGTGGAGCATGCCGACGAAAGCTATTTGCTTCAGGGAGGCAGCCTTGCCGACACCTACCTCAACCAGAAAAAGATCATTGCCATTGCCCTGCAAGCCGGAGTCGACGCCATTCATCCTGGCTACGGCTTCCTGTCGGAGTCGCACGAATTTTCGCAGGCCGTTAGAAAAGCCGGACTGGTTTTCATTGGCCCCGGAGATGAAGCCATCCGCATGATGGGAAACAAAATTGAAGCCCGTAACCTGGTAAAGAAGCTGGGCGTGCCACTTATCAATGGTGCTACCGGATCGCCTGATGAGCTTCTGGCTGTGGCCTCTTCCATTGGCTTCCCCTTGCTGGTAAAGGCAGCTGCCGGTGGTGGCGGCAAAGGCATGCGCATTGCCGAAAACCAGGAGCAGGTAAAAGAAATGCTCGAAACGGCCCAGCGCGAAGCCCTCAACTACTTTGGCAATGGCGATGTGTATATAGAGAAATACCTCGATAAGCCCCACCATATTGAAGTGCAGCTTATTGCCGACGAGCATGGAAATGTGGTGACCCTTTTCGAAAGGGAATGCAGCATACAGCGTCGCTATCAGAAGATAATTGAAGAGGCCCCAAGCCCCAATGTGCATCCTGAGCTAAGGGAGAAACTTATGCAGGCAGCCCGCCGCATTGCAGAAGACATTGGCTATGTGAATGCCGGCACCATCGAATTCCTGGTTTCTGGACAGGATTTCTTCTTCCTCGAAATGAACACCCGCATCCAGGTGGAGCACCCGGTTACGGAAATGATCACAGGCATCGACATTGTACGCGAGCAGCTGGCCATTGCCATGGGAGCGCCGCTTTCTTTTTCGCAGCAAGAAGTAAAGATCAGCGGACATGCCATCGAAGCCCGGGTGTATGCCGAAGACCCCGAAAAAGATTTTATGCCCTCGCCGGGAAAAATATTGTTTTATCGCAACACCCTTGATAATGGTTTGCGGATTGATGCCTCGGTTTCCAATGGTGCGGAGGTAAGCAGCCAGTTCGACCCCATGATCAGCAAGGTGATCAGCCATGCCGCTACGCGCGAAGAAGCCCGCAATAAACTTATTGCCGGACTGGAAGGCTACCTGGTGCATGGCATTAAAACCAATATCCCCTTTCTTATCGCCCTGCTGAAAACAACCGAGTTTATCGATGGCAGTGCCGACACCAACTTTTGCAAGCACTTCCTTCAGAATGGCTTTAGCGCATCGCTGAAAGAAATCCCTGATGCCGACCTGCTGATCGCCGCCTTTATTTTCGCCGGAAGACAAAAAAGAGCCAAAGGCGAAAAGATTTGGAAGCAATTGGGCTACTGGCGCCTGTGCATGCGTACCGGCCTGATTATTAACGGTCAAAAGTTGTCGCGAAGCATCAACACCATCGACCCGGAGCGAATTTATATGGAACCAAGTGAAAAGAAAATCATTTACCACCTGCTGAAAAAGAGCGATCATGAACTGATGATCGATGTCTCGGGATCCATTAATAAACTTTTCTTTACCCTGAAAAACGACGGCTCAGCCCTGATTCAGCATCAGGGCAGGGTTTTCCTGCTGCAGCATGCCATGCACCTTAACCGCGAAAACCTTACCCGCATCAATAGCAACCCATTGCTCGAAGGCACTTTTGTGGTGAATGCACCCATGTTTGGAAAGGTGATTCAGATCAATGTGAAGCCCAACGATTTGGTTAATAAAGGCGATACCCTGCTGATCCTGGAGTCAATGAAAATGGAAAACAGGGTAGTGGCCATTGGCAAAGGTCAGGTTCAGGCTGTGGAGGTGCATACCGGAGATTTGGTGCAGGACAACCAGCCGCTGGTTGTTTTGTCGAACATTTCCTAAAAAAAATTTAACAAAAACATACTTTGCTGAGAACCATTTAGAAAAAACATTGTTATAAAATCATAACAAAAAACCATCACAAATGATAACTCATCCACTCTTAACCGATGCGCACCACGCCCTCAGGGATAGGATTCGCGAATTTGCTGAAAAAGAAATTAAACCGGTAGCCGCACAGCTTGACGAAACCGAGGAATTCTCTATTGAACTTACCGCGAAGATGGGCGAAGCAGGCCTGTTTGGCATTCAGGTTCCAAAAGAACTGGGCGGACATGGGCTCGACACCCTCTCATATATTATTATGGTGGAAGAACTTGCACGCGTCGACAGCTCGCAGGCCGCCACTATCGCTGCAGTGAACTCCCTTGCCATTGCGCCAATTTTAAAGTATGGTACGCCCGAGCAGATCAAAAAGTACATTCCCCCGCTCACTGATGGCCGCATGACTTGGGCTTTTGGTCTGACGGAAGAAAATGCCGGCTCTGATGCCATGGGCTCTCAGACCACTGCCGAACTGGTGGATGGCTTCTGGGTAATCAATGGCGAAAAAAGGCACATTACCAATGCATCCTCCGATATTTCGGGCGGGGTTATTGTGCAGGCCATAACCGGCGAAATAAACGGTCGCAAGAAACTTTCGGCCATCATAGTAGAAAAGGGCACCCCCGGTTTCACCCGCAAAAGATCCTTTGGCAAGTTGATGTGGCGTGCCTCTGATACCGGCAGGCTTTACTTCGACAATGTTAAGGTACCTGCCTCCAACTTGTTGGGCGAGGTAGGCCAGGGTGGGCGCATTATGCTCAACACCCTCGATGCCGGTCGCCTTTCGGTGGCTGCCATTGGCCTGGGGCTGGCACAGGGCGCTTTTGAAGAAGCCATCGCACATTCAAAGAAAAGGGTGCAGTTTGGGCAACCCATTCACAAGTTCCAGGCGGTATCCTTCAAAATGGCCGATATGGACATGAAGATTGAACTGGCTCGCAACACCCTGTACAACGCCTGCTGGAAAAAGGACAACAATATGCAGTTTGCCCGCGATGCTGCCATTTCAAAACTTTACACCTCAGAAATTGCCCGCGAGATAGCCGACGAATCCCTGCAGATTCACGGTGCAGCCGGTGTCTTCAAGCCCCACCCGGTCGAACGCTTCTATCGCGACCAGCGCCTGCTTCAAATCGGTGAAGGCACTTCTGAAATTCTACGTATGGTGATTGCCCGCTACAACGGCGTTTAAAAAATCAGCCACATGGAAGACCGGAAAAAGGATCATATAAACCTGGCGTTCGAGTCGCAAATCCCTGCCAAGGATATTGACCAGCGGTTTTATTACGAGCCCATGCTCAGCGCCCACCCGGTGAATGCCATCCCGGAAACGAATTTCCTTGGCCAGAAAATGCTGCTGCCCGTTTGGGTGTCGAGCATGACCGGCGGTACCAAACTGGCCGGCACCATAAACCGTAACCTGGCCCGCGCCAGCAAGGAATTTGGCTTGGGCATGGGGTTGGGTTCCTGCCGCATTCTGCTCGAGGATGATAAATATTTTCCGGACTTCGACATGCGCGACATCATTGGCCCCGACTATCCGCTCTGGGCCAACCTGGGCATTAACCAGCTCGAAGACATGCTGCGCGACAAGCAGGTTGACAAGATCATTGAATTGGTGGAGAAGCTGCGTGCCGATGGCTTGTTCATTCACGTGAACCCCTTCCAGGAATGGTTTCAGCCCGAAGGCGACCGGTTGAAAAAATCTCCCCTGGAGTCGATACAAGCCTTGCTCGAATTGGTCAAATTCCCGATTATTGTAAAGGAAGTGGGGCAGGGCATGGGCTACGAAAGCCTGCGACAGCTGTTGAAACTCCCGCTTGGTGGTATTGAGTTCGCTGCCTTTGGTGGCACCAACTTCGCCAAGGTGGAACTGATGCGAAGCGAAGCTGTTGAACAGGAAATGTTCGAACCCCTGGCCCGAATTGGACACGATGCCCTGCAAATGATCAACATGGTAAACCATATTGTTGAAAATGAACCTGAATCCGTTCGTGTGAAGCAATTGATCATTTCAGGAGGAGTGCGCTCCTACCTCGATGGCTATTACCTGATCAATAAATCGAAGATCCCCGCCGTATATGGCCAGGCTTCTTCCTTCCTGAAATATGCCCGCGACGACTATGAGACCCTCCGCAAATTTATTCAACTCCAGGTGAAGGGTCTGCAAATGGCGTATGCGTATCTGAGGGTAAGGTAACTGGCGCAGGGCGCAGAGCGCAGGAAACGCAGTAGTTGGTAGCGGTAGGAGGCAGAAAATTTGAGCTTATATCGAAAAGGCCATTTGAAATAGCCCTTAAATCAAAAATCGTTAATCAAAAATTTTCTTCGCATATGCCCCAAAGATCTGTCATAAAGGGTTTTTCAAAGCTTAGCCCTGAAGAAAAACAAAAAGTTGTTGAAGGGCTTTTTGAAGATGCAACGGGCGTGGGGGAAACCCTGCGTTCGTTTTTTCATAGCGACCCCAACATCCAGAAAATTCTTTCGGAGCTGAGCGAAAACACCCTTTCCAATTATCCGTTGCCCTTTAATGTGGCCCCCAACTTTTTGATCAACGACACCGTTTATATGGTGCCAATGGTTACCGAAGAAAGTTCAGTGGTGGCCGCTGCCTCGGCTGCAGCCAGTTTCTGGGCTGCCAGGGGCGGTTTCAAAGCGCGGATATTGGGCACCCAGAAAATCGGGCAGGTGCACTTCCTTTTCACCGACGATCATAAAAAACTGGAAGGCGCTTCCGCGGAAATAAAAGCCTTTCTGCAAAAGCGCATTGCTGCCATCGCGGCTAATATGGTGCGCCGTGGCGGTGGCATAACGAGCATGGAGATACGAAATCAGTCGCAACTTATTGAGAACTATTTCCAGCTGCACCTGGGCTTCGAGACCGTGGATGCCATGGGTGCCAACTTCATCAACTCGGTGCTCGAAGAATGCTCGCGTGGTCTGGGCGACTTTTTCGAACAAAAGCCCGGCTTCGCTCAGAATGCCTTTGAGCCGGTCATGTCCATCCTCTCCAATCACGTGCCTGGGTGCCTGGTGGAGATCAAAGTGGAGTGCCCGGTGGAAGAATTCAATAATGTGGCTCCGGGTGTTTCGGGCGAAGACTTTGCCCGCCGCTTTGCACTGGCAGTGCAAATTGCCGAAAAAGACATTCACCGTGCTGCCACCCACAACAAGGGCATAATGAATGGGGTGGATGCAGTGGTCATTGCCACGGGCAACGATTTCCGCGCCAATGAAGCCGGGGCGCATGCCTTCGCCGCAAAGGATGGCCATTACACTTCGCTCAGCCATGCAAAGGTCGAGAACGGGCAATTTGAATTCACCCTCACCATGCCCATGGCCTTGGGCACCACTGGCGGGCTTACCCGCCTGCACCCGCTGGCCGACCTGTCATTAAAAATGCTGGGAAACCCCAATGCCAAAGAATTGATGATGATTGCGGCAGCGGCTGGCATGGCCAACAACTTTGCTGCGGTGCGTTCACTTACCACCACTGGTATTCAGGCCGGGCATATGCGCATGCATTTGCCCAATATTCTTACCCAGCTGGGAGCTACTACAGCCGAGCGCGACAAAACCCTGACCTATTTTAAAGACCAGACCATTTCGTTTCAAAAAGTTGAAGCCTATTTGAAAAATTTACGGAACCCGGACGGATAATTCTCTTACCTTTCCCGACGTTTCTATAAATAAACCCACGCCCAATGAACTCAAAAAGCTTTTATTCGAATGCTAAGCTTATGATCACGGGCGAATACCTGGCGCTGGCCGGATCATTGGTGCTGGCCGTGCCCTTGCGGTTCGGACAAAGCATGCTGGTAGAAATGCTTCCGGCAGGAGCGCCCCGGTTAAGCTGGACCGCTTTGGAGCAGGGCCAGCAGTGGTATCACGATGTTTTCCGCGAAAGCGGATTTGAACCCGAAAATACAGGGGATCCTGTAAGCGCAAATCTTCAGAAATTGCTGCTCCGGGCCAGTGAAATGAACCCTGCCTTCCCCGAAAGGGACTTTTCGTATAAAGTTACTACCGATACCAATTTCCCGTTGAAATGGGGGCTGGGGAGCAGTTCCACGCTGATATCGAACCTTGCCTGGTGGGCCGGGGTCGATCCCTTCGAGTTGCTTTTCAGCACCTCCAGCGGCTCGGGCTACGACATTGCCTGCGCACGCCAGAATTCCCCCATACTATACCGGTTCAATGGCGCCGGCCATGCTCCATCGGTTTGCAAGGTGGCCTTCGAGCCGCCCTTTGCCCATAAACTCTGGTTTGTGTATTCGGGGCAGAAGCAAAGCAGTGCCAAAAGCATTGAAGGCATCAACCCGGCGCATTTCGACAATATTACCCTGGAGCGCCTCTCGGAGCTGTCGATGAAAATTGCTAGAGAAACACAACTGGAGCATTTCAAGAGACTGATCACTGCCCACGAAACGGTGGTTGGACGCGCAATAAAACAGGTGCCCCTTCAGGCCCAGCGCTTCAAAGACTTTCCCGGCGTCATCAAGTCACTGGGTGCCTGGGGCGGAGATTTCTTTTTGGCCGCTTCCGCGGAGAATGAGGAGATGGTAAAAGCGTATTTTCAAAAAAATGGCTGCGATACTATTTTTGGTTTTAGCGAAATGGTTTTACAATAAAGATATCTGGATATGAGTAACGAAACAATCCAACGGCATGCCGGAGAGGTTTCCTGGGAGAGCCCGGCCAACATCGCACTGGTGAAATACTGGGGCAAGTACCCGGGGCAGTTGCCCATGAATCCCTCGCTGAGCTTCACCCTTCGCGAAAGCGTGGTGCGTATCAGAATGAAGTATGCCCTTGCTGATAACGGACTTGCAGGCCTGCGTTCATTTGCTCTAAACGGGAAACCCAACGATAAGTTCCGCGAGCGCATTAGCAAATACATCGACAGCATGAAGGCCCATTATCCCTTTTTAAATGATTTTGGGCTCGATATTGAAAGCCAGAGCACTTTTCCGCATTCTGCCGGCATTGCATCTTCGGCTGCGGCCTTCAGCGCCCTGGCCATGGCCCTGGGAAGCATTGAAAATGAGCTGGCCGGAAAAACCAGCATGGGATCGGCTTTTTTGCAAAAGGCCAGCTTTGCCTCACGCCTGGGTAGTGGCAGCGCCTGCCGTTCGGTGTATGGGGGCTTTACCGTGTGGGGAAAATCAGATCATCTGCCCGGCTCGAGTGACGACTTTGCCGTAAAAATCGACGACAGTGATATCCATGCCGCCTTTCATAACCTGCAGGATGCGGTGCTGATTGTTGATGACTCGGAAAAAAAAGTGTCGAGCACTGCCGGACATGCCCTGATGAACGGGCACGACTTCCGCGAAAGCCGCATTGCTCAGTCAGAAAAAAATCTTGGCAGCATGCTTCAGGCCCTGAAAAATGGGGATGAAGAGCTGTTTGTTGATGTTGTGGAAAATGAAGCCCTGACCCTGCACGGACTTATGATGTCGTCGCGACCGGGATACATACTGATCAAGCCCGGTACCATTGCCCTGATAGAAAAAATCCGTGACTTCAGGCAGCAGCATAATATCAATATTTGCTTTACCTTAGATGCCGGACCCAACATTCACCTGGTATACCTTGACAAGGATGCTGGCAGGGTAAGACCTTTCATTCAGCAGGAACTGCTTCCGCTATGCAAGAACGGACGCTGGATGGACGACGGTGTGGGGATGGGCCCCAAAAAGAAATAAACGTCCTTTTATGCCGATATCTGGCCGGACCTACTTCGGAAAAATCATGCTCTTTGGCGAATACAGTGTGATTTGCCAGGGAAGGGCACTTAGCGTTCCAATAAGTAAGTTTAAGGCCCGGCTGCGGTTCCCCGGCCAGGAATTCAGCCTGGAAGAAACCCGGCTGAATGAGCTGCTGAAAGACTACCTGCTGGCCCTTGTGCGCCGCGAGGAGTCCGAAAGTTGCGATCATGGGCTCGACCTGAACGTGTTTGCCCTTGACTTGCTTAGGGGCTTGTTTCTTGAGTCTGATATCCCGCCCGGCTATGGCGCCGGCAGTTCGGGTGCCTTGGTGGCCGCCATTTACGAAAGCTATGCCCGCGAGCCTGTGCCACCCGAGCCCTTGCCCATGCCACGGAATATGCAAAAATTGCAGCGGAGGCTTGCCGCGCTGGAGACCCATTTTCACGGCACCAGCTCGGGCATCGACCCGCTGAGCTGTTACCTGCAGAAACCCCTGCTGATAGACCCCGGGCAGGGAAATAAGCCAGTGGAGATCCCTGCCCTGCCTTTGCGCGAAAGCGGTGGGTTTTTTCTGGTCGATACCTTTTTGCCGCGAAAAACAGAAAGCTTGGTAAAGAAGTTCTCCGAAAACTACAGCAAAATTCATTTTCGCAACATGATGCACGACAGCTATATCCCGCTGGTCGATTTTTGCATCGATGCCCTGCTGGAGGCCCGCCCCGACGAAATCTCCAGGGGAATCAGGCAGCTTTCTTCCATGCAAATGATGTATTTTAGCGAAATGATCCCTGCCGGCTTTTTTGATATCTGGAACCACGGTCTGGAAACCGGCGAGCTTTATCTGAAACTCTGTGGTGCCGGTGGTGGCGGATTTTTGCTGGGGTACACCGAAAATTACGATCTGGCCCGCAGCAGGCTGCTGATAACAGGAACAGAACTTATTCCTTTTGAACTTCCATAATTAAACAAATAGTAATTTCAAATCGATGTTTATGAAAAAAGGGATTTTTATTATGCTTTTGCTGGTTTTCTTTTCGGTGCCACTGTTTGCGCAGTTTTCCCTTTCGGGAGATATCTTTGTGAGGCCCGAATTCAGGCATGGCTATGGCAGGATGCCCGACCCCGACGAAAAACCCGCCGGATTTGTAAACCAGCGCACCCGACTGATACTCGATTTCAAAAAGGACAATATTACCACCAAGGTTTCCATTCAGGATGCCCGCATATGGGGGCAGCAGATGATGCGAACCCACGTGCCCTCGCTCGATCTGCACGAGGCCTGGATTAACGTAGCCTTTACCGACAGCTTCTCGGTGAAAGCCGGGCGACAGGAGCTGAAATACGACAACTTCCGTTTTCTGGCCCACAACGACTGGCTGCCAATGGCCAACAAGCACGACGCCCTTCTGCTCCGGTTTCTTACCCGTGCCGGTGAACTACATTTTGTCAGCGCCTTCAATCAGCAAGCCAACCCCCTGTTTGGTACCGACTACAACCTGAACCACTATAAAACCCTCAACTTTGTGTGGTTCAACACCAACCTTACCGAAAGCCTAAACCTGTCGCTCATGGGAATGGCCGATGGTTACCAGCATGCAGAAACCGGTGACCTGAACCTCAGGGGCACCTGGCACACTTTCCTCACTGCAAAGGTCAATAAACTTACCTTCAGGATAAACCCTGCCTTTCAGCATGGCACCACCCGCAATGGGCAGGAAATCAGCGCTTGGTATATGATGGCCGAGGCTGGCCTGGGGGTGAGCCAAAACTTCAGCACACGGCTGGGTTTCGAATTCTTCTCGGGCAACGATGCCGAAAACCCAGACAATATCTCCAGGGTGTTCGATGTGCCTTATACTGCAGGCCATGCCCTGCTGGGATTTATGGATTATTTTACCGTAAACATTCCAGGCCAGACCAGGGGTGCCGGACTGCTCAGCCCTTATTGGCGCAACAATTTCAGGCTTTCGCCGAAAACGGCCCTCAATGCCGACCTGCATATGTTCTGGCTGGGAAATAACTATATCTATGAAGGGCAAACCATCGACAAGTATCTCGGGACCGAGGCCGATCTGACTTTGAATTATAATTTTAATGATATTACCCAGATTACGGCAGGCTACTCGGTGCTGTTTGGCAGTGAATCCATGGAAGTGATCAAGGGTGGCAGCAAGGATGAGTTTGCGCACTGGGCCTATATCGTATTGCGCATCAGGCCCAAATTTCTATAATGTCGAATGAAGGGAAAAAAGAAAATCCTGGTTATACGCTTCAGTTCCATCGGCGACATTGTCCTTACCACACCGGTAATGCGTGCGCTGAAAAACACCAGCGGCCTGGAGGCTGAGGTGCATTTTGTCACCAAAAAGTCTTTTGCCGGGTTCATGCGCAACAACCCCAACGTGGATTTGGTGCATGAGCTCGAAGGAAGCGTGTTCGAACTGGCAAAACGGCTCAGGAACGAGCGTTTCGATTATATCATTGACCTGCACAATAACCTGCGGTCGAATCTGCTCAGACTTTTTTTGCTGCGGCCATCAAAAGCTTTCAATAAACTTAACATCGAAAAGTGGCTGCTTACGCGGCTGAAGATCAACCGCCTGCCCGAAATTCATATTGTAGACCGTTATATTGCAGCCGGGCAGCGCCTGAGGCTGAAGAACGATGATCTTGGGCTGGATTTTTTCCTTCCGGAGAATGAGTTGGCGTGGCCCGAAATTCTTCCCGAAGGGTTAAAAGAGGGGTTCGCTGCTTTTGTGATCGGTGGCATGCATGCCACCAAGCGCCTGCCCAACCAGAAGATCATCGACATTTGCCGGGCACTGAAAAAGCCGGTAGTGTTACTGGGTGGCCCCGAAGATGCCAAAAACGGAAGAATTATTGAAGCAGCCTCCGGACAAAGGGTATTCAATGCCTGCGGAAAGTTGTCGCTAAACCAGTCGGCCTTTCTTGTGAAGGAAGCCAAGGTGGTCATAACCCACGATACAGGCCTAATGCATATTGCCGCCGCTTTTCAAAAACCCATCATTTCCGTATGGGGAAATACCGTGCCGGAATTTGGCATGTATCCGTGCATGCCCCATAGTCCTGAGAATTCAATAGTTGTTGAGGTAAAAGGCCTGCCCTGCCGCCCCTGCGATAAGATTGGTTATGAAAAGTGCCCCAAAGGACATTTCGACTGCATGGAAAAGATCAGTCACCAGCAGGTGGCCGATGCAGCGCTCAGATTCTTTTAATACCCTCCGGTCAAAAAGGGATTGGAGTTGCGCTCCTGCCCAATGGTGGTGGCTGGTCCATGCCCGGGATAAACCTTTACTTCGTCGGGCAGCGACATCAGCTTTTCCTCAATGGAGCGAATCAGCAGGTCGAAATCGCCGGTGGGCAGGTCGGTGCGGCCAATGCTGCCTGAAAACAGCACATCGCCGGCAATCACAAAACCATCTTTTTCATGGTAGTAGCAAATGCTTCCTGCCGCATGGCCCGGGGTATGCAGCGCTTTTAGCCGCTGCTTGCCGAAACGGATTTCCTGCCCATCTTCAATAAATCTTTCAGGAACAATCAGCTCGTCCACTTCAAAGCCGAAGGTTTTGCCATACTGGTGGGCGCTGGTAATAAAGGGCAGGCTGTCCTTGTGGGTCAGGGGCTTCAGCCCAAACTGCCGTATGGCAAAGTTGTTCCCCAAAATGTGGTCAATGTGCGCGTGGGTGTATAATAAAGCCACCGGCTTCAGTTGTTCCTTTTCAATAAACCCGGCCAATTGTTTTTCTTCATGGGGCTCATAACAAGCAGGGTCAATGATCACGCATTCGCCGGTTTCATCGTAAAGCACGAAGGTATTTACCTGGAAAGGGTTAAAAACAAGGGATTGTATGTTTGTCATAAAAGCAGTTTTTTTAAAAATAAGAACACCAAAGATAATAAAACTAATTTGCCATACATTTATTGACAGATTCGACCTTTCCAACATTACTGCCTCCTACCGCTACCTGCTGCCACTTTTTTCTGCCGTTGTTGCGTTCAGTAGCTTTCTTTTTTTCCCAGCCCTCTGCTATAAAAATTATCCTTAACCACTAAACCCTAAACCCTGATTTTTTACCTTTGCTTTTCAAACCCCTTGAGATGGATATCAAAAATCGCATTCAGGACCTTGCTGCCAGTTATTTTAATGATGTAACCATGATGCGCCGGCATTTGCATGCCCATCCAGAACTGTCGATGCAGGAGCACAAAACCGCTGAATATATTGCCACCCAGCTGCAGTTTATGGGTATTCCTTTCAAACAGGAAGTTGCCCGAACCGGACTTATTGCCCACATTGAAGGCCGTAACCCTGAAAAGCGGCTGCTGGCCCTGCGTGCCGACATGGATGCGCTGCCCATTTTCGAGGAGAATGCGGTCGATTACAAGTCGAAGAATCCCGGCATTATGCATGCCTGCGGGCACGATGTGCATATGGCAAGCCTGCTGGGTGCGGCAAAAATACTGCACACCTTGCGTGATCAGTTTGAGGGTACCATACGCCTTATCTTCCAGCCTTCCGAAGAAAACTACCCCGGAGGCGCCAGTCTTATGATTAAGGAGGGTGTGCTTGAAAATCCCAGGCCGGCAGCGATCTATGGGCAGCATGTGTTTCCGGGACTTCCCGCCGGAAAGGTAGGCATTCGCAGTGGCAAGTACATGGCCTCAACTGATGAGATATACCTTACGGTGAAAGGCAAGGGCGGGCATGCGGCAACACCGCATATGGTGGTCGATCCGGTGCTTATCGCCTCACATATTGTTGTGGCACTGCAGCAGATTGTCAGTCGACGGGCTAAACCCTCCATGCCCACCGTGCTGTCTTTTGGCCGCATTGTGGGCGACGGCCGCACCAACATCATCCCTGCAGAAGTTAAGCTCGAAGGCACCATCCGTACTTTCGATGAAGCGTGGCGGGCGCAAGCGCACGAGCACATCCGCGAAATCGCCACTTCAGTGGCCCGCTCCATGGGCGGCGAATGCCATGTGTTTATTGATCATGGCTATCCTTTCCTGGTTAACGACCATAAGCTGGCCGATAGCTTCCGCATCTGGGCCGGCGAATATCTTGGACCCGAAAATGTGACAGAGCTCGAACTGGCCATGACAGCCGAAGACTTTGCCTATTATTCGCAGATTGTTCCTGCCTGCTTTTTTCGGCTTGGCATCAGAAATGAAGAAAGGGGAATTGTTTCTAATTTGCATACCTCAACATTCGACATTGACGAGGAAGCCCTGAAAACGGGCATGGGATTGATGGCTTTTCTTGCCATAAAAAGGCTTGAAGAACAATAAGGAAGCTTACCAACCTCTTCTGGGCACCCACACCTCTACTTCCAGCTTTTCAACAGGGAGCTGTTCTTGTCCCCTTAGCCAGAAATAGATTCTTACCTGGTCGGTTTTGCTACGTGGTTCGGGCGTAAGGTAAATCCTTTCAAGCACATTCCACTTCCGGGGGGTAATCTCGTGTGGGTAATGCTCGTAGTCCTTGCCCCGGTATTTGTAGTTGCCGCCCTTGTGATCAAAAGTGATAACCATGCTGAAAGGGTTTTCTGCCACATCGCCACCGTCAATAAATACGGTTCCTCTCACCTTCAGGAAGGCGTGATCGGCCATGGTGAGACGGTTGAAGGGAATTTCCAGGGCGGGAGTAAAGGGATTTTCGGGCGTGAGGACTATTACTTCGCGGGTGTCGGTTTTCAGGCTGTCGCCTGAGACGCTCAGCAGGCTGCCTTCAAAGTTCATTTCAAAGGTGCGATACAGGTAGTAGTCTTCCGGGTTTTTAAGCACATCGTCGCCCCCCAGCGAGCGCTGTACCATCAGCAATCCCTTGATCTCCTCAGTAGGAGGCGTAACTCTGCCAAACACTGCCATATAATAAGCTTTGGTCATGAAATCAGGTTGCAGTATCTTGCTAAAATACTGCCAGGTTTGAAACAGGTTGAGCACAAGGAAGAAGCCTGCAAGCAACCAGAGCGATTTGCGCCACAGCGGCCTGAGTCTTTTCAGGCCAATAAAGAAATAGCCCAGTGGCAAAACCATAATGGCATACGACTGCACCATGGCACGATGCCCAAAGGAGCCGGCATACCACCAGGTGGTCCATGAACTGACCAGGTAAAGGTTCAACACGGCAAAGATCAGTAGCGGATAGAAAATATCGCGCCGTTGTTCGTACAGGTTTTTGAAACCGTAAATGGCCAGTGCCATCATGGGAGTGTAAATGAGCCAGCCCTTGCGGAAGCTAAACAATACATCCCAGGTATAAGGGGTAAGCAGGTCAAGCCCTTCACCCGGATTGTCGTACGAATAATATAAAAAGCTTCCTGTAAAAATTTTCCAATAAATAAGTTGGGGCAAAATGGGCAACAACAGGCAAACTGCTGCAAGCAGAATTTTTTTGAAATGGGTCCGGATCAGTCTGAATTTTTCCACGAAAGTGGCCTTGTTATATACACCCCAAAATAGCGGAATGATGATGGCGATGGCTTCTGTTGGGCGAATGGCCACCATGAGGCCGAGGCAAAGGCCCAGCCATACCGAAAGCCGCATGGTGGGGGTTTCGTGCCAGCGTATTACCAGCCAAAGCAATAAGGCATACAGGGCAAACAAGTAATTGTGCACCAGGGTATGGTTCACGGAAATATAAAACAGATTGGTGCCAGCCACCAGCAAAACCATAAGGATGGCGCTGAAGCGGTCAGAAAAGAACTTCAGCAACACCTTTCTCAGGAAAAAAAGCCCCAGAAAGGTAAAAAGCAGGCTGGTAATTAAAATGGCGTGCTGATAAGGCAGCGAAAAGCCGTCGGCAGGGAAGGAGGTGAGCTGGGCTGCCAGGTGAGCCACGGCAAAGCCCGGCAAGAAAACCAGTGCAAGTCCCGAAGAATATTTTATGATCAGGCCATCCTTAGGGCCCGGCGAAGCCTGGTAAAACGTGGTGCTTCCTTCGTATTTCTCGAGCGCATCGTAAACAAAAGCGGGATCGGTCAGGCCGGGATCGTCGTAAATGAAGGTGGCTGGCAAATACAGGTAATAGCCGAAGGTATCCCACGAAATGATATTCTCCCGGTAGCGCCAAAGCGAAACCAACACCAGCAGCAGCATGAGAACAAACTTGGTATACCAGGAGATCTTATTGGGCGTTGATTGCATCTTCGTAATAATTCGGAAAATGGCTGATGGTTTGAGGGGATAAAAGTAGGAAAAATATTGTATCTGAAATACCACCCGGTATTGGAAATAATAACCGGGTGACTGATCCCGACAATAAATCAAATGCCAGAAGTAGCAGCCACCCGGTGAGTAATGAAGTGTTGGAAAACACTACCGGGTGACTGTGTCTGACAAATAATCAAATGCCAGAAGTTGCAGTCAACCGGTAGTGATTGCCTTTATTGGTAGAAATTATTTTTCCCTGTTTCCAGGAATTCAATGTACTTCGGAATGCTGGTGTCGTATCCATAGGCTGGTGCCAGCAAGTTCTCGTCGTGGTCGAGTATCAGGTAATAGGGTTGGGTATTAATGCCATAGCGCTCGGCCTGAAACACGCTCCACTTCTGGCCAACGGTGCGAATGTTGCGTTCGCGGCCCAAGGCGGTTGATACAAATTGCTCCGACTCGGGCAGGCTGGTGCGGTCGTCCACATACAAAGAGATCTTCACAAAGTCGTTGCGCAGCATTTCCTGCACCCGGGGGTCTGACCACACGTTGGCTTCCATTTTGCGGCAGTTGGTGCAGCCCAGGCCGGTAAAATCGAGGAAAACTGGCTTACCTGCCTTGCGGGCTGCCGCCATACCTTCTTCAAAGTCGTTAAATGCCAGCAGTCCGTGCGGGCCTTCCTTCACGCTTTCACCCACATAAATGGCGCTTGCTGCGGCCGGTGCTGCAGCTTCGGAAGCTATCCCGCGGGTAAGGTCAAAATCCTGGGTGGTGGGTGAGGGCAGGAAGGAACTCACTGCCCTGAGGGGTGCGCCCCAGAGTCCGGGAATCAGGTAGAAAACAAAGGCAAATACGGCAATGGCGAGCAACAGGCGTGGCACGCTCAGGTATTTAAGGTCGCTGTCGTGGGCAAACTTAATCTTGCCAATCAGGTAAAGACCCAAGAGCAGGAAAATGGCGATCCAAAGCACGATAAATACTTCGCGGTCGAGGATGCCCCATTGTGCCACTGCATCGGCTGTACCCAGGAATTTGAGGGCAAAGGCCAGTACGATAAAGCCCAGCACTACCTTCACAGCGTTCATCCAGCCGCCCGACTTGGGCAGCGACTTGAGCGCGGTGGGGAATACGGCAAACAGGCTGAAAGGAATGGCCAGGGCCAGGCTGAAGCCCAGCATGCCAATGGCCGGAGAAAGCACGTCGCCGCTGGTGGCAGCTTCTACCAAAAGAGTTCCTACAATTGGGCCGGTGCAGCTAAAACTAACCAACACAAAGGTCAAACCCATCAGGACCACCCCAATGAGGCCTCCTTTTTCATCGGCCTTGCTGTCGAGGGCTGTAGACCATTTGGAGGGCATGGTAAGCTCGAAGGCGCCAAAGAATGAAGCGGCAAAAAATACCAGCAGGGCAAAGAAAAACAAGTTAAACCCGGGACTGGTGGCCAGCGCATTCAGGGCGTTGGCGCCAAATATCATCGAAATAGCCAGTCCGATAACCACATAGGCGAAAATGATGGTAAAACCATAGAAAAGAGCATCGCGAATAGCGCGCGGGCGGTTGCCAGCATTGCGCAAAAAGAAGCTTACCGTGAGTGGTATCATGGGGAATACGCAGGGGGTGAGCAGGGCCAGCAGGCCACCCAGCAAGCCGGTGATAAAGGTACCCCAGAACCAGCCCTTCTGCCTGCCGCTTTTTTCGGCAAGGGGGGCTGTTGCTTCCTCTATGGTTTCTTCAACGGCTTCAACAATGCTTTCTGCTGCGGGTTCGTCGCCTTCTTCTTCTATAGTCAATTCATCTCCGGCAGCAGGCTCAGTAGCAGCGACTGCAGCTACCGCCCTGCCCGGCAATTCAAAAGAAAAATCGACATAATCGGGGGGCAGGCAGGATGAATCGTCGCACGACATAAAGCCAACCTCGCCGGTAATTCTTACCGGACGTTCGGAGGAAACCTCAACGGTTTGACGAAAAGTAACCGAACCCGAAAACATGGAAAGCTGCATATTAAAGTTCGGGTCGAACTTTTCAACGGGCCTGGGATATCGGAGGTTCCCGACTTTTCGGAAACCATTGCCCTCGTTAATGTCGATGGAGGTGGGTATGGGGCCGCCCTCGGGCAGGTCGGTGCCATAAATTGACCAGCCCCTGTCGATGGTTGCAGTAAACCGAAGTTCGTACTGGTTGTCGGCCACTTTTTCATGCGAAAAGTCCCATTTAACCGGTTCGATGATCTGTGCAGCCGTTGTGCCGGCGGTCAAAACCAGGGCCAGCAAAACGATGTGCCTAAAAAGTTTTTGAATGGATTTCATGCGAAGAGTACAGTTTATTTATTGCTAATGCTAACGTTTAAATGCAGATTTGGTTGAAATTGAACTGTTAAAACAAGTTAAAAACATTCACATATGTAATGATGACGTGCAAAGATACAACAATCGAACTTTAAAGGATGACAATTTTTGCCCTGAAAACCTTGGTGGTTTCAGGTGTAATTTTGAATCTCTCGCTTATTCTGAAACCGGCCACCCAGGCAATTTCGCCAGCCGAAGTCAGTACCCACACATCTTCTTTGCGATGCAGTGGGAGCTTTTTCTCAGTGAGCAGGTCGCTGAGCTTTTTTTTGCCCTTCATACCAAGTGGCACCAAGCTGTCGCCTGCTTTCGCTTTTCGCAATTCCAGCGGAAACTGAAGCCGGTCGTAGCTTAGCATGGCATTCTCCTCATTGGCCGCAAACTGCAACTTTTTTTCAGCAGCCATTGTCTCGAAAAAGAATGCTGCTCCGGCTACCTCTATTTGATGGGTATTTTCACCAATTAAATAAACTGCAGGCTCCTCATTCCTTTTCAATGGAGTTACAAAAATTTTTTGGCGGTCTTTTATGGCCATGTGGGTTTCAGAAAAAAACCTTTTGCCGGGCTGTGCGTCAAGGCTTTGATAAAGATCGTGGCAAACGGGGCCCGAAAAATTAAAGTCCTTCAAAAACTCAAACAGCATGAGTTCTGCCTGAGGCAAGGCTCGCAGTTTTGCAATATCAATAGCAAAACCTTCCCTTTCGGGGGAAATGCAGGTGGCCCGCTGTTTTTCCACCTCATGGCCCAACAGTTGGGCAACTTGCTGCATTCGGTCCAGGAAGTCCCGCATGCTTTGGTGCATGGTCGGATTGATTTCCTTAATGATGGGAATGATCTTATGCCTGATCCGGTTACGCAAGTATTTGTCTTCAAGGTTGCTTGTGTCGGTGCGGAAATCTATCCTGTGCGCGCTGGCAAATTGCTCTATTTCTTCACGAGTGGCAAAAAGCAGGGGTCTGATAATATCTTCGTTTTTCAGTGGAATACCGGCCAGCCCGCGCACCCCGGTTCCCCTGATCAGGTTAATGAGCATGGTTTCTATGGAGTCGTCGAGGTGGTGTGCGGTAGCGATCAGGTCGTAATGGTGCTCCAGTGATACTTCGCGCAACCAGTTGTAGCGTAGCTCGCGCGCCGCCTCCTGTATGGAAAGGCCATGTTCAGCAGCATGCTGCCGGGTGTCGAAAACGGCCGAGTGGAAGGGCACCCCCAGCATCATGGCCGTTTCTTTGGCCAGCATCATGTCGGCATCCGAGTCTTCTCCCCTTAGACTAAAGTTACAATGCCCCACCCCAAAAGCAGCCTTGGAAAGGGAGAAAAGCCTGGCCATTACCATGGAGTCGACGCCACCGCTTACCGCCAGCAAGATGCGATCATGCCCGCCAAACAGTTGATGCGTTGTGGCAAAAATGCGGAAGCGGTTTAAAAGATCAGTGCTCTGCTTCATCCCAGGGGCTTTGCAAATCGTCAGTTAATGGTTTGAATATCAGTGTTTTTACATGAACGGTGCAAAGTTAATAAATTTATGCACAGCTTTTCTGAAGGGTTTCTCCACGGGTAATGCCGCGATTGAAAGGCGTTTCATAGGTTTCTGGAAAATAATTCATTGAAAAAATGGATTTTGTTGTAACAAATTATTTATTCATGCCGTCATATGGTCAAAACACCCTTTTTCGGAGTGTCCGATAGCGGACAAACCAGCAACAAAACCGAACAGAAGTTATTGAACACCAGTTTAAACCAAGTTTGTAAATAACTGATAAACAATTAAATAAAAGTTTTGGCACGCAATTGGAAATTCGATTGACAGACACGAAAACGAACCAAAAAATTTAAAACATAAAAAATCCCAAGTCATGAAAACAAGAATTATCACCGCCGTTTTGATCTCCATGCTGATGTTTGCCAGTGCAAGTGTCTTCGGAGGAAAGCCACAGCGCACCATGTCGTTTTACACCTTAAATGGTATTGTTGAAATTCCGGTAAAAGTTGAGGAAGCACCCGACTCACTCCCGGCTGTAGTAAAAGAAGCCATAGCACAGCATGCTGAAGAAATGCACTCCCTGGTTTATTTACAATTCGACCTGAGCGGCATTTCCAAACCCGAGCCTGATGCCGATGATGTGGCGATCAATACCTGCAAGATCTTTGAAGAAATGCGCTACCGCGAATTTGCCCGCAAATAAGGTTTTTAAGGTTCTCCTGTACAAACAATCGCTTCATTTGGTTCGAACCGGGCTGGCCACTGTGCCGGGCCGGTTTTTTAGTTTGCTGAAAAACAGCGGTCTGAAAAATAAATGCATTTTTTTGTAACAAAGCTATTGCAAAAATGAAAAACCTTTTTACCTTTGCACTCCCCAAACGCTGGGGCACACGCCTAGGGAGTAGGTGAAACGATCTTTGAAGAAATTGGGAAAGCCAAATAAGTAGCGCAAAAA
>JAWLCS010000043.1:0-17280 GCA_041687035.1 Bacteroidales bacterium
TCAGCCCTGTCGCCGGTGTCAAACAATGAAGCCCTCAGCATGATCCGCAGCCTGAAAAGCTATAAGATCATACAAGGCGTTCGTGGTCAGCAAGGCATCAGCGAGGAAAAATTCGCCATGGTGCTGCAACGTCTCTCAGCCCTGCTGGAAGCTGCTCCCGAAATCTATGAAATGGACCTGAACCCATTGCTGGGCAAAGGCGAGCAGGTGGTGGCCGTGGATGCGAGGATTAATGTCAGTAAGCAGTAGGTAGTAGGTAGTAGGTAGTAGGTAGTAGGTAGTAGGTAGTAGGTAGTAGGCAGCAACTCCAAACCCCAAACTTTAACCTTGAACTTTAAACCTTAAACCTTAAACTTTAAACCTCGCCCCCCCAACCTTAAAAAACGACTTTTTCAATGATTTTGACGGCCTCTATGAGGTCTTGTTCGTTTCGTATGCGAAGGTGATGCTGACGAAACTGCTTCCTTAATTCTTCTTTATATTCGGGAAAAGCCTGGAAAAAAGTGCGGCGATTAAATCTGTTGATAAAAAATGACCTGCCATCGTTCAAGAAAATAAAATAGGCAGGATCGGGTTCAACTTTTGTATGTATTTGAGGGCCCTCGGATGTGTATTCTGCCACCTCACCTGCCTTTTTTACTTTCTGATAAACCAGAAGTGAAACATTGCCTTCCAACAAAACTCTGTAATAACTTCCCAGACTTGCAGACGCATACCATCGGCTATTCCTAATGTTAATAAAAATATCTTCCCGTCCGGGGTTTAATAGCCTGAACTCCCTGATAAAGTTTTTGTCTGCAACAACGGTTTCATAGGTGAGCGGGTGCTGAAAAATTAACTCATCAATATAACCATTATAAATTAATAAGTGGTCATCAATAATTGCTCCTGATTCGAGCACAACCATCCCTTGAGACCAATGGTCATAAAAATTTTGGCTTCCAATCGTTTTGGTTGTAATTCTGAATACTTCACCCGAAAGCCGTGGTTCGGGTTGGCCAGGGTTTTTTTCTGGCTCACCGGCAAATAGTATTTGACTTAAGGAGAAAATCCAAACTGTTGTCATGAACACTGATTTGAAAGTGTTTGATGGCAAAATGGGGCAGAAAAAGGTTCTAATTTTCATACAACAGCGGAATTTCAAATGTTAACAATTTACCTTTTCGGGTTTTTCCTTCTAGGCAAATGGTGTAATCAACAGGCAGGTCGCCTGTGTACCAGGAAAATTCAGCCCTGTTGCTGTTAATCTCAAGTTCTCCGGAAAACCAAAAAAGCAATTGCCTCAAGTCGGGCTGACTATGCTGCTTGAAATTTTTATAATAAACAGGTGAGATAAGTTTTGACGGGAACTGGTGCGCAGTATTAAAAACCCTGACGGGCGCTGGCTGAAGTTCCAGGTTTCGGAATTCTTCGTTTTTTGTGAAAACAGCCACAATACCGGGGAAATGCATATCGCCATGCTTCCATTCAAGGTTGAGTATTTGTATGCTGCTAATATGCCTGGAGCTTAATGGAAGCAAAGGCTCAATGTTGGCTGTGAAGATTCCGTCGATAAACAATACCGGCGTTCCGTTGATGGCATTTGAAGTAGTTTGGCTTATGAGCGTGTGGGTAGTTCCTGTGCGCGTTCGGCGTATTCTCCAGGGTCCAATGATCTCTCTTGCAATTTCCTGGAGGTTGTCAAGCGGGATGAAATCATCTGTATCGATCGAATAAACAGCTTGGGAAAATACCCTGACTGGCTCAGCCTGATTTT
Organism: Bacteroidales bacterium; assembly: GCA_041687035.1. Classification (GTDB taxonomy): domain Bacteria; phylum Bacteroidota; class Bacteroidia; order Bacteroidales; family UBA7960; genus UBA7960. The sequence continues at coordinate 1,757 of JAWLCS010000043.1, forward strand.
TTCTGTCAGTGGTTTCTGAAGGGGTCGGTATTCCAAAAGCCTTGTTTATTTCCATTATTTTCTGGCTTTCAATAATGGCCTCACGGTAAGAGTCTGGTAAATAAAAAGGTTCTGGGCTGAATGGGGCTTTATAATCAAATTTGTCGAAAACTTCTATCCTGACTTCACCTGTTACTGATACTGGTTCTGGTGTAAGAAAGATTTCACGGTCGTCGTAATAACTGTCGAGGAAAAAGGTGAAAAGCCCATCCTCGTTTGCGTATGCATAGAGCAGGTTAACAATGGTATCAGGGGCATTCAGGATTATCCTTGCCCCGCCTGAGGGGTATCCGCTTGATGCTTCTGTAATCCTTCCCGTTAGGGTCAAATGGCTGGTTTCCCTGTAGTATCTGAAAGGATTCGCCAGATTGCTGACAGGGCTCCCCACAGGGGGTAATGGTTTGATCAGGAGATCATTGATATCCTCCTGACCCAGGTTCCCAAGATATCTTAGAACCTCATTTGGAAAAACACCCCTTCCCTGAATTAAATCAGTAGCCGTAAGAAATAATGGATAATGAATTCTTTGGGGCATTCTTCCAGCATCAGGCGAAACGGACACAGTGGCCCAGTCGATGGCATCTTCAGGGTCTTCAAGCTGGATGATCAATTCCACCTTTTCCCGGGCTCCGAATTCAGACTTATTTAAGGATACCCGGGCATTGTTCACAGTCCTTTTGTCAATGTACCAGTCGCGCGCTGACAAAATACGTCCTTCCCCGTCCATAAGCCGGAAAACATAAAGTCCCTGATCGAGGTCTGTGGCTAATATTTCCTGAGAGACTGGTTTTGTGCTGGATAATGTGACCGGGTACTCCCTATAAACTTTTCCATTTCTGTTGATTACCAGATTTAGTTTTTGCTCCGAGGGGATGTTCGCTGCCATTGCAACCCGCAGATTTGAATTTACCTGGCTTATTTGCAGCATATGTCCGGAATGCTCAGGCTCTGGCAGGTAAAAACGTTTATCATTTTCATTGATGGAAGCATAATACTTTTGGCCTTCTGAGGGCATCCAATCGAAGGTGGCCCAGCCCATTTCGTTCAGGCTGAATATTTGAATGCTGTCACCACCTTCAGAAAAGATGTTTATTCTTGCATTAGGAAGGATATGGCCCGGCATGGTGGTAACCAAAAGTTTTTGCTCCATTCCCGCAACGAGGTGACCCCCTTCGGCGAAAAATGCCAGTTCAGCCTGGTCCTCAATGTTTAAGCTTTCTTTCAGGACGTTCAATTCGGTATCAAAGCGGTTCACCACCAGGATGGTTTTTTTGAAGAAGCAGGACTCATCATAATTCCGCATCCAGTTGGTGAAACCTATGAGTTCGAGGTACCCTGTTGACAACGTATCGGGCAAATACAGGCTGCCTGAAAAACGGTTTTGACTCAGATTCAATTTAATGCGTTCAATTACGCCAAATTGATTTCTGAGGGCAAGATAAACGATCTCGCTAAGAGCTTCATCTGTTTTTGGGAAATTGATCAATTCCACAGAAAAGAAGAGATGTTCACCCGCAATATAAATATCGCGATCTGTCTGCAAAAAGACCACTTCATTTGGTCTGTCGCCAACAATATAGCTTGCTTCAGATTTCTTGCAAAACACTGCAAAAGCAATAATCAGCAATAAGAAAAATATTTTTGCAGGTCTGGTCATTTTTAATGTACTTTCTACTAATTGACCCAAAATGGAGGATATTGATTTCTTGTACAGCCTTCATTGGGAATATTATTCATTAAAGGCAAAGGAATAATATCTACTAGTGGTTGGGTTAAACTTGTTATTATTTGGTAGGTAAGTTTTGTTTCGGCAGAAGCTTCGAAAAATCCCAGGGTTATTTTATCAGGATCGCTGAGGCATTTAATATTGCCAGGCAACTGGGCGGCTATCGGGTCGAAGATTCGCCCAGATGAACTCAGTTGATCGTTTTTTGCTTTGTGAAAATTGTAGGAATCTTCGTTTAAAGTAAAAACCTTGTTGATAACAACCCTTACCTGATTATAGAGCAGATTTGGTGGAAATCCCAAAAATGGGATGCCGTTTGATAATACCGGAATAAACCCAACTTCCTGACTCACTTCATCAAGATTGGAGAAGAATCCAAGATCAGTTGGCTGGAACCCGGTGATGGGTTTCTTTATCCAGCAGGCATCAAACTGTGTATCTGAAATGGGAACCCCATATTGAACGTACAATTCTGATGAAAACCTGAATCTGGATGAATTATCTTCTGAACTTGATGAATTAATGAATGCATAAGCTCCGGGGACATTGGTAGCGAAAAGGGTATTTGAAACCGAAGAAGGCCTGTAAAAAACCTTTTCGCTTTTGGTGCCATAAATTGAATCAATATTCAATGGCGGCAAGATTACCTGGGGTGATGAAATGTATTGATGGCCATCTGGTGTTAAGATTTGAAGAGTATATTCTTTCCCTATTTCACCGATAAATCCCTCTGGGGTGTAGTAGCTTCCAGGGTTTTCTTCCTGAAGGTTAACATTTGTGCCATCGTTCACCAAAATGCTAACAGTGGCCTCGCTTAGCGCTCTAAACACAGGTGGTTCCTGGAAACGCCATGACAAACTGAGATTTACTTGATATGGACCAGTCTGGTTAGTAACCAATCCCTGCACTACCAGCAAAGGCTCAACTTTTTCAAGTTTGGCAAAATATTCTTCCTGACATCCAGAAAACATCAGGGTTAACATTACTGCAATTGATAAGAAAATCCTCACCTTTGTTTTCATTATTACACGGTAAAATTTAGGGTAAATGTGGGTATGGGACGAGCAATAATATACATTTGGTAAAGTTTAAAGGTTGGAACGCTCCAGGCGCCACCCGGATCTTTTTTGTAAAAAACAGAATGCGGGTTTTTTCTTCCATATACGTTCATGACCGAAAAAGTGAAGCTGCTTTTTCCCCTTCCAGTTAGCCTTAAATTCTCATTTAGCGAGATGGAAACATCAAGCCGGTGATAATCGGGGAGCCTGTATTTGTTCCGGTCAGAAAAATATAAAAGGTGATTGTTTTCGTAAAAATAACTGAGTTCAGGCAGTGTCACGGGTCTACCGGTACTATAATTGAAGGTTGCACCAAATCTCCAACGCCTTGAAAGGTTCAGGTTAGTATTTATAACCAGGTTGTGAGGCCGGTCAAAATTTGCGGGGAAATACTGATTCTTATTAATTTGCGATTCAGGGAACGGGCTGTTTGACTTTACCCTCGATATGGAATAAGTGTATGATGTCCATCCGGAGAGCCTCCCGGCAGGTTTGGAAAGTAAAAATTCAAGCCCGTAATTGTATCCATAAACTTTAACCATGTCCGTTTCGATATACCGGTTCATGGCTATCTCAGCACCGCTTTTATATTCGTAGGCGTTATTGATGAGTTTGTAATAAGCTTCTGCCGAAAATTCAATGGTGTTCTCTTTGAAGTTCTTATAGTATCCCAGAGCAAACTGATCATTTCGCAAAGGTTTCAGGTGTGTATCGCTAAGCTTCCAAAGGTCAGCAGGCCCCATAATTGAGGTATTTGAAATTAGAAAAATGTGTTGATTGATACTTGTATAGCTAAATTTCACAGAACTATATTCACCAGTGCTAAAGCGAATGCCAATTCGGGGTTCCAGGTTTGAATAGCTTTTAATCGCTTTACTGCTGTCATAAAAAACAGAGTCAGTAATGTTTTCAAAAATCCTTGGAAGTCCTTCCTCGTAAAAATAAATTGTTGCAGGTCCCAGATATTGAAAAAGATTTACACGCATACCCAACTCCATGCTAATTCTGTCGCTTAACGAAAAGTCATCGCTTAAATAAGCAGCAAGTTCACGTGCTTGTTCAGATTCCATTTGATCTTGCTTTATTACGGAAAATTTCCCCATTGGTGTGAGCTGCCCGGGGTCAATGTCGTATTTTACTGCACTTATTCCTAGCTCAATGTTATGCTGCTGATTTGGATGAAAGTTTAAACTCCATTTGGCAGTTTGGTAATTAATGGCTGATTTCAACCTGAAGTGCACGGTTGGGTTCAGCTCTGGCACTTCGCTGGTCTCAAACCCATAATTACTTTGCCCAAGGATTAGCGTAGAGGACATCCTGGGCCCGAGGATCCGGTTCCATCTCAGCGACCCAAGGGTGCTGGCATATGCGTAATTGGTTTCGCCCATGAAGCTGAATTGATCGGCCGAATAATAACCGAAGAGGGTGATAAGGTTCTTTTGACCTAAGGAAATTTTCACTAAACCATTCAAGTCAAAAAAGCCTGCCGAACTGTTATAAAGATCTTCTGTGGGCATTTTCCTCAAGAATAGATCCGGGTTTGAAAATCTTCCGCCAAGGGCAAAGCTGGCCCGCTCCTTAATTACAGGAACCTCAAGAAGTAACCTGCTGTTCATTACTCCTATACCGCCTCTAAGTTTTCCTTCCTTGGCGTCCAGGCCATTACCCAGTTTTATGTCTAGCACGGAAGCGGCTCGTTCGCCATACCTGGCTGGGGTTCCTGATTTGATAAGGCTTGCACTGCTAAGCAAATCAGGATTAATCACAGAAATTAAACCAAACAGGTGAGAAGGGTTAAAAAGCGGAACATTCTCTATCAGAATAAGGTTCTGGTCCGTGCTACTTCCTCTCACAACGAAACCTGCGCCAAACTCGCCCAGTGTTTGTACTCCGGGTAAAAGTGTAATACTTCTTACAATATCTTTCTCGCCAAAGGTAACTGGCAACTCTTTTATGGACTTGGCATCAAGATACATCATACCCATTCGCGAACTCTCCAGGTTCTGCCCTGCCCTGCGCGCCATAATAGTAACTTCGTCCAATTGGGTGCTGCTTGCAAATAGTTGCAGATCAATGTTTCCGGGTCCGAAAACACGCAAATGCTGAAACCTCTCCTCATACCCGAGATAAGATATCCTCAGGCGAACCTCACCTGCAGGTATCTCCAGGGTGAAAATTCCGTTTGGATTTGTTGTTGCACCTCGTCCTGTCTCAGGTTCATAAATTACAGCTCCAAATAAGGGCTCACCCGTGCTCCCGTCAAAAACTTTACCGGTTACCGTTACCCTGGAAAAACGCCCGAATTCATTAGGGTTACCAACCATGATCATGTCGCCCGCGCTTGACAACCCAATGCGACTTTCTTGGTCAGGAATCAGGAAAATGACCCCTCTTACGGTCATTGCCTTAAGATTTTTTGCCCGGCACAGTTGGTCGAGTGCCAATGGTAGTGGCTCATCAAGAAGACGGTTGCTGAATTTACTTTCGCCAAACCATTCTTCATTAAAAAAGATTCGGATGTTGTGTTTTTGCTCCAGAAGCAAGATTATTTCTATTGCTGAAAGTTCTTCAGCCTGATTTGCACCTTGCTCCTGAGCAAATGTTTTTTCTTCAGGCAGGAAAAAAAGAATGCACAAAGACAGAAAAAAAAAGAAAAGCCTTGGTGAAATCATTTATTAAGCCAGTTTTTTGATTTTTTCAAATCAATTTTGATATTTATTAAACAATAAGTTACAAAAAAATGCTTTTCTTTTTTTGCAGTGGCAAATTTCAATAAAAATAGCGGACTTCCAAAAAATAATCAATCTTGTGGACCGAATTAACAAATATTATGCAAATAATATGAATATTAGATGGTAATTTGCCTGTATGGTTTAATTTTGCAAAAAATTATAATGTCATTATTTATCTTTTAAACCCTTATGCAAAAGAAGGATGTAGTTTTTATTACCTGTATTGCCCTTTTTTTTCTTCCATTTTTTCTTTTCCAGCCATTGCTCGATGTCTATAAGGAGTTTAACCAACAGCATGGCATGATTATGAGTTTTGTAAAGTTTGCACTGCTGGCCACACTGGGCGAGGTGATTGGGTTACGAATCAAAACCGGGGTTTACAACAAGCCTGGTTTTGGCATTCTTCCGCGCGCCCTGGTGTGGGGTTTGCTTGGCCTCACCATTCAAATGGCTTTTGTGATTTTTTCGGTGGGCACCCCACAATTTTTAGCCTACCTTGGGCTGAAGAATGCCCCTGATGCCTTCAATGACAGTGGATTCAGCGGTTTGAAACTGCTTGTGGCCTTTTCTATCAGTGCTGCCATGAATCTGATCTACGCACCGGTTATGATGACCCTGCACAAAATAACCGATACCCATATTGAAAACAATGGCGGCACCCTGGCGGGCTTGCTGCGGCCCATAAAGATGGGTGAGATTATGACTGGCATCAACTGGAAAGTACAATGGAGCTTTGTGTTTCGCAAAACCATTCCGTTTTTCTGGATTCCTGCCCATACCATCACCTTTCTGCTTCCAGCCGATTTTCGGGTGCTCTTTGCTGCCTTTCTGGGCATAGTGCTGGGCGTTTTGCTGGCCATGGCTGCCGTTATGGGAAAAAAGTAACCTGCTTTTTTCTTTTCAGTAAATATTTCTGAAAAAAACTTTTTCGGGTTAAACCCACTTGTTGTTTCTTTATCTAAAAGAAAAACTTATCAATAGCCCAAATGAAAAAGATCCTTCTTGTTATTTTCAGTATACTTCTCAGTGTTTCTGTATTTGCTCAGCGTCAGCAGCCTTCAGGGCAGCAGGCCGAGGTGACGGTGCGCGGCACGGTGATCGATGGCAGTGACGGCAGTCCTTTGCCCGGGGCTCATGTTACCCTGATTCACAATCGCGACACCACGCGCATCTTTCGAGGCATTACCAACGAAAGGGGTGTTTTCAATCTCAACGTGGCCCGTGGCGGCTATAATATGCGAGTGACTTACCTTGGCTTTGAGCCGGTTACGCAAACCATACGTGCCATCGAGACCAGCCACGACATTGGCCGCATTGCCATGGGCATGACAGAGGCCCTGTTGGGCGAAGTGGTGGTTACGGGGCAGGCAGCCACTACCGTGCAGCGGGGCGATACCACCGCATACAATGCAGCGGCCTTTAAAACCAACCCAGACGCCAGCGCCGAAGATCTGATACGCAAAATGCCGGGTATTACCGTAGAGGGAGGACAGGTTACCGCCCATGGCGAACAGGTGCAACGTGTGCTGGTCGATGGCCGAGAGTTCTTTGGCGATGATCCCAATATTGCCCTGCGGAACCTTCCCGCAGAAATGATCGCTCAAATAGAAGTGTTCGACCGCATGAGCGATCAGGCCCAGCTTACCGGCTTCGACGATGGGGAAGCCGTTAAGACCATCAACATTGTTACCCGCCAGGACCGACGCAACGGGCAGTTTGGAAGGGTCTACACCGGATATGGCGATCAGACCCGCTATCAGGCAGGCCTGGTAACCAATGTCTTTTTGGGCGATCGCCGCATTTCCATTCTGGGTATGAGCAACAATATCAACCAGCAAAACTTCTCTTCCGAAGACTTATCCAGTTTCTCAGGTTCTACGGGTCGCGGCGGCCGTGGCGGCAGGGGAGGAGGTTCCTTTGACCGTGGCGACTACCTGGTAGGGCAGGTCAGTGGAATCAACAACACCAACTCCCTGGGCGTGAACTACTCTGACAAATGGAACGAAAAAGCAGAAGTGAGCGGAAGCTATTTTTTCAATTATATGAAGAATGACAATGAAAGTTTAAGCGATCGACAATATTTTCTTGGTGATGTGGCCTCACAGCTTTACCTGGAGGAGAACAAGGCAGACCGCCGCAATATGAATCACCGGATAAATGGGCGGATTGAATATGAGATCGATGAAAACAATACGCTGATATTTGCTCCGCGTTTCAGTTATCAGGATGCACGGTCGAACAGCTTTAACAATGCTTCGAGCTTTTTGCCCGACATGCAATTCCTCAATATGTCTTTAACGGATTACGGCCGAGAATGGAATGGATTCAGCCTTTCGAGCAACCTGACTTACCGGTTGCGGCTCAACGAAAACGGGCGTTCCATTTCGACCCGCCTCAACGTGAATGCCAACAACAACAAAAACCTGTATTTGCTTGATGCCCTGAGCGAGTACTACGAAGGCCCTGTAATTGTGGAAGACCTGATCGACCAGCAAAGCGATTCAAAAACGCGTAGCACGGGCATTTCAGGAAGCCTGAACTATAACGAGCCCATTTCTGAAAAAAGCATGCTCCAGTTTACCTACGACGTATCATACTCTGACAACGAATCCAATAAGTTGACCAACAGCTGGGACATTCAGAGCCAGGGATATACCATTTTTGAGAATGATTTGTCGAGTGAACTGACCAACGGCTACCTGACCAATCGTGGAGAAGTGTCTTATCGTTATCGCGACGAGAAGTTAAACATTCAGGCAGGCGTTTCCTATCAGAACGCAAGCCTGTCGGCCCTGCAGACGACCCCTTACCATACAGATCTGAGCCGCAACTTCCATAGCTTTTTGCCCAGCCTCAGGTTGACCTACAACCTCTCGAGGACCCAAAACATACGCCTGCAATACCGTACACGTACCAATGCCCCTTCGGTAAACCAGTTGCAGGATGTGGTCGATAATACCAACCCGCTGTTGCTCAGCACCGGAAACCCCAATCTGAAGCAAACCTATAGTCATTTTGGCAATATCCGTTTCAATTTTGCCAATCCTGCCAAATCGCGGACCTTTCTGCTGTTTTTCTTCGGCTCTTTGACCGATGATTTTGTAGCCACCTCTACCCTCATTGCACAGGCCGACACAGTGCTGCCCAATGGGCTGGAATTGCCCCGCGGCGGACAGTTCAGCCAGCCGGTGAACCTTAGCGGATATGGAAGCATTCGCTCTATGATAACATATGGCTTTATGTTTAACCCCATTAAAACCAATATCAATTTTAACGGAGGTGTAGGTTACACCCGCTCGCCAGGTCTCATCAACGGACAAAAGAACACTGCCAACACCACATCCGTATCAGGCGGAGTGGTATTAAGCAGTAATATCAGCCAAAACATTGACTTCACGCTAAGTTACCGCGGCAATTACAATCTGGTGGAGAATACCCTCAGGCCCCAGCTCGACAATAATTATTTTTTCCATGTCAGCGGGCTGAAGTTCAACTGGATTTTTATGAAAAACTGGGTGCTGCGTAATGATGTAAACAATTTGATTTACACCGGCCTTGGTGAAGATTTTAACGAGAACTATTGGTTGTGGAATATGAACCTTGGCAGGAAATTCATGGCAAACAATCAGGGTGAACTTACCCTTGGGGTTTACGACCTGCTCGATCAGAACAAAAGTGTGATCCGCAATGTCACCAGTAATTATGTGGAAGACGTCCGATCCAACGTGCTGAACCGTTTCTTTATGCTCACCTTCACATATAACATCCGAAACTTCGGAGCGAGCCAGCAAGGTGGTGGCAGGAGGTAGTGTTAGTAGGTAGTAGGCAGTAGGCAGGAGGTAGTAGGCAGTAGGTGCAGAAACCTGAAACCTGAAACCTGAAACATTGAACCTCAAACCTCAAACCTCAAACCTCAAACCTCATACCTAACCACCCTTTCGGGAAATACCCCTTCCGGTGTTACCCTGACCTGCAGCGGTATCACTTCCACGCCATTGGCTTTGGCCTTGTCCAGTTTTTCCGCGTAAGCGGGGTCGATATGCCTTGCTGGTGCAAAGCGGTCAACATCCATTCGTTGAATCACGTATAACATCACGGCGCGCATGCCGGCCTTTTTTACTTCAATAAGGGTTTCGAGGTGCTTTTGCCCGCGAGTTGTCACTGCGTCAGGAAACATGGCTACGCCGCCCTCGTTCAGGGTCACGTTTTTTACTTCAATAAAGCATTGCTCTCCTTCTTTTTCGGCAAAGAGGTCGAAACGGCTGTCGCCAAAAGTGACTTCTCGCCGGATGGTCCGATAGCCTTCAAGGCCGGGGATGAGGTTTTGTTGGATAGCTTCTTTTGCAAAGCGGTTGGGGACGGAAGTGTTGATGCCCACCCACTGCCCGTTAATTTTGATCATTTCCCAGGTAAAGCGCGTTTTTCGATTGGGATCATCGTTTGGCGTAAGAAACACTTCTGCGCCGGGCTCCAGGCACGATTTCATGCTGCCTGAATTGGTACAATGGGCAGTGATCAGCTGCCCATTGTCCAGTTCAATATCGGCCAGGAAACGCTTGTATCGTTTTACAAGCCTTCCGTGTACCAGTGCTTTTTCGAAAAGCATTCCTATCGCTCGACCTGACGGTTTTTAACATACTTATCGAGCCATTCGATCCACTCCCAGTGCATGTGTAACACTGATTCGCGTGCACCATAGCCGTGGCTTTCATGTGGAAGCAAAACCAGCCTCACGGTGGCGCCATGTCCGCGAAGCGCGTCATAATAGCGCTCGCTCTGAATGGGGAAGGTGCCGGAGTTGTTGTCGTCAACGCCATGAATAAGCAGCATGGGGGTTTTCATCTTATCGGCATGCATAAAGGGCGACATAAGGTCGTAGGTTTCGGGGGCCTGCCAGTAGGTGCGCTCTTCGCCCTGGAAACCAAAGGGTGTGAGGGTGCGGTTATAGGCGCCACTGCGGGCTACACCTGCTGCAAAAAGATTGCTGTGCGACAAAAGGTTGGCGGTCATAAAAGCGCCATAAGAGTGTCCTGAAACGGCCACGCGGTTCGGATCGGTCACGCCCATCTCCACCAGTTTGTTAATGGCCGCTTCGGCATTGGCTACCAGTTGTTCCACGAAAGTGTCGTTGGGCTCGGCATCGCCTTCACCCACAATGGGGAAACTTGCATTGTCGAGCACTGCATAACCCTGTGTGGCCAGCATTACAGCCGAGGAGGCTCCCACTCGAGTGTAAGTATATGGTGAACCGCTCACCTGTCCTGCGGCATCGGCACTCTTAAACTCTCGCGGATAAGCCCACAGCATGGTAGGCAGCGGGGCATCGACGCCCGGGCGGTATCCGGCAGGCAGGTAGAGCGTTCCCGAAAGGGGAATGCCATCGGCCCGCTCGTAATGTACCAGCTCCTTTTGCAACTCACGCAGCTTGGGCGAAGGATCGGGAAAATCGGTGATCTGCGTCATGCGGTTGCGGCGCAGGTCGCGCAAAAAGAAGTTGGGCTGCACTTCCACCGATTCGCGGCGTGTGATAACCAGACCGCGGTCGGCATCGAGCAGGCGCACGGGGTATTCATACCATGGAGCCTGGCTCTGCCACAGGCGTTTGGTTTGGCCGGTACGCAGGTCATATTCGTCAACAAAGGGACGGTTGCCTTCGGGCGAGGCACCCTGTCCAAACAGGTAAAGGATACGTCCGCGGCGATCGAACTGTAGCACGGAGCGACCATATTCGTTCAGGGTGGTCTGGAAGCTGCCTGGGTCGTTGTAGCGGTCTTCCATTGAACGGTCGAACAACAAACTCATGGCCAGTGAGGGGTCGGTTGGATGGAAGGAACTGAGTCTCACCTGGCGAGTGGCACGCCAACTCTCGGCGATAAGTGCGAAGTCGTTGCGGCCCCAGGTAATGCCAGCGTACCGCAGCCCGAGTTGCAGGCTGGGGATGGGTGCTCCTGTAAAGGGTGCTTCAAGGTAAAAAAGTTGATCGCGGTATTCGGCTTCTAATGCAGGGTCGCCGCCATCGAGGGCTTCCACCCAATAGAGGGAAGCAGGCTTGTCTGACCGCCAGGTATGACTGCGGGGGCCGGTACGAACGGCGCCAAAGCCCTGGGGCAGATTGTCGGTAATCGGCACTTCAGCCAAAAGGCGAACAAGATTGCCTTCCATGTCGAGCAATTCAATTTTTTGGGGAAAGCTGCGTAGGGTCACAATGTATGAATAGGGCTTCATGATTTGGGTAACCATGAGGTAATTTCCATCAGGCGATAGATTGTATGACAGGATTACTCCGGCTTGTCCGAATTTGCGGTTGTTGCCATCCAGGTCGACCTTAACCAATTGCGAGGTGGCGTAATAATCGAAAATGGCTTCATCGTAAACATCCTTTAGCAGGTCCTGAAAGGTGCGTACGGCTGCCCTTCGGCCTAAACTTTCCTGCACCACGGGGCCTTCGGCCACATTGGGGCGGGTGGGAGCGGGGCCACGTCCTTCAACAATTGCCGAATAGATCAGTGTTTTGTTATCGGGCATCCAGCTGAAGGTAGTGCCAAGCACATCATTTACCACTTCGCCGGTCAGCTTTTTTGCTGTTGCGGTTTGTACATCAGCTACCCAGAGTTCTATGCCTGAGTCGGTTGTATGGGTGAAAGCCACCTTGCTTCCATCGCGCGACCAACTAGTATTGCTGATTTTAGGCGTTTTGGGCAGGCCCTGTACCGGGCGCTGGTTGCTGCCATCGATATTGGTAAAGGTAAGCCCTGTGCCAAAGCGTCCGCGGCTCGAGCCATTGGTGGCGGGGTTGAAGCGAATGCCTGCCAGGCGAAGCTCCGGAGCTGCCATATCCTCTATTGAGGGTAAGTCGGGGTTGGAAACCAGCAGCACTGCCTCATTGCTGGGGCTTATAAGCATGCTTGGCGTAGACGGCGCATCTACCAGTTCAATGATCTCTGCCGGAGGAAGCTGATATTGAATTTGGGAAAAAGCCTTGCCGGAAAAGAACAAAAAAGCAAGGGCAAACAGGAATAAATGACCATTTTTCTTCATAGTTGTAATGTGGTTAGTTTTTAATGAGCCAAAATAGTAAGATAATTTTTTTGGTGGAAGGTTTAAAGGGCAAAATTATTTGCTGCGGTCGAAGAGTGGCTTCAGCATCCATACCCATGTCGTGGCAATCACAAATGAAATGACTGAGCCCCAAGCCATTCCCGTAAGGGGAAATAAATACCCGGCGATGAAACCGTAAATGACGATGTTGGTACTGGCCAGCAGCATAATTTTTCCGAGGGCGCGGGCAAAGGCTGGTCCGGCAGCCAGGGTAAGGATAACCATGGAAGACAGCATCACCGCAGGAAAAGTGGCGAAAATGCCAGTCCAGAAGGCCGATCCGCTGCGCCCCACCAGCACCGCACTTCCCACCACGGTACCTGCAAAGGCTGCCCTGATGAGCACCTGCCACCACTTGTAGCGCTTACCGGTTTTTGGGGCCGATGGTATTTTAAGTACCCTTTCGGCCAGCAGCCAGCTGCCAATGGCAACGGCAAAGTAAAGGGTAGTCCAGCCTACGCGGCCTACGCCCTGAAAAAAGGACGAAAGTATAGCCAGCCCCAGCCAGGTGGCCAGGCTTCCGGCAAGCGCCCATGGCAGGCCTTTGGGTATCAGTATAATAAAGGCGAAGAGAAAAAGGGTGCTCAGGCTCATACCCAGTGGAACGGTCACCGTGGCCTCGGCGGCAAACTCCGGGCTTTGCGTAATGCCAATAAACAGCAGCGAAACCAGGATAGTGCTGGGAAGGTTGCTGATCATGCCGCCCAGCCTCGAACCCAGCCGTTCGGAAAGCAAAGTTACCGTGCCGATCCATAAACCGGCAATTGCTATTGATAAAATTAATTGTTGTATGAAAAGTGATGTCATGAAGGCGTGTTTGAGGGCGTAAATATATTGTGAATTTATTTATGGTGTGCTTTGAATTTTTATTGGTTCAGTTTTTCTCAGGAAATTTTTGCCAGCTTTGGGGCTTTTGCGGGATTTGTATAAGCACGACCCCTGCCAAACTTTATTTCCTAAAAGGGTTTTTAAAATCGCAGGGAATTTCTTATTTTGCAGCCCAATCCGCTTGTGGTTTATGCAGCATTCTTTATTATGCAGCCAAGTTTTCAACTAATGGAGTAAAGGAATACAAATAACATAAATCATAATATCAAAATCATTTTTATTATCATGAAGAATACGCCTATCCCTTTTGAGAAAGTACAGGAACAAGTGAAGTTAATGGGCCTTGCAAGCGTGGGTAAAGCCTCCATACGCGAGATCAAGCGCCTGGTAGACAACATCGAGAATGCCACGGGAATAAAGTACGTGCGCATGGAAATGGGTATCCCCGGACTGCCGCCTACGCAAATTGGGGTAGAAGCCGAGATTGAAGCCCTGAAAAGAGGTGTGGCTGCCATTTATCCGGATATTGATGGCATCAAACCATTGAAAGAAGAAATTTCGCGCTTTGTGAAAATGTTTATGGATATCGATGTGGATCCACGCGGATGTATCCCTACGGTAGGTTCCATGCAGGGAAGTTTTGCTGCTTTCACTACAATTACCCGTATGGACAAGCAGAGAGACACCATTCTATTCCTCGATCCCGGATTCCCGGTGCATAAGCAGCAGTGCCGGGTGCAGGGCATTCCGTTCGACAGTTTCGATGTGTACGAATACCGTGGCGAGAAACTTCGCGAAAAGCTGGAAGAAAAACTCATGAAAGGCAATATTGCCGGAATGCTTTACTCCAACCCCAATAACCCATCCTGGATTTGTTTTACTGATACCGAATTAAGGATCATCGGCGAACTGGCCAACCAATACAATGTGATAGTGATGGAAGACCTGGCCTACTTTGCCATGGACTTTCGACAGGATTACTCAAAGCCTGGTGTGCCCCCATTCCAGCCCTCAGTGGCGAAATACACTGAAAACTACATTCTGCTGATTTCGAGCTCCAAGGCTTTCAGTTATGCCGGGCAGCGCATCGGCATGATGGTGGTGAGCGACCACCTCTTTGAAACCCGGGCCGATGGCCTTTGCCGCTATTACAGCTCAGATAAGTTTGGCAGTGCAATGATATTCGGTACGGTGTATGCCCTGAGCTCGGGCACTTCGCACTCGGCCCAGTACGCCCTGGCCGCTATCCTGAAAGCCGCCAACGACGGTAAGTTCAATTTTGTGGAGGTGGTAAAGGATTATGGCGAAAAAGCCAAAGTAATGAAGAAGCTCTTTACCGACAACGGTTTTCATATCGTTTACGACAAGGACGAAGACAAGCCCCTGGCCGATGGATTCTACTTTACCATTGCCTACCCGGGCTTTTCTGGCGCCGACCTGATCGAGGAGCTAGTGTATTACGGCATCAGTGCCATTTCATTGGCTATCACTGGCAGTGAGCGCCTCGAAGGATTGCGTGCCTGCGTGTCGCTGGTCCACCGCGACCAATTCCCAGACCTTGAATACCGCCTGAAACGCTTCAGGGAAGACCATCCTTCCTGATTGATGATTTGTGATTTCTGAATGATGAATTGCGCTTCCCATTTTTTTTCGCAAATATTTGCCGTGATTGATGTTTTAACTATCTTTGCACTCTCAAAAAAACGATCTTTCTAATTTTGTGATTAAAAAGTAACAGAAAGATTCAGCACAGAGCACGGAGAGGTGGGTGAGTGGCTGAAACCAGCAGTTTGCTAAACTGCCGTAGGGGTAACCCTACCGGGGGTTCGAATCCCCCTCTCTCCGCTTTTTTTCACCATATTTTCGGCGTGTAGTCCCGAAAGGGAGTCGGGATCCGGTATCGCGTCCCGATTTTTATCGGAAAGGTCGTAGTGTTCTTTAAAATATTATTAGTTCGGGGTGTAGTCCCGAAAAAGGGTCGGGATAAACTCCGCCCGGTATTGCGTCCCGATTTTTAACGGGAAGGTCGTAATGTTCTTTAAA
>JAWLCS010000043.1:17380-27083 GCA_041687035.1 Bacteroidales bacterium
CGGGAAGGTCGTAATGTTCTTTAAATATCCTATTTCGGGGTGTAGCGTAGCCCGGTATCGCGCCTGCTTTGGGAGCAGGAGGTCGTAGGTTCGAATCCTGCCACCCCGACATTAAAGGTCAAAGTCAATCTTTGGCCTTTTTTTATTATCTTTCCCCACCAAAGCAATTGAAATCCTTCGCTTTTCCTAACCAGAAAATCTCAGGCCATGTCGAACATTGAACTGATCATTGAGGAAAGAGCCGCAGACATCGGCAACTTCCTTGTGGGGCGTCTGTTGCCATTTCGCCAAAAAAGGTCGGTGGGTCCATTTGTTTTTGTTGACCATATGGGTCCTGCCAGCATGAACGAGCAGCAAAACCTGGATGTGTTATCCCATCCGCATATCGGGCTTTCCACCCTTACCTATCTGTTTGAAGGAGCAATCATGCACCGCGACAGCATGGGTTATGAGGTTGAAATTCAACCCGGTGCAGTCAATTGGATGACCGCCGGAAAAGGGGTGGTGCATTCAGAAAGAACCCCGGCAAACCTTCGCCAGGTAAGCAAAACCCTTCATGGTATGCAGATATGGGTGGCTTTGCCTAAAGAGCTTGAAGAAATCGAACCCAGCTTTACCCATGTGGAAGCAAGTGAAATTCCACACTGGAAAGAAGGTGGTGCCGAGATTAAACTCATTGCCGGAGAAGCCTTTGAAAAGAAATCGCCCGTGCCGGTTCACAGCAAGCTTTATTTTATCGAGGTTAATAGCAGCATAGCACAAAAGATCAGTATAGGGAAGGATTTATATGGAGAAAGTGCATTATACATTCTCGAAGGAACGGTAAAAATTGAAGGGAATTCCTTTGGGCCTCAGCAGCTTTTGATTGCCTACAACAGCAAGCTATGCGAGTTTGAAATAGCGGCCAATTCCACGGTGTATGTTTTTGGCGGAGATCCCTTCCCCGAACCGCGCTATATTGACTGGAACTTTGTTTCTTCAAGTAAAGAACGACTGAAACAAGCCCGTGAAGACTGGATCAATCAGCGCTTCCCTGAGGTAAAAGGGGAAACGGGTTTTGTTCCTTATCCAAACATTTAAGGATAACAAAGCAGGGACAGGTCACGACCTGTCCCTGCTTTATTAAACAGCAAGCTGTTGAAGCTGCTGATAATTACCTTATCATTATCCGGTGAACTTTCACCTGCCCGTCGCTGGTGTATAGGCGCAGAAAATAATATCCTGGTCTGAGGCCTTCGAGGCTGAGGTTGATGGTGGGATTCTCGAAGGTTCTGGCCACCACGCCCGTTAACTGCAGCAGTTCAGCTTTCTGAATGCTGACACCTTCGACTATCACATAGGATGAAGCGGGGTTTGGGTATATACGAAAGCCTTGCACTTCTATTATTCCCACGGTGGAAGTAAGGGTAACGGTTATTTCCAAATCGGCTTCGTTTACCACAGCTTCACCAGTGGCAGTGGTATGGTCAGTGGCGGTTACTTGGTAGGGATAGGAGCCGTTGACCAGCATGATGTTGGCCTCACCATTGGCTTCAGTAGTGAGGGTTTCACCTGCAATTTCGATGTTCGCGCCTTCCAATGGCAGTTCGCCATCGGTCACCATGAAGGTGAGGGTGTAAGTGGTTTCCACCATTTCAATGGGAACCATCAGTGCGGAAGCGCCCAGCTCGAAGGTTCCGGTAAAATCATTATATCCTTCAATTGTAGCGGTAAAGCTATAGGCGCCTTGCATTATCAGCAGGTCTGCCAAACCGTCTTCGTCGGTGGAGAGATTATTCTCCTGACCTTCAATGGCAATACTAACACCTTCGAGCGGGAGGCTGCCCGCGCCTGTAACTGAAAAGGTTATCGTCTGTGCGGCAGGTAAATAGGTAACAAGGCCAAGTGCCAGATCGTCGGCTTGGTGGGTCACTACAGTCTCAATGCTTTCGGCATCTTGCAGTTCCACATCCCAAAGGTTGCCCATGGCCATCTGGTTCACAGGACCGTTATTGTATAGGTCGTAGATGACGCCCCCATTGCCATTGCCGCTGAATACGTTCAGACCAGGGTTATAGTTTTCGGGGTCGTTATTGCCCATATTTATCACTGGATAGCCCACGATGGTAATACCCCAGAGGTTTCCTTCAATATAGTTCCCGGTAACCATTGCGTGCTGATAGGCGGCGGTAGAACTTGCCGTAAAGTTAATGCCACTTCCACCCAGGGAGGGATTGTCCTGAATGTTATTGTCGATCAAAGTATTGTAACGCACCCATGCATTCATGCCCGATCCGGTGATGGCTATTCCGTAGCGGTTAGCTTCCACATAGTTAGAATCGATTACTACATCTCCTGCTACACCAAGCAAAGAAGAGTAAGCAATACCTCCGGAATTGGTAAAGCCATTGCCAATAACAGTATTTCCCACAATATGAGTGGTGTTTCCAGGACCGGAGGGACCCAAGTTGATCTGCGGACGGTTTGAATTCTCGGTGGTATTTCCGAAAAGGTAGTTGTCCCTGAAAATAATTGGGCTGGCCACATTGGAGGCCGTTGCAATGGCGGCCCGCTGGTTGGCGTAGATGTTGCTGTTTACCACGGTAGCCGGACCCGAGATGTCGAGCACACCCCCAGAGGAAAGCGATCCGGACGTTGAGCCTGCCAGGTAATAATTATAGCGCAGGGTGCAAGCGTCCATATAAAAAGTCCCGCCGTTGTTCACTTTTAGACCGCCCCCATATTCGAAAGTGGCATTGTGTAAATAGGTGTAATGGCCTTCGTAAAACCTTATGCCGCGCCATTTGGTGCCGGTCGATTCCGGGTCAAGCGCAGAGAATACTGCCTGGTTGGGGGCATCAACAATAAATACACCATAAGATTCAATGTAAGAGAGATCATGTAACAAGAGGGTTGCGTCGGTCAGAATTTCAAGGGTGTCGTTGGCACTGATCACCACGTTGCCATTAAGTTCGTAATGGCCGTTGTTTTCAAAAACTACTCCGTCGGAGTTCTCTGCAAGGGCCTGGAGGTCCCAACGGACCCCTGTGCCGGGGGTTACAAATTGTCCATGTGCAAAAAAGGCGAAAAGAATGATTATAAGAGTAAAAGCTTTCTTCATAATAGAAAATAATTAAAATTAAAAATCTCAAGGAAATTTCTTTCCTTAAAAACTTATATTAAAAGTAGGCAATATTTTTTTTATAGAAATAGGTTTGTTTTTGCTGGTTTTTGCAAGTCATTAATTATTAGTTATATAGGTTATGGAGATCTGAGTTGGTTGTTAGAAAAGAGATGATTATTTAAAGGCTTTCTTATTCAGAATTTGTTAAACTTATTTAAAAATCTACATAAATTATTATAATAAATTATTTTTGCCAAAAATTTAAAAATTAAAAAAATTAACATGAAAAAAACTGCATTATTTGGTTTACTGGGTGTGCTGGCAGGTGTAATTTTAACCGGCCTTGTGATTTTCCTTTTTGCACAAACAGTAATGATGAAAGAACGGCAAAGTAAATTTAACTTTGAGCAATCGGTAGAAATTTTTGAAGAAACTGCTCTTGCCCAGGGCTGGAAAATTCCCACCACGCATGATATGCAGGAAACTATGGCCAATTTCGGGAAAGACGTATTGCAGGCAAAAGTGTTTGAACTTTGTCATCCTGAGCACGCTTACGAGATTTTGAGTCGTGACAAAGAGCGGGTGGTTATGTCAATGATGCCTTGTCGGGTGGCCATTTACGAGAAGTCAAATGGTAATACCTATGTCTCTTGGATGAACACCGGCCTGGTGGGTGGCATGATGAAAGGGGTTGTTCCCAGGGTTATGAAAGTTGCTTCGAAAGAAAGCGAGGAGATCATTGCATCTTTGATCCATTAAGGAAGCTTTTACGTAATTAAAAAGCCCGCCAACCATTAGTTTAGCGGGCTTTTTTATGGGGAAAAGAGGCTATTGTTGTTTTTTTTGCCACTGCTTGTATCTGTCATCGTTCTGATACCATAGAATGATGCTAAACAAGGAACCAGCAACAAAACTTCCGCCGAAAACGGCCAGGCACGAACTGGTAACATCCATGCCGCCTTCTCTCAGAAGTTTTAAAAACAAGGTGAGAATGGTTACACCCATTGCGAAAATCAGCCCGGAGCTGATGCAAAACAGCAGTTTGCTCCTTTTGCGCCACCAGGCCCATTTGTAAATGTTATTGTCGCTGAAGATTATCATAGTTTTCCTTGCTGAAATTAAAGTATATTGCCGGATCTCAGCCATGTCTCGCCATTACTATTGTTTTATTATTTGCTTTGTGACAAAAAATCTGTTCTCAAAAACCAGGGTGAGCAGCATTAAGCCTCGTTCGGGTGGAAGGCTAATGGTGTGGAGGTTGCTGCCCTGGCTTTGGTCGTAAAAAATGCCCTTGGCCAGGATGCGACCTTCTGTGGTGGTGATAAAATATTCGGTGGGCTTTGTGTTTCTGAGTTGGTACCTAATGCTAACCCGGTCGCTGGCTGGGTTGGGAAAAACCTCCACTTCATAAGGGTTGGCGCCGTTTATTTCCACCCCGGTAGTTCCTGTCTTCTTTATAAGTTTCACTTCAAAGATAGAGTAATCGGCCCCGGTAAGATGGGTTTGATTGAAACTAAACGGGTTGGCCTCCGGGCTGAAAATGCCGCCCACAATGTGCCCCAGGAGAATTGTGTCAGACGAAATCTGGCTTAATATAATCGCTTCGTGGTCGTAGTGGGGCAGCTCCTTGTTGGGAATAAACTCTGCGCTGGCTCCCTGCAGAAAGGGCATCTCCTCTGCCAGCTTAAATTCGTGCCAGGTGCCATCCGACGCTCGGGTAAGCCTGCTTATGGTTTTCACAAAAGGCACCAGATCGTCCTGGTAAAATACATCGTCTTCGAAAAAGAACTGGCTGATGCCCCCAAAGAAAAGAGCGTGCATACAGTTCTGTTCACTGTCGAAAAGGCTAACCTTGGCGCCGTGGTAGTTGCTCAGGTACTGGTTGAAATTGGTCACAGGTGTATGGCCGTCGGGCCTGATCTCGACAGGATAGAGGAAAGGCAGATCGAAGTTGATCTGAAACACCCCCGAAGAAATGGTATAGCCTGCCGAGCCATCTTCAAAAACCATGGGTAGCAAGTTGTAGTCTCTTCGTCTGAGGTGCACCTCATCGGTAATGGTTTCGTAGTTACCAAATGATAGCTGCCCCTGGCTGTTGGCAACGGTAAATTTCCTTATCTGGTTGGTATATTCTTGTTGAAAGGTCGGGTTGTTCATGGGGTTGTACCTTCCGTCGAAACGGTGCCCGCCAATCAGGAAAAATGTATTGCCAAGTTTTCCAAGTTGGCCTCCGGTTACGGCGAAAATTTCATCTTCAATCTGGCGGAAAAAAGGCTGGATGGATTCCTGGTTGATAATGGCATCAATGAGATCGGGCACCATAACGGTAGTCAGATTTGGAAAGGTGATATGATTGCGGGCCGAGGCCGAAAAGGCGTAACCGCCAATGATATAGAGCGTGTCTGCAGCCTGAAAAAAGTTCATATTTGTCGACTGTAGCTGTTCGCCAATACTTGTTGGAAGCACACTCAAGGGAGCTGCCCAGGTCTGCCGGGTGGCAATATCGATTACAAAAATGTCGGTATTGTTAAACTCAGCAGAAAAGCTGGCGAATGGTTGCCTGGCATGTATGCCATCGCGACGTCCTCCTATCAGCAGCCATTTTCCATCATGCTGGCCAAAGGCAAACGAATGTAAACCTGGAAAGTCTGGAACATCGACCGGCGTCAATGATACGGTGTAATCAAAGTCTGCCTGTGCTTTTAAACCACCAGCCAACGCAAAACAAACAAAAAGAAATAGGATGGCCTTTTTCATGATTAATAGCTATTACTGATAAAGCCCGGCTCATTTAATAAAAGTCATAAAATCGGGTAGGGCCGGTGCAAGTTTTATGCTCTTGCGAATTCTAGTCCGAGCTCTGCCATTTTTTCAGGCAAAGGAGAGGCGGTCTCCATGTCCCATCCGCGCTGGGTGTAATAGTCGTCGAGCATTTTGCTGAAGGCGTCCCTGTCTACCAGTATGCCTTTTGAAGGTCCGTGGGTGGGGGCGTCTTCGAAAAAGCGGTCGGGGATTGCGTCATCGGCCCTTGAAAATCCCTCGCGATAATTAAATATGCGCTCCATATTAATGATGCGCTCACCAGCCTGTTCGAACGATTCGGCGGTCCATTCAATGCCGGTAATGGCCGACATGAAATTATGGAATGCCAATTCGTTGCGGAACCAGCTGCTGGCAAAGTTGCAGGCGCCGATGGAGTCGCGCAGGGCCAGCTGGTTTTGTGCCGAAGGGCTTCCGCCATGCATATGGCAGGCACCGCGGTTGCAGGTGGCATAAGAGATGCCAAACCATTCGGGGCGGGCGTGAATGTTCCAGGCAGCCACTTCGTGCCCTTTTACATGAATGGCAAACTTGTGCGAATCCTGCCCTACGACTTCTGAAAGGTGCTTAATGCCTTGTGAGGCCTCTTTGCCTATGCCTTCCATTTTGCCCATAAGATGGATCATTTCGATGGTGGCATCCACGTTGCCCCATTTCAGGTCGATGCCATCGAGAAATTCTTTGGTAATCAGCTTTTTATCGTAGGCTTCCATCAGGAACCCAATGGCATTGCCCACCGAGATAATATCCATGCCGTAGTCGTCGGCAATGAATATTGCCTTGTTCAGGCCATTGATGTCGTCGATCAGGAGGTTGGCGCCCAGCATGGTGCCGGTTTCGTATTCGGGTCCATCGTGCACCAGTCCGCCGTATGCGCCTTTGGCTACACCACTCTTTTTGCAGGCCAGCTTGCAGCAGAAGCAAGAGAAGTCGCGTTGCCATATCTGCTCGCGGGCGGCTTTTGCGCCGATCTTGTGGGCATACTCAAAAGTGCCTTCCTGGAAATTTTTTACGGCCTGCAGCCCGCGGTCGCTGGCCGAGGTGATGGAGTTGGCCGTACCGCCATAGCGCCACGAGCGGCGGCTTTCGGTATCTTCCGCGAAAGCGGCCCTCGACTTTTCGAGCAGTTCAAGGAAGCGCTTGTGGTTGGCCACGTTGGGCTGCCCGCTGCCGCGCACTGCTATGGCTTTCAGGTTCTTGGAGCCCATCACGCAGCCGGTGCCGCCACGCCCGGCCGCACGGGCCGCCGTGTTGATGATACAGGCCATGGGGTTGAGCCTTTCGCCGGCTGTGCCTATATAACAGCTGCGGAAGCGGCGGTCGCCAAGGTGCTCAATGAATTTCCTGTCGAACTCGTCGGTGTCCATGCCCCAGAACTGGCTGGCGTCGCGGATCTCCACAGTTCCATCACTAATATAAAGGTAAACCGGTGTGTCGGCTTTGCCCTGGATGATGATGCCGTCGTAGCCGGCAAAACGGATCTCGGGTCCGATGAAGCCGCCCATACTAGCATAGCTTATACCAGAGGCTTTTTCAAATGGCGAATCGATGGGTGAAGTTCGCGGCGACTTGCAAATGACGGTGGTTCGTGAAGCGGAGGGTATGGGAAGTCCTAAAAACGGTCCGGGCATGATCATCAGCGGGTTTTCAGGAGCCAATGGGTCAATTCCCGGTTCTTTCAGCCTGTCCCACAATATTTTCATTCCCAGCCCACGGCCGCCCACAAACATTTTCAGGTCTTTTTCAGGTACCTGGAAGCGGCTCACCTCGCGGGTGGTAAGGTTCACATCAAGCAATATTCCGTAATATCCGTTGGCGCTCATTTTTTCTTTCTTTGTTTTTTACAGGTTTTCTTTTTTTATTTCCCTTTCGGGGAAAATCAAATACTGATGTCGTAGAACCTTTCGATCAGGATGCGCGCCACGGCATCGGGCGACATTTTGCGGAACTCGGTGTCATCGTGCAGCTCCACGTATTTCAGGGCATCGAACGAGCAATATTTCACACATTTGGGATCGCCGTTGCAAAGCGTACACATGCCTATTGGCCTGCGGTTGGCGTCCATGTGTATCACTCCGGTTCGCTGGCGGCTGCAGGCGCGCATGCAGCGGCGGCAGCCAATGCAGGTTTCACGATTGTTGCGTATGGTCTGGGTAAGCGGGTCGCGGTACATGGGTTTGCGGCCGGTCACCTCGTCGGGCTCCACCGGGCAGGCTTCGATGCAGGGAGCATCTTCGCAAAGCGAGCAAACCATGGGGATGTCCACATCGGGATTATACCAATGCACCTTAATGTTCGAAAGCCAGGGGTTGCCCAAGCCGTTAAGCATTTCGCCGTCTATCTCCACCGGGTGGTTAAAGGCCGAACATACGGTTTCGCAGGTGCGGCAGCCGGTACATTTGGTAAAATCGACCACAATACCACGGAGCATATTGCCGGTGGCACCATGCAGTCGAAACACCACCCCGAAATTACCTACCAGCGCCAACCCACCGGCGCCAATGGCCAGCTTACGGATAAAATCGCGACGGGTTTGAGCATGAATGACTTCGTTCATTTTGGTTTGCTTTTTTGGTTAAACCCGGTTTCAACCCCTGAAAGACCTGCCAGGCGAAAGAAACACTTTTTGTTTGGGAATGCGCGGTAAATATAAACATTTGATGGAAAACAAAGGGAAAATCCACCGATTTTCTGTCTCTAATTTCAGGAATTTGGGTGAACAAGCCCCTTCGTCTTATTGTTTATTATTCAAATAGTTGATTAAGTAAATATGATTGACCATGAACAGACTTTTTTTGTTTGCGCTAATTATAAGCGTGCCCTTTCTCTCTTTTTGCCAAAATCAAAAAAATTCCAATGATATGACCGTAAATGTGAAAGAAAACGATCCGGGCCAATATGAAGTATCGAGGACCGAGGCCGAATGGCGCGCCTTGCTGGCTCCCGACTCATACTACATTCTTCGCAATGCAGGAACGGAGCGACCTTATACCGGCAAATACTTCGATAACAAGCAGGCTGGTATATATTATTCGGCAGCCACCGGGCAGCCCTTGTTTGTTTCTGATACCAAGTACGACTCTGGCTGCGGCTGGCCCAGCTTTTTTGAGCCCATTGTGCCTGGCGCTGTATTTTACCGAACCGATCGTTCACATGGAATGATTCGCACCGAGGTGGTCGACTCTCGCAGCGGCTCGCACCTGGGCCATTTGTTCAACGATGGCCCGCCACCCACCGGGCTGCGCTATTGCATGAACAGCGGTGCCATGGTTTTTGTGGGAATCAACGATGAGCCTCCCGCACTGGTTAAAGAATACATGGCCAACCTTGCTTCCGAAGAAGAAATTAAGGCTATTGAAGCCTTTAAAGAGAAAAGTGAAGAATAATTAACAATTAATACCTTACTCGAACTATTTCACTTTTAGGGCTTTGGTTGCTCATTCGATCCACGGCAATTACGCTCATATTAAAGCGGGCGCGTTGCAGCCAGGGGCGGCGGGGCAGTTCAAAATGGTTTTCGCCGGTAATGAACCAAACTGGCCCGCAGCTTTCGGCTTTGGAACTTGCTGGCTCCAAGTAAATGACAAAACGCTTACTTTCGTTTAGCTGATTTTCTGTCAATGCTGGCTGCCAGATAATACTTCTTCCTCTTTGCTTCCAAATATAAACTGGATCGGGTGCTTTGGTATCTATCCATGGCATGTTTGGCGAAAGGGCCGGCAGGCAGTAAAGGTCGTTTTTCAGGCTGTCGTTTACCGAATAGATATCCGTTCGTTTGAA
>JAWLCS010000044.1:0-25346 GCA_041687035.1 Bacteroidales bacterium
CTTTTACATAGCATTATCCCCGCGGCATACCGCCCGGTAACGCCTTGTCCGGCTCGGTTGGAGAAGAATGTTTCGTGCTGGGACTGATTGCAAATGCCTGCGAGTTCGATGTGGGATTCTTTAAGTCCGATGTCGAGGAGCTGCATTTTTACGGCGTTCCACTGGTCGAAGATGTATTTCCCGGGGTTTTTGCCGGGTGTAATGATGCCGTTGAGGGAGCCTAGTGAGATAAGTGTTTCCTTTTTCACGTCTTCTTCCACTTCGTAGCAACAGGGTCCGTTGGAAGGCCCAATGCCTGCCACAATGTTTTCGGCGCGGCAGCCGTAGTGTTGTATCATTTTTTCGACGGTGGCCGGCACGATGCGTTTGAGGATGCCGCGCCAGCCGGCATGCACGGCGGCGATGACGCGCTCAACGGGGTCGTACATCAGCACCGGCACGCAGTCGGCCACCTGCACGCACAGGCAGATACGCTCTACGTTGGTCACCATACCGTCGGTATTTTCTAAGGCGGTTCGCTTTTCGGTGGCGCCTTTGCCGCGGCCTGCGGCATCGACCACGGCCACGTTGCCGCTGTGGGTTTGGTTGGCAAAGACGAACCAGAACAGGTCGATGCCTGCTGCATCGGCCAGCTTCTGCCGGTTTTGCAGCACCTTAAAACTGCTGTCGCCCACGTGAAAGCCAATGTTGAGGCGTGCAAAGGGACCTTCGCTGAAGCCACCCTTGCGCGAAGACACAAAGTGCCGGATGTCGGTAAATGCCGAAAGTTGCTCAAAATGATACAGTTCGGTGCCTTTGCGCTCGCTCTTGTTCATGGATGGCCGGGTTGGGTTTTCAAATATAAAGAAAATGAATCATCCCAACGTATTTATTGGTTATTTTTGATCTGGCCGTTATTTTCCCCGGAAGGGGCCAATAAAAACCGGAATAAAACATGAAGAGATTTGGTTTGATCATAATAATGCTGGTGGCTTGGCTAATGTTGCCAGCCCAGAGTGTGTTTCTGCCAGCGGGCAGCCCCGATCATCAGTTGCTGCAGCGCCTGGAGCTGCTGTGCGGGCGGCATGCCACGCAGTTTCATTCGTCGCTGAAGCCCCTGGAGCGCCGTGCGGCCGTGTGGTTTGCCGAGCAGGCCGACACCACCCTGGAAAAGCTCACTGCCGTCGACCGTTACAATCTGTATCAGTTTACCCAGCGCCACCCCGAATGGGCAAGTGCCCCGGTCGACTCATCGAAACGTCCGGTGCTGAAGCGTTTTTATGCCTTCCCGCATGATTTTTTCCGCTACCACGGTGAGGATTTTTTCCTTTCGGTGAATCCGGTGCTGGAGCTGACCTTCGACAAGGAACAGGGCGTGGAGAATCTTCACTACCTGAACACCCGCGGGGTGGAGGTGCGTGGCATGATCAACAAGAAGGTGGGTTTTTACACTTTCCTGGCGGAGAACCAGGCCCGCTTTCCCGACTATGTGCGGCGGCAAATGCAGTGGCACCGTGGGGCCGTACCCGGCGAAGGCTGGACCAAAGGCTTTGGTGAGGGCGGGGTGGATTTTTTTACCGCACGCGGGTATATCGCTTTCCAGGCAACTGAAAACATAGGCTTCCATTTCGGGCAGGACCGCAATTTCAGCGGACACGGCATCCGCTCGTTGCTGCAGTCGGATTATGCCAACAACTACCTTTTTCTGAAGATCAACACCCGCTATAAATGGTTCCATTACCAGAACCAGTTTGCGCATCTTGTGGATTACCCGATCCGCTCGCTTGGAGGGAATGCTTATGATCCAAAGTATGCCATTACCCACCAGCTTTCATTTCAGATTTCCAAAAAATTTCAGTTGGGTTTTTTTGAAAATGTAATGGTGGGGGGCTCTGACAGCCTGAACAGGAGGGGGATGGACTGGCACTATTTTAACCCGGTAATCTTCTACCGTGCCATTGAGCACTATGTGGGCGATGCTGACAAGGTGACCGTAGGAATGAACTGGGAATACCTTATTACCCGCGGACTGGGGGTTTATGGTCAACTGCTGGTGAACGAGTTTTACCTTGGTGACATCCGCAGCGATATGGATTCCATGCTGGTTAGACTTGGATTGCGTAAAGAACGTAAATTCACTGGGTTTGCTTCCCACCGCAATAAATTTGGTTTGCAGCTAGGCCTGAAGACAGCAGATATTTTCGGTATTAAGGACCTTGACCTTCAGGGCGAGGTGAACCTGATCAGGCCGTTTGTCTATCAGCACTATGACACGTATGGCTCTGGTCTGCGACCCGCCTCCAGCTATTCGCATTACAGCCAGCCGCTGGCGCACCCGGTGGGCGCCAACCTGGCCGAATGGGCCTTTATGGGGCGCTACCGCCCCATGAAAAACCTGGAGGTCAGCGCCGCGCTGTTCTCCTACACCCAGGGCACCGATATGGGCGGGGTGAATTATGGCGGCAATATTCTGCGCGACTACCGCGACCGCCCCAGCGATTTCAACAATACCTTTTTGCAGGGCCGCCAGATCAGTGTGTTGTTGGGTGAGCTCAGCGCCAGCTACCAGTTCCGCCCGGGCTGGTTTGTGGATGCGCGCTACCTGGCCCGGCGCCAAAAAGAAAAGGAGACCGGCGAGAGCCTTTTCACCAACGATATGTTTGGCTTCGGCTTGCGGGTGAATGCCGTGCCGCGAAAGCATCATTTCTGATTTTTTCACCAATGGCTGGAATTTACATCCATATCCCGTTTTGCCGTCAGGCCTGCCACTACTGCAACTTCCACTTCTCGGTGTCGCAGCGGCAAAAGGAAGGTTTTCTGGCCAGTTTGTTGAAAGAGATCGAACTTCGCCATGATTTTTTTGGAAAGACTGAAAAATCCGGTGAAAAATTTCCTCTTGACAGTATTTACCTGGGTGGAGGCACGCCTTCCATTTTGAGCATCAGCGAGCTGAGCAACATTTTTGAACGTCTGGCAGCGTATTTCAGTTTCGATCAAAAGGTCGAGATCACCCTTGAGGCCAATCCCGATGACCTGACTTACGAAAAACTGGAAGCCCTGCGGCAAACGCCCATCAACCGTTTGAGCATCGGCATTCAGTCGTTTCATGCAGCCGATTTGAAGTATATGAACCGGGTGCACAACCCGGGGCAGGCGGTCCGGGCCATTGAAGATGCCCTGAAGCTGGGATTCGAAAACATGACCATCGACCTGATTTACGGCACACCTACCATGAACGACAGTCAGTGGAGGGAGAACCTGCAGCGCACCGTTGATTTTGGCATTCAGCATATCTCGGCCTATGCGCTGACGGTGGAGCCCAAAACGGCCTTGGATGTGTTTATCCGCCGCGGGCAGGCCAAGCCGGTAGAGGAGGAGCAAAGCGTAAGGCAGTTCGAGATCATGGGGGAGGTGCTGGCAATGAATGGTTATGAGCATTACGAGATTTCCAATTTTGCCCTTCCGGAAAAGTTTTCGCGCCACAACCTGTCGTACTGGACGGGCAAGCATTACCTTGGCCTTGGCCCATCAGCCCATAGCTTCCGCGGAAGCGAACGCTCATGGAACCCGCCTAATACCACGAAGTACATTCAAAGCATTCAAAAAGGAATCCTGCCCCTTGAAAGCGAACAACTCACCCCCGCCCAGCAATATGACGAATACCTGATGACTTCGCTGCGCACCATGTGGGGATGCGACCTGAATAGGGTGAAGGAGAGATGGGGAGAAAAAAAAAGAGAAGAATTGGAGAAGCAAACCAGGCGCTATGTTGAACAGGGACTGATGTTCGAAGCGGAGCACCACCTGATCCTGACGGAAAAAGGCCGCCTCTTTGCAGACAGGATTGCGTCTGATCTGTTTTGGATATGATTAGCCCGTAGGGCTTAAATTTCAATAGAATCTTATTCCTTTCAGATTCATTTTGCCCGTAGGGCATTAATTATTATCAAAGCTCCCAAAATTCTTTAATGGTTCATTTTCTACCATTTTATTCTTGTTTTGGTATTTTAAAAAATAACACTTCTATGGCAAACACTTATACCCAATTATTTGTGCATTTTGTTTTTGCAGTAAGAAACCGGAGTTCAATTATTATGGATAACTGGCAAGGGCTTCTCTATAAGTACATAGCAGGGATTATTGAAAAGCAAGGACATAAATTGTTTTCTATTAACGGAATGCCTGATCACATCCACATCCTGGTAAGTATGAAACCAACACAATCTCCTTCAGATTTGGTTTATCATATTAAGCGAAGCTCTTCTTTATGGATAAATGAAAACAAATTTGTAAAAGGTAGATTTTCGTGGCAGGAGGGCTTTGGTGCTTTTACATATGGAAAATCTCAGGTGCCTGAAATTTCCAAATATATTGAAAACCAGAAAGAACATCATAAAAAGAAATCTTTTGAAGAAGAATATCTGGGATTTTTAAAGGCTTTTGATATTGAGTTCGATGAGATGTTTGTATTTAAACCCATTTAATAATTTTGTTTATTCCCTACGGGAAAAACGAATGCATACAGATTTTCAAGGCTATTGAAATTAATGTCCTTCGGACAAATGAAGCAAGTTTCGTTTTTTTTGAGAAGTATCCCTTTTTATTGGTTGACACTATCCATTCTATGATTTTGATGATACGGAATTAATCTCAACAGAATTGCTCTCAATTAGAAGCTTTTTGCCTGTTAGGAATTAATAAATTTTTTTAAAATAATACAAAAAAACCGCCCCGGATAATCACCAGGGCGGTTTTGTTTTCCCCGAAAGGGGGTGCTTTTATTCAAACGAAAGCACGGACTTTTTAATGATTTCCACGCATTCCATGAGTTGTTCTTCGGTGATGACGAGCGGGGGAGCGAAGCGGATGATGTCGCCGTGGGTGGGCTTGGCCAGCAGTCCGTTTTCGGCCATTTTGAGGCATACATCCCAGGCTTCCTTGCCGTTCTTGGGTGTAATCACAATGGCGTTGAGCAGGCCTTTTCCGCGCACCAGGGTGATCATATCCGACTTGATGGCGCGCAGTTCGCGGCGCAGGATCTCGCCAAGGTATTCGGCCCTTTCTGAAAGTTTTTCATCCTTTACCACATCGAGGGCGGCCATGGCCACTTTTGCAGCAACGGGGTTACCACCAAAGGTAGAGCCGTGCTGTCCGGGCTTGATCACCAGCATTACTTCGTCGCTGGCAAGCACCGCCGAAACGGGATAGATACCGCCGCTGATGGCTTTGCCAAGAATCAATACGTCGGGCTTCACGCCTTCGTGATCGCAGGCAAGCAATTTCCCGGTACGGGCAATGCCGGTCTGTACCTCGTCGGCAATGTAGAGCACGTTGTGCTTCTTGCAGAGATCATAGGTCTTCTTCAGGTAGCCTTCGTCCGGAACGAAAACACCGGCCTCACCCTGAATGGGTTCAAAAAGGAAGCCAGCCACGTTGGGATCTTTCAGCGCTTCGGCCAGGGCATCCACATCGTTGTAGGGAATACGAATGAAGCCGGGGGTAAAGGGGCCGTAATCGCCATAGCCATCGGGGTCGTTAGAAAATGAAACGATGGTGGTAGTGCGTCCGTGGAAGTTGTTTTCGCAAACCACAATTTTGGCTTCGTTTTGTGGAATGCCTTTTTTCTTATAAGCCCATTTACGGCAGAGTTTAATGGCAGTCTCTACGCCTTCGGCACCGGTGTTCATCGGAAGCACCTTGTCGAAACCGAAATACTCGGTGATGTACTTTTCGTAAATCCCCAGCACATCGTTGTGGAAAGCACGCGAGGTGAGCGCCAGCGTTTTCGACTGCTCAATCAGTGCGTCAACAATTTTCGGGTGGCAGTGACCCTGGTTTACGGCCGAATAAGCCGAAAGGAAGTCATAGTAGCGCTTTCCTTCAACGTCCCATACAAATACACCTTCGCCACGCGAAAGAACCACCGGCAGGGGGTGGTAGTTGTGGGCTCCGTGCTTGTCTTCCAGTGCAATCGCTTCTTGCGACGTAATTTTTCCGGTCTTCGAACTCATAACAGATCTCCTGTAATTTTTAGTTAATGGATGGATTATTTTGATTTATGCTTATTCGTTCTAAAATTCGCCGCAAATATAGCAAAAGGGACTTGGATAAAAAAACCAAATCCCCGAACTTATTTTACTGGTAATTAAATCTTTGGATGAACCGGAGGGCGATTATGACCAACTATGTTTTAAAGGTGGCAGGAAAAAGCCAAAAAAAAGACCGGCAGGTCCCGTAAAGGACGCTGCCGGTCACCATCACTCATCACCCAATGATTGTGATATTATTTCACCGCTTCTTCGTACTTGCGTGCAACTTCGTTCCAGTTGACTACGCTCCAGAAATTCTCCAGATATTCAGGACGGCGGTTTTGATATTTAA
The DNA here is from genome assembly GCA_041687035.1 of Bacteroidales bacterium. Lineage (GTDB taxonomy): Bacteria > Bacteroidota > Bacteroidia > Bacteroidales > UBA7960 > UBA7960. The sequence continues at coordinate 6,361 of JAWLCS010000044.1, forward strand.
GATAGTATGCATGCTCCCAAACATCCACTCCAAGAATGGGCTGACCTTTTACATCTGCTACGTCCATAAAAGGATTATCCTGGTTTGGGGTGCTGGTAACTTGCAGTTCGCCATTGGCATCAACAATAAGCCATGCCCAGCCACTTCCGAAGCGGGTAGCACCTGCCTTGGCAAATTCTTCTTTGAATTTGTCAAAAGATTCAAAACGTTTTTCAATGGCTGAGAAGAGTTTGCCTGAGGGCTGGCCGCCAGCGTTGGGGGCCATAATCTCCCAGAAGAAAGTATGGTTCCAGTGGCCGCCACCGTTATTGCGAACGGCTGCAGGATACTGACTCATGTTCTTGAAAATGTCCATCAAATCCATGCTTTCCATTTCGGTGCCTGCAATGGCGTTGTTCAGGTTTGTTACATATGCCTGATGATGCTTGCCATGGTGAATTTCCATGGTCATTTTGTCAATATAAGGTTCAAGGGCATCATGTGCATAAGGCAATTCGGGTAAAGTGTATTTTCCACTCTGATCTTTCATAGCTAAGGGTTCTTTTGTTTGGTTATTATTCGTTTCACTCTCTTTGACGGGTTGCTGGCAAGCAGCAAATGCAAAGGCTGATACCATTGCTACCATCATTATCTTGTAAATTCGTTTCATTGTAAAATGCTTTTGGGTTGTGGAGCTTATTGTTATTTGGTCTATGTCTAAATAACAAGCTTGGCTCCGTTTTGTTTAATCTATTCTACACTCAGGTAGGGAGCAATTTTTCCGAAAAGCGCTTCATCGATCAATTGCGACCGGCGAATGTCGTTAACCGACTGATAGGGCCCGTGCTGATTTCGAATAGCGATGAGCGAATTGGCAATGTTGCGGTCGATATATGGGTGGCGCACCAGGTCGGCCCATTCGGCCTGGTTCAGGTTTATTTTCCTGATGCCAATGGTGTCAATCACAAGGTTTTCCCTAATGCCTTCCAGGCGGGTGCTGTCCATGCCAAATACTTCGAGCAGTTGATCAGGATACCGGAATCCGCCAAGCAAATCGCGGTAGCTGGCAATGCGGCGGCTGAAGGCGGGTCCAATGCCATAGAGTTGAATTAGTTCGGTAGTATCGGCTGCATTCAGGTTGATGCGCAGCGATGCCCTGGCTTCAGCAGGGTCGGGTCTTTCGGCAAAACGGCTCAGGCTGGTTGGCATTTCGCTGGCGGCTCCCCTCGAAGGCAGTTCAATGAATGGTTCAAGCTGGGCGTACATTTCATCAGAAATGAGGTAGATGCGCTTTACATCTTCTTTATATCGGAAGTTGCCACCGGCGTTTTCAAAATTTTTTATGGAACGGACTACATGCGCAGGCAGGCCCATGCGCTCCCATTCAGCGGCAGGGAGTTGATTGGGATCGAAGGGGAAGGGAGTGAGACGCAGGCTTGCTGAAACCGTTGCTTCGCGCGAAAAACTTCTTCTTTCGAGCCTTTCTGCTTCAGCGGCGGCACGCATTTCTTCCAGGCGGGTCTCAAACTCAACAACACTGGCTTCGAATGCTGAGAAATCATAGGAAGTTGGCTGTAAAAAGTAACGGTATATCGCCGGGGAAAAAAGCACCAGGATGATCAGGCCAAGCAATACCAGAATGCCATTGCGCTCGCCTTTGCTGAAGTAAAATAAGTCTTTCCAGGCCATGCCTCGTGGTCTTTGAAAAAACTTAAAATGTTTGCAGTCTTAGCTTGCAACAAAATGGAAATAAATAAGCTAACTAGATTTAACTGCAAATTATTAGCACATAAAAATAAAAAATTATTTCAAAAAACCAAAATGAAGACAAACAAATGCCGGTTAAAATTTTTCAATAATATGGTTACTTTTGATCTTTACGAAAATTTTTCATAATGCAAAGTGCGATTAAATATATTAGGAGGGGCATTCTTTTTACTGCATTAACCGTTTTTTTGGGCTTTCAGGTCTCTTATGCACAATCCATCGAAACCTCAGGGTTCTTCAAGGAGCTTGAACCGGCATGGGAGCAATCGGGCATAAAGGGAATGGTTTTTGGATTTGTAACGGCTTCAGGTCAGCGATATACCCAGCCATTCGGCAGGGCCATCTGGTCAGAAGAAGGCGAAGTTACACCTGATCATATTTTTCGGATGGCCTCCATGACCAAGGCCATTACCAGTGTGGCTGTGCTGCAGCTGGTGGAGCAGGGCCTTATTGGCCTCGATGAGCCTGTAAACCTCTATTTGCCTGAAATTGACCTGATCCCTATCCTGCGGTCGAACAGGCAGCTTGTTGAAGCCCGGCGGCCTATAACCCTCAGACATTTGCTAACCCATACCTCGGGTTTTGGCTACAGTTTTATGAATGAACGCCTGGCAGGTTTTGAGCAGCCCGAAGACTGGCCTCATCGCGATCTGCCGCGGCTCACCGAGGCGGGGAATGTATGGATTTACGGTACCAGCACCGACTGGGTCGGTCGCCTGGTGGAGGATATCAGCGGGTTGAATCTGGAAGACTATTTAAGGCAAAACATTACCGGCCCCCTGCAAATGAACCGCACCTGGTTCGATGTGCCCGACTCGCTGAAGAGCTTTATCGTTTCGGTAGGAACACGGGTGGCACCCGACAAGCCCGACTTCATCGAAAGCCCCCAAAGAATATCTGCACTGCCCGTTGTGCAGTTCAGCGGTGGTGGCGGGCTTTTTTCCACTATGAACGACTACCTGAATTTTCTTGAATGTATATTGAATGGCGGCGAATGGAATGGCGTCAGAATCTTGAAGGAAGAGACCGTAATACTTATGTTCGAAGACCAGTTGCCTGCCCTGCTCGGGCCAGAAAGAAACCCGGTGGATCCTTCAGCCGGTGAAAGAAGAGGACAGGGTCTGGCATGGGGTATACAAACGGTTGACAATGATTTTGGCCGGAAAGCAGGTTCAGCATACTGGAGCGGAATCTTGAATGCTTATTACAGCATCGACATAAACACTGGAATTGCGGTGGTGGTTATGGCCAATTACATGCCTTTTCTTGACCCTGGCGTGCTTGACCTCTACAAAAAGTTTGAAGCAATGGTCAGGATGAATTAAGCCCGTATTCCCTTTTCTTTTTTAATTGATTTGCTGCGATCCTTCAATTTTTTTTGTTTGCCGTTGCCATAACGCTATAATTTTATATTTTTGGCCCTTTGCGAGCAACTCGTAAAGACACGACAACAAACAAATAACACTGCCATATGTCACTTTCGGGGAATGAGGGCCGCGATGGCTTTACCAGCAAATTTGGCATTTTGTGTGCCACAGCCGGTTCCGCCATTGGGCTTGGAAATATCTGGCGCTTTCCATACGTTGTAGGCGAAAACGGGGGAGGCGCTTTTTTGTTGGTGTACCTCGGTTTTATTCTCCTGCTCGGAATACCGGTTATGCTCTCCGAGCTGGTGATTGGCCGCCGCGGGCAACGCAATACTTTTGGGGCTTTTCGTAAGCTGGCTCCCGGCAAACCCTGGTGGATCATTGGCGTGATGGGCATTGCCGCCGCTTTTATGATCCTGGCTTTTTACAGCACCATTGCTGGCTGGACCCTCGAATACATTATAAAGTCAATTACCCATGCCTTCCAGGATAAGTCGAGCGAAGAGCTTGCAGGCATGTTCCAGGAATTTCACACCGGAATTTTCTGGCCCCTATTCTGGCAGGTTATTTTTATGGCCATGACCGCATGGATCATCCTGGCAGGTGTTAAAGGAGGCATTGAAAAATACGCAAAGATTCTCATGCCATTTTTGGTGGGGCTTCTTCTTATAATGGCCATTCGGTCTCTTACACTTCCCGGAGCTATGGGCGGGTTAACCTTTCTCTTTAAGCCTGATTTTTCAGAACTGACTGCAGGGGTATTTCTTGCCGCTTTAGGACAGGCGTTCTTTTCTCTGAGCATCGGCATGGGGGCTATCATTACTTATGGTTCCTATATCAGCAAAGGCAATAACCTTGCAACCATCGCAGCCGAGGTTTCTATCGCGGATACTTTAATTGCCGTTCTGGCTGGTGTGGCCATTTTCCCGGCTGTTTTTGCCTTTGGGCTTGACCCGGCAGAAGGGCCGGGACTAATCTTCCACGTATTGCCCAGTATTTTTCAGCAAATGCCCGGAGGGTATTTCTTTGCATTAATCTTCTTTGTGTTGCTGGCCATTGCAGCCGTTACTTCTTCCATTTCCATTTTGGAAGTAGTTGTGGCTTTCGTCGTTGAGGAACTGAATATATCCCGCAGAAAAGCAACCATTATGTCGGCTACTGCTGCCACTTTTGTTGGTGTTTTCTGCACCCTGTCGTTCAGTTCGCTGAGCAATGTCAATATTGGCGGTTTGACAATTTTTGGTGTGCTCGACTTCACCGCCTCCAATATCCTGCTTCCCCTGGGAGGTTTGCTCATTGTGCTTTTTGTGGGCTGGGTTATGATGACCGCCGATGTAAAAGACGAACTTTCAAACTCAGGAGCCCTCAAAATCAGGCTTTACAGCGCTTTCAATTTTATTATCAAGTTTATTGCCCCGGTGGCCATTGCCATCATCTTTTTAAATAGTATTGGAATCCTTAAAATCTAACGCTTATGTCTGCATTCCTCGAAGGCTTCAACCGCATAATAGTATTCTACAACGAATATGTTGGCGGTTACCTCTTGCTCGCCATGCTTTTGCCCACCGGCATTTATTTCGCATTTAAGTTCCGTTTTCTACATGTTCGGATGTTTGGCCATTCCTTTGCCATACTGGCCGGGAGATATGCAAAAAAAGGCGACCATGGCGATGTGAGCCACTTCAAGGCCCTTACCACCGCACTTTCAGCTACAGTAGGAACAGGTAATATTGTTGGTGTAGCGCTGGCCATTTACCTGGGTGGTCCGGGAGCAATATTCTGGATGTGGTTCACCGGCTTTTTTGGAATGATGCTTAAGCTGGTTGAGTGCACCCTGGGCCTGAAATACCGAAAATTCAATGCCGACGGTACCGTTTCTGGTGGACCCATGTATTACATGGAATACGGCCTCAAAGACAAGCTGGGGAAGCATGCCAAGACCCTGGCTATTATTTTTGCTTCGGCAGCGGTGCTTTGCTCAATGGGCACCGGTAATATGGCCCAGAGCAACTCCATGACCGATGTGTTATTTACCAGTTATCAGATTCCGACTTGGATCAGCGGTCTGGTCATTGCCGGCCTGGTATTGCTTATTGTAGTGGGTGGCCTTAAGCGCATTGCAGAGGTGACCTCGCGTCTGGTTCCGTTTATGGCGGTGATATATTTTTTGGCGGCCTTGGTCATTTTTATTCTTCACATCGAAAACCTGGGGCCGGCTTTTATGCTCATTTTTGAGGATGCCTTTACGGGCACCGCTGCCAAAGGCGGTTTTGTTGGCTCAGCCTTTATTCTTACCCTTACCATGGGGGTGCGCAGGGGCTTGTTTTCCAACGAAGCCGGACAAGGCTCGGCAGCCATGGCACACTCAGCGGCAAAAACACCCTATCCTATCCGCGAAGGCATGGTGGCCAGCCTTGAACCCTTTATCGACACCTTATTTATCTGTACCCTCACCGCCTTGGTTATTATTATGACAGGCGCCTGGGAATCGGGCCTGCAAGGGGTGAGTATGACTGTGCTTGCTTTCGAAAATGGCCTGGCCGAAATTAATTTGGGCTACCTTGCTCCGCATATCATTGCATTTGGCCTGCTATTGTTTGCATTCTCTACGATTATTGCATGGTCGTATTATGGCACCCGCGCCGCCCAGTACCTTTTTGGCGACAAAGCCATTACCCCGTATTACTATGTGTATGCCCTCTTTGTTTTCTTTGGCTCGATATGGGGTATTGACCTGGTGTGGAACTTTGTGGATATGGTAATCACCTTTATGACCATTCCCAACCTGATTGCCATTTTGTTGCTCATGCCCGTGATGAAGAAAGAGATTGACGATTATTTCTCAAAAGATTATAAAAGATTGTAATTCGTCTCAAACTGGCCCGTGTTTTGTGAAACCGGCATAGCTTATTGTAAAACATTTTGCTGTTTTTTCAGTTATTGAATTAACTGCAAATGTGGCTTACTTATGTAAATTTCCTGTAAAGATAAATGTTGGTGCGAATCAAATTTTCCTGCTTTTTGCTTTTTTTTCTGCTATTGCTAAGTTTGTCGCCACAGACATTTGGGCAGAAAAAAACGCCCATCGACTTTTCGGCTAGCAGTATGCGATTTGCCAGGGAAATCGACGAAGATGCCCGCCGGCTTATCGACAATGTGCATTTCATGCATGAGGGCACCGATATGTATTGCGACAGCGCCTACCTGTTTACCCGTCAAAACCGCCTGACAGCCTTTCGCAATATTTTTATCCAGGTAAACGACACAGTAAGCATCTTCGGCGACTTGCTTGAATACGACGGCAACACCCGCATTGCTGAACTTACGGGTAATGTGCTTATGATTGACCCGCAAATGAGACTAACCACAAATCACCTTGTTTACGACCTTGAAAAAAATACAGCCAATTACGTGGGTGGCGGCAAAATTGTGGATACCGATAATACACTTACCAGCCGCTGGGGCTTTTATTATGTAAATGACAAACAATTCTTTTTTAAGGATAATGTTAAGCTGGTCAATCCTGAGTATGTGATGGATTCTGACACCCTTCGCTATAATACCCTTACGGAGGTAGCTTACTTCTTTGGCCCCACCACCATTGTGAGCGATCAAAACACCATATTCTGTCGCAACGGATGGTACGACACCCGCCGTGATATTTCGCGTTTCAGCAAGGATGCTTTTTTGCAAAGTAGAGAGCAATCCATCACCGGCGACAGTCTGTTTTACGACCGCAATCGGGGCTATGGGCGCGCCGACCGAAACGTTGTTATTCGCGATACGGTGCAGAATTCAATTATAACAGGCCACTTTGCCGAGCACTGGGAGCGGGAAGGTCTGTCGGTGGTGACAAAAGAAGCCCTGCTAACAGTAATTTCAGAGGGCGATTCGCTATTTATGCATGCCGACACCCTTCGGGCGCTTTATCTCGATGACTCGGAGGAGCAATTTGTCTTTGCCTATCACAAAGCAAAGTTTTTCAGGCAGGACATGCAAGGCCTCTCAGACTCGATTGTCTACAACTTCAGCGATTCTACCATCTACCTTTATCATAACCCCATTATCTGGTCTGATGTGCACCAGCTCACCGCCCGTCGTATGGAGATACAAACTTCTGAAGAAGAAATTATTGCCGCCCACCTTTTTGAAGCGGCTTTCATTATTTCACAAGAAGAAGATATCGGATTTAACCAGGTGAAAGGCCGGAATATTACCGGGCATTTTATTGACAATGATCTTCGCCGTATCGATGTGTTTGGAAATGGTGAAACCATTTATTATGTGAAGGAGGAAGATGGCAGTCTGGTGGGCATTAACAAGGCACTCTCTTCCGATCTGGTCATTTACGTGGAAGACAGGCAGGTAGTGGGCATACGCTTTTTGAAGGATGCTGATGCCAACCTGTATCCTGTCGATGAACTTCCCGAAGAAGAGCGGCGGCTGCGCAATTTCGAATGGCTCGATTTTAAGCGCCCCAAGACAAAGGCCGACATCTTTATCAGGGATTAAGAAAAGTTTTCATGGTTCGTTTTGAAAAATTAGTTTTAGGCAATGGATTGCGGGTCATCGTTCATCGCGATGTCAGCACTCCAATAGCCGCCGTTAACGTACTCTACGATGTGGGTGCCCGCGACGAAGATCCAGGCCGCACGGGGTTTGCCCACCTGTTTGAGCATCTGATGTTCGAAGGCTCGGTAAACATACCCGATTTCGATACCCGGTTGCAGGATGCCGGAGGCGAAAACAATGCTTTTACTACCAACGACCTTACCAATTACTACGATACCCTGCCCGCGCAGAATCTTGAAACCGCGTTCTGGCTTGAATCGGACCGCATGCTGGGCCTGGCTTTCTCGGAACAAAAGCTTGAATTACAAAAAAACGTGGTGGTAGAAGAGTTCAGGCAATCCTATTTGAATCAGCCCTACGGTGATGTATGGATGCTCCTGCGCCCCCTGGCATACCAAAAACATCCATATATGTGGCCCACCATCGGCAAGGATATTTCGCACATTCGCGATGCTTCACTGGCCGAGGTGCAACATTTCTTTCAAAAATTCTACCAACCGGCCAACGCCATTCTGTCTGTTTCAGGAAATGTGGATCCTGACCAGGTGTTCCGAATGGCTGAAAAATGGTTTGGCGATATTCGCACCGGGGAGCCATACATTCGAAAGCTCCCGGTGGAGCCCGCACAAACCATGCAGCGCCGTTTGCGGGTGGAGCGCGAAGTGCCCTTCGATCAGCTCTTTATGGCTTTTCATACCGGCAAAAGAACCGATGATGACTATTATGCCACTGATTTGCTAAGCGACGTGCTTTCCAATGGCAGTTCGTCGAGGCTGGTACAACACCTGGTAAAGGAAAAAAGGCTGTTCAGTGAGGTAAATGCATACATTACCGGGAGCATGGACAATGGACTGTTTATTCTTACCGGCAAGCTTCACGAAGAAACAAGCATGGAAGCCGCCGAGCAAGCTTTTTTTGATGAACTGCGCACCTTGGAGAATGAAAGTCTGGGCGATCGTGAGCTTCAGAAAATCAAGAACAAGGCCGAGGCTTCACACATTTTTTCTGAAAGCAATGTAATGGCAAAGGCTGTGAACCTGGCATACTACGAACTTTTGGGCGATGCCGAGTTACTTAATCAGCAGACCTCTTTTTATTTCGAACAAACCCCTGATACGCTCCAGAAAACTGCGCGCAGTCTTTTTGCACCCGAGCGGGCCTCGGTGCTGCAATACCATTCTATAAAAACCAACCTATCCGTTTAATTCTTGATATGATAAACCGCCAGCAAACGCCAGCCACCAGCATAATAACGCACCTGCCTTTTATTGTACCAGAAAGAGGGCGGCTGGGAAACGGGGTGCCCGTATACCTTGTGGAAGGCGGAACCGAGGATATCGTAAGGGTTGAATTGTTGTTTCTGGCCGGAAGTTATCATCAGCACAAGCCGCTGGTTACCTATTCGGCAGCTAACTTGCTCAAAGCCGGTACCACCGCAAAGACCTCCCGCGAAATCAGCGAAATGCTCGACTTTTACGGTGCTCACCTGCAGGTGGATGCCCAGAAGGATCTCGTTTCTGTAGGTGTTTATGTGCTGAAGAAATACCTGGAGCCGGTGCTTGGCATGGTGCAGGAAATAGTGGTTGGACCTTCCTATCCGCAAGGCGAACTGGATATTCTTTTAAAAAACCAGAAGCACCAGCATATCATCAGCATCCGCAAGGTGGCCTACCTAGCCAGGCTTCATTTCAGTGAGCAGCTTTTTGGCCCCCAGCACCCCTACGGATATCGGCTCAGAAAAAACGACTTCGACAAGATCAGTCGCGACGACCTGCTGGCCTTTCACAAACAATGGATACACCCGGGAAATCTCAATATTATTGCTTCGGGAAAGCTGCCAGACAACATGACCAGTCTGCTTGAGAAGTTTTTTGGCAACAGTCAGTGGGAACGTCCTCAGATGCAGCCGCCCGAGCCGGTTTACCAAGTTGTTGCCAATGGCAACAAGAAATTGCTGATACAAAAAGACGAGGCCTTGCAATCGGCCATCAGGCTGGGAAAACGCACCATTAAACGCAGCCATCCTGACCATCACCAGCTGATGATTGCCAATGCCTTGCTTGGTGGTTTCTTTGGCTCCAGACTTATGAAAAACATACGTCAGGAAAAAGGGTTTACCTATGGCATCAATTCGGCAGTGATTTCGTTGGTGCGCGATGGTTATTTCTTTGTTGGCACACAGGTTGGGGTAGAGGTGTGCCAGGCTGCCATCGATCAGATCTATCAGGAAATAAGAAACTTGAGAACAATGCCGGCCGGCGAGGAGGAGTTAACGACCCTCAAAAACTACTTATCAGGAAGTTTCCTGCGGTCGTTCGACGGGCCCTTTGCACAAGCCGACCGATTTAAGGAATTACTGGTTTTCGGCATAACGCCGGACTATTACGAAAATTTTCTGCTCGAACTGAAAAACACCACCGCCACATCCATTATGGAAACCGCAAGTCAATACCTGCACGAAGACAGCCTTATCGAAGTAGTGGCCGGAAAACTATAGGCATTTCAATAAATTTGCCTTAAATTCGTTGATGCTAAATATACTGCGTCAAAAATTCAATTTTATATGGGGAGAAATTTTTCCGTAGGCTTCGGAGGAGGACTTGTTTTTTTTATTGCGCTGATTTTTGCATTGGTCCCAGAGGGTTTTTCACAAAATGTAAATACCCTTCGCATTGATTCGGTTTCTGTTATTCCTGGCTCAGGTAATGTTATTATTGGCTGGACATTGAGTGCTGCGGAAACGGAGGGCTACATAGAAATTCACCGTCAGCTTCCAAATGAAACCTACGGTGAAATTGCAAATATTCCGAATATTTTTACTACTTCCTATATTGATAATGGGGTAAACGCTGGCAATGGAGCACAAGCTTATTATGTAGTGGCCTTTGGTCCTGATGAAGAAATCCTTGCTGAACCCAGCTTTTCCCATCGAACCATATATTTGAGTGCTCCCGAATCTGATTTTTGTGAAGGGGAGATAAGCCTTTCCTGGTCTAATTACCAGGTGGCAACTACAACCGGTCAATCAGTTCTGCAACCAGTTCCCTTTGATTCCCTGCGAATTCAGTTTTCCACTGATGGGGAAGTGTTTTCCACCATTGAAACACTGCCTCATCCGCAGCCACCATTAAATGAGCAGATTCAGGAGTTTTCAGTTTCTGGGCTCAATTCCAACCAATACTTTTTTCGAATCCAGGCCTATCATTCCGAAACTGGGGTAACTTCATCTTCCAACATAAGGTCTTATGGTTACAACCCTCCGGAGTTGTCAACCCTTCAGGTTGATTATGTTGACATAGTTGAAAATGAAGAAGTGCAAATAGCATTCAGCGCCTCGGGAGATACGGGAGATTTTAATTATGAGATTCTCCGTTCTGATAATCCGGATATGGGATTTGAGCCGGTTGATAAGGTCACGACTTCCGGAGTGGTTACCGATGCAGGCGCTGAAGTTAGCCAGGGACCCTGGTTTTATCGTATTAAAGCCTGGTTGGCCGATTGGGAGTGCGAATTGCCGGCATACGAACCTACGGAAGGTTTTTCCAGCATAAACCTTTCGGCCAGCACGAGGTCGGCTCCAACAGAAGTTATGATCAACTGGCAGCATCACTTTCCCGAAGGCATTGATTTTGTCTATTCCTTACAATTGCAATCAGGTTCGGCTATTTGGCAAGAGGTGCCAGGTTTTGTAGATGATGGTTCTGGTGAATTTATGCACAATTTTTTGCCTGGTGAACTGGTGGGCACGGTGATTTATAAACTCCAGGCCACCTTGCTGAACCATCCTTCAGTAACAATTTCTTCAAATTATGTGGCTGTGCAGGTCGAACCCTTAGTGAACGTACCAAATGCCTTCAGGCCTACCAGTCAGCATGATGAAAACAGGACCTTCAAACCCATTTTTGTGGGCTTTACGCCTGAAAACTACCAGCTCAGGGTTTTCAACCGCTGGGGGCTGTTGATATTCACCAGCGAAGACCCCGACCAGGGCTGGGATGGAAATATGGATGGCAGGCCTGCCTCACCGGGTGTATATTCATACCTGCTGCAATACCTGGCTCCGGGTGGAAAACCCACCGAGAAAAAGGGTGTGGTCACCTTGGTTTATTAAGCCCTGAAAACAATGATTCTTTGGGACTTGATTCCCTTGATTTTAGGAATTTTTAAAACACATTCTGTGTAAATTTTCATACTTTTGCATTTCATTTTCCTAAACCACCACCAATGCTTGATGATAACCAGAAATTTGCCGGACAGGGACTGACCTACGATGACGTTCTTTTGGTGCCTGCCTATTCCGAAGTGCTTCCCCGCCAGGTGGATATCAGCACTGATTTTTCCCGCAATATCAGGTTAAGAATACCCATAGTGTCGGCTGCCATGGACACTGTTACCGAATCGCGCATGGCTATTGCCATTGCACAGGAAGGCGGCATTGGGGTGTTGCACAAGAATATGACCATTGAGGCGCAGGCCGCCAAAGTGCGGCAGGTAAAACGTGCAGAAAATGGCATGATCATCGACCCCATAACCCTGCACGAAAATGCACTGATTGGCGATGCCCTCAAGATTATGAAAGAGTTCAATATAGGGGGCATTCCGGTTATTAATGACGATAAACGCCTGGTGGGTATCCTTACCAACCGCGACCTGCGCTTCGAAAAAGATCCTGCCAAACCCATTACAGAGGTAATGACCCGCGAAAACCTCATTACAACCAATGAGTTTATCGATTTTGCCAATGCCGAAGAAATCCTGCAGGAACATAAGATTGAGAAACTTCCGGTGGTCGACGCCGAGTTTCGCTTGGTAGGCTTGATTACTTATCGCGATATCATTAAGATTAAGGAGCGTCCCAATGCCTGCAAGGACAACCGTGGACGCCTTCGGGTGGCTGCTGCCGTGGGCGTTACCCCCGACACCCTTTTCAGGGTTGAAGCCCTGGTGAATGCAGGGGTTGACAGTGTGGTTATTGATACGGCCCACGGACACTCAAAAGGCGTGTTAGAAATGGCCCGAAAGGTGAAATCCCGTTTTCCCCAACTTGACCTGGTGGTTGGAAATGTTGCCACCGCAGAAGCCGCACGCGACTTAATGAAAGCGGATGTGGATGCTGTAAAAGTGGGCATTGGACCAGGAAGCATTTGCACTACTCGCATTATAGCCGGTGTGGGGGTTCCCCAGCTTTCGGCCGTTTATGAAGTGGCCAAGGCTTTGCGCGGATCGGGCATTCCGGTAATTGCTGATGGAGGTATCAGGTATACCGGCGACATTGTAAAGGCCATTGCGGCCGGGGCTTCCTCAATAATGGCGGGCTCGCTCTTTGCCGGCGTGGAAGAATCGCCTGGCGAGACCATTATTTTTGAAGGAAGAAAATTCAAGACCTACCGTGGAATGGGCTCCATCGAAGCCATGGCGCAGGGCTCAAAAGACCGTTACTTCCAGGATGTGGAAGATGATGTGAAAAAGCTGGTGCCCGAAGGCATTGTGGGCCGTGTGCCCTACAAAGGAACGCTTTCGGAAGTAGTGCATCAAATGGTTGGAGGCCTCAGGGCGGGTATGGGTTATTGCGGTGCCATTGATGTGAAGTACTTGCAAAACAATGCGCGCTTCATGCGGATTACTAATGCCGGTATTCGCGAAAGCCATGTGCACGATGTGCAGATCACACGCGAAGCGCCCAATTACAGCAGATAAAAACTAAACCGAATTACGAGCAATCATTCTTTTAAAGTGGTTTTTATGAAAATACATTCGGCGATTTTTTTTCTTTTTCTTTTTCTGACAGGATTTCTGACAACGCTCCTTGCACAGGAGAATAGTGATCCGGTATTGATAAAACTCAACGGCCGCTCGGTTACCCTTTCCGAGTTTGAGTCAGCCTACCGTAAAAACAATCTGAATATGCAGGTGGCTGATCCCAAGTCAGTTGAAGAATATCTTGAACTTTATATAAACTTCAACCTTAAGGTGCTAGAAGCCATTAACCTGGGCATGGATACCAATGCTGTGTTTCAGCGCGAACTTGCCGGTTATCGTGAGCAATTGGCTAAGCCCTATCTTACGGATCAGCAGGTCACTGACCAGCTCTTGCAGGAGGCTTATGGGCGCATGCAGTATGATATCCGCGCTTCGCACATTCTTATAAACGTTGGTGAGCATGCCAGCCCTGCCGATACCCTGGCAGCCTGGCAGCGCATTACCCGCATCAGGGAACGCCTCATGAACGGCGAAGCCTTTGACAAGGTGGCCCGCGAAGAGTCTGACGACCCCTCGGCCCGCGATCAGCAAGGTACCGCCAATCGCCCTCCAATGCGAGGCAATGGGGGCGACCTGGGCTATTTTACCGTGCTCGATATGGTGTATCCTTTCGAAACCGCAGCATACAACACTCCGGTGGGGCAGGTTTCGCAGCCCGTCCGTTCCTCCTTTGGCTACCACCTTATTAAAGTTACCGATCGCTTGCCGGCAATGGGCAGGGCGCATGTGGCTCATATCATGACCATTTTTCAGCCCGGCAGCGAGGCCGCCGAACAGGAATCGGCAAGGCAACGCAATCGCGAAATTTACGAACGCGTGCTTGCTGGCGACGAATTTGGCGAACTGGCCTCTCAGTATTCAGAAGACCGTTCTTCGGCCCGCCGCAATGGCGAAATGCCACCGTTTACCTCAAACCGCATGGTGCCCGAATTCATTAAAGCCATTAGCAAGCTGAATGAACCCGGTGAGATTTCTGAGCCGGTGCGCACGCAGTTTGGATGGCATATAATTAAATTGGTTGAAAAAACGCCTCCCGGGACTTTTGAAGATGTGGCCCTCGAGTTGAAAAACCGCATTTCGCGCGACAGCCGATCGCAGTTAAGCCAGCAGGTGGTCATCAACCGGTTGAAAAAAGAGTACCATTTCGAGGAGAACCAGCATGCTATAAGCGAATTTTATTCTGTGGTGGATGAAACGATCTTTGAGCGCAAATGGGAACCTGAAAAAGCGGCCAACCTTCAGGCCGAATTGTTTTCCTTTGCAGGGCAAAAGTTTTATCAGCCGGCTTTTGCCGAATACCTTTCACTGAGCCAGGGAATGCGCACCCCTGAAGCAATCGAAACCTATGTGGGTGCCATGTACGAAAACTTTGTAAACGAGCAAATCCTGTCCTATGAAGACAGTCAGCTCGAAATAAAATACCCGGAGTTCAGGGCCATTATGAAAGAATACCACGATGGTATTCTTCTGTTTGAACTTACTGATAAACTGGTATGGACCCGCGCAGTGGAAGACAGCCTGGGTCTGCAGGAGTTTCTTGCAGAGCATCAGCAGGATTATATTTGGCCCGATCGTCTCTCTGCCACCATTTATACCTTCAGCGATCAGCGAATGGCCAAAAGAGCCCGTCGCGAGATAAACCGCGCGCAGCGCAATGGGCTCGACCATACAGCCGTGCTCGAAAAGGTAAATTCCAGTTCTGCACTCAATGTCACTGCCCGCAAGGGCATTTTCTCCGTCGAGGATGAAGAGGTTATTTCAAAAGCACAATGGAAAACAGGTGTGGGAAAACCCTTTGCCTGGAACGATAAATCTGTAATCGTGCATGTGCACGAGATTCTGCCATCACAACCTAAAAAACTGGAGGAGATTAGGGGCTTGCTAATTGCTGATTATCAGAACTACCTCGAGAAGAAATGGGTGGAGGAACTGCGCGCCAAGTACCGTATTGAAGTGCAGCGCCAACTGATTCAGCAATTACGATTTTAATGCTATCCAGCTTCTCAAATGAGATTATATTTTAAAAAATACAAATCCTTTCGGTCCATTTTCTATGGCCTGCTAATGCTGTTTTCTGCAGCAGGGCTGTTTTTGACGTCATGTCAGAGGCCAGCGCCCCTAAGCGGTGAGCAGGCTGTAGCCCGGGTAAACAATGCTTTTCTTTACAAATCCGACCTGAAGCACTTGCTTCCTGTCAATACCTCGCCAGCCGACAGCGTACTGATTGTGCAGCGTTACATAGATACTTGGGTAAGACAGCAGGTTTTTCTCAATGAGGCACTGAGAAACCTTTCTTCGGAAAATTTGAACTTTGAAAGGCAAATCGAAGAGTATCGCAATTCATTGATCATATTTTCGTTTGAGAATCAGCTCGTTAAACAGCAACTTGACACCTTGGTCACTGAAAAACAGCTGGCCGAATATTATGAAAAAAATAAGGCTGACTTCAGGCTCAGGAATAACATTGTGAAGGTAAACTATGTTAAGCTTCCGCTCGATGCGCCCGAATTGGGGCAATTTCGCCGGCTGTTTCGGTCGACTGATCCCGAGGAAGCCGGCCTGCTCGAAGATTATTGCATTCAAAACGCGGCCACTTATTTTATCGAAAGCGACTCCTGGCTAATCTTCGACGAGTTGATTCGTGAGGTTCCCCTGCAGGTTTCCAATGTAGAAAACTATCTTCGATCTAACAAACTTGTTGAGCTTTCTGACAATCACTATCGTTATTTCATCCACTTTCTCGACTATCAGCTGGTGGGAAGCGTTTCGCCCCTGGCTTTTGAGCGCGAAAATATTAAGAGCATTATACTGAACCGCCGCAAACACGAACTCATTAACCAGAAACGCAACCAGTTTTACCAGGAGGCTCTCAGTGGCAGCCAGGTTGAGATTTTTTAACATTAATGCATTGCTTTTTTTCAAAACCTAATATTTATAATGAAGAATTTCCAGATTTCCATAATCGTTTTTTTTGTCGCCATTTTTTCTGCCAGCCCCTTGATTTCGCAGGAAAAAGTGATTATCGACCAAGTTATTGCAGTGGTGGGCAATAGCGCCATTCTTGAATCGGATATAGTAAACCAGCGGCGTCAGTTGCTCGGACAGGGCGTCGACCTTGGTCCTAATCCCGATTGCACTCTGCTCGATGATATGCTTTATCAAAAATTGCTTTATAACCAAGCCCTGCTTGATAGTCTTGAAGTAAGCGACGAACAGGTGGAGCAAGTGCTCGACCGCAGGCTGCGTTTCTTTATTGCGCAAATCGGAAGCCGCGAAAAGCTGGAAGCCTACTACGGAAAGACCGTTGATGAGCTCAAGGAAGAATTTCGTGATATTGTGCGCGAGCAGGAACTGGGTCAGCAAATGGAAGCGAAAATTACCCGCAATGTGGCGGTAACTCCCTCGGAGGTGCGTAGTTTCTTTAGCCACCTTCCTGAAGATAGCATTCCCATGGTCGAAAGTGAAATCGTGATGGGACAGATTGTAAAAATGCCTCCGGTGCAACCCGAGGAAATTGCAAACGTAAGAAGGAGATTGGAGGAGTTCAGGCAAAGGGTAATAAATGGCGAAAACTTTAATACCTTGGCTGTATTGTACTCTGAGGATCCGGGCTCGGCCCGCAGGGGAGGGGAGTTGGGATTCTTTGGAAGAGGGGAACTGTATCCCGAATTTGAAGCAGCAGCCTTCAGCCTTCGCCCCGGAGAATTGTCAGAGATTATTGAAACCCAAGCTGGCTTTCATATTGTTCAAATGATTGAAAGGAGGGGAGAGCAGTTCAATGTACGCCACATACTGCTGCAGCCCAAGGTATCACCGGTCGATCTAATGGCTGCCCGTCAGCAACTCGACAGTGTTCGTACCCTCATTCAGAATGGGGAAATGACTTTTGAGGAAGCCGCATGGAAATTCTCCGACGATCCGGGAAAAATTAACCAGGGGCTTATGATCAATCAATATACCGGCACCACGCGTTTCCGCACTGAAGAAATTGAACCCAACCTTTTCTTTGTGATAGACCGCCTGGAGGTTGGCGATGTCTCGTCACCGGTGGGTATGGTAACCGAAGAAGGGCAACAGGCATTTCGCATTGTAAAACTTATTAGCCGCACAGAGCCGCACCGGGCTAACCTGCAGCAAGATTATGATTTTATTCAGCAACTTGCCCTGGAAGAAAAGAAACGCAGGGCCACTCAGGCCTGGATTAACCGACGCCTTCCAAACACCTATGTCTTCGTTCAGGAAAGATTTCTCGATTGCGATTTTGAACTCGATTGGGTGAAAAACCGTTAGCCTTTCTAAATTTCAATGTTATGCAGTACAAATCGGATGTAGAGGCGCTCGATGCCCTTGCAGTGAAATATCATGAACTCCGTAAGGAAATCGCACAGGTTATCGTGGGTCAGGATGAAGTGGTTAAGAATGTGCTTATCAGTATTTTTAGTCGCGGTCATTGCCTGCTGGTTGGTGTGCCCGGACTGGCAAAAACACTTTTGGTAAACACCATTGCCAGGGTGCTTGGCCTAAAATATAGCCGAATTCAGTTCACCCCCGACCTAATGCCTTCCGATATTATCGGTACGGAGATCCTTGATGAAACCCGCAACTTCAGGTTTATAAAGGGCCCCTTGTTTGCCAATATTATCCTGGCCGATGAGATCAACCGCACACCGCCCAAGACACAGTCGGCCTTGCTCGAAGCCATGCAGGAACGTTCGGTTACAGCTGCGGGTACCACCTATCGCCTCGACGATCCCTTCTTTGTGCTTGCCACTCAGAACCCCATTGAGCAGGAGGGAACATACCCTCTTCCCGAAGCACAACTCGACCGGTTCATGTTCAACGTTTTGCTCGATTACCCTTCCTTCGATGAAGAGCTCATGGTAGTCAGAAACACCACTAGCGACCGAAATGTTGACCTCAGCATAGTGCTTAGCGCAGAAGAGATCCTGTTTTTTCAGGACCTGATCCGGAAAGTGCCCGTTACCGAAAACGTTATGGAATATGCCGTGCACCTGGCTTCCAGAACAAGGCCCAACACCCCGGGGGCCCATACCATTGCCAACGAGTATATTAGCTGGGGTGCAGGTCCAAGGGCATCCCAATACCTTATTATCGGTGCAAAGGCGCATGCCGCTATCCATGGAAAGTATGCACCCGATATTGAGGATGTAAATGCGATTGCCTATTCCATTCTCAGGCACCGAATCGTACGAAATTACAAGGCCGAAGCCGAAGGAGTAACAGTGGAGTCCATTGTTGATAAGTTAGTGGATTGATTTACTGTTTGAGTTTCAATCGCTTCGGAATCTGTGAATAAATTATTAAAAAAATCCCTTGTGGAATGCATAAAAGTATTTAACTTTGCGTTCCCTTCGCAAGGGTAATCCCATAACGATCTTTTGAAAAAAATATAACTTTTTATTTGTAAATAATAAAAAGTAATTACCTTTGCACTCCCCAAACGCTGGGGCACACGCCTAGGGAGTAGGTGAAACGATCTTTGAAGAAATTGGGAAAGCCAAATAAGTAGCGCAAAAAACA
>JAWLCS010000045.1:0-24984 GCA_041687035.1 Bacteroidales bacterium
GGCATGGTCATGAGGTCTTTTTCTACCACTATGAAGTCGGCGAACTTGCCGGGCTCCAGGCTGCCTTTTTCGTTTTCTTCAAATTGTGCTTTGGCGGCCCAAATGGTCATGCCACGCATGGCTTGCTCGCGGGTTAGGGCGTTCTTCATCTGGAAACCACCTTCGGGGTAGCCATCGTGGTTTTTGCGGGCAAATGCGGCATAAAAGCCATACAGCGGGTTGATGCGCTCCACGGGGAAGTCGCTGCCGTTGGGCAGCCAGCCGTTTTGCTGCAGCAGCTGCTGATAGGCGTAAGCGCCTTTCATGCGCTCCGGGCCCAGGCGGTCGTATGCCCATATCATGTCGCTGGTGGCGTGGGTGGTTTGTATAGAGGGAATTATGCTGTACTGGCCGAAAAGGTCGAAGTCGTCGGGGTGCACGATCTGTGCATGCTCAATGCGCCAGCGCAGGTCGTTCTTATCTTTGAGTAATTCACCGTAAATGTCCAGCATCAGGCGGTTTGCCGAGTCGCCAATGGCGTGGGTGTTCACCTGGTAACCGTTTTCATAGGCTTTGCGCGACACTTCGGCCAGGAACTCAGGCGTTTCGACCAGCAGTCCGGCGTTGCCGGGCTCATCAGAATAATCTTCAATAAGCTTTGCCCCGCGCGAGCCCAGGGCACCATCGGCAAACAGCTTCACCGAACGTACGTTGAGGTTGTCGGTTTTGTAGGGGCCGTTTTCAACGAAAGTCTGGAAATTATCTTCTGTGGGGCTGAGCATGGCGTATATCCTGGTTTTTAGTGCGCCAGCTTGCTGCAGCGAGTCAATCATTCGCACTGCTTTGGTGTCAAGACCGGCATCGCTTACGCTGGTAAGCCCCACGGCAAAGGTGTTGGCCTGGGCGTTGAGCAGGGCGTAGATCTCGTCCTGCTGGGTGGGGGCGGGGATCTGACGGCGTACCATCCCAATGGCGTTGTCGATCAGGATTCCGGTGAGTTCGTTGTTGCGCACGATCACATCACCACCTGCAATCTTTGTTTCTGAAGTGATACCGGCGCGGCGCAGGGCCTCGGTGTTGGCAATGGCCGCATGGCCATCTACGCGGGTGAGCAGCACAGGTATGTCAGGAAAAAAGGCGTCGAGTTGGCTGCGGTGCGGAAACTCCTTCACCGGCCACAGGTTCTGGTCCCAGCCACGGCCAAGCAACCACTCTGATGGATATTTTTCATGATGGCGTTGAAGTATCTCGATGATTTCTTCGAAAGAGGTCACACCCATTAGGTCGGCATTCTCGAGCGAGCGCCCGTAACCAAAGAAATGGCAGTGGGGATCGATCAGGCCAGGGTAAACAAAGGCGCCCTGCAGGTCAGTGACCTCGGGGGCAATGAATTTCTTCAGGATGGCTTGGCTGGTGCCTGTTTCAATAATTTTCCCATCTTTTACCGCAAAAGCTTCAGCAGTGGAGAAAGCCTCGTCAACAAGGTAAACGGTGGCATTATGCACAATCAGGTCAACTTCGGTTTTCCTGGTATTGCAATAAAAAGCGGCAGCAGCCACAATTACAAGGGCAACAACTAATAATATTTTCTTCATTATGTTTGGATTTGGTATGGCAAAATTAACCAAAAACCCCGGAAAAGGTTTAGTACAAAATTTTTACGAAAAAGAAAGCCGGACTTTAATTGTATTCGTCCCAGCTTTTTATTTTTATTTCACCGGGCTGGTATTTGCAAAAGGCATAAATGAAAGCGCTGGCCAGCCTGGCATTGGTAATAAGCGGAATGTTGAAATCGATGGCGTTGCGCCTGATCTCATAATCGTTGAAAAGCTCCGACTGGCTGTTGTCTTTCGGAATGTTGATGACCAGGTCGATCATTTTGTTCCGAAGGAAATCGAGAACATTGGGCTTGGCGTCCTCATCCGGCCAGTGAAGGGCTTCGGCATGAATGCCATTCAGTTGCAGGAAATTTGCTGTGCCACGGGTGGCAAAAAGATTGTAGCCTTTTTCAATGAGTATTTTGCATGAGTTGACCAGTTCAACTTTTGAACGCATGGGACCGGTGCTGAGCAAAATATTCTTTTTTGGGATGGTGTAACCCACCGAGAGCATGGCCTTGAGTATGGCTTCGTAGAAGGTGTCGCCCAGGCAGCCTACCTCTCCGGTTGAGGCCATTTCAACTCCGAGAACGGGGTCAGCCTTGGCAAGCCGTGAAAAGCTGAATTGCGGCGCTTTTATTCCAATGTAATCGAGGTCGAAAATTGATTTGCCGGGTTTTTCGACCTTAAGACCCAGCATGATTTTGGTTGCCAGCTCTATGAAATTGACCTTCAGCACCTTGGAAACGAATGGAAAGCTTCGTGAAGCCCTGAGGTTGCATTCTATCACCTTGATCTCGTTGTCCTTTGCCAGGAACTGCATGTTGAAAGGACCCGAAATGCTCAACTCGGCGGCTATGGCCTTGCTGATCTTCTTGATACGGCGAATGGTTTCGAAGTACAGTTTCTGGGGCGGAAATACCATGGTGGCGTCGCCCGAATGTACCCCGGCAAACTCAATGTGCTCGCTAAAGGCATAGGCAATGATCTCGCCATTGTCGGCCACCGCATCGATCTCAATTTCCTTTGCGCCTTCAATGAATTCGGTAACCACAACAGGGTGCTGCTTCGAAACCTTGGTGGCCAGCGAAAGGAACTGCTCCATTTCAGTTTTGTTGGAAACCACATTCATGGCCGCGCCCGATAAAACATAAGAGGGCCTGATGAGCAGTGGAAAGCCCACCTTGTCGGCAAAGCGGTTAATTTCTTCAATGCTGGTGAGCTCGCTCCAGCGGGGCTGGTCAATGCCCAGCCGGTCGAGCATGGCCGAGAATTTGTTTCGGTCCTCGGCGCGGTCAATAGAAAGTGGAGAGGTGCCCAATATGGGGACATCCTGACGGAAGAGCCGCATAGCCAGGTTGTTGGGGATCTGCCCTCCGGTGGAAACAATCACGCCTTTCGGTACTTCCAGGTCTACGATATCAAGCACCCTTTCCAGGGAAAGCTCTTCAAAATACAGGCGGTCGCATACATCGAAATCGGTGCTTACCGTTTCAGGATTGTAGTTGATCATTACCGAGCGCAGGCCTGTTTTCGAAATGGTTTGCAGGGCATTGACCCCGCACCAGTCGAACTCCACGCTGCTACCAATGCGGTAGGCCCCTGAGCCAAGCACCACCACAGATTTCTGATCGTGGTTGAAGGTCACATCATGCTCCGAGCCGGAATAGGTTAGATAGAGGTAGTTGGTTTGTGCAGGATATTCGGCAGCCATGGTGTCAATCTGCTTCACCGAAGGCAAAATGCCCCTTTGCTTGCGCAGATTCCTGAGGTTGTTCATCTGTGTTTCTATTTCAGCGGGCTGGCAGTTGAGCACCATGCGCACAATCTGAAAATCGGAAAAGCCCCTGACCTTAGCTTCCAGCAGCAGTGCGTCCGGGATTTCTTCCAGTGAGGGGATTTGCTGAAGCTGGTCCTTTACTTTTTGAATATTTTTCAGGCCGTTCAGGAACCACTTGTCAATTTTGGTGAGTTCGTGGATGCGGTCTATGCTGTATCCTTCCTCCAAGGCGGCACTGATGGCATAGATGCGCATGTCGGTAGGCTTTTGAAGCTCTTCTTCCACGTTTTCGAAATGAATATCAGTATTTCCTACGAAGCCATGCATGCCCTGTCCGATCATTCTAAGACCCTTCTGTATCGCCTCCTCGAAATTGCGACCGATGGCCATTACCTCTCCCACGCTTTTCATGCTGCTTCCAATCTGCTTCGACACGCCCGAAAACTTACCAAGATCCCAGCGCGGAATCTTGCAAACGATATAGTCCAGGGCAGGTTCGAAAAAGGCCGAAGTGGTTTTAGTCACCGAGTTTTTCAGCTCGTGCAAACCATAACCCAGGGCCAGCTTTGCGGCCACGAATGCCAGCGGGTAGCCTGTTGCCTTTGATGCCAGGGCGCTGGAGCGCGAAAGGCGGGCGTTGACCTCGATCACACGGTAGTCTTCCGATTCGGGGTGCAGCGCATACTGCACGTTGCACTCGCCCACCACGCCAATGTGGCGGATTATATCAATTGACAATTGCCGGAGTTTGTGGTATTCGCTGTTCGACAGGGTTTGCGAAGGTGCCACTACAATGCTTTCGCCAGTATGTATGCCCAGTGGGTCGAAGTTTTCCATATTGCATACCGTGATGCAGTTGTTGTATCGGTCGCGCACCACCTCGTATTCAATCTCTTTCCAGCCCTTTAGTGATTCTTCAATGAGCACCTGCGAGGAATAGGCGAAAGCGCTTTCGCACAACTTCTCGAGCTCAGCCCGGTTTGAAGCGAAGCCACTGCCCAGTCCGCCCAAGGCAAACGCAGCCCTAACGATCAGCGGGTAGCCTATCTCCTCTGCTGCCTCAATAGCTTTTTCAGTGCTTTCCACGGCGCCGCTGCGCGCGGTCTTAACGCCGATTTCATCCAGTTTCTTAACGAATAGGTTGCGGTCTTCGGTGTTTTTTATGGCTTGCACTGGTGTGCCCAGCACTTTCACCCCATATTTTTCAAAAATGCCACTGTCTTCCAGTTTAATGCCGCAGTTCAGGGCGGTTTGCCCGCCGAATGCCAGCAAAATGCCCTGTGGCTTTTCCTTTTCGATCACCTGTTCAACGAAAGCGGGTGTAACGGGCAGGAAGTATATCTTGTCGGCAATGCCTTCAGAGGTTTGCACCGTGGCAATGTTGGGGTTGATCAGCACGGTTTCAATACCTTCTTCCTTCAAGGCTTTCAGGGCTTGTGAACCGGAATAGTCGAACTCGCCGGCCTCGCCGATCTTCAGTGCTCCCGAACCCAGCACAATTACTTTTTTGATTGCTGCATCCATTGGGCTTGTTGTTTTGTTCATTTGGGCAAAGGCTTATTTTTGTTTTTCAATCAAATCAATAAACTGGCTAAACAGGAAGGCGGTGTCGGTGGGTCCCCCGGAAGCTTCTGGATGAAACTGGGTGGCAAATATAGGCTTCTCGCGATGACGTATGCCTTCGCAAGTGTTGTCGTTCAGGTTTGAAAAGTTTACTTCCCAGTCGTTTTTCAGCTTGCTTTGATCCACGGCAAAGCCATGATTCTGAGAAGTGATGAAGCATTGGTTGGTGCCTTGTTGAATCACAGGCTGGTTGTGGCTGCGGTGACCGTATTTCAGCTTATAGGTAGTTGCTCCGCTTGCAATGCCCAACAACTGGCTGCCCAGGCAAATGCCGAAAATGGGTATGTCGCCCTCAATGGCTTTCGACAGGTGCTCAATGGTTCTGGTGCACATGGCAGGGTCGCCGGGACCATTGGTGATGAACAAACCGTCGTATTCTTCCGAAAGGAAATCATAATCATAAGGAACTTGAATCACTGTGGTGTTGTATTCCAGCAGGCTCCTGATGATGTTGAATTTTACACCGCAATCAATGAGCATGATTTTGTGCTTGCCGCTGCCGAAGATCTTTTTTTCGGGGGTGCTGACCATGGCCACCAGGTTGTTGGCATTGGGGTCGTACCAGTCCACCATTTCATCTTCGAAAATAATTCTTCCCAACATACATCCCGACTCGCGAATAATCTTGGTCAAGGCGCGGGTGTCAATACCGCAGATACCGGGCACCTTATGAATCTTCAGCCATTCGCCGAGGCTTTGTTCCGCATTCCAATGGCTGTATTCTGATGAATAATCGGAAATAACAAGGCCTGACACCTGTATGCGGTCTGACTCAAAGCCTTTGAGGATGCCGTTCTCCAATTCCCTTTTGGGCACCCCGTAATTCCCGATAAGGGGAAATGTAGAGACCAGTATCTGCCCTTTGTAGGAAGGGTCAGTGAGACTCTCGGGGTAGCCTGTCATGGCGGTATTGAAAACCACCTCACCAGCCACTGAGCCTTCGTAACCGAATGATTCTCCAGAAAACTCTTTCCCGTTTTCAAGGATCAGGCGGGCTTTCTTTTTTTTCGGGTATTTATCCATTGAGTTCATTTTGCTTTGAATACTGACTTCTGATTTACCCCATGCGGAAATAATGTTCATTCAAGCCGGGAAAAACAATCCGAAGGGCATTTTTCATCTCGTAATGTGAAATGTTCTGTCCGGGGATGAGCAGAATGGTATCGTCGCCGGCAATGGTGCCAATGATCTCGAAACGGTTGTGCTTGTCGATATGCACGGCAATGCTGCTGGCATATCCCGGCAGCGTTTTTACCACCCCGAAATTGTTGGCAAATAGCACTGATCGTATTCCTGATAACAGTAGCCTGTTGTCTATGGTTTCGTTTATTTTTAAGCCGGAGTCAGGTTCAGAGATAAAAAAAACCGACCCTTTTTCGGGGTCGGGTTTCTTGCCAGCCTGCAAATGCTTCAAATCCCTGGATACGGTGGCTTGAGTAAGGTTGAAACCTTCGGCCTGAAGCCTGTGCATTAATTCTTCCTGACTGGCAATTTTTTCGGTAGTAATGATTCTCTTTATTGCCTGAAGTCGGTGGTTTTTATTTTCCATTTTGAATAATTATGCATTCAAAATGCAAAATTATTCATATTTCCATGCCTTTGTCCAGACGCCAAGGTAACTTATCAAAACTTTATTAACAATGAGTATTAACGGCCAACAGCTTTTTTTATCATTTGGTAATCAATATAATACAAGACCTTTAGAGAAAAACTGTTCACCTGTGGCTCGTTAAGGGTACGCTCAAGGTTCTCAATGAAACTCTGCGAGGCATTGCTTGTTTTGCTGTCAATAATATTTTTCCAAACGAGTGAAAGCTGGCTGCCCGGGGCAAAGTTCCAGGTAAACTTCAAGTCGATGGTGAAAGCATTATAGTTGATATCCGGAACTGGCAGGTTTTTGCCAATAGCATCCAGCCTTCCTTTGTTATTCAGGAAGAAATATTCGCCATCATAAAACACCCGTGACCAATAGTGCCGAAGGTCGAAGTTCAGAGCTATTGTTGGGCTGAAAATGTAGGTAGTCCGCAGGGTATTGATAATGGTAGGACTTTGGCGCAAGCCGAAATAGACAGTATCAGGATTAAGTTGGGCAACGTATCCAATGTCGTTTTTGAGCTTTGCAAAGTTCAGACCGTAATTTATGTTCAGGCGGTCGCTTGCACGGAATGTAGGCCTGAAATCGAAGGTGATCAGGCTTTGATCGTAAATCGAGTTGATCCTTCCGTAACCGAAGCTCCCATCAATAAACACCCTTTTGCGGTAGTCGGACGAATACATCATAAAGAGATTATATGATGGGTCGGTTTCGTAAAACCTGCCCGGGGCGCGTGGTTCAAAATAATCGCGCTCGCCCATGGGCTTGAAGTTTGCCCTGAAGACAATGAAAAAGCGCGAGTCGAGAAGCACCCTGAAGTTGTATCCCAAATCCATTTCCGTGAAGGTATTTGGATTATATAACCGTCCATATTCGAAGTTTAACCCGTTGGACATGTTTAATATTCTCCAGAAAGGATCGAAAATGTTGTAGCTGAGAGATATTTCGTCTTCCACCTCGTTGTTTCGACGCAGAAAACCCATGTCATTCTGGTTATAAGTGTCGCTGATCACGGAGCGCGAATAGCTGTACTGCCAGGTGCCGCCGTATTTGCCAAGGTTCAGGTCGTATTTGAATCCAAAGTTATTGTCAGCTTCGCTGTAATATTGCTGGCTCAGGGCTGCTTCACCGCTTACGCGGAACATATTGCTGCGGTCGAGAATCCGGAACTCTGTGCCGGTCACGTTGGCAGTGTAGCCTTCAACAGCCCCGGCTACGTTGGTATTTACCAGGCTCACAAAGGAGTTGTTTCGCAGGCTCTGGTCGAGCACCACCAGGTTGTAGTTGGTAAAAGGTTGTGTGGTGATTTCGCGCGTTTCGTTAGTCAAGGTGTCGAGCAATATGGCATGGCTGGCGGCGGTAATGCCGTTGAAAATGCCGATGCCCAGGCCGCCCGAAGTTCTTCCCGAAAATTTGGTAGCGTTTATCAGGCGGGTTTCCACGGGATTTTCTTTAACCACCTCATTCTCCAGCAGCTGTCCGCTGATGGTCCTGTAGCCCTTGGGTTCAGTGCCTATGCGGCGCGAATAAAAAAGGTCGGCCTTGCTGAACAGCTCCGTGCCTTCGGTAAAGAACTGCCGGTTTTCATCGTATTTAACTTCAAAAGGGGTCAAGTTTAGAACGCGGGCGTCGGTATGCACCTGCCCGAAGTCAGGAATCAGGGTCATGTCGAGGGTAAAGCTTTCGCTGATGCCGTATTTTACATCCATGCCGCCATTAAATGTTCTGGCCCAGCCCAGGTCGCCGCCGTTCTTCTCCATATAGCCCGAAACATAGGGGAAAAATGCCAGCCGCAGCGGCGGATTTATGCCTTCTAAGCCGCTAAGCAGCCCCATGGAGCCCAGTTGCTCTCCAATACGGCGGTCAACAAAATTCCAGCTCGACGACTCACGCGTGCGCCGCACCTCGCGCCAGAAGTTAATGCCCCAGTCGCGAACCGCCCCTTTTGGAAAACGCAAAGCTGAATAAGGAATCTCCATCTCCACCACCCAGCCAAAATCAGTAATGCTTACATGGCTTTTCCAAACGGCATCCCAGTTGAGGTCGCCACGGTTGCCTGTACTTCCAGACATATTGACGTCAGTTTCCACACCCGAGGCCGAGACCTTGAAGCGGAATCCATTTACTCCATCGTTAAAGGGATTGATATCAACCCAGAACTGGTCGGCGTTGAGTTTGTCGTCGGCATCGCGTAAGCCCAGCTCGGTAAGGATAAGTTCTGGATTGGAGTCGTAAAGGATGGCCCCGATATACAGGGAGTTGTCGTCGAATAACACCCTGACTTCCGATTCGAAGGAGGCCGGACGGTCGTTGTGGGGCTCGTATTGCATAAAGCCGGTGGCAGGGAAAGCCAGCTGCCATATGGGGTCGCTCAGGGTGCCATCCATTTTGGGCGGATGTGCTACCCTTAGTGCTTCCAACGTTTTTGGGTTCTGCCTGGCTTGGGCCTGAAATGTAATGCAATAAAAAAAGAAAGTGAGAAGCAGTAGTTTCGGGAGGTTTTTAACACAAATCATTGGGTGCAGTAAGGGTTTTAGAACTGCTGCAAAAGTATAAAAACCCTTTTAATTGTCCGGGGTAAAAAAAGGTCTGTTTTGGCCAATAGTGGGGAAGACCAAAGGGACCAAAGAAAAATATTGCCTTTCGGCGGGAAACTCAATAAATTTAATATCTCCAGCCCAGCAGGTTCCAAAAATGAAACAGCCAGATCGCGGCCAGAAAAACAATGGTAGAAATCCAGTAAAAAAGTCGGCTGCGGAAGCGGGTGTTGCGCTCGTCGAGCAGGGTGATGCTTTGCCATAACATCATGATGGTAAATGGAATAGCCAGTAACGGGAAAAACAAGGCCACCCTAATGCCCGGGGTAACTCCGAATACCAGGTCCTGCCCGGGAGGGGTTCCTGCTGCAAAGAAAATGAAAAAAAGAAGGTAACACGCCGCGGTTATCCAGGCGATGATTTTACTGCCGACTGGAAGGGTGACGGGTGCCCGGTCGGCCCGCACATATTTGCGGCGCACAAAATACATCCAGGGCCATATGATCAGGATATAAAAGATGACCAGAAATAGCAATACAAGCAGGATTACATGCAGCTGTGGGTTCCAAACGCCGTGGTTTTTATTGAAAGCAAAAATGGCCAGTTGACCCTGAAAGAGGTTTTCAACCCGTCCTTTTTTGTCGCGCGAAAAAACAATCACCCTGTTGCTTGATTCCTCCCTGAAGGTCAGACTGTCAACAGGCAGCCACCAGGTGGTTTCGCCAAAAGCATCCATTCTGAGTTTTTCGTTTTCATTGCTGATTTTTGCTTGCATCGCCATGGTAAGGATCTTGAAAAATTCAGTGTGGGTGAAGCGATTTATTCGATATGTGCCCTCAAAATCCTTCAGGTAATCCTCGCCTAATTCTATAGTTGGCGTAAGCGGTCTGGTGTCGGGAAAGAGATAATCGCCCAGGTATTCAATAGCTTTCATCGAAGAGGCTGCGCCGGCTTCGCTGTTGAAAGAATAGAAAATGCCTGTGCTGTCCTCGGGAAAGATCACCATCAAGGAGTGAAAAAGGAAGGTACTGCCTCCGTGTCCGAAAATGCGGTGTCCGTTAAAGCTTACATCCATAAAACCAAGCAGTGCGGGATTGGTACCAATGGCATGGACAAAGGCAGGTTTGGTCATCAATGCATAGGTGGCTGAGTCGAGCAGGCATTGCCCATCGAGGCAGGTGTTGTTCAAAAGGGCATTCATAAAGCGGGCCATATCGCTGGCAGTGGTGCTGGCCGACCCAACACTCTGCAAGGGAATCAACTCGAAAGGTTTTTCAATAAACTTGCCATCCTTATAAGCGTATCCCATCGACATATCAGAAGCAAGCCCGGCCGGCAATGGCTGCCTTATGGTGGTGCGCTGCATGCCCAGCGGATCGAAAATGTAGCGCTCGGCATATTCCACAAAAGGCATTCCGCTGGCAAGTTCCACCAGGTACTGAGCAATCCCGGTGCCATGGTTCGAATAAGAAGCCTGCTTAAACGGCGGCCTTACCCTTTTGGGAAGCTGGTTTTTGAGCACCTCCTCCAAAGGGAGCATGTCTTTTTCATCAACTACGAAAAGCTGGTAAAGCTTATCTTCAAAACCCGGTGTATGGGTCATCAGGCTGCGCAAAGTAACTGGCTGATCGTAAGTGTCAGGAATTTTGAAGGCCTGAAGGTATTCATTTACATCGCGATCGAGGTCGAGTTTGTCCTGTTCCACCATTTGCATTACACCTATCCACACGAAGAGTTTGCTGATGGAGCCAATACGAAAAAGAGTGGTTTCGGGATTTACGTATAGGTTCTGATCGACATTTGCAAATCCATAGCCTTTTCTGGTCATGACTTCGCCCTTGTGAACTACCGAGAAAGTGGCGCCTGCAATATGCTTTTCGGCCAGGAGGGTTTTGAATACCCCATCGGCAAAAGCCTCAAATTCCTGCAGGCTGCTATTCTCTTGGGCTTTAGAAGTATTTGGATTTAAGGCAATTAATAAAAATAAAACAAAAGCAGAGCGTAATGTTTTTTTCATGGTGACAAGGGGTTGAATTTCAGGTATAAATATATGAAAAAAGTGTTGCTTTAAAAATTCCTTCAGCAACTTTTCTAAGTATTTCCCGAAAACCCTCGTTCGTCAGGACAGGATTTTGAACACCAGGATTTGGACTTCAACCTGTCCTTTATTTTGCCAGGCACGGTCTTCATCTGCAGTAACGTAAATGGTTTCACCGGGTATTATGGTCATAGTTTGGTCGGTGCAAACCAGCATTGCCTCTCCTTTGATGCCTGCAAACAAAACATCAAAGGAGTTTTTGTGCATGGGCATTTCTTCGCCGGGCTGTAAGGTAAGCAAAATAGCCTCTGCGCGGGAGTCGCTGTGCATAATGCGGCCCTCAAAAGCGGTTGGAACAGCCGGTGCTTCTTCCGGAACAGATTTTATGATCATTCAGAATTGTTTTTTAGCCATTACTGGCCCTTGATCATTGTAAGCAGCATTTTGAACCGCTCAATGGCATGGACGGAATGGGGGATATTGGCAGGCATGATAATGGTTTGACCAGCCTCAAGGGTGAATGGCTCCTTGTTGATAATAACTTCACCTTTGCCTTCAAGTACCTGCACCATGGCATCGAATGGGGCACTGTGCTCGCTGAGTCTCTGGCCCTTGTCGAAGGCAAACAGGCTAACGTTGCCGGTCGATTTCTCCAGCACGCGCTTGCTTACAATACCGTCGGTTGAATAATCTACAGCTTTTGTGAATTCTATGATCTTGCTTGTGTCGAATGTGCTCATTTTTATGAAGTTTTTGCTCAGGGCACAGAGCTCAGAGCATAGGTTAATGATTTATTTAATTCAGTTAAAGTATCCTTCTCAAGACTTCGGACTTCCGACTTCGGCCGCCCTTACAATTCCACTTTTCCGTTGATTTTTTCAAGGATCTGGAAAATATCGTCAACACAGGCACCGCATACCGTACCGGCTGAGGTTTCATCTTGTACTTCCTCAATGGTCTTGAGGTTCTTTGCCTTAATGGCCTGCTCAATCTCGCTTTGCTTAATTTCGTTGCAGGTGCAAATAATGGGGTCTTTTTCCATTGGTATTTGGATATTTAAATTTAAAACCATCTTAACTTAAGAAATATTTTACTTTTTCCGGTTATTAATCTTTTCTAAACAGGATTGGTTTCCTTTGCCAACGTTTAAAAACCTGCCGGATTTTTCAGGTCCGGCAGGTTTATAGGTTTTCAAATATATAAAATATTTAATTCAGAAACACCTTCATGTCTTCGTCCACCGTGTTGATGGGCGCAATGCCGAAGTTATCTACCAGCACCTTGGCCACGTTGGGCGAAAGGAAAGCGGGGAGTGTGGGTCCGAGGTGAATGTTCTTTACACCCAGTGAAAGAAGTGCAAGCAAAACGATAACGGCTTTTTGCTCGTACCATGCAATGTTGTAGGCAATGGGCAAGTCGTTGATGTCGTTCAGCTCAAATACTTCCTTCAGTTTCAAGGCAATAACTGCCAGGCTGTAGCTGTCGTTGCACTGACCGGCATCGAGTAAGCGCGGAATGCCGCCGATGTCGCCCAGGGGCAGTTTGTTGTAGCGGTATTTTGCGCAGCCAGCGGTAAGAATCACGGTGTCCTTGGGCAGGGCAGCAGCAAACTCGGTGTAGTAGTCACGGTCTTTCATGCGGCCATCGCAACCGGCCATAACAAAGAACTTGCGAATGGCACCCGACTTCACGGCAGCAACCACCTTGTCGGCCAGTTGCATCACCTGGTTGTGGGCAAACCCACCAACGATCTCGCCGGTTTCAATTTCCTGGGGTGCCTGGCAACGCTTGGCATGCTCAATGATCTGCGAGAAATCCTTGCGGCCGCCATTTTCGCGGTCGGCGATGTGAATGGCACCTTCCAGGCCCGATGCACCAGTGGTGTAAATACGGTCGGTGTAAGTGGCGCTTTTGGCAGGGGGTACAATACAGTTGGTTGTGAAAAGGATGGGACCGTTGAAGGTCTCAAATTCTTCGCGCTGTTTCCACCAGGCATTGCCGTAGTTGCCAACAAAATGCTCATACTTTTTGAAAGCAGGATAGTAGTTGGCGGGTAGCATTTCGCTGTGGGTGTAAACATCCACGCCAGTTCCATTGGTCTGCTCCAGCAGGTCTTCCATGTCGCGCAGGTCGTGGCCGCTGATCAGGATACCAGGGTTGTTGCGCACACCAATATTCACCTTGGTGATTTCGGGATTGCCATACTTGCTGGTGTTGGCCTTGTCGAGCAGCGCCATTACCTGTACACCGTACTTGCCAGTTTCCAGCACCAATCCGGTGAGTTCTTCGGCGCTCAGGCTATCGTTGAGGGTGGCAGCCAGGCCTTTTTGCATAAACTGGAAAACTTCCTTTTCAGCAAATCCGAGGTTGTAAGCGTGTTCCGCGTAAGCGGCCATACCCTTGATACCATAAATCATCAATTCGCGCAGTGAGCGCACATCTTCATTTTCGCTCATTTGCAATACGCCAACCTGTTGGGCCTTGCGCTCGTACTCAGAAGGAGTGTAAGCCACCCATTTGGCCGCCTCGGGGAGTGTGTCCTGGTTGATTTCAATCCCGGCTGCTTCGAGCTCGAGTATGAAGTTTTTTCGCAGCTCAAAGCCTTCGCGCAGCTTGTCGATAAAACGCTGGTGGTCGAAATTGGCATTGGTAATAGTCATAAAAAGGCCCTCGAAAACAAACTGGTTAACCTTTTCATTTTCGATTCCCTTTTCGCGGCCCATTTCGGCATATACCGAAAGGCCACGCAAGAAATACATCAATACATCCTGGATGCCGGCTACCTCAGGGGTTTTGCCGCAAACACCCTTAATGGTGCAGCCGACTCCTTTTGCTGTCTCCTGACATTGAAAACAAAACATGTTCATGATTTTAATTTTTTTGGTTTGAAAGTGAGTGAATTAATCTGGTTGATATTTTGAAAAGAATGCAATCGCTCAATTTGCAATTTACAATTTACAATTATTAGACCCATTCTTCGCTGATCACTTCGCCTTTGAGGCTAACGACCATGGCTTTTACGGGCACTTTGCGGCTGGCGCTTTGTGCGGCCATTTTAGCCAGCTGCAGCAGACCAGAGCAGCAGGGAACTTCCATGATCATTACCGTAAGGGTATTGATTTTTGCCTGGTCGATCATAGCTGTTAGCTTTTCAAGATAAATATCCTTACCAGAGTCGAGTTTGGGGCATGCAATGGCCAGGCCTTTGCCTTTTAGGTATTTGCTGTGAAAATTGCCCATGCTGAAAGCCACGCAGTCGGCAGCGAGCAATACGTCTGCATTCTGGAAATATGGGGCTTGGGGATTAACCAAGTGGAACTGTACCGGCCATTGGCGAAGCTCTGAGGGCTGATCGCCGTTTAGGCTGGCAGTAGAGGTTGTTGCCACCGCTGCGGGAATATCGAACACCATGGCGCGGGAGCCGGGGCAACCGCCGCCTTGGCCATGCTGATGGTTGTGCTGCATTGTTTCTGGCGTTTTTTTAATTTTAAGTTTAGAAAGATCCACATCGAGGTTGTTGTCGCGGATGTAATTTATTCCCTGCTCCACAAGGTCTTCCTGGTCGTGGTCGATCAAGTGGTTCAGGTGGGCAATGATGGTTTTTTCGCCTTTGGGTGCAATGCGCTCCATTACCTTAATCTCATCATAAGGTTCGGCCTCGCGCTCTTCCAAAGTTATAGCGCCAACGGGGCAGTCGCCAATACAGGCGCCCAGGCCATCGCAATATAAATCGCTAATCATGCGGGCCTTGCCATCAATGAGCTGCAGGGCGCCTTCGTGGCAGCCATCAACGCAAAGGCCGCAACCGTTACAAAGTTCTTCGTCAATTTTAATAATAGTACGTTTCATTGAATCTGGAGGAATTGTTTGGTTTTCTTAAACGGTGGCTAAATTCTTTTCGTTAAGGTAGGTGCTAAACTCCCGGCTGAATTTTTCGCTCAGTCCGCCAAAAATACAACTGTTGAAAGGGCAGCTATCGCAGAGCATCTTACAGCCGGTTCCTTGCTCAATTTCGCCTTCAATGGCTCTGTAGATTTCCATCAAAGAAATCTCTTCGGGATTGCGCTTCAGGACAAATCCACCCTTTGGGCCCCGGGAGGAGTTCAGAAAATTGAACTTTACCAGTTGCTGAAGCACTTTTGAGATGTGATTTTTCGAAAAACCGGTTACCTCGGCTATCTCATGGGCGTTCAATAGCTCCTTGTTGCGGGCTATCAGCGCCATGCTGTGAATGGCTATGGTGGCGGCTTCCGATATGTTTAAAATCTTGCTCAAAGTCCTTTAATTGAATTGTGGTATTTGAATACGCAAATGTAATAATAAAAAATAATATCGTACAAGAAAAAAAGTACTTTTTTTCTTAAATAAGTTTAATAAACTATAAATGAGTTAGTTGTGATTTTTTAAGATTGAGTAGAACTCACTGCGCAGGATAAGGGCGTGGGTTAAGCGGCAGCGCCGCGAAATATCGGTAGAAGGAAATCAGATGGTATTACTTGGAGGTGCAGCGCACCGATATATAAAATATCACGGTGCGCTGCACCTTATTTGGCTAGGAGTTATCCTTTGCTACCAATATTGGGGTGCGCTGCACCTTAACAAAATGAAAGGAAAAGAGCCTCCCACGGGACTTGAACCCGCGACCTACGCATTACGAGTGCGTTGCTCTACCAACTGAGCTAAGGAGGCTAATTTGTTGCGAAATTAATAAGAAATAAAAAAAGGGGACAAACTATCCCCTTTTAATTTTCTTCCTCCAAACAATGCGATTTATGCTTCGCCTTCGGCTTCGGCTCCACGCATTTTCATTATGTCACGGTCAAAGATGTAAAGGTTCTTGTCACCCAGCAAATTGAGCTTGTCAATAATGCTTTGCACCGAAGATTCCTCCTCCAGTTGTTCTTCTACAAACCACTGAATCCAGTGATGGGTAGTAAAGTCTTTCTCATCCAGTGCCAGGCCAACAATTTCGTTGATCGAACGGGTTACCATCTGCTCGTGTTCCAGCGAAGCGTCGAAAACCGATTTAACATCCTTAAACTCAACGGGTGGCTGGTCAACAACGGGCACAATGCCATGTCCGCCACGTTCATTTATATAGCGCAAAAACTTCAGCATATGAACGCGTTCTTCTTCCGATTGGGCATAAAACCAATCGGCAATACCTTCCATACCCTTGTTTTCGGCCCATGAGGCCATGGCAAGATACAAGGCCGAGGCATACGCTTCTTTCCCTACCTGAAGATTCAGGATTTCTTCCATTTTTTTCGATAACATGGTCTTCTGTTTTTTATGGTTTGTAATTGAAAAATTTACTTTGAACATCAAAGGTAGAAAATATTCAGGCTTGTGTGGCATCAAAAATAGAGCTGGCTTAGATTTTAAATTTATTAACGTTTAAAGTTTTTATTAATATTCATAATCAGATACTTGTATTTTTTATGCAAAAAAAACTGAAAAAAACTTTGCTGCACCGAAACCTTTGTTTAATTTTAATCCAATGTTTAACCAGATGTTGAAAAAAACAACCCTCCATAGAAGCGCATGGCTTCGCAACACCTGGTCCTGGTGGCGGTCCTCCCGGGCTGCTAATACTATATCCTAACCTCTGTGGGGTCTTTGTGCCTCCGTGTAATTAAAAACAATTACATAACAAATTCCTTTTGCCGGTATTCGCCGGTTAACCAGTTACTTTTTTAAATAGTTAATACCATGCAACGAAAAATCATGCTTTCAGAAGCGGAGATTCCGCGTTTTTATTACAACATAACTGCCGATATGCCCAACAAGCCGCTGCCACCGCTTCACCCCGGCACGCGCCAACCCATTACACCCGACCAGCTCGAACCGCTTTTCCCCAAAGAACTGATCCTTCAGGATGTTTCTTCCGAACGCTTCATTGAAATTCCCAACGAGATAAGAAAGATTTATGCCAGCTGGAGGCCAACCCCGCTTTTCAGGGCCACGGGTTTGGAAAAATTGCTTGACACCCCGGCCAAGATCTATTATAAATATGAAGGAGTAAGCCCGGCCGGTTCACATAAACCCAATACGGCTGTGGCCCAGGCATTTTACAGTAAGATGGAAGGGATAAAGCGCATTACTACCGAAACTGGCGCAGGTCAGTGGGGTACCGCATTGGCTTATGCCTGTCAAATGTTTGGCATGGAGTGCGAGGTGTTTATGGTGAAGGTGAGTTACGACCAAAAGCCTTATCGCAAGATTATGATGAATACTTTTGGTGGAACCGTTCATTCATCACCTTCCATGATTACTGAGGTGGGCAGGCGGGTGCTCGAGGCTGATCCCCTTTCTACGGGTAGTCTTGGTATTGCCATTTCTGAGGCTATTGAAAGGGCCGCTTCAGATCCGGAAGCCCACTATGCCCTTGGCAGTGTGCTGAATCATGTGCTGCTGCATCAGACCGTGATAGGGCAGGAGGCCATTCTTCAGCTGGAGAAAGCCGGCGCTTTTCCTGACATCGTGGTGGCACCATTTGGTGGAGGAAGCAATTTTGCCGGCATCGCCTTCCCATTCCTGGAAAAAAACCTGCGTGAAAACCAGAATGTTCGCTGTATTGCTGTTGAACCGGCTTCATGCCCAAAACTTACCCGCGGGGAGTTCCGGTACGATTTTGGCGATACGGCTGGCATGACACCGCTCTTGCCAATGTACACCCTTGGTCATGATTTTATGCCATCACCCATCCATGCCGGTGGTCTCAGGTACCATGGAGCTGGTGTGATTGTGAGCCAGTTGCTCAAGGATGGATTGATTGAAGCTGTATCGCAGAACCAGCAGCGCTGTTTTGAGGCTGGAATGGATTTTATAAAATCTGAAGGGATTATTCCTGCGCCTGAAGCAACTCATGCCATTGCCACGGTTATTGATGAAGCCTTGCGTTGCAAAGAAGAGGGGACAGAGCGTACCATTCTCTTCAACCTTTGCGGACACGGTTACTTCGATATGGCGTCATATGCTTCTTATATGGCGGGCGAACTGACAGATACCGGGGTGAGCGACGAAGAAATTAAAAGATCTGTATCATTAACCGACGCCCTGCAACCCAGTTGAAGAGCACCCGGAAACCCCGGAAATAATGTAAAACAGGCTGTCGCAGATTAATGCTGACAGCCTGTTTTATTCTTTCCTGTGATCGTGTCAGCAAAAAATGATTTAAATTTGCCCGTTATGAACGGAGATCCGCGATTATATGAATTACTGACAACGCTTGGTATTGGGTTCGAATACCATGAGCATCCGGCAGCACCAACAGTGGAAGAAGCGGCAAAATACTGGAAAGACCTTGACGCAACGCATTGTAAAAACCTTTTTTTCAGAAACCACAAGGGAAACCGCCACTACCTGGTAATTTTGGAGCACCGGCAGGAGCTTAATATCCGCGACCTGGAGCAACGCCTGAAACAAGGTAAACTCTCTTTTGCATCGCCCGAACGATTAAAAAAACATTTGGGGCTTACCCCCGGGTCTGTCACTCCATTCGGACTGATCAACGACCAGGCGAAGCATGTGCACCTGTTCCTTGACAAAAACCTTGCGCAGAGCAAGACGATAAGTTTTCATCCTGGCATAAACACCGCTTCAATCGTCATTACATACAGCGATTTTCTGAAATTCCTCGATCACTGCGGCAATACTTTCGAGTATGTGGATATGTATGATTAACTGCAGAAAAGGGCAGAAGGTAAAGGGAATAGAAAGTTAATTCATAATTATTGATGTATGATTAAAAAAACGGTCAGGTTTATTCATTTTCTGGCCCTTTAAATAATAAAACCTCGCGCCATGAACAAGTTAATTGTAAATGAGGATATTATTCTGACGGCTGTTTCGCCGGAAGATGTGGATGACATTTTCCTGACCATTGACCGGGAGCGGAAATATCTGGGCCGTTGGTTGCCATTTGTGGAATTTACGACCGAAGTTTCTGATACCCTGCGGTTTGTTGAATCCGCTTTGGTTGCCGGAGGTGGTCCTGCCGACATTGTTTATGTAATCCGCTTCCAGGGCCGCTTTGCTGGACTTATCGGATATAAATTTACCGATAGGGCCAACCGGAAAACCGAGATCGGGTACTGGATTTCTGAGCGCTTTCAGGGGAAAGGCATTATTACACGCTCAGTCAGGGCAATGATCAACCAGGCGTTTAACGATTGGAACTTTCACAGGGTACAGATTAACGTTGCCACCGGAAACCAAAGAAGCAAGCGTATCCCCAAAAAACTGAATTTTACTTTCGAAGGCATTGCCCGAGATGCAGAACTGCTAAGCAATGGATTTACTGATATTGAGATGTATTCATTACTGAAGAGCGAGTGGAGGGAAGGGTGAGGAAGTCGGAAGTAAAAGAGTTTATTCATAAATCATTATTCATAAATCATCAATACGAAAATGGAGCGTTGTCTCTGGTGCGGAACCGATCCGCTTTATGTTAAGTATCACGACGAGGAGTGGGGCGTGCCTGTTCATGATGACAGAAAACATTTCGAATTTTTGGTGCTGGAATCAATGCAAGCTGGCCTTAGCTGGTATATTGTATTGAGGAAGCGGGAGAATTTCCGCAAAGCTTTTGCCGGTTTTGACCCCGAAAAGGTGGCTGCATTTGATCAGAAAAAAGTGGAAGAGCTGGTTCAGGATGCCGGGATTATCCGCAACAGGGTAAAAATTTTGGCGGCCATTAATAATGCTGCCCGTTTTCTTGAAGTAAAGAAAGAATTTGGAACATTCGATAATTTCTTTTGGTCTTTTGTTGAATATAAGCCTGTTATTAACAATTGGGAAAACCTTTCGCAGCTTCCGGCAAGCACGTCTTTATCTGACCTTATTAGCAAAGATTTGAAAAGTCGGGGCTTTAAATTTTTGGGCACCACAGTTATTTATGCCCACATGCAGGCCATTGGTTTGGTAAACGACCATTTGATCGGTTGTTTCAGATGGCATGAGTTGCAGCAATAAAAAACGGGGGCTGCCAAATCAGCCCCCGCAGGTTACAGGTAAAGAGGAGGTTTACTCTAACCCAGTAATATCTATTTCCACTTCTGTGGTTTCATTCCTTACGACTCCGATCTCTTCAACCAATCCGAGCACTTCAGCGAACTCCCCATCGATGGTGGTCACTACCACCAATTCATAGAGTCCTTCGGGAAGGAACGCAAACATGAATTTCCCGTCTTCATCAACTAATTTGCTGCTGATAGCATTGGGGAACCTAGGTTCTTCCGCGGCTGGTTCATCTGCTTCTGTTTCGTCGTATGCACCGGCTTCATAAATATAAACCAGGTAGCCCAGTCCTTCGGTTTCCTCATCCATATTCAGGAGGGTGCCATCAATCTCGCCTGAGCGATCTTCCACTACCAGTCGGATGGTGGGCTTCAGGATAAATATGCCTGAGGTTCCGGCCACTACAACTGATTTTCTAACGTCGAAATCGGCAGTAACGTAAATGTCACCTTCTGTCGGTACGATAAAATCGCCTACCGCTTTGTAGCCGGTTTGGGCGCCGCTCGGTACAAACAAGGGCTGGGTGGTGCCATCGCCAAATTCGAGGTAGCAGCCGGGGTTGGCGTGACTGCCCTGGCCCATTTCAGGTGCTTCGAGCATAAACCTCAACTGGGTAATGTTTCCGGAAGGAAGCTCGAAACTGCCCATCTGGGCCGAGATTCCGTCGGTGAGTTCCAGCAGGTTGAGGGTCACTGGACCATCAAACTCCTCAAGCACCATCCAGGTTTCATCCTGGTTGTATTCAATGCCGGTAAAGGTGATGAAAACCCCGGTAATGTCGTATGCATCAATGGGGGCATCGGTAATGGATAAATGCAGGGTGCCTTTATTCGATTCGTTTAAATCTGAATCTTTCTGGCAGGAAGTAATCAGCAGGGCCGATATTCCTATTAGTGCAAAAAGAAAGGCAAAATTTCTAAGGTTTCTCATAATCATTAATTTTTAGTTTAAAAAATAGGGAGGTATACTGCTAAGACGTTACGAATCCCCCAAAGGTTGGAACGTCAAAAAATTATTCAAAGGCATAATTAAGCGAAAGCGAAAAAACAAATGCTGCATTGCGCGTGTGGTTGAGGTAGGCAGGAATTTCCGGATCGCCTGAAAAGGCGTTGGTGAGGCCGTATTTTGCAAAAATGCCTGTGCTCAGGAACAGTTGCCCTGAAACCGGAATAAAATATTCGTAACCGGCCACAAGGCCCAAATCGGTGTTCGCATACTGATCATTTACTTTTTGTGCTGTGCTGCCTTCATAGGCGCGTGCTTGCACCAGGGCACCTGCGTACATCCCCAGGCTGAGCATATGGGGAGAAAATCCCCTGCCGAAGCGCTGGCTGTATTGCAGGGTAATGCTGGTGTAATTGAGCTCGAGGGCAGTTGATGCATACCTTCCGGCAATGTACTCGTTGTAATTTTGGCGGCTTTGCGAAAAAAGAAACAACTCTGACTTGAGGCCCGACCTGGCCGATAGGGGCACGAAGGAGGTAAAGCCGAAATTTTTACCAAAGGAGGCATGGGTGTTGGTCAGCTCCTGGCTTTGCAGGCCACGCATGGTTTTCTGGTTCAACAGCCAGGTGTTGGCAAACTGCCCCACTACGCCAATGCTGAAGGCCGGAGCTGTTTTTTCAGGCTTAATGGCGGCCAGGAATTCGGCCTCAAGGTTTTTGATAGGGGAGGTTTTTATGTTAGTTTCGGAGCCAGGTTCCAGAGCGATTTGGCTGGCAGGCTTCGATCTGATTGAATTGATAACTTCGTTTCTTGCAATAAAAATGTCCTTCCCTTCTTCCTCAAAAACCGCTAATGAAGGGTTATCGACAATGGCTTTTCTATTGGCCGATATTGTTTTTGAGGCAAGGATGGGCTCCTGGTTTTCAGTATTATGGATAATAGCAGATGGGGTTGAGTTGGTTTCCGGTGAAGGCGCTGGGGTCTCTACAACTGCAAGCGATGCTGGGCCGGGTAAAGCAAGTTCTCCAAACCAAAAGAACCAGGCAGTAAACCCAATCAACAGGGCAACAGATGCAGCCATACTCAGGGTGGCCCAAAGCGGAAGCCTCTTGGGCGCCAGCTGGCCCGACAGCCTGAGCCAGACAAGATCGGTGTCAAGGTCGTCCTGAATAGCCTCCCATAAAGCCCCGGGAGGATCTTCCTGGTTCGACTCAATTTCGGTCCGGTACCATTTATCAAAATCCATCTGCTTGCGCTTTTCTCTTTAATCTTTGTTCTTGCCGTATTCTTCCGACCAGTCTTCCTGCTGGTTAATCTGAATGGCCAGCAGCTGCCGTCTCATTTCCCGGTAGCTGGAAATGAGGCGCGACACAAAGTGGCATTCTTCGGTGTTGAGCAAATACACCACATCCTGGTTCTTTTCCAGTTCTTCCAGCAGCCTGAGTTCTTTATCTGTCAACATCTTGAATTGGTTATTAGGGGGTTGTTTTTCTTTTGATTTTTTCATTATTCCTGGTTGTTTTCTATCCAGCCCTTCAGGATGCTTCTTGCACGGTTGTATTGCGACTTAGAGGTTCCTTCACTGATTTGAAGTTGATCCGCAATTTCCTTGTGCGAAAATCCTTCGAGGGCAAAAAGGTTAAAAATAACCCTGGCGCCATCAGGCAGATGACGCACCATTTCAAGTATTTCCTGGGTTGCAAGATAGCTGTGAACGCCGGGTTTTTTATCTGTTTGAATTTCTTCCATGTCTTCCGCAATGTATTGATCAAGTCTTTGCTTTTTTCTGAGCAGGTCGATAGCCGTATTGCTGACTACCCTTCTGATCCAGCCTTCGAGCGAGCCTTCCATTTTAAAACTGTCGATAGTCCTGAAAATTTTCAGGAAGGCATCGTGCAGCATATCCTGGGCCAGGTCGCGATTTCCGGCATAGCTCATGCAAATGCCATACATTTTGCGTGCATACCGCCGGTACAAAATCTCCTGGTATTTACGCTCATTGTTCTGGCAACCTTTAACTATTTCCTCCTCTTTATAAAGGTCGACCTGCATTAAAACCTATTCAAAAATCACTTGAAAAGACTGACTTAATCTATTAGCAATAACGTTAAAAATAGGACTGTTCATGTCCTGGTTAATCAGAATAATATCCGTGCCATTCTGATTTTGGAATTCAGAAGACACCAGCAAACCAATATTTACCAGCCTGAAAAGGTGGCTGGCATCCACATTGACTTCGGCTGTGGAAGGCTCGTCCTTTTTCAGCACAATGTTGCCACCGTTAATGCTTTGAGCTACCACGCGCACCGGCTCGCTATATTGGTATTCAAACCTCACGGGTTTTTGGCCAATGATGGGAAGGTTGGCTTCGCCTGTCATTACCAGGGGCAGATGCCCTGGGGCGCCCAGATGAAAGATCAGTTCAATGCGTTCGTAAATACCCTGGGGTATGTCGAACTGCACCAGCCTGCTCAGGGTCTGGGTTTCGAGGTCAACCACAATAGGTGGATCGAAATCGGCGGTGAAAAAAACATCGCTGGCATTCTGCCGTCTGCCCTCAAATTCAATGGTGCTGACCACCAGGGTCCCGCCATCCATGGTCAGGTAAACCTGATCGCCTTGGTCTGCACTCATGGCAGCATCTTTTAGGCCTTCTTCCGCTAAAAACGGCGTCATATCAAAATTGAATTTGACCTTTGCTGGCAGGGTGGAAGGGTCTTTCTGGCAAGAAGAAAGGCTCAGGAAAAGAATTAGGA
Organism: Bacteroidales bacterium; assembly: GCA_041687035.1. Lineage (GTDB taxonomy): Bacteria > Bacteroidota > Bacteroidia > Bacteroidales > UBA7960 > UBA7960. The sequence continues at coordinate 23,872 of JAWLCS010000045.1, forward strand.
ATAGTGGTAAAAGTTTTCTCATGCAGATATGTTTTTCAAAAATACCTTTTCAAATACTTCATTTAAAGGTAAGACGCTATTGCTTGGCAAAAGGTTGGAAGAGAAAAAATATTAATTTCTTTTCAGGCCAAAGCGTTATTAAAAATTTTGGCTGGATAAGGGTTTGTTGGCGGGGATGATTATTTTTGCAAAAAACATAGTGCATGCGATTAAACACTGTTTACCATAAAAATTGCCTTGAGGGGCTGGCCGGCCTCAAAGATGAAGTTTTCGACCTTATTTTTACCGATCCTCCGTATTACCAAAACCGGGCGCAAAACATCAAGGGCTTAAAAAATCACAAGGATGTGATCACCGAGTTTGAATTTGATGGTTTCGACTCTGAAGAAGCTTATCTGCAGTTTCTGGAAGATGTGTTGCGCGAATGCTACCGGGTGGCCAAACCGGGAGCAAGTGGCTACCTTTGGTGTGGTGATGATTTTGTTTCGTATATCAATCGCATTGTTACCAAAGCAGGCTTTCAGTTTCGCAAGGTGATTCACTGGCACAAGACCAATCCCTTTCCGGCCATTCATACCCGAAAAATGTTTGCCAACAGCATGGAACTGATGGTACACTTTTCTAAAGGAAGCCCCAAAACCTGGAACCACAAGCCCGTGAACGAGATGCACAATTTTATTGAAGCCCCCATTTGTATGGGCGCTGAGCGCACCCCGCACAAAACACAGAAACCACTGCGGGTTTGCCTCCCTTACATTGAGATCAGCAGCAACCCCGGCGACCTGGTGCTCGACCCTTTTATGGGCTCAGGAACTACCGCCATGGCCTGCCTCAAGACCGGAAGGAATTTTGTTGGTTACGAGCTGAACCAGGATTTTTGTCAGATCATTGAAGGCCGGTTTCGCGATTTCATGAATACTTCTTCATTGCTATTCGAGGGAGAAGAGCCGAAGGTTATTTATTGAGCTCAGCGAAGCTAATAATCATCAATCATCAATCATCAATCATCAATCCTTAATCATCAATCCTTAATCATCAATACCTTACCGGGAATATTAAACTCCTCCAGCATTTCAAAGGGTATTCCAAGGCCAATAGTATGCCACTGATCTT
>JAWLCS010000046.1:0-21541 GCA_041687035.1 Bacteroidales bacterium
TGCCCGAATTTGATGAGATACGCATGGGGGTTACCGCTGCAAAACTCAATTATTACCGTGGAAACAACACCTTTGAATTGGTGTGGGTGCCTGTATTTACTCCCACCAATATGCCAGAGGAAGGCTCCATTTGGCGCCCGGTCATGCCATTCCCGGTTGCACCGGTCTTTGACTTGTCGACCAAGGAAGTGAAACCCAAACTGGAAAACAGCGAGTTGTTTTTCCGTTATTCGGCCATGACCCCCGGTATTGATTTTGAATTTGTGGGCGGTTATTTCTTTGATGATGACCCCATAAACCATATTACCAGGCAGATTGATCCGGAAACAATGCAGCTTACCGGACTTATTGCCCGGCCTGAGCATCACCGCCTGGCAATGGGAGGGGGCAGCTTCAGTACACAACTTGGTCCTTTCCTTCTCAGGGGTGAAGCCGCCTATTACAACGGAAAATACTTCCAGACATCAAGCACAATGGCCTCTGATGGAACCATTGAAAAGGACTACCTGCACTATATGGCAGGGCTCGATTATAACCTGAAAGGAGTAATACTAACGGCGCAGTTTATCCAGGAATATATACTCGATTATGAAGATGGGATTATGAATGAAGAGTTTGAAAATACCATGACCTTCCTGGCGAAAAAGGATTTCTTCAGGGAAAGGCTATGGATAGAACTCTTTACTTATGTGGGGCTTAACCGTGGCGACGCCCTGATACGTCCGAAGGCCACTTATTCCTTTGCTGATGGCTTCGATATTCAGTTCGGTGCCAACATCTTTCTGGGTAATGAAGGCCGTTTCGGGCAATTCAATGCCAACGACATGGTTTTCACGAAATTGAGATACAGTTTTTAGCGGTGAAGGAGGATCATTCAGGGAGTACAGCCTGTTGCAACCGAAAGTTTTCAGGGCAGCAGGATGTGCTTTTTTTTGGATTAACTTGAAATGTCTTTTTTCATATTATCCTTAGGCTTACCTTTAAACTCTAATTCAATTGGCGATGAGAAAAAAACTGTTTCTGTTATTTTTTGCTTTTGTTATTGTAATTGGTTCATGCCAACCCCGTGTACAACAAGAGGAAGTGTCTGAGACTGAAAACCTGGTGATCTATGCTGGCAAAGATACCCTGATGCCGGGCGAGGAGAGCATGAGAATGGTGCCGGTGGCAGACCGGGTTATCAGCGTTCCCGCTAACCTGGAAATTATTGAAAAGATCCGGATGCTTTCAGATTCTTTATCGGTTTATTATTTCGATGGCCGGGAAATAAAAATTCTTTCGCTCGACAGCCTTGAGGGAACCGGCCTGGTTTTGCACATAAATCTGGTAGAGCCCTCAAATTACGAAGGGCCTGGCACCGCGCCGGAGTATAAGAGCTGGTATGATTTTTTCCAGGGAAGCTATGGCGGCCAGAATACCTCCATAATATTGCGCGAATCATTTCTGCAACCCGGTTTTGATGGCCCCTGGATCGATGCCATACTGTTTTATTACCAGGGCCAGCCAATTGGCCAGTGGGATCATCTTTTTCTTGATGGCCTGGTGAAAGCCACAAGCTAATTTCCGCTCAGCGGGGCATCCATTGAATTCTCGACGACCGTGACAATATTATTATTTCAACAACTTTCGACTTTCAGCATTTTGTAAAATTCGTATCTGATTAATGGCAATTTGGTTCAGTTTTACCAAACGCTTTTTCTGGGGAATCCCTTCATTAATGAACACTGCATTCAGATTTTCCATGTTCGACAAGCAAATCAATTCGTTAATGGTGGCATAATCCCGAATATTGCCTTTCAAATCGGGGTTTTCTTCCCTCCATTGTTTTGCTGTTTTGCCAAATAAGGCCACATTAAGAACATCTGCTTCATTTGCATAGACAATGGAAATTTGGGCTTCCGAAAGCTCTTTGGGAATTAAATTTTGTTTAATTGCATCGGTGTGTATGCGATAATTCAATTTTGCCAACTCTCTCTTTGCTGTCCAGCCGAGTTGTTTTTGTTCTTCTTCTTTAAGTCGTTGAAATTCATATATCAGATACAATTTGAAAGGAACGCTGATAGCTGAGCCAAACTCAAAGGCAATATCTTTATGAGCATATGTGCCCCCATATTTTCCTTTCTTTACGATTATTCCAACAGCATTGGTTTTTTCAATCCATTCAGAAACACTCAATACAAAACTTGGTAAACCAGCCTGAGATTTAAAGTGGTCAAATTCGACCACTTTAAAAAAAGGATTATTAATTTGTTCCCATGTCCCTAAAAATTCAAGGGTATATCGGCCCCTTAACCAGTTTTTAATAATATCGGCGGCACGGCTGGCGCTTTCCTTCGCATTGGCCATATCAGTCAGGGAAATGTAATCTCTTTGTTCGACTGATATTATGTTTATTGGCGTATCTTTTACAATGATCTTTGCCATTTTAATTTATTATCAATGAATGAACTGAAAATCGATTTATTTGAAATAAAACGCAAGTTAAAACAATTCTAGAAAATAGTTTTAAGGGGTTTACTCCAAAGAAATTATCCAAATCAAATGAACTCCCGCCCGAGCTGAACCCCATTCCCCGCAAGCACGCCATTACCCTGTAGGGGTAAAATATTAATAGCCCAGGGTGAGCGAGCGAAGCGAGCGTAACCCTGAGTTAGGGAGCCTCAATGTTTCTGGCGCTGCGCAAAGCAGGTCTGAGCAGCAAACGCGCCCTCGCAGCGCAAGGGGGTGATGCTGGTTTACAATCTTTTATTTCCACTTTTTCTTGATAAAAAGTGGAGCAAAAATCAAGGCTTCGAAAAAAACCTGACAAGTCAGCGTTCGCTACGCTAAAAAATTTAAGGTCCCGCAAGTGCGGGACTGCAAATTTTTTTACGCTTCGCTCTCTTGTCTTGTTACCAGGTTTTTTTCAAGGCCGAAAGGGCAGCAAAGGGGGAGCCCAATTTGATTCGGGGTTTTTGAATTGCAAATTCAATGATGTACCTTGCGGCATAACAATTATCGCTCAATGAGGGATGAAATGCAAAAAGCCGCGCCGCGGTGACATTATGGTAGAAAAATAAAAGCACACCCACCTTTGCAAGCCGCTTAGCGGCGGCATTATCAACTCCTGGCAGACGCCACATGCGGCAGCCCCGCGAAATATTGGTAGCCGGAAATATGATTGGTATTTTCAGGTTTTTTCTTAAATTTGAAAGGCTTTATTATAAACGGTTTATAAAGCAGATTTAAAATTAGATTAAATGAAAACTCAATTTATTACCAACGATAAGGGCAAACGGGTAAGCGTTATTTTACCAATCCGTGACTACAATAAAATGCTCGAAGCTCTCGAGGAACTGGAGGATATCAAAGCTTATGACGAAGCCAGGAAAAGCGGTGAAGATTCAGTTGTTGCTGAAGAAGCCTTTAAAATGATAGAATCGGTTAGAAATGACCTGGCAAATTAGAATATTAAGGGGTGCCATCAAGCAGATTAAGGCTTTGCCTGCCAGAGAGTATAAATCAGTAAAAGCTAAAATTCTCAGTCTTGCTGAGAACCCCCGGCCGGCAGGTAGCCAAAAATTAAAAGGAAGGCCCGGCTACAGGGTTAGGCAAGGGAATTACCGGATCATTTATGATGTTTTCGATCAAATATTAACCGTTGAAGTAATAAGAATAGGCCACCGGAAAAATATTTACAAATAATTGCCCGTGCAGCATACCCACCCAGCCCGGGGCATCCCACTTTCCAGTATTTGGCTCACTTCTCATCACACACCTTTCATCCCTTTTTTCCCTTGTTTTTGCTATACCAGTCCCAATATAGCCCTAAATATGCTATTACAGTAATTCCAAACGAAACCTGAAAAATATACAGAATATCATCAAATACATCGCTCCAGGGTATGGGTTGTCTTCCTATGGGTGGATAATTTCCCAGAGGTCCACCAATTTTTGTTATTAAAAGGATAACGAAAAAAATTACTATAAAACTTGCTCCAGCTTTTAGTAATAGGTTTTTTCTAATCATAGGATATTTAGTTTGTTATCTTTTATTTCTGTTCCTTAAAAAGAACAACAAAGAGTTGGTAGCTTCGGCAGAAACATGAGTAACAACAAAAGGATGGTTTAATGCGCCAGGTGGTGTTTCTATATAATATTCTGTTAATCCAATTGCAATTCCAGCAACACTTTGGGCGTAAATATTACCCTCTAATAAAATATAACCGTACATCCCCATATCTTTTAAAGAACTAACTGCTGCAGCTGCCGTTCTATATACGCGAGGTGCGGTTTGGAAAACCCATTTGCCCCCTTTGAAAACAGCTTTCCCAACCATTGCACCACCCCCGCCTGGCAAAACAACAATGGTTGCTACTCCTAACAAAAATGCTCTGTCGGCACTATCATAATCTGCATCAGTAGCTGCATCACGACCATCATAAAGAGCACCAACCTGAGCTGCATCTAATGAATACCCAGCAGCATATGCTGCACCGGCAGCCCCCCAAGGATTATTTTTAGCTTTTTCCTTAATTTCAGAAAAATCAATTTTCTTGTCTTTGTTTTCTCTTCTATCGTTATTACTTTGTATTTTATGTTGACGGCGCATAAAATCCATGTATGCTTTAATCTCATCTGGATCATCAGTACTATAACCATCAGCAGTCTCTACCCACATCCCATTGGGGTCAATAAATTTAATGGGATTATTTATTGTGTAATTATAGGGAGACTTTGAATAATATAACTCTGTCATGGGGTCCACACTATGCCACCGCCCAATCTGCGCATCATAAAACCGTGCGCCGTAGTCATACCAATTCTCTAATTAAAGGTTATAGCCTGCTGAAACATCATTCGGGTTGGTTTGCCTCTCTGAATGGCAGGCTTCCATGTATCCATAGCTTTTATTACCCTGATGGCCTCTTCATCCAAAAGAGGATGCACACTTTGTATTACGTTGGTAGCACCAATGCTACCATCCACCTCAATCATATATGCGACAACAACAGTTCCTTTTATGCCCTCTTGCTTAACTTCCTCGGGATAAATTAAAGTGTTTCTGATGTGCTCTGCAATACCTTCCTCTCCTCCGGGATACATCGGAAACCGCTCAATGGTCGTAAAAAAGCCTTCCTGATTCTTAAAAGGATTTATTTCTTTGTAAACTTTTTCTGGCTCATTTAAAGACCCTATAGGTCTATCTTGAGAGTGAACTGATAAAAAAAATAATACGAACACAAATATTATGGACCATTTCATAAAATATTTTTTTAATTCATTATTAATTAAATGACGAAACTATCAGATAAATTCCCCATAATATTAAGAATCCAAAACCAAAAAATCCATGTGCATGCATATGAGACTGAAGTGGGTCTCGATATTTGCCTTGCTCGCCCCAGGATTTAATTATTGCTCTGATAAGGAAAAATAATCCAATAAAAAGAATTATAACTCCCCAAATGAATTTAACTATACCCATTTCTTATCTTTTTCTTCTTTTTACAGAGTAATCCATGATTCCTTTAGTTCCATCAAGCCACCCTCTGGTCAAAATAAGAGTTCCTCCTCCTGGGGCTACTCTGTTTATTCCTGCCTCTAAGCCCATTGAAACTCCTGTTGAAATTGCTTTATACCCTGCAACACTTTGATTATCAACCGACAAATTTGCAACTACACCCAAACCGGAGCCCACTGCTGAAATTGAACTGCCTAACCCAATTGCACCTAAAGCAATTGGTTGCATGCCAGGTATTAATGCTACAGCATAACCACCTCGATTTATTGCATTTCCTGCAGTCTCAACCATCTTTCCAGTTGTTTCTAAAAATCGATTCTGTGCATCATATATCCCCAAACTTTCAGCATTCATCCTGGTTCTTGCACTTTCCCCCATTTCTGCCTCCACTACCACCTCGTTGAGCTGCCATAATCCTTCCTTACTAGTCCCATCAGAAAAATAGGCAATAGATAGTCCGCTTTCTTCATTAATAGAAAATCCCGTTGTACCCCAGTATTTCCCCTCGATCCCATTTTCTTGCATGTAGGTTTCGTGATTATCCTTTGATAAGTTTGGATCAAATAAAATATTCCCTTCCTTATCTTCATACCAGTCCCTACCGTCAGGATCAATCCTTACGATGGGGTTATTACCAACATAAGCATAAGGGCTAATGGGATAATACTTCTCCGCCAACGGGTCCACACTATGCCAGCGTGCAATTTGCGGGTCATAAAATCTCGCCCCGTAATCGTACCAATCGAGTTTTTTTCCGGCCACCACGTCGTCCTGAATTTCCTTGCTGTTGTAAAGTAGTTTGTTTTCGGGACTGGTGCCGGGGTTGGTTTGGTTCATAACCATACCGAAGGGGTAGTAATTAACTGGCTTTGTTACTGAATATGCTCTGGGCATGACAGGCAAATTGGGGTGGGTTTTAATGTGTAATATTAGGAAGAAAAATTGAAAGTGAAAATTGAAAAATGAAAAATGGAACAGGAAGTCCGAAGCTTTTTAGGAGAAGGCGAGTATTGGGGGCATTATGGTAGCGCCCGGAAAAGCCAAACCATTCCCCGCAAACACGTCATTACCCTGTAGGGGTAAAATATTAATAGCCCAGGGTGAGCGAGCGAAGCGAGCGTAACCCTGGGTTAGGGAGCGTCAATGTTTCAGGCGCTGCGCAAGTCAGGTCTTAGCAGCAGACGCGTCGTCGCAGCGCAAGGGGGTAATGTGGGTTATCAAATTTTTTTTGTTTTTACTTTCTTTTGATTGCCCAAAAGAAAGTAACAAAGAAAAGGCCACCGCCTACGAAAAATTTGGGGTCATTACTACGGAACTTTGCCCTCCCGCATCCCAAGCCGGCCGGAACGATACAGAATGATAAAAAAGAAGGTACTCTGCTCCGGCCTTCGGGGATACTTCGCCATGGCTCTCGCACGCAAACTTCCTTGAATGCCAGCCAAATTTTTCGAAAGCGGGTCCCGCGCTTCCGAACTGAATACCATTCTCCGCAAACACTTCATTACCCTGTAGGCCTGCCTGCCGGAGGCAGGGGTAAAATATTAATAGCCCAGGGTGAGCGAGTGAAGCTCGAGAAGCGAAAGCGAAGTCGAGAGGTGGACCAAGTACAATCATGTATACTTGAAAGGGTTGGTAATTTCAAACCCACCACCTCCCTTTCAACTCCCTTTCAAGTCCCTTTCACCTTCCTTTCAGCTCTCATCGCAAAAGAGCGTGGTACGAGCAAGATACGAGGAGGTTCAGGTCCTGCTTTGGTCCATACCAGGTCCTGCCTTGCTCCTGCATTTTTATTTTCGGCTTTGGCCGGGGCAGGAGAAAGGCAGGATCATTGAACCTGATTTCCGCTCTGGGGAAGAAAAAAAAAGAGGCCGTCTCAAACTAATGAGACGGCCTCTTGCTATTGGTTTCCGTTCTTTTTTTTACAGTGCGCCGGAGATAAGGAATGTGGCGGCAAAGGCAATAATAGCGTAAAGTTCGGGGAATACGGCAAGGATCATGGTGTTGCCGAATACGTTGTAGCCCGAACCGATGGCTGCGATACCATTGGCACAAACTTGTCCCTGGCGAATGGCCGAAAGCAGGGCAACAAAGCCTAACGCCAGGCCGGCACCAAAGATGGCTGCAGCGTTTACCCAGGTAATGTCGGCTACCAGGTATTCCGAAAGAATGAAGTAGCCCATAAAGCCGTAGAGCCCCTGGGTTCCGGGAAGTGCGCTAAGAATGAGGTAGTTACCGAAAGCTTCGTCGTTCTTTTTCATGGCACCGATCGAAGCGTTACCGCCCATCGACACACCGAATGCACTGCCAATACCGGCCAGCCCGATCATCAATCCAACACCAATGTAAGCAAGAATAATTGGTTCCATAATTTCAAGGTTAGGTTTAGTGAGACGTTAAGTTAATTTTCTGAATGGTTCGTATTTTTTTCCTCCACCGGAGAAGCCGGCATTCTTGTAAAACTCTACAAAGGTCAGACGCAGGGGGTGCACAAAGGCGCCCAGGCCCGACATGAAAATGTTTATGCTGTGTCCGATCACCAGAATAATGACCATGATGATGATATTGAGCACAGGTATGCTGCCGCTCATCTCAACGGCCAGGCTGTTGAACACAAAGCCCATAATGGCACTGGAGATACCCAGCGCAAATAAACGAATGTACGACAACAGGTCGCCCAGGATGCCGGTCACCATATTGTAGGTGTTCCAGAGGCCAACGCCTACGTTCATAAAGACGTTGCGCCCCAGGTTGTTGAGGGGCAGAATGAGCAGGCCGCTGATGCCCAGCAATACGTAAAGCGGAATGTTTAGCTGCTCCATGGGGATGCCCGAAAGCTGGCTGAACGAAAACAGGGCAATGCCGCCTACCAGCAAGGTAATCCAGCCAATGGTACCCAGGGCGAAACCCCAGCCAAACTGCCTCACCTCGTTAATGGCCTTAAGGAACATCCCGAAAAGGATTTGAATACCACCAAAAGCCAGGGCAAGATAAAACAAAACCTGATCAATGTCGGTTCCCTGCGTTTCAAACCTCTGTGCCAGGGTACGGTAAACCGGAAGGTTTGTGTCGTAAAGCTTTATCCCGAAAAGGGTACCCCCAATAAGCCCGAAAACAATAGTGGAAAGCCCAAGGTAAAATACCAGGCTCATCACCTTCTTGAGTTCTTTGGGTACTTTTTTCTTGGCAGCAATGGCAATAATAGCCATCAGTGCACCATATCCCACATCGCCCAGGCAGAAGCCAAAGAATATCATGTAGAAGGGTGCGAAGAAAGGGGTGAGGTCGAGTTCGCCATATTGGGGAAGGGAGTAAAGTTCGCCGATCATCTCAAATTTCTTTGAGAACTTTTTGTTCTTAAGCAGAATGGGTGCTTTATCCTCGGGAGTGGCCTTTTCTTCAATAAAAAGAATGTTCTTTTTCTCTAAATAAACAGCCAGGTCTTCTTTCTTTTCATTTGGAGCCCAGCCTTCGAGCAGCATTACTTTTTCGTCGGCTTCCTTCACCGTGTTTTCAAGTACTTTGTCGAAGTGCAGGTCTTCCTTTAGCTGCAGCAGAAAATGCTTTATTGCTTCCAGGCTTTCGGAAGCGTGCTGATCGAATTTACGCTGAATAGACTCCTCTTCTTCCCTGAGTTTCTTTTCGTAAAAACTCAGTTCCGAAATGGGCCTTTCTGGTGGTCGCATTTCTTCAACGTCGAGGTCAAACTCGTCTTCTTCAGGCTTGATCACCACCAAGTAAAACAGCCCGGCGTGCTGCCCCACTACTGCCATGGGGTATTGTTGCAGCCAACTTTCTTCAAATTTGCGGGCCGTTACGGTGTAAAACTTCACCTGCAGGCCCTGCTCGCGCAGCTTGTTAAGGGTTTCGTGCGAAAAATCGCCCCAGGGTGCGGCATACGAAATTTCCTTCTTCAGGGTGCTGAGTTGCTGATGCTTGTTTTCCAGCTCCTGCTGCAGGGCGTCCACGTCTTCGAAAGCCTGCTTGCCATCAATCCCTTTGGCGGGCATTGGGTTTTCTACCTCGCGCTTCTCGAGAAACTTCACCACCCCATTCACCTTGTTTATCAGGTCGTACTTTGCCAGCATCTCATCAGAAACGTCCTTCTGGCGCTCAATAAGGTGCAGCACACCAAGTTGCCGCATCTCTTCGAGAAATGCCATATAGTCCCTGTGGTATACCAGGAAAGAATATTTTGTCATGGGTGCTATCATATGCTTGCCTCCATTTCCTGAATACGTGTTTTTACAATCTTCTGGGCTGCTTTTGAGAGATTTTCCTCGTCTTCCAGGTAACGCTTAATCTTAAGAATAGCTTCCTGGAAACCGGGGATCTGTACTTTTTCGTAAAGGTTCACCTTTTGGGTGGTTTTGCGGCGGGCATGGTCGAGCAGTTGCATCTTCTGGAAGAATACCTCACGCTCTATGGCAATGCGCGCCAGTTCCTTTACAATGCTGATGCCATCGAGGTACCAGCCCGGGCGGTTAAAGATGCTGAAATCCTTTACGGAAAACTTCACATCCTCGAGCACGGGAGTTTTAACACCTGCGATCTTTTTGATCGACAGGTCCACGTCCTCAATGGTCACCAGGTTATTATCAAACTCGCCCCACAACTCAATAGCGCGCTGGTAATTCTGCAGCCGCTCACTGAGCTTTTGTTCAAACTCTTCAGCGGTGGTCTTGGCTTTTTTAACCTCGATACGCAGGGCAGCTTCCTTATTCTTCAGGGTGGGCAATGCACGCTCCCTGACTTTCAGCTGCTTGTCGATGTGCTGAAGGGCGGTTTTATTATATTGAAACTTAAGGGCCATGGTTCAGTTTTTCTTTTTGCGAATAAAAGAACGAAATGCCTTAGTTCTTTTTCCAGTATTTCTCCACAAACTCCTGGCGGATACCCACCTCGGCCGGGCTGAAATGCTTGTTGAAAAGGTCGTAAGCGGTTTCGAGCATGGTGTTTACGTCGATGTTTACGTCGATGGCCAGCAACTTTTCCGAATAGCCTTTGGCAAAATCGAGGGTACGCTCGTCGTAGTCGGTCAGGTCAAACCCGTTCTCCAGCTTTGTTTTGGCATTGGCAGCGTCGGCATAAAGCCTTACGGCGGCGTTCATCACCTGCGGGTGGTCTTCGCGGGTCTTCTTGCCAATTACAAGCTGCTTCAGGCGCGAGAGGCTGCGGAATGGGTCGACAATTACCTTGCCCACGTCGCTGTCTTTACGCAGGAAGAGCTGACCCTCGGTAATATATCCGGTGTTGTCGGGAATGGCGTGGGTAATGTCGCCGCCCGAGAGGGTGGTTACGGCCACAATGGTAATGGAACCGCCATCGGGAAACTGAACAGCCTTTTCGTAAAGACGCGCCAGGTCGGAGTAAAGCGAGCCGGGCATACTGTCTTTAGAAGGGATCTGGTCCATACGGTTTGATACGATACTGAGGGCATCGGCATAAAGCGTGAGGTCGGTAAGTAGCACCAGCACCTTCTCATGTTTTTCAACGGCAAAATATTCGGCAGCGGTCAGGGCCATGTCGGGCACCAGCAGGCGTTCTACCGGGGGGTTTTCCGTGGTATTGATAAAGCCCACAATGCGGTCGAGGGCACCGGCATTGTCGAATACCTGCTTAAAATACAGGTAGTCGTCGTTCGAAAGACCTACGCCGCCCAGAATGATCTTATCGGCCTGGGCACGCAATGCCACCATGGCCATTACCTGGTTAAAGGGCTGGTCGGGGTCGGCAAAGAAAGGGATTTTCTGTCCGGTTACCAGCGTATTGTTAAGGTCGATGCCCGCAATACCGGTGGCAATAAGCTCGGAGGGTTGCTTGCGTCGAACGGGGTTCACACTGGGTCCGCCAATTTCGCGCTCTTCGCCCATGATCTGGCTGCCATCCAAGGGTTCGCCGTAGGCATTGAAGAAACGTCCGGCCAGGTCGTCGCTCACCTTCAGGGTGGGCGCCTTACCGGTAAAAATAACCTCGGCGTTGGTGGCAATGCCTTCGGTGCCGGCAAAAACCTGCAGGGTCACCACATCGCCCATGATCTTCACCACCTGTGCCAGGCGGCCATCCACAATGGCCAGCTCCTCATTTCCAATGCCATCGGCATATAAGGATACAGTAGCTTTGGTTAGCTGAAACAGCTTGGTGTATACGCGCTGAAATGCTTTGGTGTCTTTTTCCATTACGCAGTTTTCCTTTCCTGGATTATGGTTTCAAGTTCTTTTTGGTTTTTCTTAAACTTCTCTGACTCAAATTCAGAATAGTTCATCTGCTTAAGCGAGTTGATTACACGCTTGAAATATGGGTTCACCTGTTCGAACGATTCGAATTTAAACTCCATATTGCAGATATCGAGCACCTTGCCGAGCATAAAGTGCTGGCGGGCAAGCGAAGACGAGGCATCGATCTTGTCGAAGGCATCCTGCTGCAGAATTACAAAGTCGATCAGTTCGGCCTTCCAGTATTTGAGGTGATAGTCGAGCGGAACGCCATCGTCGCCCAGGATGTTGATCTGCTCCTGGGTTTCTTTGCCTCGCAGCAGAATATCCTTGGCCTCAAACACATGCTCGGTCCACTGGGGAGCAACCTTGGTGTTGAGGTATTCGGTAATCTCAGGATATTCGAGATATTTTGAGTAGCTGTCGATGGGGTCGATGGCAGGGTAGCGCTTGCTGTCGGCACGGGCCTGCGAAAGGGCGTAGAAGCAGCGGGCTGCCTTTTTGGTGGATTCTGTAACGGGCTCCTTAAGGTTACCGCCAGCAGGCGATACGGTTCCGATAAAGGTTATGGAGCCGGTTTCGCCATTGTTGAGATACACAAAGCCTGCCCTGGCGTAGAAGTTGGAAATGATAGCCGGAAGGTCCATTGGGAATCCATCGGGTCCGGGCAGTTCTTCCATACGGTTCGACATTTCCCTGAGGGCCTGTGCCCAGCGCGAGGTCGAGTCGGCCAGCAGCAGCACCTTCAGGCCCATGGCACGGTAGTATTCGGCAATGGTCATGGCCGTATAAACGGAAGCTTCGCGGGCAGCCACGGGCATATTAGAGGTGTTGGCAATAATGGTGGTACGTTCCATCAACTTACGGCCCGTGCGGGGGTCTTCGAGCTCGGGGAATTCGGTAAAGATTTCCACCACCTCATTGGCGCGTTCGCCGCAGGCGGCAATTATTACCAGGTCGGCTTCGGCATTCTTCGAGAGGTTGTGCTGAAGCACCGTTTTGCCCGATCCGAAGGGGCCGGGGATAAAGCCTGTACCGCCCTCGGCAATGGGATTTAGGGTGTCCATTACGCGGATCCCTGTTTCAAGGATTTTGAATGGGCGGGGTTTGTTTTTATAAGCGCGGATGGTAACCTTCACAGGCCACTTCTGGGTCATGGTAATGTCAATGTCCTTGCCTTCCTTGTCGGTTACCACGGCAATGGTTTCATTGATCAGGTATTCGCCTTCCCCTGCCACGCTTTTCACTGTGTATTCTTCTTCCATTTTGAAAGGTACCATGATCTTATGGGGCATCCAGTTTTCTTTCACCTCGCCCAGCCAGGCACCGGCAGTTACCTTGTCGCCCACCTTTGCAAGGGGAACAAAAGCAAATTTTTTGTCATAATCAAGGGCTTCGGTATACTCGCCCCTTTTCAGGAAAACGCCTTCCATCTTGTCGAGGTCGTTCTGCAGCCCATCAAAGTTTTTTGAGAGCAGTCCGGGACCCAGGGTCACTTCGAGCATATGCCCCATAAACTCTACCTCACTTCCAACCTTTAGCCCGCGAGTGCTTTCAAAAACTTGCGTATACACTTTTTTGCCCATGATTTTTATCACCTCGGCCATCAGGCGGGTGTCGGCATGTTTAATGAAGCAAATCTCGTTTTGTGCAGCGGTGCCCTCGGTTTCAACAATCACCAGGTTGGCAATAATTCCGGTTACCTTACCGATTGTATTCATATATGTTTATTTTTCTGTAAATGATTCGGGTAATTCGTAGCTTGATTGCAATTCTTTAAGCAACTTTTTGAACATCTCGTTGCCGTGATCTTTGTCGATGCCAAGCCAGCGCTCGGCCATGCCCAGCTTTATGGTAAATGCCAGAATTTTTTCAATGGTGAAATATTCGAAGAAAATCTCCTCGTCCAGGTATTTCCAGCGCAGCTCATCTATAGCTTTTTCACGTTCCTGTATGTTGTCGTTTTTCACCAGAGTGGCCAGCTCATCCAGATAGTCGATCTCGGCGCCCAGGCCGAAGTCGCGCGCGTGGCTTTTGCGAATAATGTTGGCCACCTCGCCGGTGCCAATGATTTGGTATTCGTAGGGTATCTCGTACTTGCGCGCCAGCAGGGCTGTGACAATATTACGCACGTTCAGCTCAAATTTAAACCAGTTGCGCAGAAAGTCGTTACTGAGCCCGAGCATCTGGTCGAAAAACAAGGTGGTCAGCTCGTTTTCGGGGCTCATGTCGGGCATCAGGGGTTCCTTGCTCTTAAAGGCCACAATGAACTGCTTCATGTATTCGGGCAGGTCGTGGGGCTCTTTGATGTTGTCCTCGAGCCTTCCCTGGCTGAAATTGCCTTTCTCGTCGAAGGGCTTTCCGGCTTTTTGCAGCAGATTGAGCAGGTTGGCATTGTCGAACGGCAAAAAGAGTTTTTCCACCAACTTGAAATCATCGGGGTGTACCTCTGTTTTGAGTTCTTCCCTGAAAGCCAGTTGCGAAAATTGGAGCTTGTGAACGTCGATGGTTATGTCCTGAAGGCCTGCTACCAGGTAGTAATAATTTCGCTTCACTTGCAAAAGGTTTGGGTTCGTTTCTGAGATTTGTTTCAGGCGGCAATCGCCTTTTTGCTATTCCTTTTCTGCGTAAAGCATTTCAATAAGCTTGGGGCGAAGGTATGCCCGGAAAAAATTTTCGAAATCTTCATCGGCAAATGAAATCATGTATCCGCCCTGCTTGGGGCCAACCTTAAATCCCGACTTCATACGGTCAGAATAGGTTACCTCCAACCCTTTGTCGAGCAGGTTTTTGGCTTTTTCCTTAAAGAAAGTCTCAAATTCTTTCTGCTTGCCGGAGGGAAGCAGCAGGCTCAGTTCCACATTTTCCGATTCTTTGGGGTTCCAATTCTTTACAATGGTCTGGATAATGTCCTGCGTAAAAGCAATGTCTTTGAAAGCACCTTTGGTTTCAGGCTGAATGGTGGCCGACTCAATCATACCGGCAATTTTTTGCTTCAGGTCGGAGATGGCTTGGCGCCCGGCCAGTTGAAGCTCGTTGAGCGAGTTCTTATGAAGGGTTTCGGCTTCCTTCTCAGCATTTTTCAGAATGTCGTCGGCTTGTTGGCGGGCCTTTCCAATAAGCTCCTCTGCCTGTTTCTTTGCGTCGCTAACAATCTTTTCTGCCTCCTCGTTGGCCTTGCTGACACCCTCCTGGTAAATTCTTTCTGTTAATTCCTGAAGTTTCGTTTGCATATCTGTTTGATTTATAAAGACTTTTCGGAAAATGAATGTGCGAAAATAATAAAAGTCCGGCAAAGTATAAAGGCCTTGTCCGAAGTTTTATGCATTTTTTGATTGCGAGTTTATTAACACGGCAAAGGTAATAAAATTCTTTATTGTTAGTTTGTTAACAACTCTAAAAAACAAGCACAGTAAGACTTAAAGCAGATTTGTTTCGGTATAAACGGCATTCGGTTCTATTTGTTAGCTGGCCTTGGTAGCTGAAGGAAACAAGCTTGTGCAGCAACTAAAAAGTAACAATCAAAAATAACCTTTTTTAGGCAGGATTTTTTCAGCTTAAACAATTATTTACATTCATACGTTAGTCTTTTATGCATTAAATCTCTGGTTGTGCAATAATTTTTTCGAATCATTGAACAAAATATATTGCACCCGGTTTAAGAAGTTTGAAATTTAAAGTAATAAGAAATCATTAACCCAAAAGAATAAAAAATGAAAAGAGTTAAATTTTTAGCAGTATTTGCGATTGCAGCCATAGTAATGGCGTCGTGTGGCGGCGGCAGCGACAAGAAAGCCGAAATTATTGAAAAGCTTGAAGCCGGTGAAATTCCCGAGGAGGTAACACGTGCTTATGTCGATGTAAATGCCAGTGAAGTAGCCTGGATGGGTCAGAAAATTACCGGTTCCGGTCATAACGGTACTATCGCAGTTAAAGAAGGCGTCATTTATGTATATGACAACCAACTTTGGGGCGGCGAAATGGTAATTGACATGACCCAGATCGTTGTACTCGACCTTACAGATCCTGACATGAATGCCCGCCTGAAAGGCCATCTGGAGTCAGACGACTTTTTTAGCGTAGCTACTCATCCCGAGGCTATTTTTGAAATCGTAAGGTTTGAAGCCATCGAAGGTGCTGCTGCTGGAGAAGCCAACTACAGGATTTCTGGCAACCTTACCATTAAAGAAATTACACACAGCCTGGCTTTCAACGCCATCGTAAATCATGGTGATGGCATTATCAATGCCTACGCCGATTTCGATTTCGATCGTTCACTTTACGACGTGCGCTTTGGTTCAGGCCGTTTCTTCGACAATCTGGGCGATAACTTGATCAACGATAACATTAACCTGAAGATAAACCTTGTAGCTTCCTATTAAGAGCTACATTGTTTTCTGGGAAAAAAACCGCCCCGGAGCATTGCCTCGGGGCGGTTTTTTTATTTCGGATTATGGAGAGGTAATATGTTATTGTTTTGTAGCCTCTTCGTCTGAATCATCCTCATTGAAAGTAGTCCACTTATAATTGTAGAGTCCCTCGAGCAGGCGTTTTTCCTTTTCCTCCTTTGAGAGTTTTTCATATTCGGCTTTTTCGGCTTCGTACTTGCGGCGCTTTTCATCCTGTATGGCCCTGAGTTCAGCAAAGTGACGCTGTTCAATACGGTTCGACAGGAAGGTGGTGGCTACCGAGGGGAACAGCTCAAGCAGCAGTTCCTCCTTTTCGTTCTGGGCTAGTTGTACACCTCCAAACTCTTCCAGCACCGGATTGTCCTGCTTTTTATAATCTTTGGGGTTATAAGGGGTTTCTTTCGGCGAGCCGGTAATTTGCTTTCTGAAAGAAGGTTCAACCGGGATGGGTGTTTTTCCGTAAAGGCCTTTCACCAAATTGACGAACTGCACCGAATTTGTTGTGTAGAATGGTTTCCCATTGTTTTCATCGATAATGCAGTTTACGGCCTGCACGCCAACGATCTGGCTGGTTGGGGTAACCAGTGGCGGGCAGCCAGCAGCCAGCCGAACGGTGGGAATAATCTCCAGCACGCGCGGAAGCAGCTTCTCAAGCTTCAACTGCTTGAGCTGGGCCAGCATATTGGTATACATACCGCCGGGAATCTCGGCCGTACGAACATTTTCGTTGGGCGGTGGAAACTTGAAATACTCCTCAATGGCCTGGGTAACAACCAAAAGTTCTCGCTCCTTGCGCTCCCGTGCCAACTCAATGGCCTTGTCGAACATCTCGTCAATCTCCTTTGGGAGCTTGTCTTTGGTGATATCAAAATCAATTGGAAAGATCTGGTAGGTGTCAAAGTCGGAAAGTTCCTTGCGGATTTCTTTCAGTTCCCTGTTTATTTTTACAACGGCTTCAAGGTTAACGCCGGTGTCGATGCCTAGTTTGTTGCAGAAAATCTGCACAATTTCGAAGGATGGACCCGCCGGGCCGCCAGCAAAGTTTAGCATGCAGGTGTCGACAATGTCAACCCCATTCAAGATGGCGGTGAGCACCGAGGCCAGCCCGTAACCGGGGGTGGAGTGGGTGTGGAAGTTAATTGGAATGCCCACCTCTTCTTTCATTAACTTAATGATGATGCCCGACTTAACGGGGGGGATGAGGCCGGCCATGTCTTTGATGGTGATCATGTCGGCGCCCATTTTCTCAAGTTCCTGGGCTTTTCTCACAAAATACTCAATGGTAAAAACTTTGCCGGGCAATAATTTCCCTTGCAACAGCCCTTTCAGGTGGTCTCTTTTCCTGAATTTCGGGTCGACCGTATAGCAAACGGTACAGTCGGCAATGCCGCCATTTTCCTTCACATACTTAATGGTCGAAACCATGTTGCTGGTATCGTTCAGGGCGTCGAAAATGCGCATGATGTCGATACCCGATTTTACCGCGTGGCGGTTAAACCCTTCTATTACCGAGTCCGGATAGGGGTTGTATCCAAAAAGGTTTCGGCCGCGCGAGAGAGCGGTCAGTTTGGAGCTGTCGCCTATGCTTGCCTTGATCTTCTCGAGCCTTTCCCACGGATCCTCATTTAGGTAACGCATTACTGAGTCGGGCACTGCACCACCCCATACCTCCATGGCATAAAATCCGGCGTCTTTGTAAAAGGGGAGTACCCGGTCGACCTGGGCCTGGGTCATACGGGTGGCAAAAAGCGACTGCTGTCCATCGCGCAAGGTGAGGTCTCTGATCTTCAGGGTTTTGTTCATGACAAAAAAGAATATTTTGAAAAATTTTGTTACTTCCGACGCACAGCAAAGGTAGTGATTATCCCTTAATTGTGAAAAGAATAACAGAAAATTAGAGCCATGCTGAGTGGCAACTATGGCCTGTTTTCAAGGCTTTTTTCCCTTTCGGGGAAAGGAATGTTGCGTACTTTTGCCACTTGTTCGAATAATAGCCGTATGTTTTCCTATTTTGCAAAAGCTTTTTCGGTTTGGTTTATCGGCTTTTTTCCCCTGGCCGAGATTTATGTGGCGGTTCCTTCGGGTCTTGCCATGGGTCTCGACCCGGTGTCGGTGGTATTCTGGAGTGTGTTTGGAAACTTCTTGCCCGCTATACTGGTTACCTCTTTTTACGAGCAGATTGCAGGCAGGGGCAGGGTAGGCCGCTGGCTGCAAGGCCTGGCTTCAGATAAGGTGAGCAAAAAACTGAACAGCCACGGCTTTTTGTTCACAGCACTGCTCACCCCATGGATCGGGGTATGGGTCATTGCCGCCACGGTAAAGCTGTTTGGCATGAAAACACGGCTGTTTCTGCAAGCGTCTTTTGTGGGCATACTGCTTTATGCCATTGTTTTGGCCGCTTTGCTGGCATTGGGGTTTGGCATCTCTTCCTGAATCAGAAAGGAAAATCGTCGAGCACCTGTTGCTGGGGTCCGTCGCCCTCTTCTATGGGGCGGGCTTCCAGATGCACCAGGTTGCTTTCCACATAGATGGCCTTGTAGGGTTCGGTGGGGCAGGCATATTCGCAGGCGCCGCAACCCACGCATAAATCGGGGGTTACTTCTGGCAGCCTGAGGCCTTCCCACTCTATCATATGTACCGCCTTGGTAGGACAGTGCTCTGAACAGGCACCGCAGTCGGTACGATCGATGGTAACGATGCAGCTTTCCTGCATGAATCGGGCTACCCCGATCTGAATTTTCTGCTTTTCCTCAGTCGTTTGTTTGGTTATGGCGCCCGTGGGGCACACTTCGGTGCATATTACACAGTCGAAATTGCAAAAACTTTTATGGTAGTCGAGTTTTGGCTGCATGAAGCCGTTCAGTCCGTATTCGAAAAACGATGGCACAATCACGTTTTTGGGGCAGGCTCCTACGCAAAGGTAACAGGCAATGCAGTTTTTTGTAAAGTGGTCGTAGCTGATGGCTCCGGGGGGCGTCACCGGGCTGGCTGTTCCGGTGGGCACCAGGCCGGGCTTGCTGTGCCCCTGGGCCAGACTGGCATTTCTCAGCAGTGGAACCGACAAGGCGCCACCTGCCATGGTTAGAAGGAACTGTCGCTTGCCGGGGTTAGCGGCAGGCTTGTTGGCTGGAGCCACAGCCCGAACTGGTTTCTGATGGCTGTAATACAGGGCATCATTGGTACAGGCCGTGAAACAATTAAAGCAGCTAACGCAGCGGCTGTGATCAATTACTTTGGTACGGCTGTTGAGGCATTCTGCCTTGCAAACCCGCTCGCACTTCCCGCAAAGGGTGCATGCGCTGTCGTTGAAGGTGATCTTGTAATACTGTTTATGGGCCACCAGGCTCAGCATTGCGCCAGCCGGGCATAGGGTGTTGCAAAAGAGCCTGCCCCGCCATACCGACAGAATACCCATGGTAAGAAAAATACTTCCAGAAACCAGCATTACATAAAGTGGCAGGGTTTTCACTCCGAGTGGAGCCACCGAATAGATATGAAAACGCTCCAGGAAAAAAGCCAGTTTATTATTGAGGAAAATGAAAGCCGGCTGAAAAAAGCTAACCGATATCTTTCCAAAGTTTGAATAGGGGTCGAGCAGGTTCACCAGGAAAAGACTACCGAAGAACCAAAGTAAAATCGTTGCCCCGAGGATGCTGTAACGCAAAATGTTTTTCTGGTTGCCCGAGTAGGTAAATTTCCGGTTCTTTTTTTTGCGGAATGGCCGCGCCAATGCAATGATCATATCTTGCAAGGTGCCCATGGGGCAAATGGAGGAGCAGTATACCCTGCCGAAAAGGAAGGTAAACCCCATTACCAGCAGAAAGCCCAGCCCCGAAACGGTGAAAAACAAGGCCAGAAAGCGCAAAATGGAAGGGATGAGCTGCAGCCGCAAAAGAAAATTGGAGACCGGATTGAGTAACGCCGATTCAATGCCCAGAAAGAAAATTAGCAATAAAACAAAAATGGCCAATGATACGGCTATCCTGATTTTTTTCAGGTGTCGAAGGTTCATGCTTTAATGGGTGTTAAATGGCAACGCGCTTAATATTGAGCCTATCCAGGTTCATTTGGCCGATATTCATTTCGGAGGCAATCTTAATGTGGCCAATATTTTCGGGCTGTGTTCCGAAAATCAGGGTGCTTGCGGCATCAATAGCTACGATATCAGTAGAAACCAGCAGGCTCTTTCTCAGGGCCAGGTCGGCGGTAGAGGTGCCACGCGGGCCATTCTGGGTCATCACCAGGTAGGCATCCACAATGTTAAGGTCGGGCTTTCGGTACAGGCAGAAGTCGGCAATGCACTGGTGCAGGTCGTTGCGATGCCAGATGCGGCGGTCCCACACAATGCCCATAAGATTTTTCATTGCCACGGTTACGGTGGTGGAGCCATGATGCTTAAGCACAGGCACGTTGATAAACACGTCGGCTTCGAGGACTTGCTCATGTACCTTGGCCGTTTTAAGACGACGTGCGCCGGGTATCTCCACCTCGTGGTAGTAGCGCTCCAGGTTTCCGGGCACGATCTGCCCACCGGCGCGGCGCACAGCTTCTTCAATGCCGCTGTTCTGATAGCAGCGCTGCCAGTTGTCGCAGGTGTTGTCGAACACGAAAACGCGACTGGCACCTGCATCCAGGCAGTCTTTTACTATGGCGCCAATCAGGTCGGGATTGGTGTTGCCGGCACGCTCGGGCGGAACGTCCCATCCAATATTGGGTTTCACCACCACGCGCTGGCCGCGCCTGACAAAGCGTTGCATGCCGCCCATCTCCTGCATGGCTCGGCGATACATGGCCACAGGCTCGCCGCCGCGCACGGCCACAAGGTCGTAGTTGCCGGTCGACCGGGTGGCCGGCCGTTGGCTGGCAAAAAGCGGAATACGACCTATAGTGTAGCTGTATAATCCCGCAAGGGCCGAATAAATAATTCCTTTTCTGATAAAACTTCGCCTGTCCATAGGATGGTTTTTTTTGAAATGCTTTTGTAACAGCAAAATTATCATTTCAGGACAAAATTTCTTATTTTTACGCCCGTAAACACCTCTGAAAGTGTTTATTTATAATGATTATAGGTAAGCAACCAAACTAAATATAAAAATGTCAGCAACTGCCAACATCAGCACCGTTTCCTGGAAAACTTACATAAAGCCCGCCGTCCTTGATGTTTTCGCTTTGGCTTTTATTTATTTCCTTCCAGCCATTTCGCACATGCTCAGTTTTAAACTGTATTTGATTGAGCCCATGCGCCTCATGTTAGTGTTGGCACTTGTGCATACCAACCGAAAAAATGCTTATTTATTGGCGCTTACCCTGCCACTGTTTTCATTTCTTATTTCGGCCCACCCGGTGCTGGTCAAAACCATGCTCATTTCAGCTGAACTGGTGGTAAACGTGGCCCTTTTCTATTTCCTGGTGAAGCG
>JAWLCS010000046.1:21641-24663 GCA_041687035.1 Bacteroidales bacterium
AGATGAGAAGGTAAGAAAATGGGAAAATTTGAGGATTTGAGGATGAGAGAATTAACAATTTATCCCTAACCCTTTATCCCTTATCCCTGAACACTAAAGCTGGTATCCCAGGGTGCGGATAAAATCCTGTAGTTCTTTTTTCAAATTATTTCCGGCCACCTTAAGCGCGTGGGGCTCCCTGCGGATGGGGTAGTCTCCTCTGAGTTTTTCAAATGTTTCAGGTGCTTTGCGCAAAGCCCGGTCGTCAGCGTATATGTCGTAAGCCTGCAGGCTCAGTTCGCAAAATATTTCTTCTTTGCTTTTCGCTTTCGCGGAAAAGTTTAGCAGTGGCTGGTCGGGCAATGGGATTTCCTCTGGTTTCCAATGGTCTAGGCCCAGATCGAAGAAACGGCTGATTGCCTGAACACTCATGCTGGTGCCGTTGGCTTTGCCGTCGGCCGAATAGCCTGCAATGTGAGGTGTTGCAATGGTGGCCAGGTTAAGCAGTTCACGATCAATATTGGGTTCGTTTTCCCAGACATCTAAAACAGTTCCTGCCAGCTTGCCTGTTTGAATCGCTTCAATCAAAGCTTCGGTCTGAACTACCTCCCCTCGTGAGGTATTAATGAACCATGCTTCGGGCCTCATCTTTCTGAAAAAGTTTGCATCGGCCATATGAAAGGTCTTGTCGGGGCCGCTCATATTCAGGGGCACATGCATGCTGATAATGTTTGCCTTTTCAAGCAATTCTTCCAGGCTGCAAAAGCCTTCACTACCTTCTGTCCGCTCTCGTGGCGGGTCATTCACCAGGGTTTTCAGCCCCAGCGTTTGTGCCACTTTTACCAGGCGGCTGCCCACATTGCCAGCCCCAATCACGCCCAGGGTAATTTCCCCGAAAGGGAAATTTTTTCTAAGAATGATATGTGCCAGTGCCGAAGAAACATATTGCACCACCGAGCCGGCATTACAACCGGGGGCGTTGGTCCAGGCAATGCCATTATTGCGGCAATAATCCTGGTCTATGTGGTCGTGACCAATGGTAGCCGAGGCAATGAATTTCACGGAAGTGCCTTCGAGTAAACTGGCATTGCAAAGGGTGCGGGTTCGCACAATCAGCGCATCGGCATCAGTCAGATGCTCGCGGTTGATATTGGCGCCGGGCAGGTACTCCACTTTCGCAACGCTTTCGAGCACCCCGGACAGAAAAGGGATTTTATTATCGGCAATAATTTTTAGCATAATGAAAAAAATCAGGGCCCATGATTAAATGGGCCCCGAAAGTTAACCAAAAACCTCCTTAAATGGAAAAAATAAAAAACAGAGAATTGATCAAAAATGTTAGAGCTAGTATTCGTATTTTTAAATTTGTCAAAAAATGAACCCAAAAAATTGTTTTCTACAATGAAACTTTTTATAACCTTTTTGTTGCTTGCAATTAACTTAAATGTTATTGCTCAAATCAATTTTCCGGATTTTTTGCAGGGAACGTGGAAAATGGAAAACAAAGAAATTTATGAACATTGGGACAGACTCAATGAAAATTCCCTGAAAGGCTTTTCATATAGTATGAAGAATGGACAGATGATAGTTTCAGAATATTTGGACATTACCCGGGCCGAGAATGAAGTCGTTTATACAGCAAGCGTTCTGAACCAGAATCAGGGGAAAGGCATTGCATTTAAGCTTATAGATACAGACAACGCATTTGCTTTTCAAAACCTTCATCACGACTTTCCTAAAAAGATTGTTTACCACAAACTTTCTGACACAGAAGTATTTGTGCAGGTTTCGGATGGGCAGGAGCACGGGTTTTCTTACAGGATGACAAGGCTTGCTGAAATGGCAAACGAAATGGATACAACGGTTTCAAACCCTAATTATGACCTCCGCTTAGCTCAAAAGTTAGGTGCCGACGATTATGGAATGAAAAGATACATGCTGGTGATGCTTAAAACCGGCACAAACCAAACCACAGACGCGGATTTTATCAATGCGTGTTTCAGGGGGCACCTTGAAAATATAAACCGATTGGCAGAAGAAGGGAAATTGATTGTGGCAGGCCCCCTTGGCAGGAATGAAAAGAACTATCGCGGTATTTTCATCCTAGATGCAACAACACTTGAAGAAGCTGAAGCACTATTGCAAACCGATCCTGCCATCAGGGAGAGATTACTGGATGCTGAACTTTTCAATTGGTATGGCTCGGCTGCATTGCCTGTATACCTGGACTCTTCTGACAAAATCTGGAAAGTAAAACCTTAATCATTTAACATAGCAATCATGGCTGAACTAAAAACCAAACAAACCAATGCAGACGTTATTGAGTTTATCAATTCGTTTGCCGATACTGAGCAAAAGCGTCAGGATAGTTTTGCATTGTTAAAACTGATGCAGGAATTCACGGGCTATGAACCCAAGATGTGGGGTACATCCATAATCGGGTTTGGAAGCTATCACTACAAATCAGAGAGAAGCCGGCAGGAAGGCGATTGGCCACTGGTGGGGTTTTCTCCACGCAAAGCAGCAATATCGTTGTATGTTTATTCCGGTTTGCCTGAACACGAACACTTGCTCAAAGACCTGGGCAAGTTTAAAATGGGGAAAGCCTGCATTTATGTGAAGAAGCTTTCGGATATTAACCAGGATGCCCTGAAAAACCTGATTAGGGCAACCATTGACTTTTTGAAAACAAAATATGCCCAGGTATGATCTCGACCAAAGTAGTAATTAAAGAGGCTGCCGAGAAAATCTGGCAGGCTTTAACCCATAAGGATCAAATGAAGGAATGGTATTTCGACATTCCGGATTTTGAGTTGAAAGAAGGGGCGGTATTTAATTTCTATGAACCTGGTGAGGCCAGGCAGTTTCATCACCGCTGCCAGATCAAAGAAATAGTGCCCTTTAAAAAACTAAGCCATACCTGGACGCACCCCAGCCATAGTAAGGGCGAAAGTCTCGTTACCTGGCTTTTAAAGGAAGAAAACGGATTAACGGAAGTGACCCTTCAGCACGAGGGAATTGAGAACTTTGCTGATGCAGGCCC
>JAWLCS010000047.1:0-23537 GCA_041687035.1 Bacteroidales bacterium
TCGAAAGCCAACATCCTGAAGCGCTGGCAGATCGGGTTTTGGGCTAGTTTGTTAAAAACGCTTTCGTTTTTAAAGGTTAAACCTCGATAATCAGCAATGATGGTGAAGTACCACCCGGTGAGCGCTGGACAAAACAGTCCAAATTAGGACATAAAGGGAGGAAAATATTTTAATTGCGGAAATTTATAAAAAATATCGATATAAATTACCGAAATGGCGCCCAATGTTTTATTTATAATGAATTTAAATAAGATGGTTATGTTTTTATTTTTGAGGTTTTGGAATAAAAACAAGCCCGGCAGGATATTGCTGCCGGGCCTTATGGAAACCTGAAAAATCAAGTGATGATTTTACCTGGTAATCAACACCTGTTATTTCTGATAAACAACTTTTCCGTTTAATACCTTTCCATCAACCATCAACCTGTAGATCAGGATTCCGGAAAGTACTCCTTGTGGTTCATATTCAAGGTGATAGATTTGCCCGGCTTCCACTTTTCCATTAAATAACGTGGCAAGTTTAGCACCCCTGATGTCGTAAACCTCGAGCAGAAGGCTGGTATTTTGGTCATATACCAGATCAAAGGAAACTTGGTCTCTGAATGGGTTGGGGTAGACATTCAGGCTAAGACCTCCGTCTTCAAATAATTTCAAAGCCGGTTCATCCCCAATTTCATTAATGTATACGGGACCAGTTAGTACCGGCACCATGATATCGCCTTCGGCAAGGGGTTGCTGTCTTAGCTGGCTTAAGTTCATGATCCAATCGGAGGCGTACCACAAAGTGCCATCTATCCGGGTTAAGGAAATGCCGGCCCGGTCTGTTGATTCGCCCGTGGCCCGGTAATCAGTGACTTCCATTTGCATGGTAAGTCTGCCTTCAAAACTAACAGGATTCATGAAATCTGTTACATCTTCTACCGCGGCAAAACCCGCAAAACTTGCATTCGTGCCAGAAATGTTAAGGTGCGACCATGTGTTGGCCCTGGCTCTGAGTACCCGTTCCTGTCCATCAACATTTACTCTAATAATGGTCAGTGCAGTTCCCTGGATATTGTTTTGCTTTTTGTTGAATTTCAGCGAGAACCCAAAGTGGTTCTTTGAGCCTTCATATGGAATATACAAACCAGCTGGCCTTTCCACAAACAGGTAGCCCCCGCCGGAAGTGTAATCGTTGCTGGGAATGGCCACGGTAACCAGGGCAGCCGCTTCGCAGTCGAGACCGGTCATAATATTGTTGTACTGACCAATCACCCTGGCATTGATCTCATAAACACCCGGGGATACCCTCAGCCATTTATAGCTGGCCGTGCCACTGGTATGATCCACAAGATCACCAAATACGAGTGCCTCAATGGGAACAGGTACCCCGATGGGTTCCTGATTGGCATAGAATTGAATTTGCGATTGGGTGATGTTAGCTCCGGGGGGTGGCAATAGCAAATTTACGTAGGCAGAAAGGTTTACATCTGCTTTTTTGTTGGCCTCAGTTATTACAATGTAATCGCCCGTATACTCGGCGCAGGCACTGGCTCTTATGGTAAATTCATTTGTTATTGAAAAGCCCAGATAAGGACAAGTGCCAATATGATTAATTATCAGCCAGGTTTCCGGTCCGGTTCCTGGTAAAGGTTCAAAAACCAGGGTGGCACGGGCGTATCCTTCAGCATCGGTCGTGGCCATAACTTCCTGGTTGGGGAATACAAACTCAACGGTCTGTCCTTCAACCGGCAATCCATCCTCATCGTCGAGCAGGCGGGCCACCAGCTCAATGGTTTCGCCATAAGCTGCTTCCAGCGGTCCGGAGTAATTTATAGTGGCTATCCGCGGAAGAATTTCTATCATGGTCGTGCAAAATGAGCTTTGACCAGCCGTGTTGGTCACAGTCAGAATTACAGGGAATTCTTGCTGGGAGTCGCAGCTAATAAAGTCTGGACAAACGCTCAACTCAACATCAAGTCCACAAAAGTCGTACGAACCAAGGTCAAACATGTCAGTTGTCAGTTCGAGCGTGCCGTCCATTTGAAGGCTTACCATCAATTCACTCCGGCAGATAGCCACCGGACCGGGTAAACGCCCTTGAACCGTTATAACTGGTTTTGGCAAAAAGACATTACCGCATTCGTCGCTCACATCGTACACGTATGTGGTTGTCCAAACAGCGCCATTCCATTCCGTTTCCCATACCTTATCCACAAAGACGGGGCCTTCGCATTCGTCATAAAAATATTCGGCAATTTGTGCGTCGGTATATGGTGTAAAGGGTTCGCAAGCTATTAAACCTTCGAGGTTGGGCAGGAAATCAATGTCATTTCTCATTAGCGGCCGGGTTTGGTCGCCACCAGAGAACTGGATTACAGGGAACGGCTCCACAACATTTCCGCAATGGTCTTCAATTTTATATGTGTATACCATTGTCCAGTTGCATTTGTCACCAATGGCTTCTTCAAACCTTGTCACTATCACGGGGTTGCTGCAGTTGTCGGTAAAAAGCAGGGCAATTTGGTCTGCAGTAGGCTCCCAGGGTGGGAGGCAGGCATCGATTCCAGACTGGCTGGGCGGGAATTCGGCCCCTGCCAGCAGTTGGGGGGGCGTCTGATCACTACCAGTATATATCACATAGCTTGGTTCAGGGAAAATATTCCCACAATGGTCAGACACTTGGCAATGGAAGGTTCTGGTCCATCCGCAATCTGAAATATTATCTTCATCCAAAATAATAAAAATTTCAACATTTACCGGCAATCCACTGTCATCCTCAAATAAGCTTGCAATCTCTTCCGAGCTGGGTCCACCAGTGGGAGCGCAGGAATTTATTCCGGAAACAGTATATGGAAAAGTTGCCCCAGGTTTCAGACTGGGTGGCGTATTGTCAAATTCCAGGTTTTTTATTACAACAGGTGCAATAAAGGGACAACCATAAACTGATTCAACAGCTACCCATACCGAGGTACCAGTGTAGCCAGAAAGGTCAATCTCTTTTATGGCATAACCATAATCGTCAGTATATGCATCATAGGGTGTGCTACCTATGGTAAACCTTACCAGCATATTGGGCAAAGGAACGCCTGTCAGGTCATCTGAAATCAATGCAACAAATTTGTTTACGTCCCTGCAGATGGGCGAATCTGGTGCAATAAATGACACGGAAACCGGCCTCGACTGAAGTTCAATGTAAACAGGGCTGATCGATTCGTTTCCGCACTGATCTTCCAAAATAAGGTAAATTGTCTTTCCCGGTGTGTCTTCACAGTCAAAACTGGTATCTCCTCTAATTGAAATACTAATTGGCCCTTCGCAATCGTCAGAAACATATATTTCAAACATCTCCGGGGTAATTTCAGCGGTATTGTCAATACCAAGGTGTACGATCAACTCGGAAATTGAAATGCTTGGAGGCGTCTGATCTCTTCCGCTATAATGGACAATCGTTTCGATATAATCGACTTGGTTTCCGCAGTTATCAGTTACCATGTAAATAATGTTCTGGGTCCAGTCGCAACCGTCCCATGCAACGTATGTTTGATGGGTAACATATACCATCCCATCGGTAGAATAACCATCCTCGATAAAAAGACTTGCAATGTATTCATCTGAATACCCTTCTGGTGGTTCGCATAAATCGAGCCTGTATTGATCAGAGGGCCATGCTTGGGTCCAAACTGGCTGGGTGTTATCGATATAAAACTCAAGTTCGGTAACAAAGCCATTGAACGGACATTCAGAAAGGAATTCAGCCTGGAGGTAGAAACCCTGTGCATCTGGGTTTGTCATATCCAGGGTGAAGGTCGCAATCCCCTCTGAATCAGTTTCGGCGCAGCCTGCGGGACTGTAGCTTTGGCTTAAATTGGCCAGATAGAAGTTAATGTTCATACCCGGGATGCCAGTGTTTTCATCTTGGTCGAACAACCGGACCTGAAACGTCTGCAGGCCCGGGCAATTGCTGGTTGGACCTTCGATGAATTCCAGTATGGCGGTGCGGTTTGTACCACTTATCATAATATTTTGATTGCTTGTATTCTCGCAACCATCGATCATGGTAATAGGGATTGCTTGATCATTTCCAGGGCATATAATAGCAATATCTTCAATAACTATTTCCACGGTTTCATCGCAATTATCATAAACACAATCCTGTAAGTAGGAGGCATCAAGGTAAATGTAACCATCTACCCCAAAGGGAATGTACATATGGCCGCAATCAGCCACAGGCGGGGTCTGGTCGCCCCCAGAATAGGTTATGGTTTTGGTTAACATATTGCCACACTGGTCAGAAATATCATACTGGTAAGTGACCCACCAGTCGCACACATCTCCACCTGCCACTGCTGATTTATTGACAAAAACTGGTCCCCCTGAATCATCGTAAAACAAAGCCGCGATCTGTTCTTCCGTTGGGCCCAGTGGAGGATAGCAATCGTTTATGCCCGATTCACCCACAGGAAATCCAACGGTAGGGCTTTGCTGAGGAGGGGTTAAATCTGCAGTGATTTCATAACCAGTAGTATAAATTCCGCCGCAATCATTATTAATACTTACTCCATAGCTTCCCAAATCATCAATGGTTATGGAAGAAATTGTCAGGGTGTGTGAGGTTTCACCAGGAATATTATGATAATATCCATCCGTGCCCAACTTCATCCATTGAAATGAAATATCCCCATCAGTGCTGGTGGCTGTAACCCCCAGCGAAACTTCCTCGCCCAGGCAAACCTTGGTGATCCCAGGAGGATAATCAACCAAAACAGGCAGGGAGCAAACATTTAAATATCCAATGGCGGATTCTGTTTCCGGGGCTGCTCCGATAATGTTAACCATTGCGATAACCTTGAAACTATATACGCCTGCATCGGCATAAGAAGTTAATCGGATCTCCAGGCCGACTTGTTTGCTGGTTTCGGTCGCAGAAAAGGAAAGATCTGTTGACCCTGACCAGTAAAATTGGGCACCCACCGGCATATTAACCAATTCGGTAAAAAGGGAGACATTAAATGAACCACTGCTGGTGCCCCTGTTTATGGTAATGGTGTAAAAAGCACTTCCCAGCGAGTGTGTGGGATCGGGCATCTGGTTGCTGATTTCGACAGAACCAATATAATTTGGTTGCCCCTGAAGAAAAAAGGGCGCTGCTACTATGGCCAAAAGCAGCAACCCTTTCATTGTGAATGGTGTCATTTTTTTCATTGGTTTGGGATTTTTGTTAACCGAAAGGCCCGCATATGGGCTTCTTTTCCGGAAATGCGTTTTACGAATATGCTCGTTATAAAAATGGGATGATATATTGGGTTTTGCTTGGCGAAATAAGCTCAAGATTAGCCAAAGGCCTGCAAAAAATTGACCCACAAGAATCTGAACTTAATGGAAGAAAAAGGAAAATTCCGGGGTCTGCTTGCAGCCCCAAAATCAGGAATTGTAGGGGTAACAGGTTTTATAATAGATCAGCCTGAGGCTCCGGCAACCCTGGTCTTAGGGTTGAAATGTGGCAAATCTTATTAAAAACTGTTTTAAGGTTCTTAAAGAAAAGAAAAACATAAGATGGGTGAACGCCATCCGTCAAAAAAATTGGACAAAACAGTCCAAAGAAGAAAAGAGGTGGGAGGAGAAACAGCATTGTAATTTAATAAATAATTCGACAGGAATTACAAAAATGGTGTCAAAAAATAAAAATAATTTAAATTATCTCTTTTGTGCATCAGGCAGTTACAAAGGTTTTTATATGAATAGGTAGCATAATTAAAGCGCCACAAGGGTTGCTGTATTTATTTTTTAAATCTTTGAGTAAGTAAATTTATTTAAGGTTGAAATTCCCTTTTTTGAATCGTTTTTTTTCCGAATAACAAAAAATATGTGCTCAAATTTATTAGTGTAAAAAAAAGAGCAAGTCACGGACAGATAACAAAGATTCTT
Organism: Bacteroidales bacterium; assembly: GCA_041687035.1. Lineage (GTDB taxonomy): Bacteria > Bacteroidota > Bacteroidia > Bacteroidales > UBA7960 > UBA7960. Next base: position 5,907 of record JAWLCS010000047.1, read on the forward strand.
TTGTAATCAAAACAAATGTTTAAAAAAACAGGCTGGAATGCTTGCATCGTATTGGTTTTATGTCTAATATTGGAACCCTTTTCCGCTCCTTCCTCCCTTTGCGGGAAATGATATGGTCTTTGACAGGATAATAAAAGGGCGCATTCCTTTGCGTATGGGTGGCAAATTTTGTAAATTTAGGGCTGAATACTTTGTTTTTTTGGTATTGTTCTAAAAACCCAAAGCCATGGAAGATCGCCTGATTACCTTAGCTACTGATCATTACACCGCTGCCGAAGTGCTGAAAGCCAAGCTCGAGGGTGCCGGCATCGAGTGTTTCCTGAAGCATGTGCACCTGATACAGGGTGCTGCCGCCGAAGGGGTTCAAATTCAAATCCGCGAATCGGATGTAGAGAAAGCCCTGCGGCTGATGGCTGAATGGAAAGCAGAACAAGAGGAGGCCGAAAAAAAGGATATCCGTTCCATACGGCGCATCCTGGTTCCGGTCGACTTTTCTGAGTATTCAAAAAATGCATGTTTGTATGCACTTAACCTGGCCAGCAAACTGAAGGCCGATATCAAGATTCTCCATGTGTATTACGCCCCAATCGTCGACTTGGTACCCATTACGGATGCATACAGCATACAGGTCGATATGGACATCAACCTGCGCGAGATCGAAGGCATTGCCCGAAAAGGTCTCCTCGAATTTGTCGACAGCATCCGCAGTGCCGCCCGCGAGAAAGGCTTCGGGCACATTAAAATCGGCTATTCTCTCAGAGAAGGCATTGCCGAAGATCAGATTGCCCAGGTAGCACGCGACTACAAGCCGGGCATCATTGTGCTTGGCACCAAAGGCAAGGGTGAACAGAACAGCGATATCGTTGGCAGTGTGGTATATCGCCTGTTCGACAAAACCCGGGTGCCCGTGCTGGCCATCCCTCAGCATTCTGTATACGACACATCAGCCGAAGTAAAAAACATTGTTTATGCCACCGATTTTGATGAATCGGATTATGTGGCCATCCGACGCCTTATGGGCATTGTTTCAGGTTTCGATGTGCGTATCTTCTGCGTGCACGTATCGAAAGACGGGCAAAAGACCTGGGATCAGGTGAAGATGGATGCCCTGAAAGATTACTTCGGTCAGGTGCACGCCGGTATTAAGGTAGAGTGCCAGCTGCTCGAAGGTGAGGATACCGTGGGACAGCTCGAGGAATTTACGAAGGCAAAAAAAATCGACCTGATTGCCCTTACCAACCGCAAACGCAACCTTATTTCCAGGCTTTTCAATCCGGGCTTAACCCGCAAATTAATTCATCAGAGCAGTATTCCACTTTTGGTGTTCAGGGCATGAGAATAACGCTGAAAACCAGGATTAGAAGAGATTTTCATACGGTGGCAGCTGGCTTTAATCAGGAGCTGTTTAATTATCTTTTGCCCCCTTTCGGGATGGCCAAACTTGAGCGCTACGATGGCCAGAAACCCGGCGACATTGTACATATAAAGTTCAGCCTGCCTTTTGTTAACGATTTCAAGGTGGTGATCCGCGATGTGTGGACCAGCCCCAAGGAATACCGCTTTGTGGACCGCGGGCTGGTGATGCCCTTCAGGCTGGAGTTTTGGCAGCATACGCATCGCGTGGTTGCACTGGGCGAAAAACGCACGGCCATTATTGACCAAATGGAGTTTCATACCCACTGGCAGCTGCTCGACTGGCTAATATGGCCCATGCTTTTTCTGAGCTTTTTTCCACGAAAGTGGCAATACAAACGTTATTTTGAACGGACCAAACCCAGGGCTTGAAATTTGCGCCCTATATGCTATCTTTGAAGCCTCAACCCCGGGCTTATGCATCTCTCATTCAGGAAATTATTTTTTTTCTTCCTTGTTTTCATCTTGTTTTGGTCGTGTGGACGCAAGCAAGCGCATGATGAAGGTATGACGGTTTTTCGTTATAACGAAGCTGCGGGCATCACTTCACTCGACCCTATCTACGCGCGCAACCAGGCCAACATATGGGCTACCTCACAGCTTTTCAGCAGCCTGTTGCAACTCGATGAAGACCTGAATATTCAGCCTGCCATTGCCAAAAGCTACCAGCTATCGGCCGATGGCCTGGTTTATACTTTCTCGCTTCGCGATGATGTGTTTTTTCACGACAATGCCTGTTTCGAAAGCGGCGTGGGCCGCGCCGTGGTGGCCTCCGACTTTGTTTTCAGCTTTTCGCGCCTGATCGATCCGCGCCTGAACGCGCCGGGCTCGTGGGTGGTAACCCAGGTGCTGCGAAAGGCCGATGGCAGCCTCGATATGGATGCGCCCAACGACACCACGCTCATTATTCGCCTGCAGCAGCCGTTTCCGCCTTTTGCGGGATTGCTTACCATGCAGTATTGCGCCGTGGTGCCCCATGAGGCCATTGCAATACACGGGCAGGAGTTCCGCAACAATCCCGTGGGAACGGGCCCCTTTCGCTTTCAATACTGGAAAGAAGGGGTGAAGCTGGTGCTGCGCAAAAACGAGCACTATTTTGAGTTTGAAGGGGAGGAGCGTCTGCCTTATCTCGACGCCGTATCGGTGAGTTTTATCATTGACCGGCAAACGGCTTTTCTTGAGTTTATTAAAGGCAACCTCGACTTTTTGAGCAGCGTCGATGCCAGTTACAAAGATGAGATACTGACCCCTGAAGGAAGCCTGCAGCCACGCTATCACGATCGTTTCAAAATGATTTCAAAGCCTTTTCTGAACACAGAATACCTGGGCATTATGGTTAACGATCAAAACCTGCCTGCCGACTGGCCCCTGAAGGAGGCAAAAGTACGACAGGCCATCAACCTGGGTTTCGACCGCGAAAAGATGATCCGTTTTTTGCGTAATAATGTGGGCATTGCTGCCCATGCAGGCCTTGTGCCAGTGGGTATGCCGGGTTTTTATGAAAATGAAGGCGGTTATACTTACGATCCCGATCGGGCCAGGCAGCTGCTGGCCGAAGCTGGCTTTCCGGGCGGGCAGGGATTGCCGCCCATCACCCTGCACACCAACCAAAATTACCTCGACCTTGCACAGTATATTCAGCACGAATTATCGAGAATAGGTTTTCGGCTTCTGATCGATGTGATGCCACCAGCCACCTTGCGCGAAATGATGGCAAAAGGCGAAGCCAGGATGTTCCGTGCATCGTGGATTGCTGACTACCCCGATGCTGAAAATTACCTGGCTTTGTTCTACAGCGAAAACCAAGCACCGGCCGGGCCCAATTACACGCATTTTTTCGATCCGGTTTTCGACCGACTGTATGAGCAGTCCCTGTCAGAAACCAACGACAGCCTGCGCCATGCCCTTTACCGACAAATGGACAGGATAATAATAGAAAAAGCTCCGGTAGTATTTTTGTTTTACGACCAGAGCGTGCGTTTCGTGCCAAAAGCAATGGAAGGCATGAGCAACAATGCCCTCAATCACCTCGACCTGAAAAAGGTAAGGTTTATTCAGTAGAAAAACGGTAAACAGCCTTGTGCTGATAAAATTCTCCGGGTTTCAGCAGGGTGCTTGGAAATTCATCAATGTTTGGCGAATTGGGAAAATATTGTGGCTCAAGGCAAAAAGCCGATCGAAGTCCGTACATTTTTCCACCTTTGCCCGGCACTATGCTTTCGCAGAAATTGCCGGTATAAAACTGCAGGGCAGGCATGGTGGACCATACTTCCATTTTTCTTCCCGAAAGCGGATCGAGAACCACTGCGCAAGGACCAAAGGTGCCCTGCGGTTTGTCAATCACAAAGCACTGGTCGTAACCGCTGGCATGCTGAATAACCGGGTGGCCGGCATCAATGCCATTCGATATGTTTTTGGGCGTTCTGAGATCAAGCGGGGTTCCTTCCACTGCCAGCATCGTGCCGGTGGGGATATGATTCTTATTGACTTCAAGAAAATTGCCGGCATTGATGCTTACCTGGTGGTGGCCAATTTGCCCGTAGTCGGCTCCCGACAAGTTAAAATAGCTGTGATGGGCAATGTTTACTTGGGTAGGCTGGTCTGTGGCGGCGTGGTAATCAATCTCGAGCTGATGATCAGCACTGAAACGATAGCTGATGCTTACTTCCAGGGTGCCCGGGTAGCCTTCTTCCCCATCAGGGCTTGTTCGCGAAAAAATAACCGACTCGCCTTCGATCTTGTATTTCCAGAAAACCGAGTCGAAACCCTTGAACCCACCATGCTGATGAAAGTCTTCGCGGTTTTTCGACAACTGGAATTCCTTGTCTGCAATGGCAAAGCGTGCATCTTCAATGCGGTTGGCATAGCGTCCCACGTTGGAGCCGTAGAAACGATGCCCGTTCATGTAATCTTCAAAACGTGCGTAGCCCAAAACCACATCATCCAGTTTGCCGGTTCGGTCGGGCACCACCAGCGAAACCAGCTTGGCACCCCAATTGGTTACTTCAATATAGCTTCCATCGGGGTTTTCCATTTTTATTAGAATCGCCTCCGTTCCATCACGATGCTTCCCGAAATTGTGTGCAAAAATTTTCATTGAGCTGTTCTTTTTCGGTTACCAAAATAATTTTCAAAAGCGCTTTATATTTCACTCCAATTTTCAGGGGCTTAGCTTCCTTGCGCCATCGCTTATCACCACATCGTAAACCCGGGGCTCTTGCCCGAATTTCTCAAAGAATTTCTTTTTTGCCTGTTCGATGAATCCGTCGTGGGCTTGTTCGCTCACCAGGTTTATGGTGCAGCCACCAAAGCCACCACCCATCATACGGGTACCTAGAATGCCGGGGTATTCGGCCGCCAAGTCGGCCAGGAAGTCGAGCTCTGTGCAGCTTACCTCATATTTATAACGGAGGCCTTCGTGCGAGCCAAACATCATTTGGCCGAAAGCAGGCAGGTCATTTTCCTGCATCGCTTCGCAAGCGCTGAGCAGGCGCTGGTTTTCCTCGATCACAAACTGGCAGCGCTGTAATACAATGGGGTCCATTTTGTCCTGGCTTTGGGTGAGCATTTCCAGGCTGATGTCGCGCAGGCTGTTTACCTGCGGGTGTTTTTGTTTTACAATAGCCACGCCGGTTTCACATTGGTGCCGGCGCACATTGTATTCTGATGAAGCCAGGCTGTGTTTTACCATGGAGTCGATCAGCACCAGACGGTAGCCCGCCTTTTGCGGGTCGAATGGAATCATTTCCACCTCGAGGGAGCGGCAGTCGAGTTTGATCAATTTTCCCTGCTGCCCGTGCAGCGAAGCAAACTGATCCATAATGCCGCAGCGAACGCCGGCATAGTGGTGCTCGGCAAGCTGCCCAATGCGCGCCAGCTGTGCCAGGGTTTTCTTAAAACCAAAGAGGTCGTTCAAGGCGAAGGCAAAGACGCTTTCGAGCGCCGCCGACGACGAAAGCCCTGCGCCCAGCGGAATATCGCCTCCAAACACGCAATCGAAACCACCTGATTCGGCTCCGGTTTCTTTTAGCTCCATTGCTACGCCCAGAATGTAATTGCTCCAGTGCTCGGGCAGCTTTTCCTGCGAAGGAACAAAGGAAACCATTTGATCGTAATCGAGTGCGTAGGCATTAATGGTGTTGGTTAGGTTGGGCTTAATGGCCAAATAAATTGCCTTGTCGATGGCCCCGGGCAATACAAAACCTTCGTTATAGTCGGTATGCTCGCCTATGAGATTCACCCTTCCGGGAGAAGTGTACAGGGAGGGTTGGCCGCTGAATAGCTCTTTGAATTTTGTCAGAATTTTTTCCCTCATGGTAATTTCTTAAAATGGCCTTTTTTGCAAGGATGTAACAAATGACAAACAGGTGAAAATTTGGATGCTTTCTCTTACAATAAAAAAAAGAGTAGAATTTTAAAAAGGTAAAAATAATCAGAAAAAATACTTTTTAAAAGATTGATTTGCAATTAATTGAAATCTAGAAAATTAGATAAAAAATTAAAAACAGCGAATTTTCCGTTTTTTTTAAAAAGCCATGGCCAAATTAGTGTTTTTCTGGCAAATTCCTGTTTACATTTGCGCGCACTTTTTCCAAAATCCATCACTGTTTAACCACTATATCATGAGCGAAACACCCGAAAAAAAGAAAGGCACTTTCAAATCTTTTCCGCGCAATTTCTGGACGGCCATTGTCATGGAATTTTTTGAGCGCGGATCGTATTATGGCGTTATGTCGGTTTTGTCGGTTTACCTGGTATTGTCGACCGTCGATGGCGGGCTTGGGTTTTCAAAATCCAGCGTTGGGGTAATAAAAAGTACCATTACGCCACTGTTGTATCTTTTACCTATTCTGGCCGGTGGTCTGGCCGATCGTTTTGGCTACCGCCGCACCCTGTTCTTTGCCTTTGGCATGCTCAGTACCGGATACTTCCTTACCAGCCTGGCTACATCATACTCCATGGTTTTTCTTAGCCTGATGGTTATGGCCATTGGTGCCGGCTTTTTCAAACCCATTATTTCGGGCACCATTGCCAGGGTCACCAACGAGAGCAACTCCGGGCTGGGCTTCGGTATTTTTTACTGGTCCATCAACCTGGGTGCATTTATCTTTCCGCTTTTCCTGGTGCCTTATGTAAAAAGCCTGGGCTGGAGCTACATATTTGTTATGGCAGCCATTGGTACTGGCTCCATGCTGCTGCTCAACTTGCTGGTATACAAGGAGCCGCCGCGCCCCCAAAGCACAAAATCACTTTCCGAAACCCTCAAGGGCATCGTTTTGGTGCTGAAAGATTATCGCTTTGTGCTGATGATTGTTATTTACAGTGGTTTCTGGATTCTCTATTTCCAGATGTTCGACACCGTGCTTTGGTACCTCAAGGAATACATGGACATGACCCCGGTAAACAATACCGTGAACAGCTTCTTAAGTATATTTGTAGATAATCCAACCTGGGAGTTCGACGCCGAGCACGTAACCGTGATCAATGCCGGGGCCATTATTATTCTGCAATTGCTGGTTTCGACCATCGTTCGCAAAACCCCTGCCTTGCCTACCATGATCGTAGGTATCACCTTGGGCACCATCGGCATGGCCATACTGGCTATCTCTACCTACAGCTGGGTGTTTGTGCTCGGAATTTTGATTTTTTCCATAGGTGAGATGACCGCTCACCCAAAATTTATTTCCTATGTGGGCCTCATTGCACCGCCCGACAAGAAAGCGCTTTACCTGGGTTATTCATTCCTGTATGGGGTGATTGGCAGCGGTATTGGCGGAATTTTGGGTGCTACCCTTTATGTGCATTTTGTCGACAACTTGCACAAACCCAGCCTGCTGTGGATTATTTTCAGCCTTATCGGCGTGGCCACTATCATAGGGCTGCTTCTATACAACCGCTTCCTGGCGCCCAAAAGGCCCGACAGCGAGATACTATAAATAGTTTTTTTGGCCCCTTTCGGGGAAAGGCTTCCTGCCAAATCAGTGCTTTTGCAACTGCTTTAACAGGAAGTCTTTTTGTTTTATGCCCACAAAGCGCTCCACTTCCTTGCCGTTTTTGAAAAGAACGAGGGTGGGGATATTGCGGACGCCGTATTTTGAAGAAACGGCAGGGTAGTGGTCTACGTTGAGCTTGGCTACCTTGGCCTGCCCGCCGGCGCTTTCGGCCACATCGTTAAGAATGGGGCCCATAACCTTGCAGGGCATGCACCACTCGGCCCAGAAATCAACCAGTACCAATCCGCTTTTTAGCTGCTGCTGCAGGTTCTTGTCTGTGAGGGTTATTATTTTTTCACTTTGAGGTACATTCGACAGATTTTTCATCCGGCGAACGGAAACGACCATATAGGCCACGAAAAGAAGAACCAGGACAATGACTATTATGAGGGTAGTGGACATTTTTTTAAGAAATGAGAAGTGAGTAATGAGAGTTGAGAACTCAGCGCGCAGTAATAACGCTGATGGGAGGTATTAGTATTTATCCAGTATTTTGATGTCGAAGCTAAGCTTCATGATTTGCTTAAACATGTAAGAAACGCCGCAATATTTTTCCTGCGAAAGTTCAATGGCTTTGGTTAGTTTTTCCAAATCCAAATCCTTACCGCCAAACTCGTAGGTGATGTGCATGGAAATGTAGTGCTTGGGATGTTCTTCTGTGAGCTCGGCATCGACCCTGATATTGAAATATTCGGGTTCGTGGCGCATTTTTCTGAGGATGGAAACCACATCCATGCCGGTGCAGCCTGCCAGCGAGGTAAGCAGTAGTTCCTTGGGCCTCACTCCGCTGTCGGTGCCACCCGCTTCGGCTTTGGCGTCGAGTACTACATGATGTCCGTTTACTTCCGAATCAAATTGCATATTGCCTTTCCAGGCAGTATTTACTGTATGTTGCATAATTTTTTGTTTTTTCGTTTTTGCTGTGCAAAGGTAGGGCTTTATTTGCTGCTGTGCAGGTAGCAAGCCCTGAGCATGGATGGTTAATGCCTTGAGATTGCACAGGTTTTTTATTGATTTAGTTCTACCTTTGCATGAATTTTCAGAAAGCATGATGAAAACTTATACGACCCCCGACGACTGCACCCTGCCCGGACTGGATGCCCCCTGCTTTCGCGACCTGCTGCCCGAAGAGGTGAGCCTGGCGCGCGAAAGCAAAACCATGGTAATGTTTCACAAGGGTGAGAACCTGGCAAAACAGGGGGCTTTTGCATCCAGCGTGCTTTTTATCATCGACGGGCTTGCCAAACGCTATGTGGAAGGGGATGCCGGACGCAACTACAACATTAGCCTGGTCAGAAGCGGGGAGTTTCTGGGCCTCTCGGCAGCCTTTGGCGCCAGCACCTATCCCTATTCGGTGGTGGCCCTGAGCGAGGTGAGCGCCTGCCTTATTGAAAAAGATGCCGTGGCATCGCTGGCCAAGAATAACGGGGTGTTTGCCCACAGCATCATTAGCCGGTACTGCCAGAACAACAACCTGCTCTATACTGCCATAAGCAAGCTCACCAACAAGCAAATGAACGGCCGCATGGCCGATGCCCTGCTTTATCTGGATACTGCCCAACAGGAAGGCCAACCGGTTTTTACTCAACTTTCCCGAAAGGATATTGCCGACTTTGCCGGTGTTTCTACCGAAAGCGCAGTAAAACTTCTAAAAAGTTTTGAGAAGGACGGGCTGATAAAACTCGACGACAAAGATATTGTATTGCTCAGGCATGCTGCCCTCGAAGACTTAAGCCGCAGAGGTTGAAATAGCCCTGCCGTGTGGCTTTTTGGCTTTATTTTCCATAATATCAGGATTTTTGTAAAAGGGATACAATAAAAGTGTACTTTTGCACCCTTATTAACCCGTGATTTCAGTTAAGCGTTTTTGAGATGGGCGTCCGCCTGTCACCGGGAAGTCCCCGGCCGGGAAACAGATCCGCTTTACCCGGAAACACCCAACACCAATTTTATTAGTGAATACATTTGAGAATTTGAACATCACCCCAGGCATCCTGCGTGCAATCCAGGACCTCGGGTTCGAAAACCCTATGCCCGTTCAGGAGGAAGTAATTCCCCTGATGCTGGAGCAAAATAACGACATAATTGCGCTTGCCCAGACCGGAACCGGTAAAACGGCTGCCTTTGGCATTCCGCTGGTGCAAATGACCGATATTACCCTCAATGAGCCGCAGGCACTGGTGCTTTGCCCCACCCGCGAGCTCTGCATACAGATTACGGCCGACCTGCAAAGCTTTGCGGTAAACGCCAAAGGTCTGAATATTCTGGCCGTCTATGGCGGTGCGAGCATCGAAAACCAGCTGCGCCAGCTAAAAAAGGGCGTACACATTATTGTGGCAACCCCCGGCCGTCTCTGGGACCTTATGGGTCGCAAAGCCGTTCGTATGAGCTCCATCACCAATGTGGTGCTCGATGAGGCCGATGAAATGCTCAACATGGGCTTTGAAGAAAGCATTGCCGAGATATTGGAAAAAGTTCCGGAAGACCGCCGCACCCTTTTGTTTTCGGCTACCATGCCCATGCAGGTGGCCTCTATTGCCCGCAAATACATGAATACGCCACTGGAAGTGACCATTGGAACCCGCAATGCCGGAGCAACCAACGTGTCGCACGTGGCTTACCATGTAAACGGACGCGATAAATACCAGGCCCTGAAGCGCATTGCCGACTCAGAGCCCGAAATGTATGGCATCGTTTTTTGCCGTACCCGCCGCGATACCCACGATATTGCCTCCAAGCTTATTGCCGATGGCTATAATGCCGACGCTTTGCATGGCGACCTCTCGCAGGCCCAGCGCGACAGTGTGATGAACAAGTTTCGTCAGCGCAGCATTCAGTTGCTGGTTGCCACCGATGTAGCCGCCCGCGGCCTCGACGTGGACGACCTGACACACATTGTCAACTTCGACCTGCCCGACGATATTGAAGCATACACCCACCGCAGCGGACGTACCGGCCGTGCCAACAAAAAGGGCATTTCCATCGCATTGGTTTCACCACGCGAACGTACCCAACTGCAGCAAATTCAGCGTAAGCTGAAGACCAATTTCAAAACAGCTACTGTTCCTTCGGGACAAGAAATCTGCAACAACCAAATGATGAGCTGGGTAAAGAAACTGGAGTCGACCTCCGTTGCCCACCATCAGTTGCGCAAAATGGTTCCCGGTGTGTATGAAGCCCTGGAGCAGCTAGATAAGGACGAACTGATCCGCCGCATGGCCGGTCTGGAGTTCGAAAAACTGCTTTCGGAATACCATGACACCCCCGACCTGCAAACGCCCAAAGAAGATGGCCCGCGCAAGACCCGCGAGAAATACCAGAACCGCGGATTGATTGAAGACAGCGAAGGTTATACCCGCCTGTTCATTAACCTGGGCAAGCTCGATGGCCTGTTTCCCAAGGAACTGATCGGACTGGTAAACGACAGCACCCGCGGCGAGCGCGTTAACCTAGGCCGTATCGACCTGATGCGCGAATTCTCCTTCTTCGAAGTAGAAAGCCAGCAGGCAAAGAACCTCATCAAATCCATGAGCAACGCCACATTCCGCAATCGTCGGGTCGATGTAAGCCTCGCCCAGAAAGATGGACAAGCGCCCGAAGGCAAAAAAGCCAAATTCCCTGAAAAACGCAAAAAGCGGGAAAAGGCTTGGTAATATTAAGTGATTAGGGATTCAATTTCCCTGAAAAATGGAAAAGCCGTGGCAAATGCTGCGGCTTTTTTTTTATGTTTTTGGATTGAAAAAACGGTCAAACTTATTCAGGCTATGACAAACTTTAAACCTTGAATCCGCTGGTAAGCGGACGCGCCTCAAACCTCAAACGAGCGAAGCGAGCTAATGAGCGAAGCGAATAAACCTTAAACCTTAAACCTTAAACCTTAAACCTTAAACCGTCATACGCCAGGTGGATGTTTTCCGGCAATTCCTTTTCCACTTGGGCATGAAAGCCCATTTGGTGGCTAATGTGGGTGAAGTATGCCTTCCACGGCTTCAGTTCGCGGGCCAGGGCAATGGCTTCTTCGAGGTTGAAATGCGAGATATGTTTCTCTTTCCGTAAGGCATTTATTATGATAACCTTAGAGCCCCTCATTTTATCTATTTCTTCAGGTGCAACGAAATTGGCATCGGTCAGATAGGTGAAGTCGCCCACGCGAAATCCCAGCACCGGCAATTGGTAATGCAGCGCTTTTATGGGAATGATCTTCATATCGTTGACCATAAAGGGCTGGCTGTTGATGGTGTGCAGGTTTATTTGGGGCACACCCGGATATTTATCTTCTTCGAAGGCATAAGAAAATTCATTTTTCACCACTTTCAGCACCTCGCTGGCGGCATACACATCCATGGGACGCTTCTGAATCCAGTTGAAAGCCCTCACATCATCCAGTCCTCCAATGTGGTCTTTATGGCTGTGGGTAATCACAACTGCCTGGAGGCTCTTCACCTTTTCGCGCAGCATCTGCTGGCGAAAATCGGGCCCGGCATCAATGGCCACAGTCGTTTGACCGCTTTTTATGAGCACAGAGGTACGCAGGCGCTTGTCCCTGGGATCTTTGCTGCGGCAAACGGCACATTCGCATGCCACCACCGGCACACCCTGCGAGGTGCCCGTTCCTAATACAGTTATCTCCATTGGGCAGTTATTTTGAGCTCGAACAAAGATAGAATTTTTATACAGGGGCACGGGTGTCTTTTTCGTTGCATTTGGCTGCCAAGTGCCCCTTTTTTTGTAAATTGCGCGCCGTTAAAACAAAATAAAAATGGAAGAGAAATTCAGTATTATCAAGCCCGAAGCCATAGAAGACAACCTCTTTAAACTTATTGGCACCGACTGGATGCTTGTTTGCGCAGGCAAGCCCGACAACTACAATATGATGACAGCCAGCTGGGGCTTTGCCGGGGTGCTGTGGCGCAAGCCTGTGGCCGTGGCATTTATCCGCCCGCAACGACACACCTTTGGTTTTATGGAAAACAACGCATATTATTCCCTCAACTTTTTTGGCGAAGAACACCGTGAGATCCTAAACCTTTGTGGCTCTTTGTCGGGGCGCGACATCAACAAAATGGATGTGGATGGACTCACACCCATGGAAACGCCCCTGGGCAACGTTTCTTTCGAAGAAGCCCGGCTGGTGCTCGAGTGCCGCAAACTGTATTACGACGACATCAAACCCGAACTTTTCCAGGCCTTCGAAATTGAAAAGATCTATCCGAAAAAGGACTATCATCGCTTTTACATTGGCGAGATTGTAAATGTTTGGAAAAAGAATGCCTGAAATCTTTTATTCTGCCTGCTTTTTGCGTGCCCACTTTTTTTATGAGGCAAATACTTCTTACTTTTGAAAGGCTTTTTGCCGGCAAGCATTGCAGCGCATTAACAAACCCTTACCCATCGCAATCACATGGGCCTAATTGAAAAAATCACCAAAAAAATCCGCACCTATTTTTTTCTGAAGGAGCTTAAAAAAGTGAACCGCAGAAAAAGGGTGGTAGATTTTGATGCTGCCAGGAAGATCGGAATACTGTACGATTGCAGCCAGGAAGAGCATTACCGGGAGGTAGTAAACTTGGTGAAGGGGCTGGAGCAGCAGGGCAAGACAGTACATGCCCTTGGGTTTGTCAGGCACAAGGAAATGCCCCAGTACACCATGGCCCAGCTAAATTTTTCCTATTGCCACCGCAGCGACTTTTCTTTGATCTTTAAGCTTAAAAGCCCGCAACTGCAAAATTTCTCGCGGGCAAGGTTCGACCTGCTAATAGATTTGAGTCCAAACGACCTGTTTCTGATAAAATTCCTGGCAGGTTTGTGCGATGCCACCTATAAGGCCGGCCCATACAGCGAAGAATATATGGATATTTATGACCTTATGATTCAGGAAAAGGAAAACGCCGGCATTAAAGAACTCATTGAGCATCTGTTGCATTATCTGAAAATTATAAAACCCGCCCGCAATGATCAGTAAATTCAAAGGAACCGGTACCGCCATTGTCACACCATTTCACAAGGAAGGAAGCATAGATTTCAAATCTTTTGAGGGGCTGATCGAGTATCAAATTGGAAATGGGATTAACTATATTGTGTTTATGGGAACCACCGGCGAATCGGTGACCCTTAACCGCGACGAACGCTCCGCGGTAATCAATATGGCCGTGGAGATTGTCGATGGCAGGGTACCTGTTGTTGTGGGCATCGGTGGCAACAACACCCAGGAGATTGTTAACATCATTAAGGAAACGGACTTTTCTGGTATTGATGCCATCCTTTCTGTAAGCCCATATTATAACAAACCCCAGCAAAAAGGCATTTTCAGGCATTACAAGACCATCGCCGGGGTTAGTCCCGTGCCGGTTATCATTTACAACGTACCTTCACGCACAGGCTCAAATATTACGGCCGAAACCACCTTGCAGCTGGCCCACGAGGTACCCAATATCATAGCCGTAAAAGAGGCCTCACGCGACCTGTGCCAGTGCGCCCGAATTATTAAAGGCAAGCCCGAAGGCTTCCTGGTGATCTCGGGTGACGACGTTACCGCCCTGCCTTTTATGTCCCTGGGTGGCGATGGCATCATTTCGGTGATCTCCAACGCCCTGCCGGCCGAATTCTCTGCCCTTGTAAAGCACTGCCTCAGCAACGAATTTAATAAGGCACGCCAAATAAGCTTCAGCCTTATGGATATTATCGAAGGAATTTATGCCGACGGCAGTCCTTCGGGCGTAAAGGCGCTGCTCGAAATGAAAGGCCTGTGCAACAATGTGGTGAGGCTGCCCCTGGTTAAAATTAATAAATCGCTGCAGAACCAGCTTGCTCAAATGCTGGATGAACTGGAGAAAATGCCCATCCTTAAATAATCTTTTTATTACCCCCCAATTTACGGATTACTAATTTTCTAATTCACTATTTTGAAAAAGTCTGGTTTTGTTTTGTTGTTGTTTTTCCTCGCTGCTGGCCTTATGGCTCAGTTGCCCGCCGGAAAAACCGCACAGGAATTTCTGCAGGAAAAAGGGGAAGTTTATTTCTCTTTTGAAATCCCGGAAGGGAAAAAACTCGTGGAGGTATTTAATATGATCAGTGTTGACGACCTCAGCGAGAATACCGTTTATGCCTACGCCAATGCCCGCGAATTTGAACAGTTCCTCGCGTTGAACCTCCACTACCTGGTGCTCGAACACCCGGGCGATGTCAACGTTGACCCTTACATGAAAACATGGGAAGAGCTCCAGACCAAAGACCTGACCGATACCTGGGATTTCTACCCCACTTACGAGGCCTACGTAAGCCTTATGAACTCTTTCGGGGAGGACTTTCCGGAGCTTTGCCAGATACACAATATCGGCAGCACGGTAATGGGGCGAAGCCTGCTTTTTGCACAAATTTCGGCCAACGTAAACGTGCGCGAAGCTGAGCCCCGATTCATGTACACCTCTACCATGCATGGCGACGAGACAACCGGTTTTATCCTTTCACTGAGGCTTATTCATTACCTGCTGAGCAACTATGGCACCAACGATGCCATTACTTATCTGCTCGACAATGTGGAAATATGGATCTGTCCCAACGAAAACCCTGACGGTACTTACACCAACAACAACAGCACGGTAAGTGGTGCCACCCGCTCAAACGCCAATTGGGTTGACCTGAACCGCAACTATCCAAACCCGGTTTCCAATCCCGGAAATACCCAGCCCGAAACCCAGGCCATGATAAACTTCGTGGATACCATGAACTTTACTATGTCGGCCAATATGCACGGGGGCATTGAACTGGTAAACTATCCGTTCGACAGCTGGACCAGCAGCAACCCTGCCAACCGGCACGCCGACCAAGACTGGTGGTATTTTGTTTCGCGCGAATATGCCGACACGGCTCAGCATTACAGCCCATCGGGCTATATGGACGATATGAATAATGGCGTAACCCACGGGGGCGACTGGTATGTGGTTTACGGGAGCAGACAGGATTACGTGACATATTATAACCACGGTCGTGAACTTACCCTTGAAATTAGTAACACAAAAATGCCAAGCGGTTCCTTGCTCCCCAATTTCTGGAACTATAATTATCGCTCCCTGCTAAATTATATCAGGCAATCGCTTTATGGAATAAGAGGCACAGTAACCGATGCAACTACAGGTGAACCGCTGGTGGCAAAAATTGAAGTGCTAAACCACGACCAAAAGAATTCAGAGGTATATTCCATGCTTCCCCACGGAAATTTTCACCGGCCCATACTGGCAGGCACCTACAACCTGAAGGTGACCGCGCCCGGCTATCCGCCGATGGAGGTTACAGGGGTTACCTTACAAAATTATCAAACCGTTTACCTCGACATCCAAATGGGTGGCAGCATTTATGCCGATTTCACCGCCGAGCCCATGTCTATTCCTCAGGGCGGCCATGTCGATTTTACCGACATTTCGCTGGGCGACATTACGCAGTGGGAGTGGAGCTTCGAAGGAGGCGAACCAGCCCAGTCAGTTGCTCAGCATCCAAAAAATATTATTTTTGAAGAGGCCGGGCTGCATGCCGTTGGCCTGACCGTAAGCGATGGAACGGATACCGACACCCGCGTAAAAAATGCTTTTATTAACGTGCTGCCGGTTTCTGTGGATCAAAACCACCTGATGAGCAACGCCACGGTAGCCACCTGCGGCGGCAACTTCTACGATTCTGGCGGCCCCTCGGGCCAATACGGCAACAACCAGAATTACACCATGACCTTTGTGCCCGCCACACAGGGCGACAGGCTCAAGTTTACCTTCTCGCAGTTTTCGGTGGAAGCAAATTCTTCCTGCTCATACGACTGGCTGAAGATTTATGATGGGCCCAACACAAGCGCACCCCTCATTGGCACCTATTGCGGCAACAACTCACCTGGCGTGGTTACTTCAACCCATGCCACGGGCGCCCTTACCTTTGAGTTTCACTCCGATGGCAGCGTAATCCAGGATGGCTGGGCTGCCGCCATAAGCTGTGAACCATACAGCCGCAGACTGTATGTGCAGATCGAAGGCGATGGGGGCTTTGGAATGGCCGGCACACCGATCAGCGGCAACAACCCATGGAACTTTGCTTATGGCGACGAAGTTACGCTTTCAGTCATTGATGGTATCTCTGATTTTAATGCCTGGATCGTAAACGGACAATCGTTCGATACCGAAGCCATTGTGCTCGAAATGACCGAGAACATGATTATAGAACTGGTGTTTACCAGCCTTGATGGGCCGGTTGCTGTTTTTGAACCTATGGAGCTCAACTTTGGTACCACAGCCCCGGGTGCTGAAATTGCACGGGAGCTAACCGTTTCAAATACAGGTAATGAACTGCTTACGGTAGTTTTTGAAGAATTCACCGGCGATCCCGTATTTTTTGTAAGCTTTCCTACCAAAAGCCCGTTTCAGATTGCTCCTGGTGAAAATTCTAACGTATCTTTCTCCTTTTTTCCTGGGGAAGAGGGAGAATATTCCGGTCATGCCGTTTTCACTACCAATGATCCTGAAAGGCCTGAGGTTATCATTTCCCTTACGGGGAATGCAGTGCTTGAAGCCGCCATGCTGGTTGCAATAGAGAATAATCTCGATTTTGGTCAGGTGCTTCTCGAGCAATCATCACAACGCACCCTGAGCCTGCGTAACTCAGGAAACATTCCATTGGAAATCACCGAAGCAGTTTTTACCAATGAGGCCTTTTCTACCACTACCGATTTCCCGGTAACGGTTGAAGCCGGAGAATTTCTTTACCTTGAGCTGGAGTTTTCTCCCTTAACGGTTGGCGCTTACGAGGCCACTATCAGCTTTGAGTCAAATGCCTTAAATAATGATGATGTTTTGGTTTCTTTAACGGGCATTGGCTTTTCGGACGTTTCGGTTACAGAATTGGCAAATAATGGTATTTCGGCCAGACTGTATCCCAATCCTGTAAAGGAAAACACCCTGCTCGAGGTGAAGCTGACGGAACCCGGCCGCGTGAGCATTGGGCTGTACGATCTGGGCGGCACCTTGGTAGGCAATGTTTTTGAAGGGCTAATGGATGCTGGCGAAAACAGCCTTGAGTTATCGGGCTTCACCGCGAATCTGTCATCTGGAATTTTCTTGCTGCGCATCACCCACCCCAAAGGGATTACCACATTGCGGGTGGTGAATATCAGGTAGAATTTAATCTGCCCTTACAGGCCGAAAAATGTATGCTTATTCCTTAACCCGGGACGTTGCCCCGGGCTGAATTA
>JAWLCS010000048.1:0-4800 GCA_041687035.1 Bacteroidales bacterium
GCCCCAATTACAAATCGGGTGTATAGGTCTTTTTTCAGCAGGGTGCTGTCGCTGGTAATGGTGCCTGCGGGCTGTTGGTACAATAAACTCAGGTCGGTGGTCATAACAATTTCCCTTTCGGGGAAAAACACGCCTGCTTCGGCCCATACGCCCACCTTTCCAATAGTCCCGGCCATATCGGCCCCCAGCATCTGATACCGCGGAAAGAAAAGTTCACTGCTAACATTGGTTTCGCCTTGCATGCCGGCCGGAGCAAGCACTACCAAGCTGACAAAGGGTAAGGTTTCGCGGCCGTAAATATAACTAAGCGAAAAATCGGTATTCATGGCAAAACCTTTCAGCCTGAAGCCCAGCGTGGCGCCTTCTTTCAGGTTGTGCCGGGGCATTTCCATCCGGTCAGTGTATTCGTTCAATGTAAGGCCTTCCGACAATTCAATGGCGGAGCTGAAGATCCCGGCAAAGGCACCCAGGGGCAGGTTCGAGGGCCTGAACCAAGGCAGGTAAACGCCCTGTATCGACCAGCTTGTGCCCAAATACCAGGTCAGGTTCAGTGCATCCGAGCCGTTCTTGCGGCCAAAGTCAAATACATCTTCGAGGTCGTAAGGATTGAGCATATCGGTGGGGCCCAGGATGTCGGAAGTTCCCCATGCAATGCGCTGGCGGCCTGCTTTCAGGTCGATATTTTCAAATAAAAAGCCGCGCACCTCGGCGTAGGCTTCGCGAATACTCAGGTTCCAGGGGTTTATGTGGTCTGGTGAATACAAACCCATGCTGTTTTCCAATTGTGGAGGACCAAGATGCCGCAGCCACACATTGCCGTAGAAGCGGGTGGAAGCAAATCGTTTTTCAAGGCTCAGATCCAGGCGGTTCTCATTCCAGGCCCAGTCATTGCCATCGGTCAAAAGCATGCGTTGGTTCGAGATAAACTCCCCGCGCAGCACAGGCTGCTCCTGCGAAACCACGCAAAACGGCAGCAGCAGGAGCAGTATCAGTATCAGGGGAAAGGGAAGGAGGGGTTTCATTGTTTGGGGTTTGAGGTTTGAGGTTCAAGGTTGACGTAGCAACTCCCCCTTTGGAGGGGGTGGGGGGGAGGTCTATCAAAAGCTCGTCAGGTTCCTCACCGTAAAAATCTGGTCGCTCAGATTTGTGTCGAATTTCACGTCGCTCATGATCATACGGGTTGTGGAGCCGCGTTTTTCGTCCTTCATGAAGATCTCTTTTGGGATCCAGTAATTGCCCTGCCGCTCCCAGGTGTAAACGGCGGTCTTGGCCAGGTTTCCGCCCCGGTCGTAAGATTCGGAGCGCTCGGGGGTATGATGCTGCTTATTCACTGCTACGATCATTTTCGAATAGTCGCTCCTTACAGAAGCTTGCGGCGTGAGCTCCAGGATGTAAAGGTTGCCTTCCTCGCGCAAAATCTTTCCGGTGTAAAATTGCGCATACTCCCTGGCTTCCATGTCCTCATAGGAGAAGTCGGTACCGGCAAACGATTGGTTTTTAACGTGCGAGGCAATGCGCCTTTCTCGTCCGAAGGCGGGCATATAAAGATACATAAGGTCGTCGGGCAGGGAAAGGAAGGCAATGCCGGCTTCAGATGCGGGCTTGGTAAAGCGAAACAGCCGCTTGTCAGATCCCTTTTGCCAAATGGATGCCTCACGCACCCGCTCATTGCCGTTACGGTCGGTCAGCAACATGCGCACGTTGCTGGTTTGGTCTTTGGGCTGAAACAGCACCTGGTCCATTTTTTTCAGTATGGAAACTACATCCTGCGCACTGGCAGGGGAAACGCATCCTGCAGCCAATAAAATGACCAGCAGGATTGAAAATGGTGACTTTTTCATTTCTCTGAATTTATTGATTTCTGTTTATGATTGTTGCGATTGTTTTTAAGGTTTTCAGCAATTTGGAATATCTTTTTCAGCCTTTCGCCCGAAAGCAGCAATGCAACCGGCAGCAATGTCAGGGCAGCCAAAGATGAAACGATCATGGTCACGGCAATCAGGAATCCGAAACGCTGCAAGGGTACCAGGTTGGAAAAGAGCAGCACGGCAAAACCAATGGTTACCGATAGCATGTTTATGACAATGGCCCGGCCACTGATTTGAATAGTTTCAGCAATGCTTTCGCGAACCGTTCTTCCTGACTGAAACGCCCTGCCGAAATGCGACATAAAGTGAATGGCATAATCGATGCCAATACCAATGGTAACGCTTCCGGTCAGCACCGTGGCAATATCGAGCGGAATGCCTGTTAGCCCCATCATGCCAAACAGTACAATCAGGGTAACAAACACCGGAATAACGGTAATGAGCCCTTTGATAAATGAGCGCTGCAGGATGCTGATAATGACGATTACCAGCAGCATGGCAATGATCAGACTGTAAACCTGACTTTTGATAATGCTGTCATCCAGTTTCTTAAACATGATGGGAATGCCGGTAACCTCAAGCTGGAAATCTGGCCCGGAATGCGTCCGGGTAAACGCTTCAAAGTTGATCTCGATCTCGCGCAAAACCTCCAGGTCAGTTGTTGCCACGTAGCCTTGTATCAGGCCTTCCGTCAGGTCATAATTAACCAGTTGTTCCATGATCTCCTGCCCATCGAGCAAGAACCAGAGTTGCACAATCTTGTCCTGTTCATCCGGAATGACGGCTCCTTCGCCCATTACCTCATTCATTTGTTCTATCAGATCGGCAACAGACTGGCTGAATGGGATATATTCGAACTGCTCCATGAATGCCTGCGTTTCCTTCATCAGGCGTAAGCCCTCCGGACTTTGAACATCACCCTTAATGGTGACGTAAAGAGGCATGCTGCCGTTAAATTTTTCCTTGAGCAGCTTTTCGCTTTGTTGCACGATGTTTTCCTTACGGAAATAATCCACAAGGTCAACCCTCCTTTCAATAAGGGAGATGCCCCATAAGCTAACCAGAATAACGAGGTACCATCCCCACATCAATGGTTTGTGATGATTGGCAACCAGGTGATTTAAACTTTGGGTAAACTTCAGCAAAAGGAAATTGTCTTTTTGCTTTTTGCTTTTTTGCGAGGAAACCGGACCGATAACGGCCAGTAAAGCAGGAATAAAAGCCACCGCCAAGAAAAATGAAAACAAAATGCCCACAGCGGTAAAAATGCCAAACTCCTTTATCATGGTAAAATAGGCGCCTGCAATAAACGAAAGGAAGCCAATCATGGTGGTAATTGAAGCCAGAAAGACCGGGACGATTATGTAAGCCAGGGCTTTTATCAGGGCTTCCCTGGGGTTGTTTGTCAGCTCTTCGTTAAACCGGTTCACCACATGTATAACGTAGGCGCTGCCTACTGCGATCAAAACAACCGGGATGACATTGGTTAGCATGGTTAGCTCGAATTTCAGCAGGCTCATCAATCCCAGCGTCCAAATGATGGCAATGACCACCGAAATCATTGGCAGAATTACCCCACGGGCGTTGCGGAAACCAAAAAACAACACCAGGCAAATGAGCAGAAAAGCAACCGGCGCAATAAACGTAATATCGCGAAGAATTACATTGTTAAGTTCGAGTAAGGTAACCGGCATCCCGCCAAAATAAAACTTTCCTTCAAATTCCAGGTCTTTCAGTTTCTGCTGGATGTCTTCAACGGCTTCGGTGCGGTTAGCTCCTGACATCACTTTGCCAATAACCAGGGTGGAAGTACCGTCGGCCGACACCAGGTTGCTTCGGTACATCTTTTTTGACAGGGCATAGGTCCTGATCCGGTCCAGTTCTTCCGGGTCATCAGGAATTTCAAAGGCATCCACCAGACGTCCTATTTCAATCCCGTATTCGCTGCTGGTAATGTCGATCACATTGGTAAGGCTGGTCACATAGCTGATCCCGGCCACGGTACGCATGCTGTCAGTTACCTGGTTTACTAGGTTGAGCATTTCATAGGTGAAAACATCTTTCCCTTCGATACCGATAATAACCAGGTCATTCCCACCGTAAACCTTCCCGATTTCCTTGAAAAGTGTTGCCGTACGGTCATCTTCAGGCAAATATCCCAGCACATCGGCATTAACCTTCAGGTCTTTGATAAAATACCCGAAAAATGCGGTTATCAGCATTACGCTGACAATAATAAGGTATCTCAAACGGATGATGAATGCGGCCAGTTTTTCCATTTTAACAGCTTATTTCTTCAAAATTCCCTTGTAAAAAACATCAATCAGCGGTTCAATCATGCTACTGTGGTCATACCCTTCCTGGCCCATAATCAGTGGCAACTCAAAACCTTTGGATGCCAGCACAATGGCCCCGGCAACGATTCGGGTGTCCTTTATTTCAAATACATTCTGAGCCACACCCTCATCAAGAATTTTTCTGATCATTTCCATTTCCATTTTATCATATTTCTTCCTGATTTTTTCTATAAAGGCCAGGTTTTCAACCAGGTCGCGCCTGATGGCATCGTAATAAATGGTAAGCATCTTTACAGCGTTCATGCGGGTTTGCATATACTGCCTGAGTTTATCATCTGCCTTTAAAGGGCTGTCAATTAGCTCTTGCAGGGTTTTTGCAAGAGCGTCGATCTCCACTTCAATCACTGCCTTAAAAACCTCTTCTTTGCTGGTAAAATAGCTGTAAATGGTTCGCCGGCCTTTTCGGGCAGCATGGGCTATGTCGGCCATGCTGGTTTTATTGAAACCAAATTTCTCAAACACTTTTCTGGCTTCAATTAGTATCAGGTCTTTTGTTGTCATATGATAAGAATATGCCCAATTGCACAAAAAGTGAGTTTATGTGCAAATATAAAACAAAAAAATTCAATTTCTTC
>JAWLCS010000048.1:4900-23445 GCA_041687035.1 Bacteroidales bacterium
TTAGTATCAGGTCTTTTGTTGTCATATGATAAGAATATGCCCAATTGCACAAAAAGTGAGTTTATGTGCAAATATAAAACAAAAAAATTCAATTTCTTCTATTGTTGAAAAAAAGAAATCGACTCAAAAGCCTGCTATTTACCCACAAACCTGCCTGCCCTCCACAGGCGGGTAAACCGGCAGGCAGGAACACAAAAACACAAAGCGTCACAAAAGATAGGAAGTTGATATTCAGTATTTGTGTGGTTTAGTGTTTTAGTGCTTTGGTGGCGAATTTGATTTTTTTGACTTTTGAAAAACCAATTTTTAATGATTGGATCGGAAAAAGAATTCAAGAAACAAACCTTATTGGCTGGTCAGTTTAAAATTGATTTCTATGGTTTCGCTCCTTGTAAGCCGGTCAAGGTCAGCACCCATCATATATCCACCTCCCGGCCTCTGCCCTGAAGCACCTTCGCGATAGCGGGGATCGTTGGGCGAAGTCCTGCTGCCTCCGGGCATTCCTGATCCCCTGAAATTGCCGGAAGGACCAGAGGGAACGTCGAGTGCATTTATCCGGATAGTGAGTATGTGGTTGGCCTGGGCGCTTTTTTCTGAGAGTGCCTCAGCAAGAAAAGTGTTAAGCGGGATTATGGCCTTGTAAGTGATTAGTCCCTGGCTGTCCATATCTAAGGCAATATTTATTCCTCCTTTATTCTCAAGCGGAACCCTGCCGTTTGGGTGGTTGTTGAAGCCACTCAGGTTAAGTTTAGTTTGATTTGTCATGACCCGTTCAAACATTTCTCTGGGGTCTTGCCTGTTTCTGTCCCTGGGTCCCTCTTGCCGGCCAACACCATCAAACAGGGTAATCCTTTCTTCTGGCAGGGGATATCCAATCGTCCCCGGATTTTTGGCATTTTCAGGGGTCTGAATTTCAATTTCCATACCGGCCCGAATAATCCTTATTCGTGTAGCAGGATCGTCCGTTTGCAAAGTAATATATAGGTTTTCCCGGTCGTTCGACAAGGCATATTCGAGTTTTGACCGTTTATCAGTATATGTGGGTGCTGACCAAGCCTCAGTTTCTGCAATGGAAAGGGACTCATTTTGCCAGGCAGTAACAATGCTTGTTTTTGGCGAACAGGCAGCGATGGCCATTGCCAACAGGGGGAAAAGCCAAAATGTTTGACTGAATGGAATCTTTTTCATGACCATTTTTTAGGTGAAGCCCAATTATTGCTGACGAATTATGAAGTGGTATCCAACGCCTTTCTTGGTAACTATTTCAATGCTGGGATCTTCAGAAAAATAATCCCTGAGTTTCGAAATATACACATCCAGGTTGCGGCTGTTATAAAAAGAATCATCGCCCCATACATCGAGTAAAATATCCTTTCTGAGCACCGGCCGATTCATGTCGGCGGTTAGCAATTCCAGCAACCTTGTTTCGCGCTGCGAAAGTTTTTTAATCTGATCGTCCAGATGCAACTCCTGTAACTCCGGAAGAAACGCAAACTTTCCCAGGGCCAGTTTCCGGGGTCCGGCAGGAGGTGCTGGCTGGCTGCCTTGTGAAGTGATCTTCAGCAAATTATTAATTCTGACAATGAGCTCTTCCATGCTGAAGGGCTTTCGCAGGTAGTCGTTTCCGCCCGAGGCAAAGCCTTTCAGCAGGTCTTCGGTTTGCACCTTTGCGGTAAGAAAAATGATGGGCATACCGGGATCCTTCTCCTTAATTTCCTTTGCCAGGCTGAACCCATCTTTGAACGGAAGCATGACATCCAGCACGCAGATATGGGGCTCAAAATCAAGATAAGCGTCGAAGGCTTGTGCCCCATCGCTGATCAGTTTAACGGAGAATTCGCGGCTTTCAAGACTTTCCTGCACTATGCGCGCAAGGAAAGGTTCATCTTCCACATAAAGCACCCTGATAGGATCCATGTCAGGCATTTTTCGGCAGTTTTACCTCAAAAATTGCACCAGCGTCCGGTTGGCTTTTCAGCGAAATTTTTCCGCCATGACTTTTTACCACGCCAGCCACATAATTTAATCCCAGCCCATAGCCCTTCACCGTATGCACATCGCCCGAGGGCACCCGATAAAACTTTTCGAAGACCTTTGATTGATGCTCCGGAGAAATGCCCGGTCCCTGGTCGCTGACGCTTAATACAAGCAATTCGCCTTGCTCCCTGAGGGTAATCCGTATTTCGGGACCATCGCCCGCATATTTAAAGGCATTGTCCACCAAGTTGTAAATCATCTGGGTTAGATGCTCCCCGTGCCCTTGCAGGCTGGTGCTGCCTTCGCTTTCAAACACCAGTTTGGTATTTGTCTTTTCGGCCACCAGCTGAAAGGAAGCGCAAACCTTCTTGATAACGGTGGCCATATCGACCATACTCTTGTTGTGTCTGATTTCCGACTCGTAATCGAATACCGAAGTGCGCAAGATTTTGTCGGTCATCATACCCAGCCGATCCAGCTCATGCCGAGCCATTTCAATGTATTCGCGGGTCTTTTCAGGATTTTTGAGCACATCGAAGCTTTGCATGGCCTCCAGGGCCACACCAACGGTGGCCACAGGGGTTTTCAGCTCGTGGGTCATGTTGCCGATAAAGTCGTTTTTCTGCTCAATGAGGCGCTGCTGGCTCTTGAGGGTTCGGTAAACCAGAATAAATGACAACAGTATGAGGCCTGTGATAAACGCTGAGAATGCCAGCTGGGGCATGATGTCGATCAGCAGGAATGGTCTTACCCCGCTGAAGCTTGCGGCATACAGGCGGTTCATACCAAAAGGGTAAAAGCCCGTGACAAAGGGCAGGCTGTCGTTTCGTTCTTGCGGAGGGCGCCCCCAGCCATGCTGATACCAGTCGGCCTTTCTTTCGATGATTTCAAAATCGAGCCTGCGATAAGTCTCGGGCAGAGCTTTGCGGTAATATTTTGCGAGGCTGTCGGCACTGAACCCTTCAGAAAACATGCTCAGCATATACCGGAAATTTCCCGGTTGGCTGGAAGCAGCAGACAGGGTGTCGGTACGTTCGCCCGAAACCTGTATCCTCATTTGCCTGGGCTCGCTGCCAGCAGTGTCTGCAGCAGCTTGGTGTATATCGACCGTGCGGAACCGTATGCCCGTGCCGGCGCTATCGGGCTGCATGGCAGGAAAGCGAAATGTGGGGAAACGGCCATCACTCAAGCTGTCGTAGCCTGGCATGAGTTTTACCTGGCTGAAGAAAATGCTGTCGGCAAGGTGTTGTGCCGTGCTGCGAAATACAAGGTGGCTTTCGCGCCTGAAGGAGTCGCGTGAAGCCCGGTACTCTGCCCTTAGCCACATTACCTGCAATATGCTGAGCAAAGCCAGGCTGCATATCATAAGCCAAACTACCAGCCTGAATTTTTCTTTTTTCATTCGTTTTATAATTATTACAGCTATAATAGCCTGACCCGATGCTGCGGGCGTATTTGTCTTTTTCTATTGTTTCTGGTGCAAACGATATTTTTGCGCTCGTTTGATGGTTCAAAATTAAGCCTTTATACTATTGATAAAATGCCTTTAACCTTTTATTAACCTTAAACATAGGTGCTTTAACATTGGGTTTAGATTCCTATAGTTAGTTTTGCTGTGAAAATTCACTCCAATTTTCCCCGAAAGGGGCCAAACCAACAATAACTCCAACATTATGAAATTATATGCAAGTGTTCTTTTTGTAGCCTTCCTGGGCATTGCTGCCAGCCTTAGCGGGCAGGTAAGCCAGGGCGTAATAGATTACGAGGTGCGCATGGATATGCACCGCAACTTACCTGAAGAGCGCCAGGAGCTAAAAGCCATGATACCCCAGTTTCGCACCGATAACTTCCAGTTGTTTTTTACCCCCACTGAAAGCCTTTATAAAGCCAGTGAGAACCAGGTGCACCAGCCCATGGGTGGCGGTGGTGGGGGTGGCGGCATGCGCATGATGATGCGGTCTCCCAGAACCGAAACCCACGTGGACCGTGAAACCCGCGCACGCACCGTTTTTCAGGATGTGATGGGACGCAACTTTCTGATTTCCGATACCCTCGACATTGAACCCTGGAAATTTGGCAATGAGCAAATGGAGATTGCTGGCTATATGTGTATGATGGCCTGGTATACCGACACCTTGAACAATGAGGAGGTCACTGCCTGGTTTACACCCCAGCTGCCCCCTTTTATGGGACCCGATAAGTATGTTACCCTTCCGGGAACGGTGCTGGCCGTCGACATTAACAATGGTGAGCGTGTTTGGGTAGCCCGTAAGGTGGAAGCACGTGAGGTGAAATCCAGCGAAGTGCGCAAACCCAGCAGGGGCGAAAAAATGACCCGTGAAGAGTTTAACAAATTCGTGGAAGAGCAAAGGCAGCGTGCAAACCCCGGTGGGGGCACCATAAGAATGTTTTAATACACAACCATTATAACAAGAAATAAAATGCAACGGATTATTGTTATCTTACTTCTGATTTTCAGCACCATGCTGGTGCAGGCGCAAAATTTCTCCCTTAAGGGGAAAATTAATGACCCCGAAAATGCCGGCTTGCCAAACGCCACCGTTTTGCTGCTCAATCCCAGCGATTCGACCATGTTAAATTATGGGCTGAGCAATCTTAGCGGCAGTTTCGAGATACGCAACCTGGCCCGCAGGGAGTACCTGATGCGGATTACCTATATTGGTTTTGCCACCCATTTCGAAAAGATCGTGCCGCCCGAAGGCAACCTGCTCGACCTTGGTGTGATAAGCCTCGAAAACGAAAGGGTTACCCTTATTGAAGTATTGGTACAGGAAGAGCGCATACCCATGCGGGTGAGAAACGATACCATTGAATACGACGCATTGGCTTTTAAACCCTTGCCCAACGAAGTGGTGGAAGACCTGCTGAAGCGTATGCCCGGCATTGAAGTGCAATCGGATGGCGGGGTGGTAGCCCAGGGAGAGACCGTGCGCCGGGTGCTGGTGGATGGCAAGGAATTTTTTGGCCGTGACCCCAAGATGGCCACCCAAAATCTGCCCGCCGATGCCGTATCAAAGGTGCATGTGTTCGATCAGCGCTCAGAGCAGTCGCTCTTTACAGGCATCGACGACGGCCAGCGCGAACGTACCATTAACCTTGAGCTCAAAGAAGACCGCAAAGAAGGGCTCTTTGGAAACACCAGTTTAGCCTATGGCACCGAAGACCGTTTCCAGGGAAAGACCAATATCAACCGCTTTGACAATAAGGGGCAGCTATCCATTCTTGGTATGGGCAACAATGTGAACCAGACCGGATTCTCCATTGGCGAGTACCTGAACTTCAGCGGTGGCGCACAAAGTCTGCTCGGCGGCGGAGGCGGCGGCGGTGGTTCCATGCAAATAAGCATGAACAGCGCCAGCATTCCCCTTAGCTTCGATGGCCGGCCTGCCACCAATGGCCTGATGACCTCCTGGGCCGGCGGAGCCAACGTTAACCGCAAGCTGGGCGAAAAAACTGAAGTCACCGCCAGCTATTTCTACAACCAGCTTGGGCACGATGTATCCCAAAGTCTCGAAAGGGAGAACTTTTTGCCATCGGGCAACTTTTTCTACGATCAGCAAAGCCTTCAGGATAACCGCAATTTTAACCACAGGCTAAACCTGCGGCTCGATCATAAATTCAATGATGCCAGCAGCTTGTTGTTTACCGCCAATACCAGTGCCAACAAAACTGAGAGCAACCTGCAAAGCTTCAGCAGCACCCTCAACGCCGATGGCTTTATGCAGAACTCTAGCCAGCAGGCAAGCGAGTCGGCAGGGCAGAGGCTCAGCCTGGAAAGCAGCCTGTTGTGGCGTCAGCGCCTCAATAAGCCCGGAAGAACCCTCACCGCTGGTATTAACTTCAGCACCCTGGGCAACGATCAGGATGCCACCCTCGACGCCCTGAACCGGTTTTTTGGCAGCGAACCCTACGAGCAGCCACTGCTGCAATACAGCATGCTCGAAAACCTCAACAATTCGCTGGGCGCCAATGCCACCTATACCGAACCCCTCGGAAACCGCCGTTTTATGGAAGTTAACTACCGCATTACGCGCAACTTTAACGAGGTAGACCAACAGGTGTTTGACCGTGAAGGCGAGATTGGCACCATCAACGAATTGCTGACCAATCGCTACAACAATACTTATTTGTTTCAGCGCGGGGGGCTCAACATTAGCCAAAACCGCGACCGCTACAACCTCACCCTGGGGACCAACCTGCAGGTGACCAGCCTCCGTGGAAATATCATTACCAGCAACCAGGAAATCAACAAGGACTACACCCATGTGCTGCCCGTGCTGCGTTTTACCTACGAGTTCAGCAACTTCAGACGGATGATGGCCAACTACGAAACCAGTGTGCAGGAACCTTCGATATTGCAGCTGCAGCCGCTGATCGATAATCGTGACCCGCTGAACCTTTACGTGGGTAACCCCGAGCTGAAGCCTTCCTTCCGCCACAGGGCCACGGTTCGCTTCAACACCTTCAATCCCCTTACTTCTTTCGGTTTCTTTACCTTCCTGACAGCCGATTATGTGAAGAATGCCATTACCAATGCCACCAGCATCGACGATCAGCTGGTGCGTACCATTACTCCTGTAAACGTGAAGGACAACATAAACCTGCGGGCCAACGTAAACTTCAACGTGGGACTGAGCAAAATCAAGAGCCGCTTCCAGGTAGGAGGTACCATAACACACTCGCAGAGCGTAAATATTCTCAACGGGGTGGAGCAGGATATTGCCAATAACATTTTGGGTAGCAATGCCCGTTTTACCTTCAGGCCGGGCGACAACTTCGAAACCAGCCTCACAGCAAACATCAACCAGCAGCTGACCAAATATGAGTTCAGCGAACTAGAGCAGGCCTTTTTGAATCAGACCTACGGATCGGAAGTCAGCTGGACTTTCCTGAAAAACTGGCGACTGGGAACAGGCTATCGTTACCAGATTTACGAAGGACGCACCGAAGCCTTTAACCGCAAGATCCCCATGCTCGACTTCAGCCTCTCGCGCAGCTTCCTGAAAGGCAATGCCGGCGAGCTCAAACTCGCAGGATACAACCTGCTTAATAAGGATCTGGGCGTTACGCAAACTGCCGATGCCAACTTCATTCAGCGGGAGGTAACCAATTCGCTTGGAAGGTATTTCCTGCTGTCGTTTACCTATTCGCTCAACCGCGCCCTCAACGTGTTCGAAGGCTCTCACAGACCCGGAAGTGGCGGCGGAATGCGGATAATGCACTAAAGAAGTGGCGCAGGGCGCAGAGCGCAGAGGAAAGTAGGTAGCGGCAGCAGGTAGGAGGTAGTCAATGGCGCAAGACTCAGAGAAGGATTGCGAATTATTTGCTTCACTGATCACTAATTTACGCTCCTTCCAGGATCATTTTCAGGTTGGCCAAGCCCTGTTCAAAGTCTTTCCCTATGGATTTGTCCATGTTCATTACGAGCAGAAACAGGTTCGTGGGGAAAGGCATTTTTCCGCTCATGCCCCATTTTACCAGGGTTTCGCTTTCTGAAAGACTTTCGGTGGTAATGTAAACATCGGCTGTGGATGCAAAAGGCTCGACAAAGCGCAGTTCAAAATCCACGCGTTCGCCTTCCACAATATTTACAATCTCCTGCTCGCCCTTGCCCACATCCTTATTGCCTTCCCAGGCCGAAATAAAACCAACGGTGCCATCAACACCGGTATAGGTATAAACCGCATCGGGGTCCAGATCGCCCCATACGCTCCATTCATCCTGCATTCTGAGCGATTTTACGTATTCAAACACCTGCTCTTTGGGGCAGTTGATCACCACCTCGCGCTCCACGGCATACTCCTTGGGAGCCACAAGCGCAACAACTAGCATTACTGCAATAATAATTGCAATAACAAGAAGGACTTTTTTCATTTTTCTGGGGTTTTGGTTTGCAATAAACCAAATGTACGAAAATATATTTTCGAAAATAAGGGGTTTTTGTGGCCAGGCCTGAACACCCCAACTAACTCCAGCCTTACCAAATCCTTGCCAGGTTCTTATTTTAACCGGTGTTTAACCGGTGTTTAACCGTTTTAAACCGGTTAAAATACGGTTAAAATACGTTTTAAGTAGAAACCTGGGATGGACTTTTTAGGGTTATAGTCAGGGCCTGACTTTACAGCTTATAAAAAAACCTGATATTTGACTAATTTTGAGAAACCCAAAAACAATGGTTATGTCAGATAAAAGGTTGTTTCGTACTGGTGTTTTTTATGGCCGGTTTTTACTGCCAGGCCTGTGGCTATTATTAATGGTAGCTTGCGGAGGAGAGTATAAGCAAAACAAATACCTTGGACGCATCCCTTCGATTGAGAAAAAGTACCATGCCATGATTATGGAGTTGGTGGAGGGTGTGGAGCAAACCGGCGATCTGGCGGCTACCTTGCCACTTATTCAGCGTTTCGACCAGATTGAGCAAAACTGGGACGCTGCCATCAACCAGGAAGTGCGCATCAACCCCTTCGACAAGCCTATACCGGTGGAAGCCCCCGACGGGCTTCCCATCGAGGTGCATGATGCCGTGGTGGAGCATGTGGTGCGGGGCAACCTGGTACTCAAATTCAGGGTCACAATCCTGGAGCCAATACCCGCCAATCGATCGTTGTTTCTGGTGTATGAAGCCCTCGACAGCAAGGGCAGGGCACTGCCCAATACCATTACTGTGGCCAACAATTTCGACCAGGCTGACAAGGAGGCCGGCGCCCCCTGGGAGCTTTTCGGATACTGGGAAACGCCCTCCATTATCGAACTGGAGAACCTGGACCGCATCAGGGTAATACGCATCGACGAATGATTCAGGAATACCAATCTTAATTGCTGATGAAAAATACCGGTATGTCTTCCAAAGAATTGATTACCGTAGCCATTGCCTACGACTTCGACGGTACGCTGGCGCCCGGCAACATGCAGGAGCACTCGTTTTTGCCCAAGCTGAGTATTCCCAAAGAGGTTTTTTGGTCGGAAGCTAACCGCATTGCCGAAGAGAACGACATGGACGGCATCCTCTCGTATATGCAGCTTATGCTACAGAAAGCCCGTGAGAAGAACATCCCCATCCGTCGCGATGATTTTGTGCAATATGGGCGCGACATTACCTTTTTCAGGGGCGTGGAGGCTTACTTTGAACGCATTAACAATTATGCCCTGGGGCATGGCATTAAGCTGGAGCACCATATCATTTCTTCGGGCCTGCGCGAGTTTATTGCCGGCACTTCCATTGCCGGATATTTCCGAAACATTTTTGCTTCAGGCTTTAAGTACGATGTGAATGGTGTGGCCGAATGGGCGGCCCTGGCCATAAACTACACCAATAAAACCCAGTACCTTTTCCGAATAAACAAGGGGATAGACAATTCGCACGACAATGCCCTGATCAACAAGCATATGCCAGAGGAAGAAAAGCCCATTCCTTTCAGGCATATGATTTATATTGGCGATGGCGAAACCGATGTACCGGCCATGAAAATGGTGAAGTACCAGGGCGGGGCCACCGTGGCGGTTTACAGCCCCAACTTTGTGCCTGTGGCCGGCCGCAAATCGCCCGAGGAGCTTTGCCGGGAGCTTATTGCACAGCAGCGCGTCGATTACATTGCACCGGCCGATTATTCGGAGGGCAGCCGCCTCGACCGCACCATCAAGCTGCTATTGTCGCGTATCAGGATAAACGAAGAGCTGAAAGGAAGCAGCTAGCTTGATTACCCGTCGAGTTGTAAAAGGAACTTTTCGGCAGCCTCCAAATGCTTTCTTTGTTTTTCGGCAGGCATTTTGTCAAAACTCCTGACAAGCATACCCAGACGCGGGTTCTGAAGGAAAAACGCCCTATGTACGTGCATGAACCGCCAGAAAAGCCCATCCCAGGTGGTTTGCCATTCGCCGAAAGTGTAATCGCTCATTTTTTTAAGGTAATTACTTCCGCCAATGTAGGGCTTGGTAGCCATTAGGCCGCCATCGGCAAACTGGCTCATGCCATAAATGTTGGGTACCATAACCCAGTCGAAAGCGTCGATAAAAAGCTCCATAAACCAGCGGTATACCTCGTCGGGGTCGAACTCGCACAACAGCATAAAGTTGCCCAGCACCATCAGGCGTTCAATATGGTGGCAATAGCCCGTTTTTAATACTTTTTTTATGGTAATGTCGACCGGCTCAATGCCCGTGCTGCCATCGTAAAACGATTTCGGGATTTTTCTTTTGAATCCCCAGAAATTCCTGGTTCTCTGGTTTCTTCCGCGAAAGCGGTAAATACCATGAATAAACTCCCGCCAACCAATAATTTGCCTGATAAAACCTTCGGCAGAATTAAGTGGAATGGCAGATTTGGTTACATACTCAAGCGCATCCTGCAGCACTTCGTCAGGGGTAAGCAGACCGGTATTCAGCAAGGGCGACAGCAGGCTGTGATTCAAAACTCCCTCCTTCGCTACAATGGCGTCCTCGTATGGCCCAAATTCGGCAAAGCGTGTTTGAAGAAAATTGTTAAACCATTTTTTCGCCGCTGCGAAATTGTCAGGATAAAGGGCATTGTCCGTCAACTGCCCGGGGTTTTCTGGAAAATTCCTTTCAGCATAATTTATCGCTTCCCGGTAGAAATCTGTCGTTTCGGGATACGCAATGACCGGAGGATTTTTTCCGGCAGGGAAGCGCTTGCGGTTTTCATCATCGAAGGTCCACTTGCCGCCCAGGGGCTTTTTATCCTTTTCAAGCAAAACATTCCGTTTTTTGCGTTGCTCAATATAAAAGCTGGTTTGAGAGTACTGTTTCTTTTCGGCTTGGAAAAAATCAGCTAATTGCTCCATTTTATTTAGAAATAGGGGCGAAGGGTATACCTTCAGTTCAATGCCATTTCTTTTTGCTGCCAGGTTAAGCCTGCGTTCCAGCCAGTCATCTGCAGGATCAATATATTGCAATCTTGAGATTCCTCTCTTGCCAAGGTTGTCAAGAAGTTTTCGAATGTCGGAAATAGGATCAATGCTTTCAATGTATGCAACCTTTTTTCCCGTGGATTTCAGAAAACTTTCGTAAAACTTCATGCTCGCCCTGTGCCAGGCAATTTTTTGCTTATGAAAAGCATATTGCCTGAAAAAAAGGTATTCTTCAATTATGAATACCTCATCGGCCGATGCGGTAATGGGGCTTTTTTCAAAAAGCTGATGTGGAAAAACAAGATTGACGGTGTGCATGGAATGAATAAAGGATCAAAGGTCATTGGTTTACCGTAATTAATAACATAAACAAAACAAGCCTGTTTTGGTTTTATTTATTAAAGTATTGCTTTCATTTACCGTTTGTAAATCAGGAAATAAAAAATCCTAATTTTATAAACATAAAGCATCATAGTCATGAAAAAAACAGGATTCATATCTCTCGTTCTTTTTTTAATCATTTTCTCTGGTATTGCGCAGGAGGTACAGCAGCCGTTCCAGACCATCAGCGGTGTGGTTCGCGATGCGCGCACCCGGCAAACCATTGCCTTTGCCAGCGTGTTTATCCCTGGCACTACCATTGGTACGGTGGCCAACCTCGACGGGATCTTTTCGCTTAAGGTTCAGAGCTCACTCAATGCCACCCAGTTTGGTATTTCTCACCTGGGCTATCGCACTACCTTGTTTAATATTGAAGAAAACCTGGGTTCCGGCAAGGTGTTTTTTGTGGAGCCCCATTCGGTGACCTTGCCCGAAGTGGTGATTCATGCCGGCGATCCGCGCGACCTGGTGGAAAAAGCCATCGACCGCATTTCCGATAATTATCCTGGCGAGGCGCAACGCCTTACCGGCTTTTATCGCGAAGCCATTAAGCAGCGCCGTGACTATGTGTCCATTTCTGAGGCCGTGATCGACGTGGACCAGACCTCCTATGGCTTTCGCAGCGCCCGCGACAGGGTTAAGATTCTGCAGGCGCGCAAAAGCGGCGATGTGAAGAAAATGGACACCCTGGTGGTGAAGCTGCAGGGCGGCCCCCATGTGGCCATGCTGCTCGACGTAGTGAAAAATCCCGACGTGATTCTCGATAAGGAGTTTATGCAATACTACGAGTATGAGTTGGAGGATGTGGTTATTATCGACGGGCGCAACACCTTTGTGGTGGGCTTCAAGCCCATGATGACCCTGCCCATCTCACTGTATTACGGCCGCCTCTATATCGATGTGGAAACCCTGGCTTTTACCATGGCAGAGTTTAGCCTCGACCTGACCGACCGCGAAAAGGCTGCCCGTAATTTTATTGTGAAAAAGCCCCTAAGGCTTCGGTTTACCCCCACTCGAACCAGCTACCTGGTGACTTACAAAAAGATTGGCGACAAGTTTTACCTCAACTATGTGCGCAACGAAATGGAGTTCTTCGCCGATTGGCGCCGCCGCATTTTCCGCACCGGCTACACCATCATGTCGGAAATGGCCGTTACCGAGCGCATTCCCGAGACATCGGGCCGCTTTCCCATAAGAGAAACCTTCAGGCCCAGCAACATCCTGGCCGATATGGTTATGAGTTATTTCGATGAGGAATTCTGGGGCGCATACAACGTAATTGAGCCCGAAGAATCTATTGAATCGGCCATCCAGCGATTCAATCAGCGCTTCGAAGAATAATTTTTTCAAAAATCTTTAGGGTATACCGGGGGGTTACAGGTCTTATTACTGAAAGCAATTTATTTCAGTATAAACCTTTAACCCTCTTAATCATGAAAACAAGAACAAACCCGGGGATTATTGCAGGCTTCCTTGCCTTTTTCCTCATGATCTCCATGGGCTTTGCCCAGACGTCAGAAAACTTTTATACCATTTCTGGCGTAGTGAAAGATGCCGGCAACAAGCGCCCCATTGCGTTTGCCAGCGTATTTATTGATCAGGCCGAAGTTGGCACCGTAACCAACAGTGATGGTGCATTTACCCTCAAGATCGACAAATCGCTCAGCGCCTCCAATTTTACCATTTCCCACCTGGGCTACAGCACCGCCCGCTACAGTATCAGCGCCTACCTTAGGGCCGACCGCCACGAGTTTTTGCTCGAGCCCCTGGCCGTGTTGCTGCAGGAGGTGGTTATCACTCCCAGCGACGCCCGCGCACTGGTTGAGCAGGCTATTTCAAAAATTGCCACCAACTATCCCGGATACTCAAGCCGCCTCACAGGCTTTTACCGCGAAACCATCAAGCAGCGCCGCGATTATATCTCCATTTCGGAGGCTGTGGTCGAAGTCGACCAGATCCCATACACCCATCGCAGCGGCACCGACCGCGTAAAGATTATCCAGGGAAGAAAGAGCGGCGACGTGAAAAGGATGGACACCCTTATTGTGAAGCTGCAGGGTGGACCCCACGTTTCCATGCTGCTCGACATCGTAAAAAACCCCAATATTCTGCTTGACAAGGAATACCTGAACTATTACACCTACGAACTGGTGGATATGGTAAAAATTGAAGATGTCACCAATTACGTGGTGGAGTTCAAGCCCCGTGTCAACCTGCCTTACCCGCTTTACTACGGACGCCTTTATATCTCTACCGAAAAGATGGGCATCACCCAGGCCGAATTCAGCCTCGACATTTCCGACAAGGACAAGGCAGTGCAGAATTTTGTTATGAAAAAGCCCAGCCGCCTGCGCTTTACCCCAACCCGCACCCACTACCTGGTAACTTATATTGAGATCGATGGCAAGTACCACGTGAACTATGTGCGCAACGAGCTAGAATTTTTTGCCGACTGGCGTGCGCGAATTTTCCGCACCAACTACGCCATTATGTCAGAAATGGCCGTAACCGGCCGCAGGCCCGATGGCGAAGGTCGCTTCCCAATCAGGGAAACCTTCAGGCCATCCAATATCCTGGCCGATATGGTGCCCGTATATTTCGACAAGGACTTCTGGGGCGCTTACAACGTAATCGAACCTGATGAATCCATCGAATCGGCTATCCAGAAATTCAACTCCCGCATGGAACAGTAATGCTGGCTGAAGCCAGATGGTAAATCCGCTCGAAACAATGGCTAAATCAATATTCCCGGGAAGCCGCCTGATAAGGCTTTCCGGGATTCAGCCTGCCGGGAAAAAGCTAAGGAAAAGACAAAACTGCATCAAAGCCCTGGAAATGTCATAACTTTGAATACCAGATTTAATTTTTAATGAAACTCATTGACGGCGGTATATTCTTGCAGCGCAGGGTAAAAGCGGGCGATATAAAGGCCTTTGAAACCCTTTTCAGGGAATTTTATGCCCCGTTGGTAAGTTTTGCCTATGGCTTTGTTAACGACCGGGATACCGCTGAGGAAATGGTGCAGGATTTTTTCTACCATTACTGGAAAAACCGCGAAAGCCTCGAGATAAAAGTCTCACTGAAAGCCTACCTGTTCAGTTCGGTGAAAAACTTTTCCATAAAGTTCCTTGAAAAGCAGCAGGTGCGCCGCAGGTATGCCGAACGAATGCTGGCTCAGACCGAAGAAGCCGAAGCCACCTCCTTTATCGACGAGATGGGAGCCCGCGAGCTGCAGCAGGAAATCGACAGGGCCCTTGGTGCCTTGCCCGAGCGCTGCCGCACCATTTTTAAAATGAACCGTTACCAGGGCTTGAAATATCATGAAATTGCCGAAGCCCTCTCCGTATCGGTTAAAACCGTGGAAGCCGACATGACCCGCACCCTGAAAGTGTTGCGTCAAAGCCTGGCAAGCTATCAAAAAGAACCCGAAATAAAATCCTGAATAAACCAGCAAAGTTTCAGAACAGTTTTAAAATGAAAACGATAAACAAAACAATAGCAGTAGACACCGAAAAGGCTTGGCAGCAGCTTCATGCGCGCCTCGAAAGCGATGGACTGCTGCCCGAACAGGGAGAAAACGCTCCGCGAAGCACCCGGCCCGCCTGGTTTCAGTGGGCTGCCACACTCTTGCTGCTGGTGGCCGCCGGAAGCATATTCTTGTTATGGCCTGGCCGCAACCCAAAAGACCCCATGCTTGCCCTGAGCAATACCGTTTCGGAACAAACGCTGGTGAAGCTGCTAGACGACGGTTCGGTAATTTACCTGGCTGCCAATGCCACCCTGGCTTATCCACCAGCCTTTGCGCCCGGTGAGCGCCGCGTTAGCCTGCAGGGTGAAGCCTTTTTCGAAGTGGAACACCAGGCCGCACAGCCATTCAGGGTGGAGCTGGAAAAGGCCACCATCGAAGTGCTGGGCACCTCTTTTAACCTGAAGAACCTCGAAAATAATGGTTTTGAACTGCTGGTGGAAGAAGGACTGGTGCAAGTCAGCTTTCAGAAACCAATAAACGAAAAAGTGCTGGTTGCACCCCGCGAAATGCTGGTGTTTTCGGGCGAAACCTATCAAAAAATTTCGGGCACTGACCTTGAGCTAACCCTCTGGCGGCAAAACCGCATGCACTTCAAAGACGAATCGCTCGAAAACGTCCTGTCGGTTATTAACCGCAACTACCAATCGCGCCTTCTGGTGCCCGATCCTTCGGTTGCTTCGCGGCAAATCACCGTTACTTTTTTCGAAAACGACTTGCCCACCATCGTCGAGCTTATCAGCCTCAGCATGAATCTGCAGGCACAGCTGCAGCCCGACTCCAGTATTGTCTTCGCTGCACGCTAATGGAAGCGCTGCAAACATATCAAACTAATATTGTCCGATACACGCATGGGCGCCGGAGTGGATATTTGTTTTTGCTCGTAATGCTTCTTATGCCCCTTTCGGGGAAAAGCCAGGTTTGTATGCTCGACGAGGAAGTAACCCTGCAGCGGCAAAACAGCACGGTGTATTCGCTGCTGAACCAGATCTCGAGGCAAACGGGCTGCTTTTTTATTTACGACAGTGAGCTGATCGAAAACAACCGCAGGGTGAGCATACGCCGCAGCCGTAAAAATGTGCGCACCTTCCTGCAGGAAATACTGAACGACCCCAGCCTCAGTTACCGCACCATTCAAAACCATATTCTTATATATCGTCCGGTAACGGAAGAAGAAATTCCAGTGGCCGCTGTTGAAAAACCTGCTGCACCAACCTCTTTTACCATAAGGGGGCGAGTGCTCGACCAGGGTTCAGGTGCGCCAATGCCCTATGCCTCGGTGGGCCTTCCCGAAAAGGGCATGGGCATCTCAACCAACCAGGATGGATTTTTTCAACTCAGGCTACCCCTGAGCTTGCTCGATGAAAACCTTCGGGTGTCATACATGGGGTATAAAAGCCAGGAGCTCCCCCTTAGGCTGCTCGATGGCAACCAGGTAGACATAATGATGGAGACCGACTACATTTCCATGCAGGAAGTGATTATTCGCTATTACGATCCCAAAGCACTCATTCGCGAAGCCCTGGAAAGGAGGGAAGAAAACTTCGGCTCGGAGCCGGTATATTTGCTCAGCTTTTACCGCGAAGGGGTGCAGCGAAACAACAAGTACCTGAATTATTCTGAGGCCGTTTTCCGCATGTACAAAGCACCTTACGACGCTCCTTCGGCCAATGACCAGGTGATGCTCCTGAAAGCACGCAATATTACCAACATCGACCGTAGCGACACCCTGGTGCTAAAGTTAAAGGCGGGGGTGCAGAGCGTGCTCGAACTCGACATCATGAAGAATTTGCCCGATTTCTTAGATTCTGAATTTATGGATGAGTACGAATTTACCAATGCCGACCTGCTTTACAGGAACGGACGAGGCGTTTTTGCGGTGGAGTTCAGGCAAAAGGAGACTGTGCGGGGCCCCTTGTTTATGGGAATAATTTACATCGACCAGGAACATATGGCCGTAATTGAGGCCGACTTCGAAATCAACCCCCGGTATTTGAACCAGGCACAGCACCGCTTCGTTACCAAGCGAAACCCCAACTATGTTTCCAATATTGAGAAGGCCAGTTATACCATAAATTACCAATACTATAACGGCCGTTATTACCTGAATCATTTGCGTGGTGAGCTCAAACTGAAGTTTCGCCGCAAAGGCCAGTTTTTCAGTAACAGCTATTCGGCTTTTATTGAAATGGCAGTGGGCCGCATCGAGGAAGGCCATGTGAGCCGTTTTGGCCGGCGCGAGGTCCTTCAGCCCAGCATAATTTTTATGGACCAGGGCTACCAATACGATGAAACCTTTTGGGGAGAGTACAACATCATTACCCCCGAAGCCAGCATCAACGAGGCCTTGTCGCGCATCAACTCCAGGATAGAAAGCTTCGTGGCTGAAGACTAAAAGGAAATCAGGGAACAGAGTTTTTTGGCTTTTCTTTGGTATAACTCCTTTAACTTTAACCGGAATTTCTCTATCGGATAAATAAAAAGGGACAACAAATGAAAATGCTGCGTTTCTTTTTTCTGATTATTTTTCTTCCAACTCTTGCCTTTTCTAATCCCCACCATGCGGTATTGTACAATGGCACCGGGGCCTCAGCCGAAAACAAGCTGATAGCCATGACCATTGCCGGAATTGTAAACCGGGAGTCTCCCAGACTGTATTTGCTCAATGTTTATGAAACCTGGAGCTACAACCAGACCGATGAAAATTGGCGGGATATTTATTCGGAAGTTGGAGATGTTGAATTTTCGGTGATTTCTGAAATCAATGCCCTGGTGCAATATTTCTCTGAGGACCTTAACGGGGCCATTACTTATGACCCTTCGCTTACTTACGGAAACTTCAGCGGTCAGAACTTTCGCTGGCAGGCCGAAGTGGCTGCCATGGTTGGCGGACTGACCGATTGCATTCCCTTGCCTTATAACAATACCAGCATTGATATTGAAAGGCCCGACAGCATTTGGGTGCCCGATCATTTCAACGGGCAAGACCCGCTAAGGATTTCAGCAAAGCTTGAGCTGCCCGCCCACCCTTGGAGCAACACCTCCCTGAGCCAGGAGCAGCGCTATTTTTCCATTCTCGACTGGGCGCTCGAAAATTTGCTCACCAGAACCAACACCCGCAAGTTCTATCTGCGGGAAATTACAGACTGGGCCATACAGCAGCGGATGTTTCAGATGAATCTGGCCGGAACAGAATCGCTGAATTTTTATTCGCTTTCCAATGAAAAGGCTGAAAAGATTGAGCAAGTAATGGAGTACCTGCAAGAAAGCCATCCGGACGAAATTTTTCATATTTATGGCTGGATGCGCCCCGAACCATTGGTGCAATGGATTTCTGCCTGGGGCGGCAGCTTTCACGAAACCTTGCTGGGCAACCTGTCGTGGCACCATGTTTTTCCTGTGGAGGGCGATTTTGTTTATGAAAGGCCTTCGGCTGTGCAGCCCGGAACCACTATGCTCGAAGACAAGCATTACGTGCTTTTTATCGGCTCGGAAGGCGATGCCGGCAACTGGAACTTTGGCTTTCAGGGCGGGGCATGGCTATCCAATATCAGGGGAGCATTGCCTCTTGGCTGGGGTTTTAACCTCCACCTGTTCGAAACCTTCCCTTTTGTCGGACAATACTATTTCCAAACGGCGACGGAAAACGACGGCTTCATTTCAGTGACTACCCCACTGGGTTATGCCTATCCGGATATGTTTCCCAACAGCTATCTTCCCGCTGCCATTGAGACCAGCAGCCAGCTTTTGCAGAAATACCACATTCCTGCAGTTTA
>JAWLCS010000049.1:0-22992 GCA_041687035.1 Bacteroidales bacterium
ATTCGCTACCGCGATGGTATTATTGATGGCTACCCCTCGCGCCTGCACTATTTCACCGAATGGTTAATCCACAATGCAGAGAAAGACATACTGGATATTTTGAGCAATGAAATAGGCATGGAGCCTTTTAAAAGCCAGGTATCTTTTATGACAAACAACCCCGGCTCTTACCGCCAGCTCAAAAACGCGGCCTTTGTTGAAAAAATGAAAGAGGTGGAGAAAAACGTTTCGGGGTTTGAAATGAAATATATCCCAAAAGGAAAGATAAAAGAACTCGAATACTTTTTTCAAAACGGTGACATCATTGCCTTTACTACCGACATTGATGGTTTGGATGTTTCGCATACCGGCTTTGC
The DNA here is from genome assembly GCA_041687035.1 of Bacteroidales bacterium. Classification (GTDB taxonomy): domain Bacteria; phylum Bacteroidota; class Bacteroidia; order Bacteroidales; family UBA7960; genus UBA7960. Next base: position 357 of record JAWLCS010000049.1, read on the forward strand.
CATTTTTCAGAACGACCGCCTGCATTTGCTGCATGCCTCAACCAGAACCAATATGGTTGAAACATCGCCCGTTCCCCTCGATGAATACCTTGCCCCCTTGCGCAGGGTTACTGGCATCCTGGTGGCCAGGGTAAAATAGGTATTACTTTCTGAACTTCCTGATAAACTCTTCCACTTCGGGTACGCCTCCCTGGTAAATGAGATAACCGTTGTATGGTTCGCGGGGTGTAATATCGTCGTTGATGGGGGTAAGCATGATACGCTTTACCTCTTCCAGGTCGCTGGTTTGCCCCAGTGCCCATCCCAGTTTGATGTATGCTACTTCGGGCAAAAGGTTTTCGCCGGGAATTACCCCCAGTGCCATCATTTCGCGGCCTGTTTCATATACAAACATCTGCACATAGCCCCAGAGGGTCTGTACGGTCATGTAAACAGCCACCCCCGCCTTTTTTGCCCTGTCAAGGGCCGGATAAAGCGGTTTATTCACGTGTCCGAGTCCGGTGCCGGCAATGATAATGCCTTTGTAGCCATTTTCGATCAGCGAATCGATCATGTCGGGCATCATATTGGGATAGTAATAAATTATGGCCACCTTTTCTTCGAAATAGGGCATAATGGTTGCCTTGCGATCTTTGCGGCGATGGTTGTATTCAGTTTTAATGGGTTTCACCCCTTTGCGGGTTACCGTGGCCAGGGGTGTTTCGCCCAGGGTACGGAAGGTGCTGCGATAAGAGGAGTGCATCTTACGCACACGGGTGCCTCTGTGCAGCAGTGCATAATCATCAGAAGTAGGCCCAAACATACATACCATCACTTCGGCAATGTCGCCATGGCCGGCTGTATAACAGGCATGCATCAGGTTGAGGGCAGCATCAGATGAGGGGCGGTCGGACGAGCGCTGAGAGCCAACCAAAACGATGGGCACAGGCGGATTTTGCACCATATATGTTAGTGCAGCAGCTGTATGGTGCAAAGTGTCGGTGCCATGACCGATCACAATGCCATCGATGCCGTTTTCAATCTCCTTACCTATGGCCACGGCCAATTTTTTATACTGCATGGGGCCCATGTTCTCACTGAACACGGCAAACACTTTTTCGGTGGTGAGGTTGCAAATGTCGGCCAGTTCGGGCACGGCACCATACAATTCGCCCGGCGAAAAAGCCGGAATAACGGCACCGGTGCGGTAGTCGAGACGTGAGGCAATGGTGCCGCCAGTGCCGATCAGTTTCACCTTTGGAAGGCCGTCGGTATACGGAAACTCCTTTTCAGGGATCTTGTAATTGGCTTTTTTATACCCGGTTTCTTTCATCGCCAGGATGTTGTTCACATCGATGCCAACATTATAACCGGTAGGTATTTTCAGAACAATATGATGCTCATCGTCGTTCTCAGAGCGCGGCAGCACCGTGCCCACAAAGTTACCACGGCTGGTTTCGATGGTGGCCTGCCCCCATACCCGCACATTGTATTTCTTCAGCACCTCAAGGGCCTGGCCTTTATATCCCTGGAAAAAATCTTCGCTCATCAAAGTTTAAGGTTTCAAGTTTCTGGTTCAAAGTTATTCTTCACAAATGGACACAAATTAAATCACAAATACACTCAAATCTCATTTCTCATCTTCTCATCTTCTCATTTTCACATCTTCTCATTTTCTTATCTTCCCATTTTCCCATTTTCTCACCCTCTCCTCTCTCATCTCTCATCTCTTCCCATTCTCAAGCGCTTCCCTCAGCTCCTTGAGGCTGATGTTTCCAACCGCATTCTTCCTGAGTTGTCCCATCATCCAGTTGGTGCGGGCTTCTTCATTTTGAATACGGCCGATGGTTGTATACTTCTTTTTCAAAAAGCGCACCCCTGAAAGGACCTCTTCGGGTTTTTGCTGCTTGAAGTTTATACTTACCAGTATGGAATCGAAGTCCATTTTAGGATGTTGCACCAGCACGGGCAACATGGGTTTTATGATCTCCCGATCCAGCCCTCGTGATTGGATCTCCTTCAGGAGGTCTGCAATCTGATCGTAATGAAAACCCTGGGAGACTTCGTAATGCCCTTCTACAAATCGCAAGCGATGCCCAAGCAGTGTGCCGGCAAAAACAGGCTCCACTTCCAGTTCCTCCACCAATTGTTTGAGCAGCGGAAAAAGGTTTTTCTTCAGAATATAAAGGTAGGTATCTTCCGGAACGCCCCAATCCTGCATCTGCTGGTAAGCTGCAATGGCTTCCAGGGGCAGGTCTTTCGAGAGCTTCTCAATATGTTCGTCCTTTAAGGGGATGGGCGCCGAGTCGGTATCAGGATACATACGGTCGGCACCGGGCAGCACCCTTTCGAATATGGTGGTGCCATCGGAAAACGATTTCCGGGTTTCATTGGGCACCCCCTGAAAGGCCATGCGGCACCGTTCTTCGATGGTTTCCAGGGCGGTAGCCATATCGGCAGCGGGGCCCCAAAAAAGAACTATGGCATCATCTGCTTTGGCGCCAAGCACTTTGCGCAACCTGGCAAAAACCTCTTCGTTTTCAAGCGGCTTCAGGTCTTCTGAGCTGGTCATATTGGGTTTTTCAATGCAGGCAATCACCTTGAGACGGTCGCTGATTTCATCAGCAAACACTTTTCCAGGCTGGGTGAAATGCGAAAGGATCCCTGTAAAACGGGGCAAACAAACGGCATACAACTCAAGTTGTTGCTCCTTCAAATTTTTCAGCATTTTTGAGCGGAAGTCGAAATACACCGGATCGATCTTTTGCCAACTCATCTGCCATGCCTCGGGTTTTTTCACTTTTTCAAGCAGGTTTTCACGAATGTGCAATAGGGCCCATTGCCGGAAGGCTTCGTTATGGGTCAGCTCAGGAATCCACTTGATGTGGGCCACCCCTTTAATTTCCACGCGCGAGCCACCGCGGCAGCTCACGTTTACATCCTGTCGGGCAGCGCCAATGCCGGTGCGCACCTTGCCGGTGCTGCGGTTCAAAAAGCGGATGAACTGACCTGCCTCAGCCACCTCATCGGGGTTCACCATGTCAGGATAGGTCACCGTTTCGATGAGCGGCATGCCCAGGCGATCGGTCCGGTAAATACGGGTATGTCCAATATCCGACACTTCGCGGCAAGAGTCTTCCTCCAGGCTAAGCTGAATAAGCCTGATTTTTTTATTTCGCAACTGTATCTCGCCCTCCACGCCAATTATTGCAGTTCGCTGAAACCCGGTAGGGATGCTACCATCGAGGTACTGCTTACGGGTGATATGGATCTCTCCAACGATATTCAGTTTTTTCAGCAGGGATATTTGAATGGCAATATCAACCGCTTCGCGGTTTACCGGGAAAGGCGGAGTGTCATCCACCTCGTAGGTGCAGGTGGTGGCATTCTTGATACGGTAAACAATCTCCTTTCTGGTTTTGAACTCCATCAGGGCCGTGCCGTCATATTCGCCCAGTTCGCTGAGGGTGGGTCGCATATGGCGGATCACCTCCGCATCATAATCTTCGGGCGCTTGATAAATACCACAGGGGCAGCGGCAGAAGAGCTTCTGGCGCGTATCGAGCTGTTGGTGCACCTCCAGTCCCGACATGAACCCGATACGATCATAATCTTTCTGAGTGGCCTTTTTGCGGGTCACATACCCAATGGCCTTCATGGTTTCGCGATAGTTGCGAAGGGCATCCGTTTTCTTCTTCATCTAAAGAAGGGTATTAGAGTTGGGTTTCGGTTTTCTGATAATTCACCTTGCGTTGCGCCAGGTAGTCCAACACAAACCTGAAATTGTCTTCGTCCATGCCAATCAGTTCGGGCGGAAAAACGCCCTTGCCGGCAAAGCGTCCCTGCAAGATCAGTTCGGCACAAGCAGTGGCTGTAAAGCCAGTAGTACGAGCCATTGACGACAGCTTGGCCTGTTCGTCATACTCATCGTAAAGATCATAAACGATCTTTTTATCCTTGCCATCCTGGCGGCCCGATATTTCTATGCGCATCACGGTAAACTCGGGCTCTTCGGGGCCCAGCTTCCAGTCGTTTATAAGCACCTTGCTGGTGAAGTCGATAGGCCTGATGGCGGTATTATTAATAGTGATGGGTGTTTTGTCAAAAAATCCGGCGGTTTTCAGTGCGAGGATAAGCTGAATGTGGCCGGGATAGCGCAGCGTTTTTTCGCGCATATTGGGTATGTGCTCCATATTGGCCAGCAGCGACCGCAGCCCATCAGTATAAAAAGCCTCCAGGGTACCCACCTTGTCGAAAAACATCAGCTCGGGCTCGCTCATGGCGGGCTTGGTCAAAAGTTGTCCTTTCTCTACATAACGCGCCGGGCGGGTGTATTCTTCAATCACATCGATGGGCGAAAAAGGCGCCTTGTAAAAGAAGGGATACACTTTAATACGTGGGAGGCCTCCCACCACATATTCGAAATTTTCGATCTCCATAAATTCATTGTGGTAACCAACCATCATGTTTGGCACACCCGGTGCCACCCCGCAATCAGTAATGGCAGTAACCCCCTTTTGAGCAGCCAGGGCGTTGAGTTCCATAAAATCCTCGGGCATGAACGAAATATCCACAATATTTTTGCCGGCCTCAATCACCGTGCGAACCGTGTCGAAGCCCATGAAACCAGGCACTGCAGATACCACCAGGTCGCAATCGGCAACCAACCCGGCAATGCTTTCTTCTTCCATCAGGTTCACGCCCACTGTTTCAATGGGATAATTTTTTGACAAATAATCCAGGGAATCTTGGTCGATATCGGCAGCAATTACCTGATGCTGTGCGGAGAGGTCGATGGCGATGGCCTTACCCACCATGCCCGCACCCAAAACGACTATTTTACTCATGGCTGAAGATTTTAATTAAAAAAGTGGCTGAAAAGGCAGCGTCGGCTAAGTTATTAAAATTGTGAAAATATCAGGGTCCATGTTTCAAAAAGAAATTACAGCATTTTTATACCCTAATTGCCACCTTTCTTTAATTTTGCATTCTGGTAAAAGAGCCATCCCCCCTTTGCCAAGCCGTTCGTTACATGCAACTTAATCAGAGTTCTAACATACATTCCAAGCGCAAGAGCATTATCCTTGCAGCCATGGTCATCATCGGGTTTATCTATCTGGTGCGCCTGTTCCAGATTCAGGTGCTGGATCCTTCGTACAAACTTTCGGCCGACAGCAACGTGCTGCGCTATGTTACCGACTACCCTGCCCGCGGACTCATTTACGACCGCAATGGCGAACTATTGGTTTACAACGAGGCCCATTACGACTTGATGGTGGTGCCGGGTCAGGTAAGCGCCATCGACACTGCTGAGTTTTGCAGGCTGCTGGGTATTGAAAAGGAAATGTTTGAAAACCGGCTGCAGCAGGCCCGCGACTATTCCCGCTTCAGGCCTTCGGTTTTCGAAAGCCAGATATCGAAAAACACCTTTGCCGTATTCCAGGAAAAGTTGTTCCGCTTTCCGGGCTTTTTTGTGCAGCCGCGCACACTTCGCAAATACACCTATCCCATTGCTGCTCATACTTTTGGATATGTGGGGGAGGTTGGCTCGCGCGAAATTGAGCAAAACCCCTACTACCGATCGGGCGATTATATTGGCATCAGCGGCATTGAGCGATCGTATGAGGAGCACCTTCGCGGCCAGAAAGGGGTAAGGGTGCGCCTGGTAGATGTGCTTAACCGCGACATCGGACCTTTTCAAGAAGGACGCTTCGACACCATTGCCATCCCCGGTAAGGATCTTTACACCACCATCGATGCCAAGCTGCAACTTTATGGTGAACAGCTTATGCGCAACAAGCGGGGCAGCATAGTGGCCATTGAGCCATCAACCGGCGAGATCCTGGCTTTGGTGTCGGCCCCGGGCTACGACCCCAACCTGCTGGTGGGCAGGGTGCGCAACCTGAACTACCGCATGCTGCAGGAAGATGAACTCAAACCACTGTTTAACAGGGCCTTGATGGCGCAATATCCGCCTGGATCATCTTTTAAAATTGTGAACACATTAGTGGCCCTGCAAGAAGGTGTTATTAACTACCAAAGCAGCTATGGTTGCGGGGGTGCCTATCATAGCGGAGGAATAACTGTTCGTTGCCGCAGCCATCCCAGCCCTGTTAATGTGCTTAGCAGCATTCAGTTTAGCTGCAATACTTACAGTTGTATCACTTTCCGCAATACCATCGACCAGTCGAAATTTTCGAATATGCAGGAAAGTTTTAACAACTGGAGACGGCATGTTAGCAGTTTTGGATTTGGCCGGGTATTTGGCAGCGACCTGGCTTATGAATTGAGCGGGCTGTTGCCGACCTCAGACTATTACGACCGGATTTACGGACCCCGGGGCTGGCGATCGCTCACCATTATCTCACTGGCTATCGGACAAGGCGAGCTGGGCACCACGCCTGTGCAGATGGCCAACCTGGGCGCCACGGTTGCCAATCGAGGGCATTATTTCACACCCCATATCGTCCGGTCAATAAGCCATCCCGACAGCATACAGGAGCGTTTCCTGCATAAAAACCAAACCACCGTTGACCCGGCACATTTTGAAATAATGGCACAGGCAATGCAGCAAGTGGTGGATGCCGGAACCGGCCGTTTTTCGCATATCCAAGGCATAACTATTGGAGGGAAAACAGGCACTGTGCAGAATCCCCATGGCGAAAACCACAGCGTTTTTATTGCCTTTGCCCCGGTGGAAGATCCCAAAATTGCCATATCGGTAGTGGTTGAAAACGCAGGCTACGGCTCCACCTGGGCAGCTCCAATTGCCAGCCTAATGATAGAAAAATACCTCACTGGGCAAATCGGACGCCAATGGTTTGAGCAAAGGATTCTGGAAGGAAGTTTTTTAACTAACAGGCCATGAGAAAGCAATTTGATTTTTTTAAAAACATCGATAAGACCATTGTCTTTCTGTTCCTTGTGCTAATTTTCATGGGGTGGTTTAACATTTTTGCTGCCGAAATAAAAGAAGGGCACCAGAGCATTTTCGATGTAAGCCAGAATTACGGCAAGCAGCTATTGTGGATCATTACCGCCCTGGTGCTGGCGGTAGTTATCCTGATGTTCGATGCAAAATTCTTTCCGGCCTTTGCCTGGGTCATTTACGGAGGACTGATGGTGATACTGGTGGGGGTGCTTTTTTTCGGCGTAGAGATCAATGCTTCCAAATCGTGGTTTCGCGTGGGCAGCTTTGCTATACAACCCGCCGAGTTTGCCAAATATGCTACGGCCCTGGCCCTGGCCCGCTACATCGGCGAGGTGAAGATGCGCAGCCTCGACTGGCCCACGCGCCTCAAGCCTTTTGCAATGATCGCCTTGCCCATGGCCCTCATATTTCTGCAAAACGACACCGGTACGGCACTCGTATTTGCGGCCTTTGTGCTGGTACTGTTTCGCGAAGGCTATATCAGCGGGCTGCTGCTCACATTCGGGCTGATCGCCATTTTTCTCTTTGTAATGACACTGATTATCAATGAGTTTATTATTATTGGCATACTGGCAGCCATTGCCCTAACCAGCGCCATCATTCTGAGAAAAAAAAGCCGGGAGATGATACAACTCCTGAGCCTGTTTGCCATTCTCTCGTTGTATGTGTATTCTGTTGATTATGCATTTGAGAATTTCCTGCAGCCCCACCAGAAACTGCGTGTGGAGGTGCTGCTAAACGAGGAGGTAGACCTGAAGGGTGCAGGATACAACCTGAACCAATCAAAAATTGCCATTGGATCAGGGGGATTCTGGGGAAAAGGTTACCTGAAGGGAACGCAAACAAAATTCAACTTTGTTCCCGAACAGGGAACGGACTTTATCTTTTGCACCATTGGCGAGGAATGGGGCTTTGTTGGAAGCACCACCATAATAATTCTGTACATCTTACTAATGGGCAGGTTGCTGGTTTTGGCAGAACGGCAGCGCTCCTCATTCAGCCGCGTATTTGGTTATTCGGTGGCCGCCATCCTGTTTTTCCATTTCACCATTAATATTGGAATGACTATTGGCCTGATGCCGGTAATTGGTATACCCTTGCCTTTCCTAAGCTACGGGGGATCATCACTTTGGGGTTTCACCGTTATGATTTTCACCTTCCTGAAGCTCGATTCAAAAAGACTGGAACTGCTTTAACTTTTGCCCAGGATATACGCCGGGGCATCTGGAATATCTGAAGAAAAAAAAAGAAAATCAGGTTTCCTCAACCATTGCGTGCAATCATCTCCAGCCTTTTCATGTCAAGGATCTCAATGTTCTTTCCTGAAACCGCAATGACCTTATCCCGGTGGAGGGAAGAAAGGCTGTTGATGACACTTTCCTTTGAATAGCCCACAATGTTTGCCAGTTCGATGCGGCTAAGCGGTATCTGAAAGCTTTGGCTTTTGAAGATCCCTGCCAATTGACTCAACACCGTGCATACTGACCCATCAACGTTTTTATGACTAAGATGAACCAGGTCGTGTATCATTTTATTGGTATCAAGCGACATCTTCTGGACAAGGGCCAGGGCCAAGTCGCCATTCTCACGAATCAACTGTTCAATTATTCCCCTGTCAATGAGCCGCACATTGGAGTCCTTTATGGCTGTTGCTGTAAAGTCGAGGGTACCCTTTACAAAGGAACACATAAGCCCTAAAAAGGAACCCTGAGGCACGATCTTCAAAACGGTAGATTTCTGCTCATCCTCCACGCTGAGCTTAGCCATTCCCTCTTCAAGAAAAAGAACATGTCCAGCTATAAAACCTTGCTTAAGGATGGTTTCATTTTTCCGGAAATGAACCAGGCTGGACTGATTCATAACCAGCTCGCGCTGCTGGGGCGTTAGGTAAGAATACCAGGTTTTATCAGGTTGAGGTAGTTTGTCAGCCATAGCTTAAAGAAATAGAAAAATGCAATAATACATTTTTTTTAATGGAGAAGTCCGTAAAATTAACACGGAAATCCAAGGCTTGTTCACTAGGTTGTTATTTTGTTAACAACTAATTTTGCTTAAGAAAGTTATTACTCAAGATTGTCTAACAATAAAAACAAAAAACCATGTCAGATTTAACATTTAAAATTAAAGCAGATAGCGCCAGTGCGGCCAAGACCATTGTAAAAGCCCGCAACTTTGAAATCATAGTGGATGAGCCCGAAAGCCTGGGTGGCAGTAATGCAGCTCCCAATCCAGTGGAATATGTCCTGGCTGCCTTTGCAGGATGCCTCAACGTAATGGGTCATCTGGTGGCCAAAGAAATGGGATTTGAACTCAGGAGCCTCAAGATTGACATTTCAGGCACACTGAATCCCGCAAAACTTTTCGGACAAAGCTTTGATGATCGTGCAGGCTACAAGAGCATTTCGGTAAAACTCACCCCCGATTGCGACGCCGACGAAGCGACCCTTGAAGAATGGATCCACGCAGTTGAAAACCGTTGCCCGGTTAGCGACAACCTGCAAAACACAACGCCTGTAAAGGTGGAGATCGAGAAAGCAGTCATCCTAAACTAAGTTTGCCCAGGATTATCCGCAGGAACAGATCATACGGATTACAAGTATTATAGTTTTTACAACAAAAAAGAGGTTGTCTCAAAACCCTGAGGCAGCCTCTTTTTATCCAGGCCTGACCCCTGAAAGCCTTGACAGGTTCAATCATCCAAAGTCCAAAACCGCTGGGCACAATGAGTTAGCTAACTAAATCCAGTTCGCTTTCATGCCCGCAGATGAGTCAGTGTTAAACCATAATTTAATCGTATTCAATACTTATCAAACACGTGGTTCAATCGTACAATAACGTTTAACCTACGTGTTAACTTCGTTTTAACTTCGTTTAAAAAGTATCTCAGGTGCTTATCAGCAAGGATTCTGAAAATGATTTTGTTACTTATCTGTAAAGGGATTTAAGAGCCACTCCTAATAATCATTTTGCAAAAACGGCCCTCACATCTCAGAAAGCCAGTAAAATTTAATTGGGCTTTTGCGGTAATTCTTTAAAGTTTTTATACTTTCGGACAGAGAAAAAGCATCTATATGAAGATAGCCCTCTTTGGCCGCGAGTTTAACCCGGCCTACTTTACTCCGGTAAATACCCTGCTGACTGCACTGGAAACGCGGGTCACAGAATTCTTGGTTTATGAAAGTTTTTACCAATATCTGAGCAGTGGTTACAATTTTTCCAGACCAGTAAAAACCTTTAACACCGGTAAGGAACTCGATCCCGACACTTTTTGCATGATCAGTATTGGGGGCGACGGCACCCTGCTCGATACCATTACATTGTTGCAGGACTCTGGCATTCCGGTACTGGGCATTAATACCGGCCGGCTCGGCTTTCTTTCGGCCGTATCGACCGATGAAGTGAGCATGGCCGCCGAAGCCCTGCTTAGCGGAAACTTTACACTCGACCGACGCAGCCTGTTGCAGTTGGTGGCACCCGAAGACCTCTTTGGCTCTTTCAGCTATGCCCTGAACGAGCTCACTGTGCTCAAGCGCGACACTTCTACCATGATTTCGATAAGTGCATATGTGGATGGGCAGTTTTTAAACACCTACTGGGCCGACGGGCTGATCATTGCCACGCCAACGGGTTCAACAGGTTATTCACTGAGTTGCGGCGGGCCCATTATCTCGCCCGAATCGCACAATTTTATCATTACACCCATTGCCACACACAATCTAACGGTAAGGCCCATCGTTATTCCTGACACCAGCACGGTGAAGCTGCGCATCAGTGGCCGCTCACAAGATTACCTGGTGGTGCTCGATTCCAGGTCGAGGCCTTTGTCAACATCGGTGGAACTGGTGGTAAAAAAGGCCCGCTTTTCCATAAACCTGATTTGCCTTGGCCAGAAAGACTTTTTCAAAACCATTAGAAACAAACTGGCCTGGGGCCTCGACAAGCGTAACTAAACAAAAAGAACAACCGTATACCCTCAAAAAACAGCCTTTTACTGAAAAAAAAAGTAATTTTGTGCTTTACCTATGCCCGCTTACATGAAAAAATTACTGATTCCACTTTTCCTTATCCTGTTTTTCCTGCCCGAGGCATCTGGCCAGCTGTGGATGCGAGAACGGCAGTTTGTATTTTTAGGCATGGGCGCCTCGGGTTTTATGGGTGACCTGGGAGGGGCCGACAAAATTGGCACGCAGGATTACCGCGACTTCAACTTCAGGGCCGTTAGGCCAGCTACAAAAATTGGATATCGTTACTTTATAAATTACGACTTGGCCATTACTGGCAATCTGGCCTTTGGATATGTTTCGGGCGACGACCGCCACACCCAGGAAACATTCCGCAACAATCGCAACCTTCAGTTCCGCTCACCAGTACTCGAAACCTCGGTACAGGGTGAGTGGTTCTTTTACACCGATGGCAAGGTGGGTGCCCGTTACCGCGACCAGACAAGAAACATTGGCTGGATTGGCTTCCGGCTCAGAGGCTACGTTTTTGCAGGTATAGGAGCCTTTTACTTCAACCCTCAGGGCTACTTCGATGGTGAGCACTACCTTACCCTTAAGCATGCCTCAATTAATGAAATAAACCTGCTGCCACGCGATGGATGGTATAACCTGCGGCCCCTGCGTACTGAAGGTCAAGGATTTGACGAATACTTTCCCACCCGAAGAAAATATTTTCCGGTAAACGTAGCCATACCTTTCGGCATTGGCATGACCCTTTCGCTGACGCGCGAGTGGAGCATTGGCATGGAATACGGCTTCCGCAAAACCTTTACCGACTACCTCGACGATGCCAGCACCACCTATGTGGACCCTACCGTTTACACTGCCAATTGGGACGGCAACCCTTCGAAGATTGCGCTAGGCGAATATTTTTCCAATCCTACCAACTACAGCTACAGAGACAGGGAGGGAATGGCCAACTACCCCGACCCCACCCTGCCGGGCCAGCAGCGTGCCAACCCACACAACGACGACGCTTATATGTTCCTGTTTCTTACCGTACAGTATAAGATTATCACCGGGCCAACCCAGCGCAGGTGGGCACCACTGATCCGTTAAGGCATGCAATTATCGGACAGGCAAAATATTTACCAAACGCATACGTTATTTTCTGAGCCGGGCTTCAGCAATGCCTGCATTTGCATTTAAAAAATGATAGCAAAAAGTTTAAGCAACAAAGAATTATTTTAATGATAACTCCCCAGCTGCCAGGCATATCCATTAAAAAATCCCGCCCGGGTTTGATGTTGCTGTTTGTGTTCCTGTTTATAAACATCCCTGCTCTGCTGGGACAGAAAAACGAGCTGGGTGTTTTTTTTGGTGGCTCCTATTACCTTGGCGACCTAAACCCCGGCAAACAGTTTGCCATGACCCGCATTGCCCTTGGCGGGATATACCGGTACAACTTCAACCCCCACCTGTCGGCCAGGGTAAATGGCATCTTTGCCAGCGTAGAAGGCAACGATGCTCTGATCAAATACAACGAAGACCGCAACCTTCGCTTTGTATCGAGGATTACCGAACTTACGGGCCAGGTGGAAGTCAACTTCCTGCCCTTTGTGGCCGGCAACCTCGACACCCCCTATTCGCCCTACATCTTTTTTGGCGGCGGTGTATTCAGTTTTAACCCCCAGGCGCAGCTTCCCGACGATGATGGACGCATGCGCTGGATAAACCTTCGACCGCTGGGCACCGAAGGCCAAGGAAATGAAAATTATCCCGACAGGGAACTATACAGTCTTGTTTCAAGCAACTTTCTCTTCGGAATTGGATTTAAATTCAACATCAGCCGCAATATTACCGGCGGGCTGGAGTGGGGCATGCGGCGCACCGGCACCGACTATCTCGACGATGTGAGCACCACCTATGCCGACCTGGAACTCTTACCCAGTGCGACAACCCAGTATTTTGCCGACCGTTCGCTGAGCAACCCCGGGCAAAATACCGGTCTACAGCGTGGCGACCCCACTACCAACGACTGGTATTCCTTCGCAGGATTCGTGCTGGCCTTTAAAATCAAGGACTTCACGCGTGGTAAGTGCGCCGCCTACAATTAAAATTTCTTAAACTTTGCGGCAATCCTTTTATTTCTCGAAACATTTTAAGAAATTTGTGCCACTTTTTTGGGGCATAATTTATTGATGGAATGGATTTAAAGGAGCAGATTAATCTCGAAAAAACACCTCGTCACGTTGCTGTCATCATGGACGGAAACGGTCGTTGGGCTCGCCACCGGGGTCAAGACCGTAATTTCGGACATGAACACGGCGTCGCATCCGTGCGCGAAACCGTGGAAGCTGCTGCCGATATCGGAGTAGAATACCTTACTTTTTTTGCCTTTTCGACCGAAAACTGGGACAGGCCCCAGATTGAAGTAAACACCCTAATGGAACTGCTGGTAAAAGCCATTCGCGATGAAACCCCCGAACTCAACGAAAAAGGAGTGCGGCTGCTGGCCATTGGCGACCTCGAGGCTTTGCCAGAACAATGCCGCCAGGAACTCCATGAAGCCATTGCACTGACTGCCCACAATACCCGCCTTACCGTAGTGGTGGCCCTGAGCTATAGCTCACGCTGGGAAATTATTGACGCCACAAAAAAAATAGCCGCCAAAATTTGCTCAGGCGAGCTTAAACCAGAAGATATTGACAATGAGGTGTTTGAAAGCCACCTCGGCACCGCAGGCATCCCCGACCCCGACCTGCTGATACGCACCAGTGGCGAATTGCGCATCAGTAACTTTTTACTTTGGCAAATCGCATATTCCGAATTGTATTTTCCCTGTGTGCTGTGGCCCGACTTCAGGAAAAAGCATTTTTACCAGGCCATTATTGAATACCAAAAAAGGGAAAGACGATTTGGCAGGATTCCCCAGCCACAATTTTAATGACCGTTCCCCAGAATCTTGCCTACCTTTATGAATTTTGTTAAAACAAAAATAATAATGCACCAAACCCGGACCTCCCTCTTTTCTTTTTTCTGCTCTAAACCCTTCGCCTTAATGGCAAAGCTCTTTGTGTTGTTTTTCCTGGTTTGCAGCATTGCCCTGCCTGCAGCGGCACAACCGGTACTTACCGGCAGCCAGATCAGCATAAACCCCGATAATCCCCAGGAATATCGCATTGGGGGCATCAGCGTTACCGGCACCGAATTTATCGATGATAACGTGGTGGTTATGGTTACCCAGCTTTATGTAGGGCAAACCATACTGGTGCCCGGCGAACAGATTTCAAGGGCCATACTCAACCTTTGGAAACAAGGCTTGTTTCAGCATGTGGCCATTTCGGTAACATCCATCCAGGGCGAGTCAATTTTTCTCGACGTAGAGTTGCAGGAAAGGCCCCGCCTTACCCGCTATGAGTTCAGAGGAATTCGGCGAGCTGACTCCGACAAGTTACGCGAAAACCTGAACCTGATACGTGGCGACGTGGTTACTGAAAGCCTGCTGTTCAGAGCCGAAAGCGCCATTGAAGATTATTTTATTGAAAAAGGTTTCCTCAGGCCCGAAATAAGGGTAATCCAGATTCCTGACACGGCCCGCATTAACAGCATGGCCCTGGAGTTTGATATAGACCGCGGACAACGCACCAAAATTGCCAATGTGAATGTGATTGGCAACGAGGTGATTTCTGACAGGCAGATCAAAAGGTTGATGAAAAAAACCAGGGAGCAAAGCCTGCGCTTTGTCTTCAACTCTTCTAAGTTGATACAGGATGAGTTTGTGGAAGACAAACAAAATATTATCGACCGCTACAATGAACTGGGCAAGCGCGACGCCCGCATAGTGAATGACTCCATTTATTTTGTGGAAGAAAACCGCATCAATATAGACCTGCAAATTGAAGAAGGCCCCACCTATTACTACCGCAATATTTCGTGGATAGGCAATACGGTATATCCCTCTGAGTTTCTTGCTGAAATATTGGGCATCAAACCTGGCGACCTCTACAACCAGAAGTTGCTGCAAAAGAACCTTTTTATGAACATCGACGGGGTGGACGTGAGTTCGGTTTATCTTGACGACGGCTACCTGTTTTTCGATATCAAACCGGTAGAGACCGCCATAGAAAACGACTCCATTGACCTCGAACTGCGTATTTTTGAAGGCAAGCAAGCCACCATCAACAGGGTAACGGTAAGGGGCAACGACCGCACCAACGACCACGTGATCATGCGTGAAATCCGTACCCGACCGGGGCAGCTTTTCAGCCGCAGCGACATTATCCGCAGCCAGCGCGAAATTATTCAGTTGGGTTATTTTGACCAGGAAAAAATTGATGTGATTCCTCGCCCAAACCCTGTGGACGGTACCGTTGACATTGAATATGTGGTGGAAGAAACCTCTTCCGACCAGGTAGAACTTTCAGGTGGCTGGGGCGCCAACCGTATCATTGGCACAGTGGGTCTTACCTTCAACAACTTCTCCACCAAAAACTTTTTCAAAAAGGAAGCATGGCGTCCGCTGCCCACCGGCGACGGTCAGCGCCTCTCGCTCAGGGCACAGACCTACGGACGCGGATATATCTCTTACAGCATGTCGTTTGTGGAGCCATGGCTGGGTGGCAAAAAACCCAACACCCTTAGCCTGAGCGTATATCAGACGACACACCGCACCAACCTGGCCAAGACACACCCCAATTACGGTTATTATTCCATTATCGGGGCCAGCGTAGGATTTGCCCAGCGGCTGCAGGTGCCCGACGACTATTTCTTCCTTCAGCAATTTGTTACCTATCAGAACTACGATATTTTGAACAGCCCCATTCCGTTTATCATAAACAGCGGGCAATCGAACAACCTTAGTTATAATGTGGTACTGGGCCGTAACTCCATCGATGCTCCGCTTTATCCCCGCCAGGGCTCTGAAATATCGCTATCGCTGCAGCTTACCCCGCCCTACTCTTCCATCACGGGGAAAGACTTTTCTGGTCTGCCCGACGAAGACCGCTACAAATGGCTCGAATACCACAAATGGAAGTTTAATACCAGTTGGTATACCAGATTGGCAGGAAATTTGGTATTAAGCACCCGGACCAGATTCGGTTTCCTTGGATTTTACAACTCCGACATCGGATTTCCGCCCTTTGAGCGTTTCTACCTTGGAGGTGATGGAATTTCAGGATGGGAGATCGATGGCCGCGAGATTATCGCGCTGAGGGGTTATGCCAATTACTCCCTGACCCCCACCGACAATTCGGGACGGGAAATAGGAGCCACGGTTTACAACAAATTTACCATGGAGGTGCGTTACCCCATTGTGCTGAGCCCCATGTCGACCATTTATGCGCTGGCGTTTGTGGAAGGCGGTAATGCCTTCAAAAACTTCAGGGATTACAACCCTTTCAACATTAAACGCTCTGCAGGTGTCGGCCTGAGGATATTCCTGCCCATGTTTGGCTTGCTGGGTATCGACTACGGATACGGATTCGACCCACTACCCGGAAGGCCCAACGACAGCGGCGGAAGATTCCATTTCTCCATAGGCCAGTCCATAGACTAACGAATGTGTATTAACCAATCCAGGAGGACCAAAAATGAAAAAAATTGCCCTGTTTGCCGCCATCTTGTTGTTTGCCGGTGCGAGCTTTGCTCAGCGCTTTGCCTATATCGACTCCGACTACATTATGGAGAACATTCCTGAATACAAAGCTGCCGAGCAGGAGCTGGAACGCATCAGCGTAGTATGGCAAAACGAAATTGAACAGAATTTCAGCGAGATCGATCGCATATACCGCGAGTACCAAGCCGAAGCACCCCTTCTGCCCGAAGAAATGCGCCGCCAGCGCGAAGAAAACATTATTGAACGCGAGAGGGCTGCCAAGGAGCTTCAGATGCAGCGCTTTGGACGCGAAGGCGACCTGTTTAAGAAACGCCAGGAGCTGATCAAGCCCATTCAGGACAAAGTGTTTGAGGCCATTGAAGAAATTGCCACACGTGGCAATTATGCCGTGATCTTCGACAAGTCAGGCGGAATTACCATGATCTTTACCGATGTGCGCTACGACCTCAGCGATGAGGTACTGCAGCGTTTGGGTTACCGCAGGTAATATTAACCAAACGGATAAATGCATAAAACCGGCTTATGGCCGGTTTTTTTATTTACCCAGCAAGCGTTTTATCTCATTGAGTTTCATCAAAGCCTCCACCGGGGTAAGCGTATTGATGTCGGTATTGAGAATGTCTTCCTTGATTTGCTCCAGCAGTGGGTCGTCGAGCTGAAAGAAGCTCAGTTGGTAGTTATCTTTCCCTTTTCTGGCAGTTTTGGCCGCACCGCCATCCTTCCTGGTAAGTTCGTCGTGGCCATGGCTTTTTTCGAGCTGTGCCAGTATCTGGTGTGCCCGGTCGATGACCAGGGAGGGCATACCTGCCATACGCGCCACATGAATGCCAAAGCTGTGTTCGATGCCGCCGGGCACCAACTTGCGCAAAAAAATAACCTGGTTGTGCAACTCCTTAATGGACACGTTGAAGTTTTTTATACGGGGAAAGGAGGCAGCCATTTCGTTCAGCTCATGGTAATGCGTGGCAAAAAGCGTTTTGGCCCTGAACATGGGATGCTCATGCAAAAATTCGGCAATGGCCCAGGCAATACTTATGCCATCATAGGTGCTGGTGCCGCGGCCAATTTCATCGAGCAAAATCAGGCTGCGGTTCGAAATATTATTTAGGATGCTGGCTGTTTCGTTCATCTCGACCATAAAAGTCGACTCGCCCGAAGAAATGTTGTCGGAAGCCCCCACCCTGGTGAAAATCTTATCGATCAATCCAATGGAAGCCTTATCGGCAGGAACAAAGCTACCCATTTGGGCCATCAGAACGATCAGTGCAGTTTGCCTGAGCAGGGCCGACTTACCCGACATATTGGGACCGGTGATCATGAGAATTTGCTGATGCTCATTGTCGAGCAGCACATCATTGGCCACATATTCCTCGCCCGGCGGCAGCTGCTGCTCGATGACAGGGTGGCGGCCCCCGCGAATGTCGAGCACATAGGAATCGTTAATCTCGGGCCGGGAATAGCCGTATTGCTTCGACACATTGGCAAAGCACAGCATCACATCGATGCGCCCCACCACTCCTGCATTGACCTGTATGGGCTCGATGTATTCCTGCACGGCCATAACCAGTTGGTTAAAAAGCGCCTCTTCCTTTTGCAGGATAAGTTCTTCGGCCGCCAGAATCTTGGTTTCATATTCCTTTAACTCGGGCGTGATATAACGTTCGCAGTTCACCAGGGTTTGCTTGCGCACCCAGTCCTCAGGCACCTTGTCCTTGTGTGTATTGGTCACCTCCAGGAAGTATCCGAACACGTTGTTGTACGACACTTTAATATTTGGAATGCCGGTGCGTTCCATTTCGCGCTGCCTCAGTTTTGCCAGGTAGTCTTTTCCCGAAAAGGATATATTTCGCAATTCGTCCAGCTCTTCCGACACCCCTTCGGCAATCACATTGCCTTTTGAAATCAGGGCCGAGGGTTCACTTTTTATCTCGCGTGCAATTCGGTCGCGTATCAACGCACAGGGATTCACTTGGTCGCCGGCCTTTTGCAATGGGGCACATTTGCTCTCGAGGCAGAGGGTTCGTATGGGTTCGATGGCCGCCAGGGCTTTTTGTATCTGCAGCACTTCGCGCGGGTTGACTTTACCCACGGCCACCTTTGAAATGAGCCGCTCCAGGTCACCGATTTGCCTGATATGACCCTCCATTTTCTCTGCAAAGCCCGTATCAGAAAGGAAGAATTCGACCACGTCGAGGCGTTCATTGATCTGTTGCTTATCTTTCAGCGGCAGCACGATCCATCGTTTAAACAAGCGGCTGCCCATGGGCGATATGGTATGGTCGAGCACCTGGATGAGCGTGGTGGCGTTTTCGTTGGGCGAGTGCAGAATTTCCAGGTTGCGTATGGTGAATTTGTCGAGCCATACATACTGCTGCTCGTCGATGCGCGAGATGCGGTTGATATGGCCGATTTGCTCGTGGCGCGTTTCCGAAAGGTAATGCATAACGGCTCCTGCCGCGATAATGCCGCAGTGAAGTTCCTCTATGCCAAAGCCCTTAAAAGAAAGCGTACCAAAGTGCTTCAGCAGCAGGTCGTCAGCAAATTCGCGGGTAAACACCCAGTCGTCGAAGGCCGTGGTATAATACTTTCCGGGGAAGATGGCCTGGAAGTTGCGTTGCTGGTTTTTTTGCACCACCACCTCGCTGGGACGAAAGCTTTGCAACAGCTTGTCGATATATTCGGGTTTTCCCTGGTCGGCAAGAAACTCACCGGTAGAAACGTCGAGGAATGCCACGCCTGTAAGCCCCCCATCGAAGTGCAGGGCCGCCAAAAAGTTGTTTTCCTTGTGGTTGAGCACCTTGTCACTGAAAGCAATACCCGGAGTCACCAGCTCGGTAACGCCCCGCTTTACAATATTTTTTGTAAGCTTGGGGTCTTCGAGTTGCTCGCAGATGGCCACACGCTGCCCGGCCTTTACCAGCTTGGGCAGGTAGGTGTCGAGCGCATGGTGCGGGAAGCCGGCCAGCTCCACAAAAGAGGCCGCACCATTGGCCCGGCGCGTGAGCACTATGCCCAGAATCTCAGAGGTGGTAATGGCATCGTCGCCAAAGGTTTCGTAAAAGTCGCCCACCCTGAACAGCAGCAAGGCATCAGGGTGCTTGGCCTTGATGGCATAATACTGCTTCATCAGGGGCGTTTCCACATATTTGGCGGCAGATTTCGACAAGATCTTTTTGTTTAAGTTCCACAAAAATAAATAAAATCAACCAAGGCCTCAAGGAAAGTTGATCTGCACGGGATAAATTAAAAAACAAATTTTCCAGGCATTTATACCATAAAAAAATGCCGTTAAAACACCTGGTTTTTCCCGCAAGATTTACGCAGAAAAAACATCCCATAGAGAAAAAATGCCCATTAAATTTTTAAAGTCAAATTTACTAACCCCCTGATTAACAATACCACCCAAGTATTTCACCCCGTAGTTTTCACCTGGTTTTTTACGGTAAAAATTACGAGTTTCACGGTAACCTCTTAGTAATTGCCGCCATACTTTTATGGTATAAATCCTTAGAAGCCCACGGGCCGCTCAAGGTGATGCAAATTTAACAACTACTGAATGTCCGACAATTTTAAATAACCCCAAAAACCTGTTGAAAATGAAAGCGAAATTTTACCATTCCCTATTATTCCTGGCCATTGTTTCCCTGGTCGGTTTAAGCAGTTGCGAAAAAGACTTCCCGGAGTTTGATTTTGAAAACAATCAGACTGAAATCACCACCCGCGACCAGGCTGATAACGGCGCACCAGTGACCTATGGTTTCTGGGCCGGACAGCATATTGATGTGGGATCATTGGTGGTAAGCAACGATGAGGATAACATTTACGTAACTTTTAACACCAGTGGTAACTGGTGGCTTCAGGTTACCCACCTGCATATTTCCACTACCCTGCAGGGGATCCCATCGAACAAAAAAGGCACACCCGTTCCCGGGCAATTCGAGTACCAGACCATCCACAACCCAAGGGTTCAGACTTACACGTATTCGGTTCCCAATACCTGGGCTGAGGGCGAAGACCTGGTAATTGCAGCTCATGCAGAAGTAGTATTGCTCGACGAAAACGGAAACGTAATTCAGGAAGAAACAGGCTTTGGCGGCGACAACGCCGGAACCGGCCCACGTTGGTGGTTCTGGGCAGGCTACTCTGTTGCAAATGACAACACTGGCAATACCGGTGGTGATACTGGGGAGATTGGCGGTGATGGCGATGATGATGGCGATGGCGATGGCGATAGCGATGGTGATGGTGATGGTGATGGTGAAGGCGATGGCGATGGCGATGGCGATGGTGAAGGTGAAGGTGAAGGTGAAGGTGATGGTGATGGTGATGGTGATGGCGATGGCGAAGGTGAAGGTGACGGTGGCGATGATGGTGACGATGAGGGCGGGGCAATTACTCCCCCAACCCAAGGTTACGCCTGGGTTACTGACACCCTTGCAAGTCCCACAACAGGAAGTATTCCCTCAGAAGAGATTGATGGTCGCATTTTTGTTGCGGTAAGCGGTTTCAGTGATGACGCCGGAGAACCAAATGGATTTGGGAAGGCCATTGTTGATGAAAATGGAGCTAAGATCGGAGAGATGACCATTTATTATCCGTACGCAGAAAATTTAAAGTCTGGCACCGTATGGGCGCGGAGCAGCAGTGCAGCCAAAAACGATGCCGAACCTTTCTGGTACATAAAAATAACAATGTTTGATGGTTACTCTTTGGACACGGCGGGATTCTATTTTGTCTCCATAGGTGACGATTCAAACCCTGCCATAAACCTCCCTAATGCAGTAAACTTCCCCGGCGACTACTTCACAAGAAAACCAGCCGAAGGGTCCAATACTTATACCCTATACCTGAATGATGACGCTTTGTCAAATATTGACTTTACCTATGGGTTTTATGTTTCGTCCTTTGTGGAATATACCAGCACAGGTAACTCCACAGAGAAATTCGTTTCCCGGAAAAATTAAAAAAAGAAGATCCTTAGAAAACACCTTAAAACCGCTCTGTTTTTCAGGGCGGTTTTTTTATTTTATCCAATGATTAATAAACTGACCTTCAACATATTTAAGTATTTAAGCAATCACTATTACCTAAGTATATTTACATAGAAACATACCGGTATTATCACTTAATAAAAGTTTGGGGTTTTTACATAGTTAAAGCTATGTGATTTGCGAGTAATTTCACGTTTGATTTTTTGAACGACGTTTTTGTGTCATTCAAATACGTTTAACCCCCAAAAAACAAATAATCTATGAAAAGAAAACTCTTTGTACTTTTTAGCATGTTCGCCATTGTGGCGATCGCATTCACCAGTTGTCAGAAAGACAACCTGGTTGTTGATCAGAAAGATGCCATAGCAACTTCAGTTTCAGAAGCAGGAATTACTCCTGTTCTTTACACTGAAGGAAATGGTGGTAATGTTGAATGCAGTGAACTTGATGTGGATTACGAATTTTCGAGTGGTAGAATTAACTACGATGAGGATGAGGACATTTTCGACGCTGACTTTCCTGCTGGTTTTACAATAACCACTGACGGAACTTCCGTAACCTGGAGTTATACTCCCGTTGATGGAATGTGCCTTGCTGGCGTTTCTGTTATTGTAAAAGGCGGTCCAGCTGCCAACGTTTATACTTATGAAGCTGGCATTAATGGTGACAGCGGCCTGGTTTCTCCCGACAATGAAAGCGGTGGACCTGCAGGCCTTAGCAACCTTACATTTTGCTACAACCTCGTTGAATGCGAAGAAGAAGAATGCTACGAATACCATGAAGAAACAGCATGGGCAGGTATTGCCGGTGATGGTGCCGCTTGGTGGTTCTACATTGAAATTAACGAAAACGGAGGTTCTTACCCTATCTATGCCGGTCAGGAACTGGTTGAAGATGCTTATGTAATCATTGACGCTGATGGCATTCTTACCATTGACCTTGGTGACAACCTGATGCTTCAGGACGTAAACGAAGCCGTTAAGATCCAGGGATACAATACCATCCCTACCCGGAGGCCCAACGCCGGACGCTTCAATACTTACAAAGGTGACTTACCTGTTTATGGTGATGTGGATGTAAGCGATTTTATTTATGTTGCTATTCACCTTGATGCCTTGGTGAAGGTTTTGGTTGACTGCCCCGAAGGCGAAGAATAGCCCACCGTTCTTTTTCT
>JAWLCS010000050.1:0-22009 GCA_041687035.1 Bacteroidales bacterium
CCATATTTTTGTTGTACTCAAGGGCATGGCGGCGGGCACCCTCGAGGCCGAATTGCATTGGATCCTGGGCAATGCCCGCTAAGGGAAGGGCAAGAAACGCCAGAAAGAAAACAAAATTCTTTATTGAAAAAAACGTCTTCATATTATTAATGTTAAATAAGTCTTTTTAAAAACTGGTGTTGTATAAAAAAAGGCTGGCAAATTTATTCAATGCTATCTTCATATTTTCCCAATTGGCAACTGAAGTGGACAAAAGCGGGGCTGAGCGGCACATAAAATTTGTTAATTGCCGGCCAGCCAGCGCAAATATTCTGCCACTCTGGCTTTGCTCACCGTAATTTTTTCTTCAAAAGGCAATACAAGGTTTATGGCCAGCTTGCGGGCAAAATACTGCGAGCTATCCTTAATGGCCTTGCGGTTGATTAAGAATTGCCGGCTGGCCCTGAAAAATTCTCCTCCTGCCATCCTTTCAATTTCTTCAAGGGTCTTGTTAAGCAAATAATGCTGGTTTTCAAAGGTTAATATCCGGGTCCCATCGTCCTTGATATAAAAAAGGGCCACATCTTCAAACCTCACGGGCAAAATCCTGTCGCCCTGATACACCAGCACCGAAGTAGTTGTTTTGCGTTCATTTAGAAGGCTCATGATAGCCTGATACGAAGGCAAGTCGGGCGACATGGTGGTTTTCAGATCGTTGAACTTATCCAGTGCTTCTTTCACCGTTTTGGTGTTGAACGGTTTGAGCATATAATGAATGCTGTTTACCTTGAAGGCATTCAGCGCATATTCATCATAGGCCGTACAAAAGATAACAGGCGTGCGTGTGGGTACCTTCTTGAAAATCTCAAAGCTCAAACCATCGCCCAACTGTATATCAGAAAAAATCAGGTCGATTTTCCCGTTATTCTGATTAAAAAAATCAACCGACTCTTTTACCGACTTCAGAATAGTAATAATCTGAATGGAAGGGTCTACTTTTTGTATAGTAGCAGCCAAATCATTGGCTGTATGCAATTCATCCTCAATGATCAGGACTCTCATTGGCAAGAATTTTAATAAACACCCTGAAATGGTCGCCAGTTTCTTCTACCCGAATGTCATTTCCCGAAATGATACGGTAGCGATCTGACAGATTGGCCAACCCAAGTTTGGTAGACTGCTCAACCGACATCTTTTTTTGTTTGTTGTTCGAAACCGAGAGCCACCCGTTCTGGCAACTCACTTCAATTTTCAGTGGTGTATGTTCGGTAAGGACATTGTGTTTTATGGCATTTTCAAGCAGCACCTGCAACGAAAACCCGGGGACATAGGCTGAATTGAATTTTTCTTCGGGTATATCGAATGAAAATTCCAGGGCATTGCCAAAACGTATCTTTTGCATCTCAAGAAAATCGAGACAAAGCTTGTACTCGTCGCTGAGCTTTACCAGATTGGCCTCGCGCGACGAAATGGAAACCCGCAGAAAATCACTCAACTTGATAATATATTCCTCAGCAAGTTCAGGATTTTTGTTGATGAGCGATTTGAGTACGCTCATCGAGTTAAAAAGAAAATGCGGGTGAATGTGCTGCTTTAGCTGTTGATTGATGGCCTCAGCATTTTCTATCTTCAGGCGGGCATTCTCAAGCTCAATCTTGGTTTTCTTTTCGCGAAGCAATACCAGTTCCTGGATGAAAACAACAAAAAGATTAATAAAAACCGTTGATAACACCCTTGAATACAATGTACCCTTACCGGGGCCGGTAAGTTCAGTTTCTATCCGTATCTTTTCGGCAATGGGCAGAGAATGAAACAGATCGATTAGGATTCCAGCCATAAATACGGTAAGGACCATACTGAGCACATATCTTGTCCACAACCATTCGCGGCGAACTTTATACTTTTCATACAGGAACACCAGCAAAATATTAACCTGCCAGATGAGAAAAACCGTGAGGTAAAGGCTGGAAATAAAAAAAATGTAGAAAACGGCCGGAAATTCCTGCTGAAGCGAAAAAAACGGGGTAACCGACACCACCGCCATAAGCAGCGAGGTATAGAGCGAAAGGCGAAAGAGCCGCTTTAAAAGGTTGTCGGTTTTAAACATGGCGCAAAGTTAACACTTACTAATTCATCCTCCCCTTCAAACATCCTGAACCTGAAAATATTGCGTCTGAAAGTGACAAAACCGGGGCTGAATGGGCGGGATTACTGTGAAAAACCGGCAATAAACTTGCTCCTCTAATAATGTTGAACAAACCATTATCTTTAAAACATTAATTTCGCAGGGTTATCTAAGCTTTTCCAATGGAATTCTTCCCGCAGAAACATTTGTCGGATAAATGGTTGAAGGCTTCTGTGGTGGGGAGTTTGTGGGCCACCATAGAAATCATCATTGGCAGCTTGCTGCATAACCTGAAGGTTCCTTTGGCAGGCACTACGCTTTCCTTCATCACCGTTTTTCTGATCATTTCCTTTTTTCAGCTATGGCGCGAGAATGGGATTATCTGGCGGGCAGGACTAATCTGCGCCCTGATGAAATCCATTTCGCCAAGTGCCATTATTTTGGGGCCCATGATCGGCATCCTCTCTGAAGCACTGATCCTCGAAATGACAATTAGGCTGGCCGGAAAAAACCCGCTGGCATATGCCCTTGGGGGCGCGCTCGCTGTTTTCAGCGCACTGGTGCAGAAAGCTGCCACCCTTTTGATACTATATGGCTGGGACTTTGTCAGGCTGCTTGAAAACATGACCCTTTTTGCAACACGTCAGCTGCGTATCGAAACCCTTTCTCCTTCAGTCCTGCTTTGGATCCTATCGGCAATTTATCTTTTTAGCGGAGCCATTGCTGGCATTCTTGGGTATCGTACCGGCCGTAGGTATCTTAAGACCCTGGAAAAAGAAAGCCTTGCCTCTTCAGTTCGAAGCCATGCAAAAAGTGATTTGTTTCGTCATTCCAAAAAGCGAAAGCATTCCTTGCCCCTGCTTTTTATAGCTTTCTTTATGCTGATTGCGGGAATGCTGGTAATAAGTTATTCAAGCATTGCGATTTCTGCCGTTTTTTCATTTTTCTGTCTGGTTTTCACCTACTGGCGGTATGGCCATAATATGCGCTATCTGAAAAAGCCAGGATTATGGCTACAGCTTGGATTTATCATATTGTTTTCTGCGGTTTTCTGGCAAGGGTTTTCTTTGCAGGAACCCTTTAAAACCGAAGGACTGGTGGTTGGGGTAAAAATGAGCCTGCGGGCGCTGGTATTGCTAGGTGGGTTTACGGCCATTAGCATTGAATTGAAAAATCCGGTGATCAAGAACCTGCTTTATTCAAGAGGCCTTCAGAGCCTTTACGAATCGCTTGAACTCTCTTTTGCAGCCCTGCCGGGCATTATGGAAGAATTCTCACTACAAACCCGAAAGGTGCTGGGGTTCAGAAAAATGATCCATGCCATGCTGAAACGTTCACAATCGCTGCTCGAAATGTTTTCCGTTTTTGGAAAAAACCGTCCAATGGTATTTATCCTTACGGGGAAAGTCAATGAAGGGAAGACCAATTTTGCCATGCAAGTGGTTGAAAAGCTGAAGCAAGGAGCATTAAAGCCGGCCGGCTTTTTTTCGGTTGGAAACACCAACGATCATAATCGGGAAGCTTATTCAATAAGAGATATTCAAACCGGCTCGCAGGAAGAACTTTGTTCATTCGAGCCTGACAAAGAAAAAGTCAGGGCAGGTCGTTTTTATTTCAATGAACAAGGGATTGAATTTGGCCGGCATATCATCCTGGAAAGCCTGAAACAAGACATTGGCCTTCTTATTGTCGACGAGATTGGCCCACTGGAAATTAACGATCAGGGTTGGGCACCGGCCCTGGAAGTTGTAATAAAAAATGGTGGCTTACCCCAGCTTTGGGTCGTGCGGGAAAGCCTGCTAAAACCAGTGATCAGAAAATGGAACTTAGGCGATGTGTATGTTTTCAAGGTTTCAACCGAAACAGTTGAAGAGATCGCAGACACCATCCTGAAAAAAATCAACGCGCCCAAATAGTTGTTCAATATTAATTTTTTGTTCAGCTGATTAACCAACTCAAAATCAGCTTAAATTTGCTGGCACAAATCCAATCTGCAACAATATGAAGACCGCATCTTCAACTAATAAGAAACAAAAAACTGTGCGTTACCTGCTTGGAGCTCTCCTTGCCTTTCTAGCTCTCAATGCATTCGGAGGTGGTTTTTACGGCATGGCCGGTGCCGAGGGGGTACCGCTTGAATTGCTTGAGGGGAGCCCATTCAGTTCGTATTTTATTCCCAGCCTGATCCTTTTTATAGTGGTAGGCGGAGCCTTTCTATTTGCATCTATTGCAGTGTTTGCGCGTTTCCGGATGGACCGTAAGGCTTCTTTTTTTGCCGTTTTGGTGGTTTTTGTCTGGCTGGCAGTGCAGGTGGCCATATTGGGTTATATTTCGTGGATGCAGCCCGCAACGGCCATCACTGCGGCCATCATAATGATTCTGACTTTGTATCTTCCGGTAACAAAGTGATTCCTTCGGGTGGCTGGCAACCAAGGCCCAACAAGCTTTCGCTCAGGTTTATGTACCGGGTGGTAAAAACCTTCAAGCAATGGCCAACTACTTATGAGTGGACCGCCGTTTCAAGAAAAACGCCTACCTTTGCGCCTCGTTATGAATTTACCAGGTAAAACTTACCGGATTTCTCCACCATGAACTTCCTCCGGGAAGAATACTGTCTTATCCCCTTTGTTTTCCAGGTTTTTTACTAATCAGGTTTTAAAAAAAGGTCTGCCCTGAATTCGGAACAGGCTGTTATTATTAGTAGCATTGAAGAAAGAAATAGCAAGAAGAAGAACATTTGGCATTATTAGTCACCCTGATGCCGGAAAAACCACCCTTACTGAGAAGCTTTTGCTTTTTGGGGGTGCCATACAAACAGCTGGTGCGGTAAAGAGCAATAAGATCACCAAAACGGCCACCTCCGATTTCATGGAAATTGAAAAGCAGCGCGGTATTTCTGTGGCCACTTCTGTAATGGGATTTGAATACAACGAGCACAAGATCAACATCCTCGACACACCCGGCCACAAGGACTTCGCAGAAGACACCTACCGAACCCTTACGGCCGTTGACAGCGTGATACTGGTAATTGACTGTGTGAAAGGGGTTGAAGAACAAACCCGCAAGCTCATGGAAGTTTGCAGGCTGCGGCACACACCGGTCATCATTTTCATTAACAAACTGGACCGCGAAGGGCAAGACCCTTTCTTCCTTCTGGAGGAAATTGAAAAAGAGCTGAATATACACACCCGCCCATTAACCTGGCCCATTGGAATAGGGCAAACATTTCAGGGGGTGTATGATTTACTAAACAAGCAAATTAAGTTCTTTTCGACAAGCAAAACAAAGATCAAGGATGATGTGGTGACGGTTTACAACCTCACCGATAAATCCCTTGAGGAGCATATAGGCAAAGAAGCAGCCGGGAAACTAATAGAAGAAGTTGAATATATTGAAGATCTTTACGAACCTTTTAATGAGGGTTTGTATAAGGAAGCCTACCTGGCACCCGTATTTTTTGGAAGTGCGGTAAATAATTTTGGCGTAAAGGAATTGCTCGACACTTTTGTCCGCATTGCCCCCGCCCCATTGCACCGTGCTACAGACAAACGGGAAATCTATCCGGAAGAAAAGGAATTCACAGGCTTCATTTTTAAGATCCACGCCAACCTCGATCCGAATCACCGCAACAGGATTGCCTTCTGCCGGGTGGTGTCGGGCACATTTGAACGCAACAAATTTTACTTTCATACCAGGCTTGCAAAAAAACTACGATTTCCTAGCCCTACCAGCTTTATGGCCCGCGACAAAAGCATTATCGACGAGGCTTTCCCCGGCGATGTGGTTGGCCTTTATGATACAGGCAACTTCAAAATTGGCGACACCCTCTCAGAAGGCGAACTCATTTCATTCCAGGGAATACCAAGCTTCTCCCCCGAAATTTTTAAGGAGGTGGTAAACCGCGACCCCATGAAAACCAAGCAACTGGAAAAAGGCATCAGGCAGCTTACCGATGAAGGCGTAGCCCAGTTATTTGTAAAACAGCCAGGCAATACCAAAATCATAGGCACGGTAGGCGAGTTGCAGTTTGAAGTCATACAGTTCAGGTTGCTCCACGAATACGGAGCCACTTGCTCCTTCCACCATTTGAACCTGTACAAAGCCTGCTGGTTTACCTCGAAGAATAATGAAATGCTTAAGAAATTCAATTCAACCAGGGGTCACAATATTGCATTCGACAAGGAAAACAGACCGGTATTCCTTGCTGAAAGCGAATGGCAGCTCAAAATTGCAAGAGAAGCCTATCCTGAAATTAATTTCTATTTTACCTCAGAATTTAAGCAGCCTTAAAAGCTATTGTTGCCGGTAAGCAAGGGGTGAGCTGCCTATATTCTTCTTAAAGAAGTTGCTGAAATGTTCTGGTTCCGAAAAACCAAGTGCTATTGCAATTTCCTTAATGGATAGATTGGAAAACCTAAGGTCACGGCAAGACCGGATGAGCAGCTGCTCGCTGATTACATATTTGGCTGTAACACCCATCACTTCTTTCACCACATTATTGAGATATTTGGGAGAGACATACATCATTTCTGCGTATTCAGAAACACGATGACAGGTATTCAGATTTTGTGAAACCAAGTGCTTAAACCGGCTGACAATGTCGAGGTAATGGTTGTTGCTCTCTGCCGTTACCCGCAGGTTGCATTTGCTGTCGCAATAAATCAGCAGGGTTTTAAGGAGAGATGAGGCGGCAAGTTCTTTGCTCGGAATATTGGATTGCATCACCTCGGCAATCATTTCAGCCAGTGAATTGATCCGGTCTCCGATTTTTGGACTCAACACTATGCGCGGTATTTCTCCCGATGAAAAGAAAATGTCGGCATGCTGAATATGCAATCCATCCAAGTAAAGCTGTTTAAAAAAATCATAGGAAAATTTCAGTATCCAGCCCTTGGGTGGCGAACATTCAAAACGAAGCCGTACTTCTTTTTCGGGATAAAGAAAAATAATTGAATACGGATAGGATTCAAGCTCCTCAGCATCAACTGCAATTTTTTTTACCCCACTTTCCAGCCAAAGGATCTGGTAATTTTCCGGATCCTGAATTTTGCAATGCCTGTTGTCAAGCTTCCTGACACTTATGCCACTGGCAAAATCCAACAAATCGCTGCTTGCCGGGGTTCTATTATTTAAAACAGAGGTTGTCATTAGCCCATTTTTTTCACATTCTGTGAGGTAGCATCAAGCTAATTCTTGAAAACACCAATAAACATATGTTTAAATTTAAAAAAATATGACCTGAAAAACAAGTTCTGCTGCAAAATAAAATCCGGCGGAAAGAATCAAACGACTCTTTCCGCCGAATTAAAACAACATGTGTTAAGAAAAATGTGGGGCCCCTTTCCTTGCAGGGATCTTTCCTTCAATAACTTAGTCCATTACCACAGGAATGGCAAACCCACAACTAACCGTGGGGTTGTAAGGAGCATACATGCCATTGGGGTTGTGCTTCCATACCCAAACGTGCAGTTGGTAATGCGGGAAGGGCGGACCGCCATTTGCATTCACAGGAACCAATTCACCTTCCTCATTTTCCACAAAAATAATTTCCCTGTGGTCAGCAAATGCTACTTCACCCAACATGGGCGGGCCATCATTCATGGCATCCCAGGGCTCGGCCGGAACGAGATATTCAACGGCCACCAACCTGTACCTTCCGTTTCGGGTGGGTTCATACACCAGCACACCAGGCTCGGTATGATGGACAAAGGGTACAATCCTGCCTCCATGAACGGCATGGTGTCCCATCCCTCCAAATTCAGGGTGCTCCACACAATGCGGATCGAGCATATACCCATCGGCAGCGGCTGCCTCCAGGTTCTGATACCTGGCGGTGGCTGCCCTGATTTCTGCCAATATCTGGTTCTGGGCAGCACTGCCTTGCTTCAAATCAGCGCTTTCACTGCCACCAATGAGAGGGCTGCTCAGTTCCACATTCCCCTCCAGCTCATCCATTTTATCCGTTGAACAAGCAGCAATAAATAAAGCAGAAATTATTAACCAAAATGGCAGGAAAATCAGGTTTTCGTTTTTCGTCTTCATGTTTTTAATTTTTAATGAACAATAAATTTACTTCATCACAAATTTCAAAAACAAAAAGAGGACTTTACCTGCAAAAAAGGAGGGTAGAGATGCAAAAATGGGCCTTTGTCTCCTTTTCTGCTCCTAAAACCGAGTTAAAGATTACATACCGAAAACTTCATCACCCCATACATTATGATCTCCAAATATTCTTAATAAAATCTTTATATCCTCAACAAGTATACTTACAAAGTATTAATAAAATCAGCCGTTCATTTGCGTCTTAAAAGTTTTGCCAAATATGGCCTTTAATTAGTAGATAAACAGGCACATTGTTTTCAACGAGAAGTCTAATATTTAAAGGGGTTAACCTCCTGATTGTATTCAAAGTTATCAGCCGGAATTTATTCATAACTTCAGCTGCTTTGATTCTTTGTTCGATCCTTGCCGCCTATTACGGTGAAAATATCTGGCCTTTTATTTATTCTTCATTCATTGCCTTGCTTTTCGGATTTCTTTTCTTCTTTTTGTCCGCGGGAGTTACCTCAGAAGCATCGCTCAGCCGAAAGGACGCCTATCTTACAGTAAGTTTGTCGTGGTTTTTTATTGGGCTTGTGGGTAGCCTGCCTTACCTGTTTTCAGGTGCAATCCCTTCATTTGTAAACGCTTTCTTCGAATCGGTTTCTGGATTCACTACAACCGGTTCTTCTATTCTTACTGATATTGAATCATTACCCAAGTCTATCTTGTTTTGGAGAAGCCTGACACATTGGATCGGTGGGATAGGAATAATAGTTTTGGTAATCATTGTAATGCCAAACCTTAAAATTGGAGGCTACCACCTATTTACAATGGAATCGTCATTGCAGGAAAAAATCAGCCCCAGAGCCAATCAAGTCGGGATAAGATTACTTGCCATTTATATCATGCTGACAATTTTACTCATTTTTTTTCTGCTTCTGGGAAAAATGAGCCTTTTTGAAAGTGTTTGCCATTCTTTTGGAACCATCGCTACCGGTGGATTTTCTCCAAAAAACGCTAGCATTGCAGAATATAAGCCATACATACAGTATGTAATTATGGCATTTATGTTTTTGTCTGGAACCAATTTTGTCATCCATTACTATATTCTTCACCTGAATTTCAGTAAAGCCAAAAAGAATGAAGAGTTCAGATTTTATTTCTTACTGGTCTTTTTTATCGGTTTTCTAATCTCTGCAGTTTTGTTCCTGAAAACGGATAAAACACTGGAAATGGCTTTCCGGGAAGGTTACTTCCAGATTATTTCAATAATAACCTGCACTGGCTATTCTACTGCAGATTATTTGCTTTGGCCGCAATATTTATGGATGATTGTATTTTTTTCAATGTTTTTAGGTGGAAGCACAGGTTCAACTGCCGGAGGCATTAAGATGGTAAGGCATTTGATTTTGTTGAAAAATATTCAAAAAACCTTTCGGCAACTGACAAGGCCACATGCCTTTTTCCCTGTAAAACTGAACAAAAAAAGAATCACGGACGAGGAAAACAACTCCATTCTGACTTTTATTTCCGTATACATGGTTGTTTTTGCCATTGGCTGCATTATGTTAATAACCTTTGGCGTGGACCTGGCAACCGCCAGCGGGTCGGTAGCCACCTGCATGGCCGGAATTGGCCCCGGAATAGGCACTGTTGGTCCTGCAAGCAACTTTGCTCACTTACCGGCAGCCGGAAAATTCATTTTGACCATGCTTATGCTTGTGGGCAGGTTAGAGATTTACACCGTATTAATTTTGTTTACCAAAGACTTCTGGGGCAATTAAAACATTAAAAATTCGGGTGCATTAAAAAACTAAATTTGAAAATTGAACGCAGGAAATTATTCGAAAATACAATCAAATGGTTCAAGCCTCAAAAAATATTATTCGCTCGGGAATTAACCATTACGGACTTTCAATTTTGATTATTGGGGGAAGCGCCTGGATTTGCGCTCCCCTGGCAAACACCCAGAACTACCACCTGGTTTCCTATATTTTGCTTTTCGTGGTTTCAATATTGTCTACATTTTTGGGCGTGGGTCCTGTCCTTCTTGCTTCAACTTTAAGTGCCCTGGTATGGAATTATTTCTTCATTCCACCCCATCACACTTTTCATATTGAAAAAACGGAAGACATACTCATTTTCGGATTGTTTTTCATAATTGCTTTGGTAAACGGCGTGTTTACTACCAGGGTACGCCGGCAGGAAAAGATTTCACGGGAAAAAGAAAAGCGCACCAATGCCCTCTTTCAGCTTACAAAGGAACTCTCAAAAGCCAGTGGCATTGAAGAAGTGCTGAAGGTGGCCACGGAAGAGATAAACAATCATTTTTCAATAAATTCTATTTTCATACTCCAGGATGGCCATAATATCCTTAAGGCCGATGGACGTTTACAAAAGGAAAATAAACTTAGCGTTTTTGAATATGGTGCCGCCGAACTGACCTTTACCAATTCGGAGCAAACAGGGGCTTTCACCAATACAAATAACAAAACAGAATTTACATTTTATCCCCTGCTTGGCACCAAATTAAATCCGGGAGTTCTTGCAGTAAAACAAACCAGTCCGTTTCTTGAGGAGCAGCAATCTTTTTGGGAAGTGTTTCTCGCGCAGATTTCCAATGCGCTCGAAAGAGAGTTTCTTGGGGAACTCGCCCAAAAGGTTCGCTTTCTTGACGAATCAGACAGGCTGTATAAAACCTTGTTTAACTCCATTTCGCATGAGCTGAGAATTCCTATTGCTACTATTATCGGTGCAGCAGATTCTATTTTAAGTGCCTCTAATTCCAGTAACCTTCAAAGCGTTTTGTGCCGGGAAATTTTTACCGCTTCATTGCGCTTGAACAGGCTGGTTGAGAACTTGTTGAACATTTCAAGGCTCGAGAGCGGTCATTTGGCCGTCAGGCTTGACTGGTACGATTTAAACGACCTGATCAATAAAGTATCTGAAGATCTGAAGGAAGAGCTAAAACCCTTTACACTCAGTGTCTCAATACCCGAAGACATGCCTCTTGTAAAGGTTGACTTTGGATTGATGGAGCAGGTTTTGTATAACCTGATTTATAATTCCACCCAGTATGCTCCCGGAGCCTCAAAAATTGAATTAACCATGAATTACGAAAATGGGAATTTACTGATCGAGGTCAAAGACCAGGGGCCCGGATTTCCGGAAAAAGAAATCAACAAAATTTTCAACAAGTTCTACCGTATCGATCACCATAAAACCGGAGGACTGGGATTGGGACTTTCCATTGCAAAGGGATTTGTTGAAGCCCATAATGGGTCAATATCGGTTGAAAATCGCAATGAAGGCGGAGCAAAATTCTGCATAAAGATTCCTTCAGAAAAACCTGACATAAAAAATCTTTAAGGAAATGAGCAGCAGTGAAACCATACTGATTATTGACGATGAGCTCCAGATAAGAAGATTGCTTGAAATAACCCTTTCGGCAAAAGGCTATAAAATTATTCAGTCGGTCAACGGCAAGGAGGGTCTGGTAGATGCTGCAACGCACAACCCTTCATTGATTCTGCTCGACCTTGGATTGCCCGATATGGATGGGCAGCTAACACTGGTGAAGCTGAGAGAATGGTTCTTAAAGCCGGTGATCATTTTATCTGTTCGCAGCTCAGAAGAAGAAATCATCAAAGCACTGGACAATGGAGCCAATGATTTTTTAACCAAACCCTTCAGAACAGGCGAATTGCTTGCAAGAATTCGTGTCGCCCTGAGATCAGCTGACAACAAGGCCGACACCCCTTATTATGAATTTGGGGCTTTGAGCATTGATATGGTCAGCCACCTGGTAAAAAAAAATAATGAAATTTTAAAACTCACCGCAACTGAATTTTCATTGCTGGCTCTTATGGCAAAAAACCATGGTCGGGTGTTAACCCATCAGTTTATACTTAAAGATGTGTGGGGCTATGGATATACTGAGCAAACACAATATCTTAGGGTCTTTGTAGCCCAACTTCGAAAAAAAATTGAAGACGACCCTTCCAAGCCCAGGCTGATTATTACCGAATCCGGAATTGGTTACCGGTTTGGTGAGTGAGAAATTGTGCCATCCATTTGATTTCCATATCTTAATTTTTGCATTTAAGCCGAATTATTTCAAATAGGTTTAAGGAAAATATTGAATTCAAAATTTAAACAGATCCCATTTGAACCTGTCTTGGTTCGTTTTATGTCATTATCAAATACTAATTTCATGCTAAATTAACCCATAGTTTATACGTACTCCTTCGGGTAAACTACGACTGAACTACGATTTATATACGTTTTAGATTAAAATTTGCTTATATTTGATTAGGATTCAGTAATTAATAAATCAAACGTCATGGCTTACACTAAGGAAGGATTTTTGGGCCCGTTTAAGGGGCGCATTGCCAAAGTGGTTTTTTACGAAATGTACGGAAAAATGGTGGCAAGGAGCCTGCCATCGGTAAAACGCAAACCAGCCAAAGGGGCGCTGAAGGCATCGCAAAACGATTTTGCCCGTGTGATGAAGATCATGCAAAAAGTAAAACCCTTTGTGCGGTTGGGCTTTAAGGACATGGCCGAAGGCCGGAGCGCTTTTCATACGGCCTTGTCGGAAAACCTGAAACGCTATCGACTGGCGGAGAACCAGGAAGACCTGAAATGGCTGTGCCTTAGCAAGGGCGAGAGGGCCGGGGCATTGGATTTGACAGTAAATACTGAGGGCAAGGTGGCCACCGTAACCTGGGGCGAACCCGAACCCAGGCGACCCTTTGCACCTAATGACCAGGTCATGCTGCAGGCCATAAATCCAGCCACGCTCGACACAAATTACAACCTTCAGGCCGCTACCAGGATTGCCGGAACAGCCACGCTAACACTGCCCCCCACAAAGGAAGGAGAACACATGCTGGTTTTCATCTCCTTTATGAATGCCACAGGCAATACGGACAAGAAGAATCTGAAGAATATTTCGGATAGCCAATTGGTGGGGGTAGCCTGAGCAGGCAATGCTTCCTTTTTCTGGCGGCTTATTTATTTTCCTGGTAATTTGCCAGTGCCCTTTCTTTTCCAAGATTTTCCCCCAGAATCTCCTCGGTGGTCACCTCTCCGGTGATTGTGTCCGTTTAGGGCAGGCAAGACGGAAGGGGCCATATTATTATCAAGCTGGCTGACAAGCTCTTATCTGAACAAAGATATATTTTTCATTGTTGTTTAATTAATATAACCCAGTGAAAATGCAGCTTTTCATAAAAAACATGGTATGCCAGCGTTGTATTCTGGCTGTAAAAAAGCGAAGCAGAAAAGCTGGGTATTCGCAATGCGGAGGTTAGCCTTGGGCAGATGAAGTTTCATGATGCAGAGCCTGAGGCCCAGGTCATGGAGAGGCTGAAGACGGCATTATGCCACCTGGGGTTCGAAATCATTGACGATAAAAAGAGCAGCCCCCTTGACAAACTGTAAATTTTACAGTTTACTCATGAAATATTGGAAAACTTGAGACTTTAGAAGGGGGTACCTTTGAAATAGATCACATTGGTTTTTTGCCAATAATTAGTCAATGTTTTTAAATCAGACAGACCCATGAACTTAACTTACATCATTACAGGCATGACCTGCGGGGGTTGCGCCGCCAAAGTGAAAAGTGCCTTTTTGAAGCATCCCGATGTGCTTTCGGCCGAAGTAAGCCACCAAGAGGGTACGGCGAAGGTGCAGGCCGACCGCAAACCCGACCGAAAGCAGCTGGATAAACTCCTGGCCGATGCTGGCGATTATCAAATTTCAGATGTGGCTGAAAACACCCCTTCAAATAAAAACAGCCATTCTCATACAGCAGCAATCCCTGAGCAGGATCCAACGTCCACCTGGGAAACCTATAAACCCCTGGTAATCATATTCCTTTTTGTTTCAGGTGTGGCTGCTTTGTCATCTTTTCAGGACGGCGTATTCTCCTGGCACCATTGGATGCGTTTCTTTATGGCCGGCTTTTTTATCGTTTTCTCGTTCTTCAAGTTTCTCGACCTGAAAGGCTTTGCCCGCTCTTACGCCATGTACGACCTCCTGGCACGCCAATGGAAAGGCTATGGATACGTTTACCCATTTCTGGAGCTTGGTTTGGGTGTCCTTTACATAACCGCTATCCATTTGCCGGCAACCCATGTTGCAACCATTGCCATTATGGGCTTCAGCAGTATCGGTGTTATCAGGAATATGCTTTCGCCAAACCAGGTGCAGTGCGCCTGCCTGGGGACTGTATTTAAACTTCCACTGGGCAATGTTACCCTGGTGGAAGACTTACTTATGGTAGTCATGGCGGTGGTGATGCTGGTGATTTGATGGTATTTTCTGAGCTGCCCTTTCAGGGCGCCCGGGATTTTTTGCGTATCAACCAATGGCGTTGCCACTGGGCTTAATTAAATTGGGCTTTCAGCCGGTGATAAGCTCAAAGAGGTCGCAGCAAATATGAATGATACTTTCAATACATTTTTAAATAATACCATCAAAAATTTTTGTAAGAGAGCAGAATTAAAAAAAACCAAAGATAAACATCAGAGTTGCAGACTATGGTTAACGCCCCGCAGGGGCAACTTGTTTCAGCCCAATGGCAGCGCCTTGGGTAATAATAAACAACCATAATCATGCGCCCTGTAAGGGCAGCTAAAACATAAAAACCGATGCTCAACAAACTCATACGCTTTTTCCTGGAAAACCGGCTGGTGGCTTGGCTGCTGATGATCTTCCTCATTGGATGGGGAATATCTGTGGCGCCCTTCAATTGGAAGATTGACATCCTGCCCCGCGACCCGGTGCCCGTGGATGCCATCCCCGATATTGGCGAAAACCAGCAGATCATCTTCACCGAGTGGATGGGGCGTTCCCCGCAGGATATCGAAGACCAGATCACCTATCCCCTCACCTCAGCCCTGCTGGGCATACCCGGCGTTACCAGCATACGAAGCACATCCATGTTTGGGTTTTCGAGTATCTACATCATTTTCGATGAAGAGGTGGAATATTATTGGAGCCGGTCGCGTATCCTGGAAAAGCTCAATTCCTTGCCCACCGGCCTGTTGCCTGCCGATGTAACCCCGCAATTGGGCCCCGATGCCACTGCCCTGGGACAGGTGTTCTGGTACACCCTTGAAAGCCAGGATGAAAAGGGCAATCCGGTTGGCGGCTGGGACCTGCACGAGCTGCGCTCCATACAAGACTATTACGTGCGTCTGGCCCTCAGCAGCGTGCAGGGCGTATCGGAAGTAGCCAGTGTGGGCGGACATGTGAAGGAATACCAGGTGGACCTGGACCCGGATGCCATGAAAGCCTATAATATTTCCCTCATGCAGGTGGCCCGCGCCCTGCAGCAAAGCAACCGCGAAACCTCGGCCAACACCATCGAGTTTAATATGGCCGAATACCTGGTGCGTGGCCTGGGTTACGTGGAATCGCTGGAAGATATCCGCCAGACAGTGGTGGCCGTGAATGATAATGTTCCCGTTCGTATTATGGATATTGCCCGCGTGAACATCGGTCCGGCGGTAAGAAACATGACCGGCATCCTCGATAAGGGAGGAGTAGAAACCACGGGTGGAGTAGTGGTAGCCCGATATGGCGAAAATCCATTGCAGGTGATTGAGAATGTGAAGGCAAAAATTGAAGAAATCAGTTCAGGACTTCCTACACGCGAACTGGCCGACGGCACCATATCACAAATTACCATTGTACCCTTTTACGACCGCACCCAGCTCATTTACGAAACCCTGGGTACGCTCAATGATGCCATCATACTGCAGATACTCATCTCTATCATCGTGATTATCGTAATGGTGTATCACCTGCGTACTTCACTGCTTATTTCGGCCCTGCTCCCCATCGCCGTGCTGATGAGCTTTATCATGATGCGCTATTTTGGGGTGGATGCCAATATCGTGGCACTGTCAGGCATTGCCATCTCCATCGGTACCATGGTGGATCTGGGTATCATCATGAACGAAAACATATTGCGCCATTTGCAGGAAGCCAGCGATAAAACAAAGAACCGCCTGGAAATCATTTATGAAGCTTCCACGGAAGTAGCTCCAGCGATACTTACCGCGGTAAGCACCACCATTGTGAGCTTTTTGCCTGTGTTTACCCTACAGGCCGCCGAAGGACGCTTGTTTACGCCTCTTGCATTTACAAAAACATTTGCTTTGGTTTCGGCACTCATCATCACCATTGCCTTTATGCCTGTGCTGGCTTACCAGTTTTCGGGTAAGTGGGAATGGAGAAGATGGAAAAACCTTTCCCAAAAACCCGTAAGCCGTTTTACCATCAATGGCTTGGCCATCATTGCCGGACTACTCATCGCTTTTTACCTTCTGTGGTGGGCAGGATTGTTTATCATTCTCTCGGGTGTTTCGGGGCTGCTTCAGCATATTTTCCCCGAAAG
Organism: Bacteroidales bacterium; assembly: GCA_041687035.1. Lineage (GTDB taxonomy): Bacteria > Bacteroidota > Bacteroidia > Bacteroidales > UBA7960 > UBA7960. Next base: position 16,557 of record JAWLCS010000050.1, read on the forward strand.
GGTAAAGCCCTTTAAAAACTACATCAACATGGGAATCACCCTGCTGGTGGTAATGATTTTACTGGCCAGCGAGTGGCTGCCTATTGGTGTGGACCGCAGCCTGTTTATCAATATCTTGTTTCTGTTTATCCTCATTGCACTGGTGCTGGGGCTGTTCAGGGCTTTTCTCCATTATTACCCCCGCATCCTAAACTGGTGTCTTTCCCATAAGAAAATTTTTCTGATCATCCCAGCCTTCCTGCTTTTTCTGGGACTGAATATTTGGATGGGATTTGGCAATGTGTTTGGGTTCATTGCCACAGGGTTTGATAAAACCGGCCTGAATATTCGCACCACCAGCGTCTGGAGTGGCTTGCATCATACCTTTCCCGGGCTTGGCAGGGAGTTTATGCCCTCGCTCGACGAAGGCAGCTTTCTGCTTATGCCCACCACCATGCCCCACACCGGCATCGAGTATAACCTTAAAGTACTGCAGGAGCTGGACCGCCGTGTGGAATCCATCCCCGAAGTGAAGATGGTGGTTGGTAAAGCCGGTCGTGCCGAAAGCCCACTGGACCCAGCACCCATGACCATGTTCGAGAACGTGATCATTTACAAAAGCGAATACAAAACTGATATAGACGGGCGCAAGGTGCGGTTTCAGGTAGACAGCAACGGGGAGTTTGTCAGGGATGAAGACGGCGAGCTCATTCCCCACCCGCGCGGACGCTATTACCGGCAGTGGCGTGACCATATTGAAAGTCCCGACGATATCTGGAACGAAATTACCCGGGCCAGCCGCTTTCCGGGTTTAACCTCAGCCCCCAAACTGCAGCCCATCGAAACCCGTTTGGTGATGCTGCAAACCGGTATGCGTGCACCCATGGGACTGAAGGTCTTTGGCCCCGACCTGCAGACCATTGAAGATTTTTCCATGCAGATGGAAAGGGTATTACAGGAGGTACCCTTTATTCGAAGCGCCACCGTTTTTGCCGACCGGGTGGTGGGCAAACCCTACCTTGAAATCCGCCCTGACAGGCAGGCCCTGGCCCGCCACGGCATCACTATCGAAGATTTTCAAATGGTGGTAGACGTTGCCCTTGGCGGCATGCCCATGACCACCACCGTGGAAGGGCGAGAGCGATACAATATCCGGGCACGCTATGCGAGGGAGTTCAGAGACAACCCCGATGTGCTGAGCGATGTCTGGATAAAATCACCTGCCGGGTACCAGCTACCCCTGGCCGAAGTGTCCACAGTGGAATTCCGCAAAGGGCCGGGCATGATACGCGGGGAAGACACTTTCCTGGTGGCCTACATCACCTTTGATAAAGAAGCAGGTCATGCCGACCTTTCGGTTATACAGCAGGCCACGGAACTCATTGAAGAAAGGATAAATGAGGGTACATTAGTAGTACCGCAGGGTGTGAATTACCAGTTCTCAGGCAATTACGAAAACCAGATGCGGGCCGAACGCCGCCTTATGCTGGTCATTCCGCTGTCAATGATTGTGATTTTCCTGATACTCTATTTCCAGTTCCGGTCGGTGGCCACTTCGCTGATGATATTTTCGGCCATAGCCCTGGCCTTTTCCGGTGGCTTTATGATGCTGTGGCTGTATGGGCAGGGATGGTTCTTGAACTTCAGTGCCTTCGGGGTGAATATGCGCGAATTGTTCCAGATGGATGTGGTAAACCTGAGTGTGGCCGTGTGGGTGGGATTCATTGCCCTTTTTGGTATTGCTACTGATGATGGGGTACTTATTGCCACCTATCTTCAGGGCAGCTTCAAAAAACACAAACCCGAAACCCGTGAAGAATTGCATCAGGCAGTTATGGAAGCTGGACAGAAAAGGGTGCGTCCCGCCCTGATGACCACGGCAACCACTTTGCTGGCACTGTTGCCCATCCTCACCTCTTCCGGACGCGGAGCTGACATCATGATACCCATGGCCATCCCGGCCTTCGGCGGAATGACCATTGCGCTGATTACCCTGTTCCTGGTGCCGGTGTTATTCACTGCATGGAACGAATTTTTGATAAATAAGGGGAATAGTGACCAAAGAAATGATAATGATTAAATTGTTTGAGTTGCCCTTTCAGGGCGCCCTTGGATAATCTTTCATTTTGACCCAGTGCGTTACCACTGGGCTCAATTGATTTGGGCTTTCAGCCCGAAAAAGCCATCGGAATGAATGACAGGCGGTTTTGAAAAAACAGAAATAAAATGCAACTATTGAAGACGACAATCATTTTTACATCGCCCCGGAGGGGCAGCTCATTTCAGCCCAAGGGCAACGCCTTGGGCAAGAAAAAGAAAACGTAAACATTCGCCCTGAAAGGGCAAATTAAAACAAAAAAAAACAATGGACAGCACAGTTCAACAATTAATAAAAATCGCATTATTTGTGATCATTGCACCCTTTTTGGGTACAATGAAATCCCATGCCCAAATCTACCCCGAACAATACCTGCAACTAGCCCTGGAAAACAACCCCGGCTTGCAGGCGCAGCACAAAGTCTGGGAGTCAGCTCAAAAGCAGGTGACCATTACGGGCGCCCTTCCCGACCCCACCTTGTCGGCCGGATTCTTTACCCCGCCAATGGAACGCTTCATGGGCAACCAGTGGTTTGATGTGGGCATCATGCAAATGTTCCCCTGGCCAGGCACCCTGGGAAAACAAAAAAGTGCCGCAGAAAAAATGGCCGAAAGCCAGTTCCACCAGTATCGTAATGAGCGCAACATCCTCTTTATGGAATTGACACGCCTATGGCTTGAGATCTTCCGCAAAGAGCAGGAGCTGAAAATCGTTGAACGATACAAGGAAATCCTTAAAGCCCGCGAAGACATTATCTATACCCGCTACGAAGCCGGACAGCAACGTTCCGGCTTGGCACTGGATATTTACCGGCTGGAGTTACAGCTTGCCGCCTTAAACAACCGTGAAGATAAGATCGGTGAAGAACACGGGGCTTTGGTTGTAAACTTTAATATTCTTCTTGGAAGAAAGCCAAACGAGGTAATAGAAACACCAGATAATCTCATGGTTCTTTCTCCTGAAAAACTCAACAGCCAAGCTGCTGCAGAAACCTTCGCCTCAAACCCACAACTCAACCTATCTCAGGCTGCAGCCGAAGCAGCCGATATTCAGCAGGAGGTCAGCCGGCTCAAAACAAGGCCCATGCTGGGTGTAGGTCTGCAGTATTCGTATTTTGCCCCGGGGGAAGCAACCATGGGCCAAATGGATGGCGGGCACATGCTGATGCCCATGGTATCGGTGAGCCTGCCCATCTTTGGAAGAAAAAATCGAGCCACACAACAGCAGAGCCAGCTGCTGGCCGATGCTGCACAATTTCGGAAAAACGACCGAATCAATATTCTGCAGACACAGTGGACACAACTCCGGGCAAAAATAACGAACCTGCAGCGCGACAACGAATTTTACAAACGTCAGCTCGACATTACCAAAAAAACCTGGGAGCTGGTTATCAATGCCTACGCTTCGGGCGATGAAAGCTTTGATGAATTGCTGCGCATTCAGAACCAGCTTCTCGACCTGGAATGGCGAATGCTGGAAAACCATATCAACCAAAACCTGGCCAAGGCAGAAATGGACCTGCTGTTGACACGGAATATTTTTGAATGACAATACTGTCTGTTTTTAAAAATGGTTTCAACCCAATAAATATCCAGGGCTTTAGCCCCAAAAAAATATCACCATGGAGAAGCAAAAAATAAGAACCTACCTAATTTACCTTGCCTTCATTCTGGCGGGACTATTACTCGGCTGGTTGCTGTTTGGCGGAAGCAACCAGGACCATCAGCATGATAATGAAATTAATGAAATCGCAGGGGCGGTTGAATACACTTGCTCCATGCACCCACAGGTGCGACAGGACGAACCAGGCGATTGCCCCATTTGCGGCATGGATTTGATTCCTGTTTCTGATGACGATGACGACCAGGATGACGACCCTTTTCTTTTTACCATGCGCGAAAGCCACAGCACCTGGGCCAATGTGCGCACACAGAAGGTAGAGGCAGCACATAGCGGAACGACCCTCAGACTTATTGGAGAAGTGGTTGTAAATGAAAAGGAGGAGCGTCTGCTTACAGCCCATTTCCCCGGCCGGATAGAGCGTTTGTATGCCGATTTTACCGGCAGGTTTATCGGCCAGGGGGAAAGACTTGCCACTTTGTATTCGCCAGAGCTAATGCAGGCCCAGCAGGAGCTCATCCAGGCTGTATCCACAAAAGAAAGCCAGCCACGCCTTTACAATGCAGCGCGGGAAAGGCTGAAACTGTTTAACCTAACGGAAGCGCAAATCAACCAAATTGAGGAAAGCAAACAGGCATCTGCCACCACCGACATCTATGCCACCCGCTCGGGTTACCTCACAATGCGGGCGATTTCAGAAGGTGATTATGTTAACACCGGTCAAACACTTTTTGCCATTGCAGGGCTGGCCAATGTTTGGGTTGAACTGGATGCCTACGAGAGTCAGCTGCGACAGATCCGAGCCGGACAACAGGCTAAGGTTGAATTGCCCGCAAGTCCCGGAACAGCACTCACTGGTCAGGTTGAATTTGTAGACCCCTTTATTAACCCCCAGACGCGGACAGCAAGGGTTCGGATCACCTTACCAAACCCAGGCAATCTGCTCAAACCCGGTATGCTGGTCAATGCAACCCTTACCGGTGCCGGTGAACATCAGCTTGTAATTCCCGAAACGGCCGTGTTATGGACCGGCAAACGTTCGGTAGTGTATGTAAAAAAATCGCAGGACAATGGCTTCACTTTTGAATTCCGCGAGATTGAAACCGGGCCAAGAACAGCAGAAGGCTACACGGTACGCTCCGGCTTATCGGAAGGCGAAGAAATTGCCGTAAGCGGGGTATTTGCCATCGACGCCGCTGCACAGCTGCGTGGCCATTACAGCATGATGGCTCCACCTGATAGGGCCGCCATTCCCGAACCTTTCAAAAGCAACCTGGAAAGACTCTTCCTTATCTACTTCGACCTTAAAAACGCCCTGGCCGATGATGCACCGCAACAAGCCCGGGAGCATGGGCGCAAGCTAAAACAACAACTGGCAACCATCGGCAAACATTCCCTTGATGGGGAACACCACATGTTTTGGATGGATCAGTACGAAGACATGGAAGAAAGTATTGAGAAGCTTGTGGATGCGCCTGATAAAGAAAAGATGCGTGTTCAATTTGAACCTCTGTCGGAAGCCTTCATCAAAACCGCCCGCACCCTGGGCGCCATCGGCCAAACCTGGTATGTAGCCTTCTGCCCCATGTACGATAATGACCGCGGGGCTTATTGGCTCAGCGAATTTGAACAAATCAAAAATCCATACTTCGGCAGTATGATGCTTCGTTGCGGTGAGGTGCGCGAAACCCTGCGCGAAGGGGTTGCATCAGGACAAAGGCAAGAACAAAAAGAAATGCAAGGGCACGTGCACTAA
>JAWLCS010000051.1:0-10454 GCA_041687035.1 Bacteroidales bacterium
CCTCGACGACAAGACCTACAACCCCGGCTATGTGCTGAGCCGCATATCGAACGCCAAGAACAACCTGATCGGTCCCATCGACTACAACGAGGATTTCGAGATACAATCGGCCGACACCTCCGCCCGTAAGCCCAAGCTTGGACTGCTTTACAGCATTTATCAGCAGCGCCTGCGCAAGGCCTCGGCCATGGATTTCGACGACCTGCTGTTCAACACCAACTTGCTGCTGCGCGATTTTCCCGATGTGCTTTACAAGTACCAGCAGAAGTTCAGCTACATTTTGGTGGATGAGTACCAGGACACCAACTTTTCGCAATACCTTATCGTAAAGAAGCTGGCCGCCAACAATGAGAACATTTGCGTGGTGGGCGACGATGCCCAGAGCATTTATGCTTTTCGCGGTGCCAATATTGCCAATATCCTCAACTTCAAGAAGGATTATCCCGACTACAAGCTGTATAAGCTGGAGCAAAACTATCGTTCCACCCAAAACATTGTAAACGCTGCCAACAGCGCCATTGCCCACAACAAGGATCAAATATTCAAAAAAGTCTGGACCCAAAATGAGCTGGGCGAAAAGGTAAAGATTTACAAGGCTGCCAATGAAGCCGAAGAGGCCGCCTGGATTGCAGGCCGCATTTTCGAGTGGCGTGCCCAGCAACAGCTGCCCAACAGCGCCTTCGCCATCCTTTATCGCACCAATGCCCAGTCGCGCGCCCTGGAAGAAGCCCTAAGGCGATTGAACGTCCCTTACCGGATTTTTGGCGGGGTGTCGTTTTACCAACGCAAAGAGGTTAAGGATGTGCTGGCCTACTTCAGGCTTATTATCAACCCACAGGACGAGGAGGCTTTCAGCCGCATCATTAATTTCCCCGCAAGGGGTATTGGCGACACCACGCTTAATAAGCTGCGCGTAGCCGCCGAAGAAAAAGGCCTTTCGCTATGGGAAACGGCCCTTAATGCCCCTGCCCTGCAACTGGGCTTCAACGCAGGCACCCTGAACCGCCTGCAGGAGTTTACCCTGATGATCAAAGGCCTGGGCACCCAGCTTTTCAAGTACAACGCTTTTGAGCTGGGCGAAAAGATTGTGAACCAATCGGGCATCCGCAAATTCTATTTCGAAGACGACTCACCCGAGAGCATCAACCGCAAAGAAAATATTGAAGAATTGCTGAGCGGCCTTAAGGATTTTGTGATGGCACCTAACGATGAAGGCGAAGAAAACACTTTCCGCACCCTTGATGAATTTATGCAGGACATTGCCCTGCTTACCGATGCCGACACCAAAAAAAGCGGCCCGGAGGACACGAACAAGGTGTCGCTCATGACCATACACGCGGCCAAAGGGCTGGAGTTTCCATTCGTTTTTATCGGAGGGGTAGAAGAAAACCTGTTCCCCTCGCAGCTGTCCATTGGCAGCCGTGCCGAGCTGGAAGAAGAGCGCCGCCTGTTTTACGTGGCCCTGACCCGCGCCATGCGCCAGGCCACCATTACCTGGGCCGAAACCCGCTTCCGCTATGGCAACTTCAACTTTTGCGAACCCAGCCGGTTTATCGATGAGCTCAAGCCTGAATTCATTGACTACCTGCCCGGTGCAAAACCCAAAAAATCGCAACAAGCCAAACAGGAAAGTTTCAGCGAAAGCCTGAAGAACTTCAGAAAAGTATCTGAAGCCACAAGCCAAACAGTCCAATCAGCTCCAGTTGCAGCTGCCGATGGCGACTTTGTGATCCTTACCGGTGCACAACTGAAACCCGACATGAAAGTGCAGCACCAGCGCTTCGGCACCGGAACCGTTGCAGAGGTGGAAGGCGGAGGGCCCGATGCCAAAGCCACCGTGGTCTTTGCCAATTTTGGCAAAAAACAGCTGCTGCTGAAGTTTGCAAGGCTGAAGATTGTGGGGTGAAAATCGTAGGGCGAATAGCGCAGGGCGCAGAAAGAAGTAGGTAGCGGTAGTTGGTAGCGGTAGTCATTAGGACTTGGCGCAGGGCTCAGAAAGAATTAGGTAGCGGTAGGTGGTAGCGGTAGTTATTTGCACTTGGCGCAGGGCGCAGAAAGAAGTAGGTAGCGGTAGTTGGAAGCGGTAGTCAATAGTACTTGGCGCAGAGTGCAGTTTAAAGCGGCAACGCCGCGAAATATCGGTAGCTGCAATTGCGTTCAGGATTTCTCAGAAGGTGCAGCGCACCGGAATATTTTTTTGCCTTGGGTTGTAAATTCTGAAGACGCGCTTCCCGGCGCGTCTGATTTTCTATCTATATGCAATCCCTGTACAGACGCGCTTGTGGCACGTCTTGTTTTTTTCCACTTTTTCCCGCTTCGCTCTCTTGTCTTGTTACCAGGTTTTTTTCAAGGCCGAAAGGGCAGCAAGGGGTTGGACCATTTTGTTCAGGGTTTTTGAGTTGCAAAATCAATGGGGTCAGATCGGAAATGCAACCGACCGCTGACAAGCGGAGAGCTCAACGAAGCTAAATTCTGCTCAGTGGGGTTTAAATAGTTTTTAAATCAAAATATTTTTCAAAAAACTTTTTAGACTCCTTTGTTACTCTGGAAGAATAAAGAAAGAAACCTAAATCCAAGATTAAATAAATAACCAATGCCAGGAAAAACTCAGAAAAGAACACATTAGAAAAAAAAGAAGATAAAAAAATAGCTGCTGGTAATATCATTAATACGATATAAATCTTTCTTTTATTTTTTATGTCATAGAAAACCGATAAATGACAGCCATTCTGGCAATCATTTTCAGCAAAGCTTCCAATAATCCTAAAATATGGGGTGTCATCGTTTATTTTAAGGAGAAATTCCGTAGTTATTTCGAACCGGTTTTCTTCAAAATTACCTGAATACAATTTTTCATTACAACCAAAAATGGTTTTTGAATTCGTTTTTTTGGATAAAAGTTTTTCAAACCTGAATTGAAATTCTTTTTTTGAAAGAAAACAATTATAATAAACCAGTTGCTTTGGTTTAAATATTAAACTAAATAAAGAAAAATTCCTTTTTTTACCATCAAATAAACTTTTTTTCAAGGTTTTTTTCGTTTTTAGTTTAAGTGTAAATCTGTCAAGCAACATAAAAAGGCCCCGGCTGAGCGGCCTTTAGCTTCGCTGAGCTCCCCCACTAGAGCGGGATCGGTTGTAATGCCGCTCGGAACACAGGATAATTTGAAATTATCCAACCCTCATATGAAACAAAAAACATCATTGCACCATTATTTGGCATGGTTTAGCAAAGCTATGATTTTTTGCAGAATTTCAAATTCAGCAATGCTCTGAGCGGAAATTGCATTTCCGCTCAGATGGGGCTCTTTGCTTTATTTATTTTACAATTTCCAAAAACCTGCTGCTCATCCATCCTACTGAATGAAATCTATTAATATTATTTTCAAACTGCCTGTTTAACACTAAATGTAATGGTTCTTTATTGTTTACCATTGCAACAAACCACCAAATCCGACCTGTATCATCCTTCTTTTCTGCAAAAGCATAACCCCTGGAGCCTTTAGAATAACTTCCTATAATATTTCCCATGACACTTGGATGGATATACTCACTATCATTGTCAATTTCAGGCTTGCTCCTGAGATGATACGGTTCATTTACCACTTCAAATAAAACAGGACTATCGAAAAAAGAAGAAGGAAATTCGACACTATCAATGGTAATATATTTTGTTGAAGCAGCCAGTTCGAATTTTTCTCCGGTAAAAACAGGGTGATAAATTTCATATACCTGAACATAATCGCCACAACAGGGTAAATCAATTAGAACGAAAGAAAATGGGGGCTGTTTGCCACTCAACGAATTGATTATTATGATCTCTCCTTCTGCCTCAAATGCAGTTATGTATTTTCCATTAATAAATTCAAAAATAAATGAATATAAACCTTCAGCTCCAGGTAATCTGCCAGAATATATTATTTCATCAAACCCATTAAAATTATAATCAACAAAATGAAAATTGTTAAAGTATTGCTCTAAGTTCCCATATTCAATGAAATTATGAACTAACCAATGGTCAATTTTCACTATTTCACTCATTTTATATTCCGTGCTGTAATTCTTCTCAAAAAGTTGCCAATTAAGTTCTTCACGAGGAATAAAGACCTGAGCAATTAATGAACTGCTGAAAAAAATCAGAATTACGAATAGTGTGGTTTTCATGTTCATTCTTTAAGAAATTTACTGAAAATCAGTTTAATATCAGAATTTGAATTTACAAAACCCGGCTGAGCGGCATTTAGCTTCGCTGAGCTCCCCTGCTAAAGCGGGATCGGTTGCAATGCCGCTCGAAACAAATGATAATTTGTAATTATCTCAACCTTTGATGAAACAAAGAACATTATTTTGCCATTATCATGCATGGAAAAGCAAAACTAAAAATTTTTGCAGAATTTCAAATTCTAAAAAGTTCATTGCAGTCCCCACCTTTCGAACGGAAAACCAAACTCCGCAAACACGTCATTACCCTGTAGGGGTAAAATATTAATAGCCCAGGGTGAGCGAGCAAAGCGAACGTAACCCTGGGTTAAGGAGCGTCAATGTTTCGGGCGCGGCGCAAGGCAGGTCAGAGCAGCAGGTGCGCCCTCGAAGCGCAAGTTTAAAATGTGGGTTGTCAGATTTTTTTGCTTTTACTTTCTTTTGATTGCCCAAAAGAAAGTAACAAAGAAAAGGCCACCGCCTACGAAAAATTTGGGGTCATTACTACGGAACTTTGCCCGCCCGCATCCCAAGCCGGCCGGAACGATGCTGAATGTTGAAAAAGAAAGCTCCCTGCTCCGGCCTTCGGGGATGCTTAGCCATGGCCCTCGCACGCAAACTTCCTTGAATGCCAGCCAAATTTTTCGAAAGCGGGTCCCGCGTCCGAGCCGAAAATCTATTTCGCAAACACGTCATTACCCTGTAGGGGTAAAATATTAATAGCCCAGGGTGAGCGAGCAAAGCGAGCGTAACCCTGGGTTAGGGAGTGTGAATGTTTCGGGCGCTGCGCAAGGCAGGTCAGAGCAGTAGACGCGCCGTCGCAGCGCAAGGGGGTGATGTTGGTTTACAATCTTTTATTTCCACTTTTTCTTGATAAAAAGTGGAACAAAAATCAAGGCTTCGAAAAAAAACCAAGCCTTCAGTTTGAAAATTTTTTCAACCTCAACTTTTTCTTTTATATAGAAAATTAGAAATATTGTTCTAAAACTAATCCGAAGTTTCAGAAACCTTAACTTCATTTGAATTCGCTTCAAAAAACCTTTTGAACTTTTTTGATTTGTATACAACCAAAAAAAACAATCCAGTATGAAGCAGTAAAAAGAAAATTAAATACGAATATCTTCAAATCGGTGCAGTGGGGCGCCATTTCTTTAAACATTTCATAGGTCCTAAATGACTCCCAATTATTAAAAAAGGTATCCCAATGGGAATAATTATCCAAAGAATTTCATAAACTCTCTTGTTTCTTAACCCAAGGCCTATTATTACATTTAAAAAGATGAAGGAAAAGATTAAATCGAGAAAAAAGCCTGAAAAGTTAATAATTGGAGGAATTATTCCAGTTTGAACTAGTATCTCATTGCTTAGGTTTGAAATGTTACCTCTTAGGAATATGAAATTAAATCTGGTATTAGAACCCGTATCATAAACCAAAATAACGTGATAAGTATGTTAAAAAACTTGACCCAATGATATTGACCTTTATCTTTATTATAAATACTTATTGCCGGAACCAAAACAAGAATTGAATAAATGAACAGGCTTCTAAGCATTGTTTTACCTCCTGTTGTTTAGTTTTTATTTATCAATCCAATTTACATTCTCAATTGAGCAGCATTTAGAATTCGTCTTGAACAATCCGAAATTTTAAATTCTACAGACTACCGCTGCAACTTATCCCTGCCAAATCGCAAAAGAATTTCTGATGAGCAAAAAATCAAATCGAACTAGTTCGAAAAATACAAATTTTTGAATATTAAAAGCGGAATTTGAAATCCCGATCAGCGGGGAAAATAAAAAAACCCGCGACGGGATTTGATCACCGCGGGTTATTACCAAGAAACTTATCCCTTTTATCCCCTATGCACAATAGCTTCATTCAGGGCATCTACAACATTCAATATAAAACCCTGATCTTTATCACTCAGCGCATCAGATTCTCCAGAAGCGGAGGATAAAACAACTTGATAAATGGTCTTTTGCGAAATCCACCAAAATACTGCCAAGGCAATAATGATGAGAGCTAAAAACCATTTCCAGGCAAATAACGCCAAACCTATAACGCCAAGAATTATAGGCCATTTTCGCGAGGGCGAGATATACTGTGATGAAACGGCTGTAATTCCACTTAAAGAGTGGGTTTTACCAAAAGTAATAAAACGGGAGTTGGTAACTTTTACTCCCCGATTCTCAAAAAAAACTTTTTCCTCTGCCATAATAAAAAAATTAATTAAGAATTAAAAAAAACCAGCTTTTCAAGAAGAACTATTACTGGTTGAAATTTCTTTATATCAACAATTTTATTCAAAATTCCTGCAATCAATTAATTCTATTTAGTAGGTTTCGCAATTATCAGCATAACCTATTGATTTGAAATGCTTTTAAAAAAGTCACCAGCTACAAAAAAAATAAAATGTGAGGCAGATGAATTAAGAAACTCTTGAAAAATCATATTTTTTCCCTTTTTATTGGGTGAAAACAATGGTCGGTTGAGTTTTATACCCCACAAATCTAAAAAAATTCTTTTACGTGAATTACTGAATTTGGCAAAATAATTTTCATTTGTTTTAATGAAAAACTTAATTTTTTCTAATTACCGTGAACAAAAAAAACTCCAAGCAAGGTAATGGTGATTAGGCTATCTAAAGTGTTCAAGGTACTCCTCCAACCCATATTCCCGGCATAGGCCCCGAAATTCTTCCAGCAGTGCATCATTAAATGGCACGCCTTTATCCTTTCGCTCCATCCAGGTGAGGTATTCCTTTTCACCGGCGGTGTAAATACGATCGTGGCCGGGCATTTTGCGCGAAGCCCTGAGTTCGCGCAGAATATCGCCAGTGGTTTTCCTAAAATCATCTGCTTCGGTAAAGGCACCAACATCTATCACGATAAAGAAATGCCCCAGCGGATAAGGAATCTTTTTTCCATCTTTCACGCCAAGCAACATCTTCATAAATGCGCCCTGCTGCAGGGCTGCCGAAAGTATCTCTACCACGGTGGCATATCCGTATCCTTTGTAGCCGGCGGTTTCCTCGCCAATGCCGCCCAAGGGTGCAAGGGCCGCGCGCCCTTTTATGAGGTCTTCAAGTACCTCGCGCGAATTGGTCTTGCTGTGGCTATGCTCATCAATCACCAGTCCCTTGGGCAGCTCCTTGTTCTCGCGGGCATACATTTCAATCTTCCCGCGCTGAAAAATGGAGGTGGCACAGTCGAGCAGAAAAGGAAAATCCTCGTCGGTGGGCATGCCAAAAGTGAGGGGGTTGGTGCCCAGCATGTTTTCTACGCCAAAGGTGGGGGCAATGGATGGGCGGGCGTTGGTGCCGGTAATGCCGATCATGTTCTCCTTAACCGCCATAAGGGGATAATAACCCGCAAAGCCATAATGCGTTGAATTGCGAACAGCCACCATGCCCATGCCGAATTCGCGTGCTTTTTTAATGGCCAGCTTCATGGCATGATATGCAATCACATGACCCATGCCGTTATGCCCGTCGATCACGGCAGTGGTGGGTCCTTCCCTTACTATTTCGTAGCTGGTTACCGCATGCTGTATGCCTTCCTTAATGCGGTCGAGGTAAATGGGCTTGAGGCGGTTCACCCCGTGCGAATCGAAACCAAACTTATCGGCCTGAATGAGCACATCAGCTACAATACGGGCATCGGCTTCTGGGATGCCAGCCTTCACCATAACCTTAATCAGGAAGCTTTCAACCCCATCGAAGGGAATAAATGTCACTGCCATAACAATTGCAATTTTAAGTTAATTTTTTTCATTCTTTCTTAATTCCAAAAGTAGCATAATGCCCCGAACTAAAAAATTTCTGCATAAGAAATCCCTGAACCTTTTTCATAACCAATGCGATAGAGAACGGGAATTTAAAGACGAAAAATACGCGTAAAATTATTACCTGAAACGAACCAACCCTCTTCCTCCCTCGTGACAGTGTTTAATTTAAAACGTAGTTTAAACGTAGTTAACACGTAGATAAAACGTTTTTTCACGTTTTAACTATGTGTTATTTTTGTTTATTAATCGTATGATCCATATTTTAAATTCATTCACCAAACGGAGCAAAATGACTCCTGGTATTTGCGTTGCTTGCAGTGAAGACCGACAGGTTTTGATATTCGGCAGGCGATCAAATCAAGCCCTTCAGATGTGTATATGAAAAGGAAATATTTCTACATTTGTGAGAAGAAAAGGCACCAGACTGATTTTATCCTTTGCCCATAAAGAAACTGGATGGCTGCCAGAAGGTAGTGTCCGGATTTCTTAAACAACAAATACTAATTAAACCAAAACCAACCGTTATGACAAAGCAAAAGATTACCCGTGTAGGGGGCGGCGAAGGCACGTCCAAACAACCCTCGCAAGAACGCACACCTTTTGTGCCCACGCCCGAGAGCAAGGGCAAGGCAAAGCAGTTGCGTTTGTTTGCCATCCTGGCTTGGGTAGTGGCCATTGCCATTCAGCTGTACAACATCTTTTTTGTACTTTTCAAGGCCCCGGTCAATATGACCCTGCTGATCATCCTCATCGTGGTGAACCTGGGGGTCGCTATCCTGGCTTCCACTTTGTGGAAAAAGGCCAACCGGCTCGACCCCGCCTCTGAAAAGGACAAGACCCGTTTTTTCTTTCAGAACCAGCTGGGTGCCATAATGAATGTGCTGGCATTCCTGCCATTGGTTATCCTGATCTTTACCAACAAAGACCTTGATGGCAAGCAAAAAGGCATTGTGGGATCTATTGCTGTTGTGGCCATGCTGATTGCCGGCATTGCAGGAGTCGATTTCAACCCGGCTTCCATTGAGCAGTACACCGAACAAACCGCCATGGTGGAGACCCTGAACGATGGATACAATCATGTGTATTGGACCAGGTCGGGAACCGTTTACCATATCTATTCCGATTGTTCGCACATTACGACCGACCGGACACCCGAAATTTTTGAAGGCACCGTGGCACAGGCCCGCGAACTGAAAAACATCACCAACCTCTGTCAGCGCTGCCAGAGCCGCGCCATGCGCGAAAAGGAAATTTCGGAAGAAGACCTCCAACAAGTTAAAGAAAGCCTGGAACAGGTAACCAACTAATTATTTGTTTCGAATAAACAAAAGCCCGGCTGAGATAATATGCTACCGGGCTTTTGTTATTCAATGGGTTAAATAGGCTTACAAAAGAATTATATCATGAAATTTCCGCATTGTTTTTGATATTAAAACCCGCTTTTTTTTCAAATTAATTTATACCTTTGCGCCATACCGATTTTTCAGGCCAGCCAATGCAACTCCCGATTCAGGCAGGCAGTAAAAAGCAGCATACGAAACATAACCGGTATTTTTCCGTTTGAACTTTTTGATTAAGAAATTTATTTCAAGAACAACCACCCGATAATTCATTTATTGATTTTCCATTTACCCGGAATGGACCCCTTTATTGAAGTCCGGGCAAAAAAATACCTTATTTTCTCTTTATGGAATATAATTCCCAACGCTCAAAGATGAGCATTTCTGAATACGGACGAAATATTCAGAAGATGATCGAGCAGATCATGGAAATTGAAGACCGCGAGCAGCGCAACCATCAGGCCCGCGCCATTATTAACGTGATGGGCCAGCTCAACCCCCACCTGCGCGACGTAAACGACTTCAAACACAAATTGTGGGACCACCTGTTTATCATGTCTGATTTTAAACTCGATGTGGACTCCCCCTACCCCATTCCTTCGGCCCAGAGCCTGGCCCGCAAGCCCGAGCGCCTAGGATATGCCAGTAACCACATAAAATTCAAGCACTACGGCCGCCACATCGAAAAAATCATTGAAAAGGCTTGCGAACTGGAAGATGGTGCAGAAAAAACCGCACTCATTAAACTGATTGCCAACCACCTGAAGAAATCTTACCTGACCTGGAACCGCGACGCCGTTACCGACGAAGAAATTGCCAGTCACCTGCTCCTACTCTCAAAAGGCAAACTGCAGCTCGACGAAAACATCAAACTCAGCCACCCCAACGAGGTTGCCCCGCCACCCAAGCAACTGCCCAAAAAGAAAAAATTCCAGGGAAAACCCGGGCAAAACAAGCCTTTCCAGTACCGCAAGAAAAACTAAAGCATGCTTCCGGCTTCCAGCTTCCGACTTCGGACTATTAAAAACAATTAACCATTCAGTATGTCTTCATTCGAGATTCGCGGCGGAAAACAGCTCAAGGGCGAAATTATTCCGCAGGGGGCCAAGAACGAAGCGCTGCAGATTA
>JAWLCS010000051.1:10554-21173 GCA_041687035.1 Bacteroidales bacterium
ATTAACCATTCAGTATGTCTTCATTCGAGATTCGCGGCGGAAAACAGCTCAAGGGCGAAATTATTCCGCAGGGGGCCAAGAACGAAGCGCTGCAGATTATTTGCGCTACCCTGCTCACCCCCGAAGAGGTAATCATAGAAAATATTCCCGACATAAGGGATGTGAACAAACTTATTGAATTGCTTGCCGATTTTGGGGTGAAAGTTAATAAACCAGATACTGGCAAGTGGTCGTTCAAAGCCGATAAGGTTAACATAGATTTCCTCAATACGCCCGAATTCAAAAAGAAAGCTTCACAACTAAGGGGTTCGGTCATGATCGTTGGTCCGCTGCTGGCCCGCTTTGGCAAGGCCAGCATTCCAAAACCTGGTGGCGACAAGATTGGCCGCCGCCGCCTCGACACCCACTTTGTCGGACTCGAGAAGCTGGGCGCACGTTTTAACTTTGATCCAGAAACCAGTTTTTATAAAATTGAAAGCAATGGCCTGAAGGGCTGCTATATGCTGCTCGACGAGGCATCAGTTACAGGTACGGCCAACGTGGTGATGGCAGCCGTTTTGGCCGAAGGCACCACCACCATTTACAATGCCGCTTGTGAGCCATATCTGCAGCAGATATGCAAAATGCTCAACCGCATGGGTGCCAACATTTCCGGAATTGGCTCCAACCTGCTTACCATCCAAGGGGTTAACGAACTCAAAGGCTGCACCCACCGCATGCTGCCCGACATGATCGAGATAGGCAGTTTTATTGGCCTTGCCGCCATGACACAGTCAGAACTCACCATTAAAAACGTGGCTTACGATGAGCTGGGAATGATTCCCGAGGTATTCCGTAAGCTGGGCATTAAACTGGAGAGACGTGGCGAAGACATTTTCATCCCCGCCCAAAAAGTTTACGAGGTAGAGACCTTTATCGACGGCAGCATCCTGAGCATCAGCGATGCACCCTGGCCGGGCTTTTCGCCCGACCTGCTCAGCATAGTGCTGGTGGTGGCCACACAGGCCAAGGGCAGCGTCCTTATCCACCAGAAAATGTTTGAGAGTCGCCTGTTCTTTGTCGATAAGCTTATCGACATGGGCGCGCAGATTATTCTCTGCGACCCGCATCGCGCCACCGTTATTGGCCTGGAGCGCAAATATGCACTCAAAGCCCTCGAAATGGTTTCGCCCGACATACGTGCCGGCGTGGCCTTGCTCATTGCAGCCCTCAGCGCCCCCGGCAAAAGCGTTATTCACAACATTGAGCAGATCGACCGCGGCTACCAGCAGATCGACACCCGACTGCGGCAAATTGGGGCCGACATCAGGCGAATTGACTAACTCCTGACAAAATGACCTGCAGGACTAATTGGCAAGGCATTTGATGCTTGCAGGCACCCGTATTTATGCATTAAATAGTTATTGTTACGAACATGGAAAAAAAAGCCGATTCAAAAAACAAAGAAACCCAGAAAGAAAAAGAGTTAAGGGCCGGTGAGCAAGATCAGCAGACTGGCAACACCGACAATATGTCACCCGAAGAGCAGCTTCAGGAAGAAGAGGCCGTGCTTGACATGAACCAGGAGATGCTCGACCGCATTAAAGAACTGGAAGCCAAGGTGGCCGAAGCCAACGAAAAGCACCTCAGACTGTTTTCTGAGTTCGACAACTATCGCAAACGCACTACAAGGGAGCGTATTGAATTGCTTAAAAATGCTTCCGCGGAAATGATTACTGCCCTGTTGCCCGTGGTCGACGACCTTGAAAGGGCCAGCAGTATGGCCGCTGCTGAAGCTAAAGGCGATGCGGTGGCCGAAGGGGTTACCCTCATTTTAAATAAACTTAAAACCATTCTTTCACAAAAAGGCGTTGAAGAGATCAGCGCCAACGGCGAAGAATTTAACACCGACTACCACGAAGCCATTACCCACATCCCTGCTGACGACAAAAAGCAGAAAGGGAAAGTAGTGGAAGTGATACAAAAAGGGTATATGCTCAATGACAAGGTGATCCGCTTTGCCCGTGTGGTGGTAGCAAACTAATGAAAAATTATTCTGAATGTCGAAAAGAGATTATTACGAAATATTAGGCGTTTCGCGCAATGCCACTCCCGAGGAGATCAAAAAGGCTTATCGCCAAAAGGCCCTGAAATATCATCCCGACAAGAACCCGGGCGACCCTTCGGCGGAAGCCAATTTTAAGGAGGCGGCTGAGGCTTACGAAGTGCTTAGCAATACCGACAAGAAGGCCCGTTACGACCAGTTTGGCCATGCCGGTATGGGCAACAACTTTGGTGGGGGCGGCTTTGGCGGCGGTATGTCGATGGATGATATTTTCAGCCAGTTTGGTGATATCTTCGGTGGCTTTGGTGGCTTTGGCAGTGGATTTGGTGGCCGCAGCGCAGGCACCCGCAGGGTAAACAAAGGATCGAATCTGCGCATCAAGGTTAAGCTTACGCTGGAGGAGATACTCAACGGCGTAGAGAAAAAGGTAAAGGTGAGCAAGTACGTTCCCTGTAAAAGTTGCAATGGCAGCGGCGCCAAGGATGGCAGCTCGCACCACACCTGCAGCACCTGCAACGGAATGGGACGTGTAACACGCGTTACCAACACCTTCCTGGGCCAGATGCAAACCACCCAAACCTGCCCCACTTGCGGCGGCGAAGGAAAAACCATCACCGAAAAATGTACCGTTTGCTATGGCAATGGCATCGTGAAGGAAGACGAGGTCATTTCAATAAACATACCTGCCGGTGTGGCTGAAGGCATGCAGCTTTCGCTCAACGGCAAAGGCAACGCGGCGGCCCGCGGTGGCGTGCCAGGCGACCTGATCGTACTGGTAGAGGAAGTGCCCCACGAAAAACTGATTCGCGACGGCAGCAACCTGCTCTACGACCATTACATAAATTTCTCTCAAGCCGTGCTGGGCGACACCATTGAAGTGCCCACCCTGGAAGGCAAAGCCCGTATAAAAATTGAGCCCGGCACACAGGGCGGCAAGGTGTTGCGCCTCAAGGGCAAAGGCCTGCCATCGGTGAATGCCTACGGACGCGGCGACCTGCTGGTAAACATCAATGTCTGGACCCCGCAGAGCGTATCGAGAGAGGAGCGCGAAATACTCGAAAAACTTGCTGCCTCAGAAAATTTTAAGCCCAACCCCAAAAAAGGCGACAAGAGTTTCTTCGAACGCATGAAAGACGTCTTTAACTAATCCCACATGATGGAATATTTGTTTCGTGCTGAGAATATCAGCAAGGCATATACCGGCCACAAGGCGCTTACCGATGTGAGTATACAGGTGCCGGCCAGCGGCATTTTTGGGCTGCTGGGCCCCAATGGCGCCGGAAAAACCACCCTTATCCGCATAATCAACCAGATTATTGCACCGGATGAGGGTTTTTTGTTTTACGGCAACGAAAAGCTTAAGCCCGAGCATGTGCAACGCATTGGCTACCTGCCCGAAGAGCGTGGCCTGTACAAAAAGATGAAAGTGGGCGAACAGGCCATGTACCTGGCCCAGCTTAAAGGGGTGCCGGCACATAAAAGCAAGAAGATGCTCAGAGAGTGGTTCGAGAAGTTCGACCTGATGCCCTGGTGGAACAAAAAGGTGGAAGAGCTCTCCAAGGGTATGGCCCAGAAGGTGCAGTTCATTATTACGGTGCTTCATAAGCCCGACCTGCTGATCTTCGACGAGCCCTTCAGTGGCTTCGACCCCATCAACGTGAACCTGCTAAAGCAGGAAATACTGAACCTGCGCGATGAAGGGGCTACCATTATTTTCTCTACCCACAACATGGGATCCGTTGAAGAGCTTTGCGACCACATTGCCCTGATCAATAAATCCGAAAAGATCCTCGATGGCAATGTGCGCGACATCAAAAAGGAATTCTCCACCAACATTTATCAGCTGGAGTTGGGCAATCTAAATCAGCCCATCGAACAGCTGCTCGACCGCAGGTTTGAGCTTATCCGCTCCACCGCCCGCAACGGTTTGATGACAGCCAGGGTGAAAATTGCAGCCGGAACCAACTCCAACGAATTGCTGCAAAAAGTGATGCCGCTCTCGAATGTGATATCCTTCATGGAGCTGACTCCCAGCATGAATGATATCTTCATTAAAACCGTTACCGGGAAATATCCCCAGGAAAGCAGCGAATACGAGATTTCCGAAAGTGCCAATGACTACCTGGCTGAATAACCCTCAAACCGCCACGCCATGAATAAGATAAGAACCATAATAAAACGCGAGTACCTGAGCCGGGTAAGAAAACGCTCCTTTATAGTAATGACCATCCTGGGTCCCATACTGCTGGCTGCATTAATGATAGGACCTGCCCTGATTGCCATCATGAGCGATTCGGAATACGAGGTGGCCATTGTGGACGACACAAATATGTTTTACGATGCATTCAGCAACACCCGTATCGTAAAATATACCCACCTTCAAACCGACGTCGACAGCGCGCTGGAGCTTATGCGCGGCAACAAGTTCGATGCCGTGTTGCATATCCCTGAGATTGCATTTCAGGCCCCTTCGAGCCTCAGGCTTTTTTCCCTGAAGTCGGTAAACTTCAATGCCAAGTCGCATATGGAGTCGGTGCTCAAAAATGAATACGAGAGCCTTAAGCTCACCATTGCCGGCATTGATCCCGAGGTGCTTATGGCCGTTGAAACCCGTATCAACATCAATGCCGTGCGCATGGACAAGGAAGGGCTGGAAAAGACCGACTACCCGGAAGTAAGCATGGGGCTTGGCTTTGTGAGCGGCCTGCTCATTTATATGTTTATTTTCCTGTTTGGCTCGCAGGTGCTGCGCGGCGTGCTCGAAGAGAAGACCAGCCGCATTGTGGAGATCATCGTTTCTAGCGTGAAGCCATTTCAGCTCATGATGGGCAAGGTGATCGGCATAGGGCTGGTTGGCCTTACCCAGTTTCTAATATGGGTGGTGCTTACCTTTGCCATAGTGGGCGGGGTAAGAACCGCCTTTCCCAACCTTTTCCAATTTACACCGACAGAGCAGGTGCATATTACCCCCTCACAATCGCTCAACGCCGAAGAGCTGCAAAGGCAAATGGAAACCGTACAGATGCAAAACACCACCGCCGGGCAGATTTTGGAAGGTTTGCAAGCCATCAACTTCCCGGTAATGATTCTGTCGTTCCTGTTCTATTTTATAGGAGGTTATTTGCTGTATGCGGCACTATTTGCTGCCATCGGATCGGCGGTCGACAACGAAGCCGACACCCAGCAGTTTATGCTGCCCGTTACCATACCCCTGCTCTTTTCCATCGTTATGATGCAAACAATCATTCAGAACCCATCAGGGCCGGTGGCATTCTGGCTTTCCATCATACCCCTTACCTCGCCGGTAATTATGATGATACGAATCCCATTCGGAGTTCCATTTATTGAACTGGCTATTTCGGCGGCACTGCTGATCCTTGGCTTTATCTTTACCACTTGGCTGGCCGCCAAAATATACCGCACCGGCATACTCATGTATGGCAAAAAGATCGACTACGCCGAGCTCTGGAAATGGATCAGGTACAGGTAAGGTTATCCAAGATATTTTTAAAGGGAAACAATGGGGCTAAAGCCCATTTTATCATCCTAATAATCATTGTCCGTTGGCTGAAGCCAACGGCAATGTACTGCCTTGAAGTTATCTATTACCGGCAGTTTCAACTGCCGGGCATTACAAGTCCCAACCCTGGAGGACTTTAGTCCCATAAAATATTTATCTTTAAACTTCCTTTCCAAAAATTCACTCAAAAATCATTGCTATGAGCTGGATAAGAGTCTGGATACACCTGGTTTTTTCAACGAAGAACAGAATCCCCTATCTCGATTCGCATAGCCTTAGATTTAAAGTCTTTGAGCATATTAAAGAAAACGCTAAAGAAAAAGACATTTGGCTCGACTGCGTAGGCGGATATACTGATCACGCTCACTGTCTGGTTTCTTTGGGAACGACACAGACAATCAGCAACACAGCCAAATTAATAAAAGGTGAATCTTCTTTCTGGATCAACAAAAATCAACTGGTAAAAGGAAAGTTTTCCTGGCAGGATGATTTCTGGGCTGTGAGTGTTAGTGAAAGCCATGTTAAGGCTGTAAGAAATTATATTCACCAGCAGGAAGAAAAGCATGGTACAATTCCTTTCTCCCTGGAAATTGATGAGTTCATGAAAAAATATGATTGGAAAATCATAAAAGGCTCATAATATGGGGCTGAAGCCCCCTTTATTTTTGCTCTTAACTTTTCCGTTGGCTGAAGCCAACGGCAATTATTATTAATATTTCACTTTTCCACCGGCAGTTTCCACTGCTGGACTATAAAATAATAAAACTCGGGGAGCCTTTTGTCCCATTTATAAAAAAACCAACCACTTGGCTGAAACCCACGGCAACTAAAAATAATACTGCTCTTATCCATTACCGGCAGTTTTAACTGCCGGATTTTAGAAATTATTAAATTCAGGGGACTTTAGTCCCATTCCTAAAAACGCCTGGCCCTTGACTGAAGCCAGCGGCAATAAATTCTTAAGCAAATTCTCACAAAAACCCCAATCAAAGGAATGTTTTTTGTATACATTTACCCCCGATAACCACCAAAGCCTTAACCCATGCGAAAACTTGCCTGCAGCTGGCTATTGTTGCTCGCTTTTTTCCTTCCTGCTGCATCACAGGACCTTGCCACGGCTGCCCAACAAAGTCATTTCCAGTACATTTACCAGATCACCAATGAAGAAGCCCTTGACTTCCTGAAAAAGGGACGCATATCGCCGGGTGATGTTTCCCTGTTTCACACCAAAGTTGATTCCGTTCCGTTCAATGAGCCATTGCTGGAGCCCACAAAAGCAGGGCATTACCTATTGGTGCGGATTATTGAAAATGAGGTCCGGGTTGAATTGAAATCGGTTAATAATACCAACATTCAGCTTGTTAACAACTGGAAAGATTTGAGCTTCATAATCACTGACCTGCAGGGAAATTCATTAAACCATTTAATTGTTAAGGCAGGAAACCGGGTAGTAAATTTTGATGCCACAACAGGCACTTACCGCGAAAGGAAAAGCAATACCGAGGGTTGGCTAACCTATGATTACCAGGGGCACCTTCATATTTATGACTTGAAAAAATCCCACAACCAGGGATTTTTCAAAAAAGCCGGGGATTTTATCTCTTCAAAAACGCCGGTAGCCATCATTTCCGATGTTGTTGACCTTGCTGGATTGGCTATTGACATTCCCCGCGATTTACTCAAGTTTATCAATTACTCACATCCTTCAGATGCCTGGTTTGAACTTCGTAACAAATATGCCTTTTTCTTTGGCTACAATAATGCCTGGGATGCAGAGCACTACACGGGTTATATGGTGCTGAACAAGCCCAGGTACCGCCCGGGAGAAACGGTTTATTACAAGGCATATATTTTAGATAAATATAACCAGCCCGTCCGTGGGTATGCCAACCTGGTCGTATGGCGTTCGGGGAAAGGAAAAACCATTCTGCAACAGATTGAAAGTTATGCCCCGGGCGCCTTTGAAGGCTCTTTTGTGCTGCACGACAGCCTGGAGCTCAAGCTTGATTTTAACCATAACTTGTTTCTTGAAAGGCCTAACGGAAACTCCTTTCTTTCACAATTCTTTTATTTTGCCGACTACGAACTGGGTAATATCCAACTCTCTGTTGAAAAACCACAATCTTACCACTTCCGCGGGCAAAACCTTGAACTACAGATCAGCGGAAAAGATGAAAATGACCTTCCGCTTTATGATGCACGGCTCGAAATCGCCGTGTACCCGCGTGAGGTAAATAAATTCTTTGCCCATCAGACTTTTGTGCCTGACACCCTCCTTAAGGCTAGCATTCCCCTTGAATCTGGAACCCCTACCCCATTCATTATTCCCGATTCCTTATTCCCTGAAATCAACCTTCATTACGAAGCTTTAATTACGCTGATCAGCCACGACAACCAAAAAAGAGAAAACAAGCAACGCCTTCAGTTTTTTTTCAAGAAAGAGGAGTTTGAGTACCGCCTGCAGGATTCACTGATCACATTTCACTTTCGTGAAAACGGCATTTCCAAACAGGTGCCTGCACAATTGCTTTTGCAGAATCAAAACGGGCAAACCGGCTTACAAAAAGAAGTAATTCTCCCGCACACGGAAAGAATAAATGGCGGCATTTACCAGTATAAGCTAATGGCACACGGAATGGAAGAAGTTCTAAGACCTTCTGAACATGAAGATGGGGTTGGTATCTTAGAGGAACGCAGCCATGAGGAAGTATTGTTTCGGGTTAACAATCCTCGCAATTTGAACTTCACCTGGTTTCTGTATAAAAACGACCAGGAAGTTGCCCGCGGAGAAGATGACTCATTTTTCATGAAAGAAATGGCCACCACGAGCGACAATTATTTTCTCAGCATTCATTATTTGTGGGCGGGAAAAGAAAAGGCCCAGAAAAGAGCGTCTGTTTTCCAGCCCGGACAACTGGTTTTTGGCGTAACCCAGCCCGAACGGGTGTTTCCGGGCCAAACCACTACCATAGAGCTAAGCGTGAAGGATGCCTGGGGTCAGCCTGCAGCCAACACCGACCTGACGGCTTTTGCATGGACTAAAAAATTCAATGCCATGCCGTCAAACATTCAGGGCAGTTACGTCCGCAATCACCGCATCAGCACTTACAATAATTTCAGGCTTCCCAGTCTCAGCAACAAAGCATCTTTGTTTACCGCCCGGCACGAAGAGTTCTGGTTTCAGGAAGCAGGTCTGGACACCATGCCCTATTTTCAGTTCCGCTTTCCCGGGAAAGATCTTTTCACCTCTGCCATTAAAACCTTTACCGGAGAAACGCAGTTCGCCCCCTTCTTATTCAGAAACGGCCTGGAAGTTCCCATTCATATTGTTTATGTAAACCACAAGCCGGTTTACACCTCGCTGGCCAACAATGCACGTCCCTGGTCATTCAGTGGAGACCCAGGCTATAATCATTTAAGGATAAGAACCAGAAATAATGAGATTGTTATTGATAGCCTGTTTCTGGAAGCAGGCAAAAAAACTTTTGTGAGCCTTGATCTAAACCATAACAAAAGCATTAGTATGCAAAGAGCCAGGCCGAAAATCAGCCGCCAGGAAAAGTCGCTTTTATTTCCGCAACTTTTTGCTTTTGAACTGGCAGGGAATGCCCCTACCTGGATTGATTACGAAGACGGCATTGTTTTTTTAAACCAGGCTGAACGAACCCGTTTTTCTTACGGATATTGGAATACCACAATTGCTGGTCCCCTATTTCTTTATACAGCCCAGGTTTCAAGCCCAGGAAATCCATTATTTAAAATTCCTCTCGACCATCAGCTTAAACACTGGATGGGCCCTGACGGGATAAAGGAAGTTCAGCCTTTTAAGCCTGTTCCATACCCAAAAATTTGGCCCCTGCAAGGCGCCAACCTAATAAAACTTGAAGATGAGTTTCTGACGGTAAAACTACTGGAAGAGAACCAACGGTTCAGAGAGGAAAACGAAAATGCTCCAAGATTTCAATACCGTTTTTCGCAAACAACCCGGCCAGGGAATGGGATACTATTGGTGGAAAGGAAATTTGATGAAGATATCATTAAGGAGTTTGGCCAACCGTTGCACGTTGTGCTTTGGCAAGAAAAAAATAATAATATTCAAATTTTCCCAGGCCCTCAGTATGCGTTTCATAATGTGTTTGAAGGGGACTATTTTTTGGTGTATGTTTTCAGGGAAAACCGATACATTAAAACGGCACCTTTCTTCGTAAAGGGCAGGGGCCAAAATTTTATTCGATTTAATTTCCTGGATGGCCCGGTCGCCGATGTTGAAGTTGAACAGTTGGTTTCATCCAGACTGAAAAGCTTAATGACCTTTCCTTTTGCTGGCTCCTTGGGAATTTTCTCACCTGATTTGATGCAAAGGCCAAAAAGTATTAGACCCCCTGCTTCTTTCACTGAAACAATACCTTTAAGAGACAGAACTGGATTAGGTGATTTAGCTTCGTTTGATATTGGCATGGGCAATCCTTTAGCCGGTTACTTGCAAGGAAGGGTTTTTGATGCTTCTGATAATAGTCCGCTGCCGGGTGTAACCATTACCATAAGGGGAACGAACACGGGAGTTGTTACCGATTTGGATGGAAATTTTTCAATTAATGTATCTCCGGGACAAATTCTCGTAGTATCATTTATTGGAATGAAAACCCATGAATTCAGGGCTGCAAATGAAACGCACGTCGTTTATCTTGCACCCGAAATCTTTGCTTTGGAAGAAGTGGTGGTGGTTGGTTACGGAGTAAGCCGGCGACCCCAACCCTGGACCGATGCCTTTTTAGCTGGAAGTACTTCGGCAATAAGAATCCGCGGCACATCAACCATTTACGGATCGAGGGCTGCCGACTCTGAAGTTTTGTTTATGGTAGTTGATGATGAAATACTTCCACCTCCACCACCTGACCAAATTGACATCACAAGCCCCCTTGAGGCTTTTGTCATGCCCGACTTTGCCGGCTGGGAGCCGGGGGCGCAATCGGGCAGCATCCGCAGCAATTTTTCCGATTATGCCTACTGGCAGCCACGCCTCCGAACCAATGCCGAGGGCAAGGCCAGCTTTGA
>JAWLCS010000052.1:0-18768 GCA_041687035.1 Bacteroidales bacterium
AAAACTGTGCCTAAGACGTTTAACCAATAGGATTAAACCAGATCAGGGTGGGAAAAGGGATTCCCCGGCAGCAGTTTTTTCTGAACCCATTTTTTTCATTGCATGATTTGGTTCATTGAAGTGAGCTTTTCTGAAATGGAGCGCCCCAGGGGTACATCTGAAGTGGACACATTCATGCCGGTGAACACATTATTCACGCCCAGATTGATGACCCGGTCTGTAAAATTACCACCCACAAATGTCCAGTTTTGGGTGCTGGGGGTTAAATAGGCAACAGCCGTTTCAAGCATTGCCGTAGAGAAATTGTTGCCCAATACCAGGCCGTTCTTGCTGTAATTTACGAGAAAAAGGGCCAGGTCGCCATGCCCGCTGAATTTATTGTTGCGGATTACCATGCCATCTGTGTAATAACTCAGAATAGCCCATTCATACCCGTCGGCCATATTAAACTGGTTGTTCCTGACCTGGTATATCGTGGCCGGCTCACCCGGATTAGTCACTGTGCGGGTGTTGCGAAGGAAAAGGGCATACTCAGAGTGGGTCATGTTAAAATTGTTATTCTGAACGTTATATATTGTGGCACTTTCTGAAGGTTCAGCTCTGAAGATCGCATAATAGGGATAATCATCCAGATCGAGACCATAACTGTATGCGGGGATATTGAACGTATTGCCTTCGATGCTCACCACTGTGTTACGGCTTTCCCAGACACCGCCCTGCTGGTCAAGGTTATTGAAAATATTCCCCTTGTTTTTTTCACCGATTACGACCCTGCTGTTCATCATGCCTTCAAGTCCAAGACCATAAACGAAGGTGTCAAATTCACTATTGGTGATTTTAAAGTCAATCTTCTCCCTCGGAAGAGGATCCTCCGGCGTTTCCCACGATGGGAAGTAGTCAAATCCTGTTCTTACTGCAATCATGCAGTTGTATCCATTCACATAACCTGGGCCTCCCTCCAGCAATTGGCCCCTGAAGCAAACATGGTCAATTACCACGTTGATGGAGCGGCTATCATTGCCAAATTCATAATTGGCGCTAAACGCGGAGAAGTTAAGCAGGGCATAGATATGCCCCATGTATGGCCAGCCGGTTGACAGCTGCCCCGGCGGTGTTCGAATGGTGAAATGGCTCAGGTGCACATCCCCACCTATGAATTTTACCATGCAGTGAAGTTTATGCTGGCCAAACAATGCATCCAGGTCCATGCCCGGCAAAACAGTAATGATTGTTTTTCCTTTTCCAGCACCCTTCAGAGAGCCATAGAAATCGTAAATTTCCATATAGCCCACGTGGTATTCCCCTTCGCACAGCTGCACAACCGAGCCTGGCCCGGCAGCCCTGGCATCGTCAAAAGCCTGCATAATGGCAGGCGTATCGTCGCCACCGCTTGGCTGCACCATAAATACCAAACCAGCCGGTCCGGCTTTCAGTCCAATTTCAGGCGCCTCATCCACAAACAGCGCCTCATCCTTGTTGCAGGCTATAAAAAGCCCTGCAAAAACAAGGAAAAACAAAACTTTTTCCAGTGTTTTCATAGTGTTGATTTTTTGTTTTACAATACGGAAAAATCCGGTTTAATCCTTATGCAATTTCCTGAAAAACACATGGCAATGCATAGCAATCATGTTGCAAAAGCTTATGTTTTTTGCATGTTTGTTTAAATCATGTTGCAGGAATGGTGAAAAAGCAAAAAATCAGCTAAACCTGGAAGGAGGATTTCTAATGTTTCTCTGTTTTTGAAATGAGTTTCAGCCTTATCTTGATGCCCGGTAGTGATAGGGTGTCAGGCCATTTTCATCAATAAGGGCCATAAAACGGGGGTCGTTGCGAATAAAGTCGAAGTCGGGATTGGTGGCTATGAGGTTGAAGTAATGGCCCACGCGGTTTTGTTGCTCCATATTTTTTTGGAACCAGTAAATGGTCTCTTCCCCATTCCCCAGAAGGGCATACCACCAACCAATAAAATAGGGGTGCCCGCTCAGCCCTTGTCCGGGAAGAGGCCTGGTTTTGTTTACAACAATCAGCCAGTCAAATAAGCCTGGAATGCCTGAGGTATGGTAAGCCAGCTCAATTTCATTTTCATATTGGCCGGCATCGGGAAAACGATGGACAATTTCCTGAAGTTGTTTATACGCCTTTTCGCCTTCGCCTAGTTTCGCAAAAGCAAGGAAAAGCAACCACTGATTGTCATTATAGTCGGGTTTCAGGTCGCGGGCTGCCAGGCAGGCTTCAAGGGCATTCTCATATTTTTCCTCAAAATAATACACCCAGGCATTGAGGGTTTGCGTCACCCAGAAATACGGCTCCGTCTCAAGCAGGCGGTCCATATATTCGCGGGCCTCCTCCATTGGGCCAGTAATCATCAGCAGCTGGGTATACCCTTGCAGGGCCAGGGTAAAGCGAGGGTTTAAACGCAGGGCATTCAGCAACTCACGCCTTCCTGCTTCAAACTTTCTCTCCGGCCAAATCAGGGAAACCCCTTTTATGGTATGGGCTTCGCTGCAGTCGGGGTCGAGCGCAAGGGCTTTCTCGGTATACTCCCGGGCATTTTGTATGCCTTCGAAATATGGATGGTACCATCCCCAGGCCGAAAGGTTAAACCAGGCGTTGGCCATGGCAGCATAGGCTTCCGTAAAGTTTGGATCGGCCTCAATGGCCCTGGAAAAATATTGCAAGCTGGTCATTAGCCCTTCGCGGTTAATATCGAATCGCTGCTCGCTGGTGGCCTTGTGCAACAAAAAGCGGCCCCGCAAGTAAAAGTCGTAGGCCAGTGGGTTTTGTGTCGAAATCTTTTCAATCTGGATTTTTTCTTCTTCCGAAATCACCGCTTTCAGTTTATTGGCTACCGCCAGGGCTATTTCGCTCTGCACCCCCAGCACATCCCTGAGCTCCCGGTCATAATTCTCCGACCACAGGTGCTGATCACGGCGCGCGTCGATGAGCTGCACGCTCACCCTCACCTGGTCGCCCTGCCGCCTCACACTGCCCTCGAGTACATTGCGCACCTTTACTTCACGTGCAATATCGCCGGCCGAGAGACTGGCATTGCGGTAATATTCTGCCGTGGTGCGCGATATCACCCTGAGGTTGCTGATACGGTTCAGGTCGTTGAGGATGTCTTCCATGATGCCGTCGGCAAAATACTGATTGTCTGGGTCGCCAGAAAAATTTTTGAATGGGAGCACTACAATGGAAGCCTGCTCCTCAACAAGGAAACCAAAAGGCTTGAAGCCCTGCAGGTATCTGACACTGACCCAGCCTGTCAGAAAAAGAACGGCAGCCAAAATTGAAAACACCACCAACTTTTTTCGCTTTCGCTGAAAAGCATTTTCAGTGATTTCGGCATGAGCTGGCAATGATTCAGCTGCTGCGGGAGTTGGCCATAAGTCAGGGAATTCTTTCCCTTTTGCCTCCAGTGGGGTACAACCGAAATAATCGTGAAAGCATTTGCTGAAATAAGCAGGGCTGCCAAATCCCACCTGGTAAGCAATCTCTGAGGCCGACAAATGGTCTTCTTTAAGCAACTCCAGGGCCCTTTTTAGCCTGATCTCGCGGATAAACTGGCTGACATTCTGATTTTTTATGGCGTGCAAACGGCGATGCAATACCGAGCGGCTCAAACCCGCCTCCAGCACAAGCTCCCTCACACCAAACCGCTCGTTGTGCAAGTGATCCAAAACAATGTCGGTGAGCTTTTCAATAAACGCCTGATCTGAAGAGACTGCCTCTGCCATGGTCTCAATCCCCTGTCATTCAAATTTAAGACAATAAATCGTTCAAAAAACAAAGATGGACGGCAAACAAATCAGTTTTGACCGCGGATGATTATTTTTTTATCTTTTTCGTCTTCGATGTACTTAAAATGTAGTAAAATTGCAGTTCGATGTAACTTTGATGAAATAAGTGGATTGGCTAAAATATGCCCTTCAGGTTATTTGAGAAACCTTAATACCAAACGCACCGAAATGAAACTTTTTTTAAGAACAGGACTGCCAGTAATACTCATTTTTGCCACATTTTCCTGTAACAAAAACGATCCTGAGCCCACGGATCAAATAGAAATACCAGACGGATATGTGCTGGAGTGGAATGACGAATTTAATGAAGGACAGATCGACCCGCTAAAATGGACCTTTGAAACAGGCGACGGAACGGATTATGGTTTGCCCCAGGGTTGGGGAAATAACGAATTGCAAATCTACACGACCAGTAACGAAAACGCCAGGGTAGGGCAGGATGATGGGGTATCGGCATTGATCATTACCGCCCTGAAAAACGGAGAGAATGATTATACCTCTGCAAAGCTTACCACAAACGGCCTTTTCAGCATGCGTTTCGGAAGAGTAGATGTGAGGGCCAAGCTACCTAAAGGACAAGGTATATGGCCAGCCATATGGACCCTGGGTGAAAATATTGACAACATAAACTGGCCAGGATGTGGCGAGATCGATATCATGGAAATGCTGGGGCATGAACCCAATAAAATTTATGGTACCGTTCATTATGTTGATGGTGAAAACCGCAAAGGGGAAAGCCAGGATATGTATGAGAAATCAGGGCCTGATTTTAGTGAAGAATACCATGTTTTTTCTTTGGTGTGGACACCTGAAACATTGAGCTTTTTGGTGGATGAGGTGAAATATCATGAAGTAACTATTGAAGAAGATATGAAGGAGTTTCTCCGCAGCCACTACCTGATCCTCAATGTGGCAGTAGGCGGATACTGGCCAGGATATCCTGATGCAACAACTACATTTCCGCAAAGCATGTATGTGGATTATGTAAGAGTTTTCACAAAAGAAGGTTTTATTCCTCCTGCTGAGCCGGCACTCAATATTGAAGAAGAAACCCTCGGACAACCCACTGAGCCCGGTATAGCCCAAAATGCCATTCAAGAGGGATTCGATACCCTTGGTAACATTGAAGTTATTTCTTATGGTGGCGGCGGCGAACCGATTATTGGCACCTCAGAAAATGCCATAAATGGTGATCTGAGCCTTGTCTTTGACTTCCCCGGAGGCGCCTGGGGTGGTGGCTATTTATTAATGGAACAGCCCAGAAACTTAAGCAGCTTTACTCATTTGGTTTTTGCGCTCAACAAGCCGGAAAACCTTGCTGATGCTGAAATTAAGCTGGAAAGCGCAACCACAAATGTCGCCGTTTTCCTGAAAGACTATGAAAGCACAGAACTGACAAACGGATTTGTCGAATATGTCATCCCCTTAAGTCATTTTACAGGACTGGATTTGATTCAACTGAACATTCCATTCGCTATCTGGAACCCCGTGGATGCCAACGGCGATTTTGTATCAGCTACCGTATTGATCGATAATCTGCATTTTGTAACCCAATAGCTTTTCTTACGATTGAAGTTTAGCAACTTAAACGTAAAATTCAAAAACACAACATAATGAAAAAAGATCCGCAAAGCAGCCTGGTACCAGTAGCTTCGGGCACCTATAGCGAAGCCGAAATGATAAAACTCATTCTCGAAAACGAAGGCATACAGGCCGTGCTTAAGGACGACTACATGGGCACCATTGCGCCCTACCTGGCAGCACCCGGCGGAGCAGGATCGGTAAGGGTTTTGGTGCTGGAAGAAGATTTTCAGCGCGCCCTCGAAATAGTGGAAGATTTAGAAAAATCGAGGCGGCTGTAGTTTCCGTTCCGGGGCCGCCGCCTCACCTCCCCCTCCCGCTCGCAAAGTTTTCAACATGTTAATAAGTTGATCCAAATTGGGCTGAATTTTATTTTTTAGCCCGTATTTTTGCATTATACAATCCGGATTTTACAGGTTAAACCATTGCATATTTTAGATATGCCTGCCACTTTTTTGCCCTTACGGGAAGCAACTGTCCTACAGCAAATTGAATAAAATTTCTAATTATGCCCGAAAAACGATCCACAAAAAACCAGGAAGAATACAATCTGACACTAAATTTTACCTACGACGGCGATCCGCCCGACTATCTGTCCATGATTGAATCCATCAGCTATGATGTGGAAGAATGCGGACTGCTCTTTGAGATCATTTCTGACCAGGAGTCTCTGTTGAGTCTCTCTGATTTTCTTTCACTTAGCCATTCACAATCGGCGCTATTTTCGGTACTGGCCGAAATGAGCTTGCGCGAAGATGTGACCATCGACATGCTGGCCCGGTTTTTTAAGTGCAAGGTGGTGCGCATCCTCTCGCTGCTCGACGATATTGAAGCCCTGGAAAAGATGAACCTGGTGAAGCGCATAGTAAAGGTCGAAAAAAGAAAAGAAATGTATCGCGACCTCTCTTTTACTGTGCCAAAGAACGTGATGGAAGCCCTGCGAACCGCCAACCCCGGGTTGCTGGAAACCAACAGGAAGCTGGACTTCACCGCCCTGCTCGACCAGCTGAAGCAGGCCCTGAACGAACGCGAAGATGAACTCATTACCGTTCCGCAATTCCTTCGCGAGGCAGAGCATCTCCTGAAGCAGGGCAGCAGGCTTCCCTTTGTGCATTATCTCAACACCAGGCTAAGCAAGACCAGCAGCAAAACCCTGGCACTCCTGCTGGTACTTTTCAGGCTTTCGGGAAAAACGGATACTCCGCCAGAATACTTTTTCAGCATACTATTCAGCAACCTGCGCGACCAGATTGAATTCGGCCGCCGCATGACCAACGGCGGCCATGAGCTGGTGTGGAAAGGAGTTGTGAGGGTCAGCGAATCGGGCCACGAAAACTATCAGCTGCAACTTAGCCATGAAGCCCAGAACCTGCTGTCCATCGACTTCCCCGAACTGCTGATGCCCGATGTGCCACAAAACCGGCTGAAGTCGCACAAGGCGATTAAGGAAAAGACCCTTTATTTCAATGCGGAGGTCAACGAGCGTATCGTTGAGCTGGAGAAGTTGCTGGGACGCCAGGAGTTTATCCGCTACCGGGAGTCTGCTGCCAGGCTGGGCATGAGCCATGGCATCACGGCCATTTTTTTCGGCTCTCCCGGCACCGGCAAAACCGAGCTGGCCCTGCAGATCGCCCGCAAGACGCAACGCGACCTGATGATCGTCGACTTAAGCCAGACCCGCAGCATGTGGTTTGGCGAAAGCGAAAAACAGGTGAAGCGCATCTTCGACCACTACCGTGAGCTGCTTGAAGCCTCACCCACCGAGCCCATTCTCTTTATCAACGAAGCCGACGGCCTGCTCTCACATCGCCTCGATATCAGCAGGGGGTCGCACAGCGTATCACATACCGAAAACATCATACAGAACATCCTGCTGGAGGAACTGGAAAACTTCCGGGGCATCCTGATCGCCACCACCAACCTTAACCGAAACCTCGACAAAGCCTTCGAGCGGCGCTTCCTGCTTAAGATCGACTTCCCAAAACCCGACCAGGCCGTGAGGCAAAAGATCTGGCTCAGCAAACTGCCCGAACTTACGCACGACATGGCCGCCATCCTGGCGCAGCGGTTCGACTTTTCTGGCGGGCAAATCGACAACCAGGTGAAACAGCTGCTGATAAAAAGGGTGCTGAATCCCGACACGGATGTAATGCAAGCCCTCATCGAATCATGCGAAAAAGAAATGGGCTTCACCGAACGAAAACCGATTGGGTTTAGCTGATTTTCGGCACTGGCAATTTAACCGGGAAAGCAAACAGGTATAATATTATGCAATTTTATTTTCTATGTTTATTACTTATCATGTTATTATTTTATATATTGCACCGGTCTTATTAACACAGACTGAAAAACCTATAAATGCTGGGGTTCAGCAAAAAAGAAAATGGCCATATTAAATGTTTGGCAATATTTTTGGTAACAATCGGAAAAAATAGTGGAGTCCAGAAACCACTTTAAAAACGGGGCGAGACCGAAAAGCCATACGAGTAGGACAAAATTCACAAAAATTTTTTCAACCATGAAAAGAGGTTACTTTCAAATGACGGCTGTACTATTGACCGCCATGTTTTTGTTTTCGAGTTGTGCATCGATCGTGAGTAAAAGCACCTACCCGCTCTCGATCAACACCAGCCCTTCCAATGCACAGGTTAGCATTACCGATCAAAAAGGAACAGAAGTTTTTAAGGGCAGCACCCCTGCTACGGTTAACCTTAAGGCCGGCGCAGCGTTTTTCGTCAAGTCTGA
Organism: Bacteroidales bacterium; assembly: GCA_041687035.1. GTDB lineage: Bacteria > Bacteroidota > Bacteroidia > Bacteroidales > UBA7960 > UBA7960. Next base: position 8,127 of record JAWLCS010000052.1, read on the forward strand.
ATACCAGGTTAAACTTTCCAGCCCCGGCTACGAAGAAAAAATAATTCCGGTAACTTTCGGCATTGATGGCTGGTATTTCGGAAACATTTTCCTTGGTGGTATCATTGGAATGCTGATTGTTGATCCTGCCACCGGTGCCATGTGGAAGATGGAAACCAGTGCCATAAACGAAACCCTGGCACCAACCCTTTCTTCACAGAATGCGGAGCTGAAGCTAATCGACATCAACGAAATCCCGGAAAACCTGAGAGCAAGCTTGGTTAGGGTAAACTAAGACCTTCGGCTGTGTTGCGACGAACCAAAAAAAAGAGGCTGTCTCGAACTTTTGAGACAGCCTCTTTTTTTTTAATTTTTTTACCTGACCATCACCTTTTCCCTGAGCACGCCTTCGGCATTGCTCACCTCAATCAGGTAGATGCCTGCCGGCAGACCGGCGGTGCTCACCTGCAAGGTTTGCCCGGGCTGTGCATCCACCGCATTGCTGAAAACCGTTCGTCCGGTGAGATCGATCAACCGCAGGGTGGCCTGTCCGGTGGTCTGACCCAGGCGCACCATCAAATAGCCTGCATAGCTGGGATTGGGATAAACCACCAGCCGCTGCTGATCCTGCTCCTCCACCGACACGCTGTAGCCCTGGCGCAGGGTAATGGTAGTTGAAGTTCCGCCTCCGTTTACGGCAATAGTGGTAGTACGAGGGTTCCCTCCGGGGTTTGCGTTGTAATAAAGGAAAAGTGAACGGCTAAAAGCACCGTTGGCCGGGAAGGGCTGCACCCAAGGCTGGGCCGAATTGGCACTCCACTGGGCAATATTTGAGCGAATCTGTACAGACTGGTTACCGGCATTATTGTCGAGCTCATAAGTGGTTGCGCCCACCACCGTCAGGTACGAGGGCATTGAAATGCTAACCACCGGGCTGGGTGGCGAGATAAGCCCGTCGTCATAAGTGGCCCGCAAAAAATAGGTCACATCACCCGCCGGCGCATTGCGATCCAAATAGCTGGTAACTTCGGCATCATTAATGGTGGCAATCAACGAAGCAGATCGATAAATCTTTACACTAACCAACCCGGGTTCTCCTTCCAGTCCTGAGGGCTCGGGTACATCCCAGCTAAGCATCACCTCAAAATCATCATTCACCTCGGCCTGAAGATTGGCAGGGGCCTGCACTTCATCGGAGGTGGGCATTAAATCAAAAGAAATGGTTTCGCCCGCGGCAGTTATATTGCTGATAATGACCTCGGAGGGAAGTCCGTTTAGCAAAAATGCCCGGGGGTTGGAGTCGTCTGAAAAATACGTGCGGCCGGATTGCTCGCTAAAATGAGCCTGAAAAATACTCCCATCGGCCTCCGGACCCCCGTCCACCCTAAACAGATACACCTCATCGGGCGGACCCTGGGCGTTGCCGTTGCCGGCCAAAGGGTTAATCCGGTAAACCAGCAAGCCCTCCCCGGGAATGTTGGTTTCATAATGCCCGCTGCGTTTACGGTATTCCACCACAAAAAACTCGCTTTGAGAATTACTGGTGTTTATCCTGAAGGCATTGTTTTCGGACGAGGTCAGCGGATTGAGGGTATAGGTGCCGGGGTCGCCAATGGTGGGAATTTCACTGATCCACTGCTGTCCGGCATATTTCCATTTCATATAGGCGCCCATATGCACAAAGCCCGAGTGCATCAAATCCCAGGGACCTACCGGGATGAAACCGCTGCTGTTGTAATGGTACAGGTCGGGTGCGCCAAGGGCATGAAACATTTCGTGGCAAAGCACATTTACCCCGCTCTGTGTCTGGGGCTGAAAGGTATAGTCGTACACCCGCTTCCCATTGATATTTACCACTTGCGACCACAATACCCATCGGTGGGCCCACAACAGGTTGTTCCAGCCATCCTGCTGCCCGCGAATGATAAAAGAAACATTGTCCACGCGGCCATCGCCATCGGCATCCAAATTCAAACCCTGTGGAATCTGTGGAGAAACAGCCATCACCGCGGCTACCAGTAGCGAATGCTCACGATAGGTGCGCCCATTTACGTTTGTGCCGTTATTGGTAGGGATGCTTGCATCATAACCGCCGGGGTTGCTTTCACTCTGGGGCTGAAAATAAGACCGGGGAAGGGACGACTGGTACGACAGGTTCACGTTCATTGCCGACACCGGGAAATGGTGGCTTTCAATATCGAGCTGCCCGTAAGAGACTTCCTGAAAATAATGCTTCAAGGATGGCCCCTCCGGCTTATTGAAGTATTCGTCGAAAGTGCTGCGCGGGGTAGTAAACTCTTCATCGTCAGAAAAGCGAATGTATATCACCAGGTTCACCATATCGCCCGTATGCGGCGCCTTGGCCGACTTGTCCATGGGAAGCATGAAGTCCTCAACCCTTTTGCGGTAAAGCTCCGGGCTGATCCTCACCTTTTTTTCCAGGCCCAGTGTGGCAGGGTCGTGGCTATCTACGCGGTAGGCCGAGGCCACCACTTTTTCGCTTTCGCGGATGGCATAGTAGTAATAACCATCGGCACCCTGTATTATGGTATATCCATTGGCATCGTGCAGAAAGCTGAAAAACTCATCGCCGCTGGCCAGCAGCTCGAGCACGCTGCCATCGGGCTGAACCACCTTTTGCGGAAGGTTCTCCTGGTAGGCAGCCAAAAGCTGCAATGGCAATAAAACAGCCAGTATCAGCGCCGCAAAGGCGGGAAAAAATCTTTTGCTCATTGTGTTAATAGGTTGGCGTATTAATATTTAACAATAAAAAAGGGATTTTGGTTCTCGAAGAATAGCCAGGCTGTTTACCCTGCCAAAACATACATTTATGGTTCATTAAGAAAGTAAAACCAAGCTTTTCATTAATTTTGCGGCTAAGATACAAATTTACAGGCTGTTTTAATCTCAAAATATGGAAGTTAAAATTGTAAATGCATCGGGCAATCCTTTGCCAGCTTACGAAACGGCTTTTTCGGCCGGCATGGATCTGCGTGCCAGCCTGGAGGCCCCGGTGGTATTAAAGCCCCTGGCCCGCGCCCTGGTGCCCACCGGCCTTTTCATCGAACTGCCGGCAGGCCATGAGGCGCAGGTGCGCCCCCGCAGCGGGCTGGCCGCCAAACATGGCATCACCGTGCTCAACACCCCCGGCACCATCGATGCCGACTACCGCGGCGAAATCAAGGTAATTATGGTCAACCTTTCGGAAAACGAATATACCATACAGCCCGGCGACCGCATAGCACAAATGATCATTGCCCGCCACGAAAGGGTGAGCCTGCTGGCCGTTGAAAGACTCAGCGAAACCCAGCGCGGCAGTGGCGGATTCGGACATACCGGCACCAAATAAATGGAGCCTGCCTGCAATCAAAAGCCCGCAAAAGCGTTTTTTTACCACAGACAGCAGCCCGGGAGCCGGAGCAGGCATTTATCTCAAACACCTTTTAAATGAAAATCCAACCAATTGTACATATTCTGCTGGCAGGTGTGATCATTGCAACCGGACTGACCTCTTGCAAAACGGCGCAAAAGCCAGTAGCAGCGCCTTCGGGCTATATGGAACGGCAGATGATTACCGACACCGACCGGCTCGAAAGCTCGGCCATCCTGGTGGAAGCCACCCGCCAAAAGATACTGGGCAACTGGCCGCAGGCCGTGGTGCTCTATTTGGATGCCATTAAAAAAGACCCCCTCAACGACGCCGCCTATTTCGAGCTGGCCAAAGCCCACGCCATGCAGGGTGAGTTTGCCGACGCGCTGGAGTTTGCACAAAAAGCCGCAGAGATAGATCCCCAAAACACGTATTACCTTACCGTGCTGGCCGACATCTATACCCTCTCCAACCAGGTAAGTCAGTCGGTCGAGATTTACCGCCGCCTCACCGGGGAGCACCCCGAGCGCGCAGACTACCTCATGAGCCTCGCCAACACTTACTTGTATGCCGGACAGTACAACGAGGCGCTGGAGGTGTTCGACCGCATTGAAGAGATCAGCGGCTTTTCTGAAGAGGTGTCGCTGCAAAAGCAAAAGATACTGGTAGAACAGGGCCGCATAGAAGAAGCCATTGCCGAGGCCGAAAAAATGGTGGCCCTCTTCCCCGACGAGACCATGTTTGCTGAACTGCTCAGCGACCTGTATATGGAAGCCGGACAGGTAGAAAAGGCCAGGGCCCTGTTTGAGCGCATGCTCGAAAAAGACCCCGACAACCCCATGGGACACCTGATGATGGCCGATTATTACCAGGAAAAGGGCGAGACGGAGAAAGCCTTCGAGTCCCTCAAAATGGCCTTTCGCAGCCCCCGCCTCGACACCGAGAACAAGGGCCGCATCATGTACACATTTTACAACCTTTCGCAGGAAAACCCCGGCTACCTCGACAAGGCCTTGGAGCTGTGCGAGTTGCTCATCGAGCTGCACCCCGAAGAGGCCGAGCCTTACCTGATACACGGCGACTTCCTGGCCCGCGAAAACCGCCCGCAGGAAGCCCGCGAACAGTTTCTTAAAGGGGCCCTGCGCGACCCTTCCAACCTGGCCGTTTGGCAGCAGGTGCTGGTGCTCGACAACCAGCTTGGCGATTACCAGGGCATGCTCGAACATTCGAACATGGCGCTGGAGTATTTCTTTGAACAGCCCCTTATCTTCCTGTTTAATGGCCTGGCCAATATGCAGCTGAAAAACTACGAAGACGCCGCCTCTTCGCTGGAGTATGGGTCAACGCTGGTACAAAACGACAAAGACCTGAGCGTGCAGTTCTATTCCATGCTGGGCGACACCTACCATTACCTGGGAGACTTCAGCCGCAGCGACGCCAGCTATGAGAAAGCCCTGAAAGCAGATCCGCAGAATGCCACCGTGCTCAACAACTACGCCTACCACCTCTCGCTTCGCGCCATACGCCTCGACGATGCCGAGCTGATGGCCGCCGAAGCCAACCGCCTGCAGCCCGGCACCTCGGCCTACCAAGACACCCTGGGCTGGGTGCTCTTCCAGAAAGGACGCTACCAGGAAGCCGCCGAGTGGATAGGCAAGGCCGTGCAAAGCGCCGAAGAGGCCAGCGGCACCGTACTCGAGCATTATGGCGACGTGCTCTTTAAGCTCAACCAGCCCGATATGGCGCTGGAATACTGGGAAAAAGCCCAGGAAGCCGGCGACGCCTCTGAACTGCTTCCGCAAAAAATTAAAGACCGTAAGCTCTATGAATAAAAGCCTTTTTGCCAAGTTTCTCATTGCTCTGTTGCTGGCTGGCAGCTTCAACGCCTGTAAGCCCCGCCGCGATATCACCCCGGGCATCGACGATTTGCTGCGTTCGCCCGAAAGGGCCATCAGAACCATGCAGGCCAACCAGGCCAACTTCGACTTTTTCTCCGCCCGCTTTTCGGGCAATGCCTTCTGGGAGAACAGCAACTATAACGTGAGCGGCACCCTGCGCATTCACAAAGACCAGGCAATCTTCCTCTCGGTAACCCCCCTGCTGGGCATAGAGGTGGCCCGTGTGCTCATCACCCCCGACACGGTGAAGTTCCTCAACCGCCTGCAGTCCTCGTATTTTATTGGCGACATGCGCTTTATTAACAATATGCTGGGCACCGACCTCGACTTTTACATGCTGCAATCTATCCTTACGGGAAACGACTTTGAGCATTTCACCACCGACAACTTCCGCATTTCCGACGACCGCGACATGCTGCTGCTAAGCGCTGCCTCGCGCCGCCGCAAGAACAACAGCCAGGCACCGCCCATTGAACACAACATTTGGCTCGACCGCGAAAATTACAGGATACGCCAAACCATAGTATATGATGCAGAAAAAAGGCGCATGATCCGTGCCGACTACAAAAGCTTTGAAAGGCTCGATGGACAGTTGCTGCCCAACGACCTGGTGCTGACCTTTACCGACCCGGGCAGCCGTGCCGAGCTGACCTACCGCCTCAGCCGCACCAGCCTCAACAGCCCCCAGGAAATGACCTTTTCTGTACCTTCGCGCTACAAACCCATTGATTTTTAAAAAAATTCCATGGCTGACAGGCGAAATAATACACCGGTTTTCAGGACACGCTCAATGGCATTCCTTCTGATGATTGTGCTGCTATGGCCTTTGGCCGCCGCCGCCCAGACCCAGAGCCGCGAAGCCCTGGAGCGCGACAAGCAGCACATCGAACGCGAGATCAGGCTCATCAACGAGATGCTGAATGAAACCAAGAAAACGGCCGAGGTAAGCATGAACCAGCTGGTGATGCTCAACACCCAGATAACCCGTCGCGAGAGCCTCCTCCGTGCCGTCAACAACGAGATAAGCCAGATTAACCGCCGCATCGAATCCCAGACGCGCAACATTGAAGCGCTGCGGCAGGAGCTGGAAGAGCTGCGCGAGTCGTATGCCAAAATGGTACGATATGCCTACCTGACGCGTAGCAGCTACCAGCGCATGGCCTTTTTGTTCTCTTCCAAAAACTTCAACCAGGCCTATATGCGCCTGCGCTACCTGCAGGAGTACGCGCGCCACCGGCAGCTGCAGGCCGAAAAAATTGTTTCAACCCAGGAAACCCTCCAGCAAGAGATTGCCCGCCTGGAAGAGCAGAAACAGCAGCAGGAGCAGCTGCGGGCCGAGCAGCAACAAGCCATGCAGGAGCTCAGCCGCGAAAAAGGAGAACAGGACCAGACCATAAGTCAGCTGCGCCGCAAGGAGCAGGACCTGATGCAGCGGCTGCGCCAGCAGGAAAATGCGCGCCAGGAGCTGCAGCGCAACATCGAACGTATCATTGCCGAAGAACGCCGCCGCTCGCAGGAGCAAGCCCGCGCCGAAGGCCGCACCGTAACCCCCGGCACCTACGCCCTCACGCCCGAAGAGCAGTTGCTATCCAACAACTTTGCCGGAAACAAGGGCAAGCTGCCATGGCCCGTAGAGCGTGGCGTCATCACCGGAGCATTCGGCGAACAGCCCCACCCGGTGCTGCGCAACATTAAAATCGTAAACAACGGCGTCGACATCGCCTCGGTGCCCGGCGCAAAAGCCAGGGCCATCTTCGATGGAACCGTGTCGAGGGTCATCACCGTGCCCGGAGCATACTATGCCGTCATCGTGAGGCATGGCGACTACCTTACCGTTTACTCCAACCTGGCCCAGGTGTCGGTTCAAAACGGCGACAAGGTGAGCATTCGACAGGAAATCGGCACCGTGGCCACCGACAGCCGCGAAGGCAAAACACAGATGCACCTTGAGATTTGGCGCAGCAACGAAAAGCTGAATCCGGCCGACTGGATAGCACGACAGAGATAATTATGAGAAAAGGCTTGAAGTGGCCGCTTTTTTTATAGATTTGTAACCAAAAGAAGCTAAAAAATAACCCATGGAGAATTTATTTGTTATCGGCATGCTGGGTACCCAGGAAATCCTGCTGATTGTGCTTGCAATAGTGCTGATCTTTGGCGGCCGTAAAATCCCTGAGCTCATGCGCGGACTGGGAAGGGGCATGAAAGAGTTTAAAGATGCCCAAAAAGAGGAGCCGGAAAAGAAAAACGATAAGCCCGCGGAATAAATCCTGCCGGCGACAGGCCCATCTGGGCCGCCGGTTTTTCAGGCCATTTTGGGCAATTTTTTTATAATTGCCATGTTTTCCTGTTGTAGCCTCGCTTGCGGGACAGGTTTTTTTATTTAACCACATTTTCATAAGAATACAATGACCAAAACATATTTCCTCCTCCCGGTTTTTTTGCTGCTGCCCTTTTTTGCCATCTCACAGCAAACCACTGTCGAAGCTGCAACACCCGACACCACCACGGTTTTTGTCATTGCCCCCGACGACCCCATCTCGGCCATGCTCGACAGCCTGGCCACGCTCAAGGTCTTTCAGAATATTGGCAACCGCCCCGACTCGGGCCTGCACCGCCACAACTTCCCCCCGGGCTTCGTGCCGGCTTTTTCCGACTCTGTTTACCAGGAGCGCATCGGCCGCATGAACGACAACTCGCCCATCGTATTTGTATATAACGCGCAGGTAAAGGCCTACATCGACCTTTACGGGGTGCGCCGGCGCGCCCTTACCGAACGCATGCTCGGGCTCTCGCAGCTGTATTTCCCGCTCTTCGAGGAGCATCTCGACCGCTTCGACCTGCCCCTGGAGCTGAAATACCTGGCCGTGATCGAGTCGGCCCTGAACCCCACGGCCCGCTCGCGCGCAGGCGCCACCGGCCTGTGGCAGTTCATGTACCACACCGGCCGCATGTATGGCCTGGAGGTAAACAACTACGTGGATGACCGCAGCGACGTGATACGCGCCACCATTGCCGCATGCCAGCACCTCAACGACCTGTACAAGATCTACGAAGACTGGTCGCTGGTATTGGCCGCCTACAACGCCGGACCGGGCAACGTAAACCGCGCCATAAGAAGGGCCGGCGGCGTGAAGGACTTCTGGCGCATTGCCAACTACCTGCCGCGCGAAACGCGAAACTACGTACCTGCCTTTATCGCCGTGAGCTACGTAATGGAGCACGCCCGGGAGCATAACCTCTATGTGGTGCCCCCGGTATATTCGTACCTCGAGGTCGATACCATTCACGTGCGACAGCAACTGAGCCTGCGCACCGTGAGCGACCTGCTCGGCATACCCATGGACAACCTGCGTTACCTCAACCCCACCTTCCGCAAAAACATTATTCCCAATAACCCCGAAAACCCATACGTGCTGCACCTGCCGCACGAATATGCCAACCTGTTTGTGGCCAACGAAGAGGGCATTTACAACTTCCGCACGCCAGAAGAAATAAGGCAGGAAGAGCTGGCAGCCGTCATGGAAGAAACCACCACACACGTGGTGCGCTCGGGCGACGTGCTGGGAAGCATTGCCCGGCGCTATGGCACCACGGTGGGCGAAATACAGCGCCTCAACAATTTGCGGGGCACCACCATCAGACCCGGGCAGCGACTCATTGTAAAGGCCCCGGCCAACCGCCCGGTGGCCACCCCCTCGAGCGCCAACGTGCATGTGGTGAAAAGCGGCGAAACCCTGGGCGTGATCGCCAACCGCTATCGCGTTTCGATAAACAACCTCATGGAGTGGAACAACCTGAACAACAGCACCATCCGCGTGGGCCAGCAGCTAATTGTCAGGCCGCCCGACGGACGCTCCTCGGCCAGCACCGAACGCAACACAGGAACAGGCTGACATTAAACAGACATATTTAATATTTTGGCATATTTTTTGTTGGTTTTTAACGGCTTGCTAAAAAGAAAATATTTGCCACAAAAATCACGAAGGCACCAAATTTCACTAAACAAAAACACTGTAATCAGCGCTTGGTGTTACTTAGTGTTCTTTCCTGCCAGCAGGCAGGTTTGTGTTTTGGTGGCGATTTTTTAAAACAAAATCATTTACCATGAAGAAAATCCTGTATTTTGCCGTTATAGTAATGCTTGCAGCCTGCAGCACTGAGCGGCCGCAGAAACCCTCAGCAACCGGCCGTGCAGGCGAGATGCTGGTGGTAATGAACTCCAGCAAATTTGAAGGAACCGCCGGCGAGGCCGTGCGCGAGGTGTTCAAAGCCCAGGTGCCCATGGTGCTGTCGTTCGAGCCCATGTTCGACCTGGTGCAGATCCAGGAAGAAAGCTTCGTGAAGATGTTCGAAACCCATCGCCATATCTTTATGGCCGACATTTCGGAGAGCCACCCCAAGGCCACCATCGAAGTTTCGCGCGACGTTTGGTCATACCCCCAGATGGTCATTCGCATAAAAGCGCCCAACGACTCCATCTTCCGCCGCGTAATGGAAGCCAACGCCCAATCTTTTACCGAACATTACATTGCCACCGAGCGCGAAAGGGTGGTCAACGCCAACAACCGCATGCCCAACCTGGAGGCCCGCAACATCATCAGGGAGAAGTTCGGTTACGAAATGGCAGTGCCCGAAGGCTATTTTGTGGCCGCCCAGGACGACGCTTTTATTTGGCTGCGACGCACCGGCACCCGCGACGACCTGGAAATGAGCATTATGATTGCCACCCTCGAATATACCGATCCGGCCATAGACTTTGCACCGGAAACCATACGCATGCGGCGTGACTCACTCACCTACAAATACATCCCGGGGCAGTTCGAAGGCTCCTATATGACCACCTACCCCGAGCTGATGCCCGAATTCCGCGAGGTGAACTTCAACGGCCGCTACGCCGTGGAAACCCGCAGCCTGTGGCGCGTAGAAAACGACTTCATGGGCGGACCCTTTATCAATTACACCCTGGTTGACGAAGCCCGCAACAGGCTCGTGATCCTCGACGGCTTTGTGTATGCCCCTAAGTTCGACAAGCGCGACTACCTGCGCCAGCTCGAAGCCCTGATCTACAGCCTGAAATTCCCCGAAGAGGAAAACGCAGTGGCAAAGGAGTAGGGACCGATCGCGACCGGTCCGGAGTGCCAAGACCATCAATAGCCCCGGCATTTATGCCGGGTTTGAAATTGCAAGGAACAACAGGGCTTTAGCCCAAATCTATTTTAAATTTTGGGTTAAAACCCAAAGGGATATCCCCCTTCCTTTCCGCAGCCTGAAGGCTACGGCTATTTATTATTGCCATTCACACCACCTCTCGACTGCGTCTCGCCTCGGGTGAGACGAAGCCGATGGGCCGACAGTTCAGAAACCCCAATAAGGTAATAAGGTTATGTGTCAG
>JAWLCS010000053.1:0-17438 GCA_041687035.1 Bacteroidales bacterium
GGCGGTTTGCTTCCCGACATCAAGGGTAGCTATTTCAGGGTCGGCCATATGGGCGCAGTAAACCGAGGCGACTTATTGGCCACCATAGGCGCCATTGAAAAAGGGCTGAAAAATTGTGATTACCCCTTTGAATCGGGTTCGGGACTTAAAGCCATCCAGGAAACTTTCGGACATTGAGAATTCTTTGCCGGCAGCTATTGATTTGTAACTAAATAACCCGGCGATCCGTTTATGCAATCAAATCCCTGATTTCCTCTTCCCCGAGGTTTTTCATGGGGTTGTTCCTGTCAATAAGCATTTCTGCCAGGGTTGTTTTGCGTTGCTGCAGCAGCAGAATCTTTTCTTCCACCGTGTCGCGGGTAATAAACTTGTACACAAACACATTTTTATCCTGCCCTATTCGGTGGGCGCGGTTTATGGCCTGTTTTTCCACTGCCGGATTCCACCAGGGGTCTAGCATAAACACATAGTCGGCCCCGGTAAGGTTAAGCCCAACACCCCCTGCCTTTAACGAAATAAGGAACAGTCGCTTTTCCGGGTCGTTCTGGAAGTCGCTGATCAGCTTTTCCCTGTCCTTGCCGGCAATCTGCCCGGTAAGAAGGTTGTAGGGCAAGCCTTCTTCCTCAAAATACCTGCGATAAATATTCAGGTGCTTCACAAACTGCGAAAAAATGAGCACTTTGTGCCCTTCGGCCATGAGCTTGCCAATGTTTTCGCGCACCTCGATAAATTTGCCTGAGTCGAAGGCATATGCGGGGTCGACCATCAGCGGGTGGTTGGCCATTAGCCGCAGCTTCATAAGGCTACTCAGAATAAAAAAGCGCGATTTGTCCACACCCTGCTTTTCTACCTGCTCCAGAATCAGGTTGCGAATCTGTGATTTGCGGGTTTCATAAAACTTACGGTGCTCCTCGCTCATTTCGCAATAGCGCACCGTTTCGGTTAGCTCGGGCAGCTCCTTTGCCACTTCAGCCTTGGTGCGACGCAGAATGAATGGTTCGATCAGCTGGTGCAACTTCCATTGCTTGCGGCTGTCATAGTTGCGCTCTATGGGTTGCACAAATTCCTCTCTGAAGTAGCTGAGGTTGCCCAGCAGCCCGGGATTCAGAAACGAAAACTGCGACCACAGGTCATTGAGGCTGTTTTCGACCGGCGTGCCCGTTAGTACCAGGCGGTGGCTGGCCTGAAGTTTTTTAATGGCGTTAAAGATCTTCGACTCGGCATTTTTTATGATCTGGCTTTCGTCGAGCACCACATAGTTGAAATGAAACTTCTCAAGCATTTCAATATCGTTGCGCACCGTGCCATAGGTGGTAAGCACCAGGTCGTAGCGTTTGAAGCGCCGGGTGCTGGCACTGCGAGACGGGCCGGTATGTTGCAGCACGCTGAGCGTAGGCGCGAAGCGGCTGATTTCGCGCACCCAGTTGTGTATGAGCGAGAGGGGCATTACCAGCAGCGAAGTGACCGAATCCCGGACTTCGTGCTCCCCTTCCCCTTCCGCGAATAACTCCAGTTGCAGGGTGCCTTCCTGTTTTTCCACACAGACATTTTCTGCAGAAGGTTTCGCTGGGGGTGCTGCCACCTTATGGGCATCCACCAGCACAGCCAGGGTCTGCAATGTCTTTCCAAGGCCCATGTCGTCGGCCAGGCAGCCACCCAGGCGATTCTGGCGCAGGAAGCTCATCCATTGGAAGCCCTGCAGCTGGTAAGGCCGCAGTTCAGCCTTTATTTCAGTGGGGAGCGGAGGCGGGCTGAATGTCTTTATGGCCTCATCGAGCCCTTCAATGGGTGTGCTGGCCTCCTTCAGTTGCCCCAGCAGGGTGAAGTGGTGCTTTTTCAGTTGCAGGGTATTTCCCTTTCCAGAAGAGAACTTCAGCACATCCTGGTATTTTTCGAACCACTCGGAAGGGATCAGCCCAATGGAGCCATCGGGCAGGGCAAATTCCCGGCGACCCTGCAGGATATGATTTTTCAGCCTGAGGAATGGAATTTCGTGCGGCCCGAAGCTCACGGTGCCATATAAATCGAACCAGTCGTTGCGGTCGCTTACCTCAAGCCTTACCAGCGGACTGCCCAAAAAAAAAGCGGCGTTGCCCGAATCCTGCTGCACGTTGATCTCTTTCAACCCCAGGGCTTCGCGATGAGCCGAGAGCCAGTCGACATAATCGTGCATTGATGCAAGGCGGGGTTCGCCCTCCTCGTCTTGCAGCTCACGGGCCGGATACCACAGGTACAATCCATCGCCCCCGCGGTTTATCAGGCCGAGCTTTTCAAGCTGCTTTACCCACTTTTTTTCAAAGGCCAGATCACGTTCCACCTTTTCAAAAGAAAAACTCCCTTTTTCTTCCTTCATTGAAACTTTCGAATGGGCGGCATCTCCATGCTGAAAAATGCTGTTACCATATTCAAAAGCGGCCTGCAACACCCAATGGTTCTGCCAGTTCTGCTCCAGCTTCAGCCCAGGGGTGGGTTGCACCTCTGCGGTCTTCACAGAAAAGCCTTCGGCCTTAACCTTATATTGCCGCACCGCATCGAGCACAAATTTTTGGAAATAGGATTTCTCCGCGGTCTTTGGCACCATAATAAACTCCTTGGTGAAAAAAGGCGTCAGTTTCTTTCCTTCCCATTCCTTGTCGAAAAGGTAAAGTGTCTTGCCGATGAGCAGCAGGCAAGGCTTCTGGCCAAGCAGCATGGCATCGGTTTCCAGCAAAGAAATTTCCCTGTCGTTGTGATGGATAACGAGCCTGTACTCAATCCCGTTTTCGGTTCTGTTGAAATAAAAGACCGGATCGACCAGTTCAGGGGCCACATGGATGGGCTCTTCCTGTATGCGGTCGTCTTTCAGCCCTTTATAATACAGCGGGATATCGTTTTCGAGCAAGATGGTGGCCATTTCGTACATCTTCTTGTCGACCAGGGGGCGAATATGGGTGGCCACAAAATCGAGCGTCAGATGCTCGAAAAACAGGGTGGGTTTCAGCTTGTCCTTATTGAAGCGCTTCAGCAGGGCCTCGTCGCCATACTGGCTGAAAAGTTTCAGGAGCCGTTGGTGAGCCTGACTGATATTGATGAAATAATCGCCGGCGGTGGCCGGATTGATGCGCTGAAAGTCGTAACTAAACTGCCCTTGTCCAATGGCTTTCACCGCAAAAGGCTCTATCATATGACCCAGGGGCGGATTTTCGGTAATGGCGAAAACAAACCTGAAGTCATTGCCGAAGCTGGTATTTTGTTCTTGTTGCATCGCCTTTTGCCGTATAATGAGGTACAACCTACAAAGATAAAATAAAACCCCATTTGTCGGTTGCAATGCAAAAATAAAAAGGCATACAACCACAGGATGCATGCCTTTTTCCAAACCAGCAGGGCCAAAAAAAGTGGCCCTTAACCAACTAAATTATTAATTCAACCACTCAACCACCTTTTCAGAATAAGGCTTTTCACGAGGCGAAAGCACATCTACCAGGCGCCCTTGCTCGTCGATAAGAAACTTCTGGAAGTTCCAGGTTACTTCGGCATCGAACTTCCCGTTCTGATTTTTCTGGGTGAGCCACTGATAAAGCGGGTGCATGTCGTCGCCCTTAACAGAAATTTTCGACATCATGGGGAAGGAAACGCCGTAATTTTCCTGGCAAAAGGTGATAATGTCGTCGTTAGTACCGGGCTCTTGGTTCATAAAGTTATTGGCAGGGAAGCCAATGATTACAAAATCTTTGTGGCCATAATCCTGATAAAGCCTTTCAAGGTCTTCGTATTGCGGGGTAAGGCCGCATTTGGAGGCGGTGTTTACTACCATCACTTTTTTTCCCGAAAGGGAAGCCAAATCAAATTCATCGCCGTAAATATCTTCAACTTTAAAGTCGTGAAGCGTTTTGATGGGTTTATCCTGTTGAGTGGTTGCACTGATCAGCACAAAAGCGGCAATCACTGCAGAAAACATTAGGGTATAGCGGTTATAAAATTTCATTTTTCGGTTTTTAAGTTATTTAAAAAGTAACAAATGGAAGGGGTGAATGTTTTCCAGGAAGATTTTTTTTCATAAAACCCTCATAAACCCGTAAATTCACCTTCTGAAACCACCGGGCAATGATTCCACAAAACGATTTACTGCAATTGCTCGCCATTGCCTTTCGGGCAGGCAGCGAGGCTTCTGAAGCCATTATGAAGGTGTATCGCACCCCTTTTGGCTACGACGACAAGGCCGATGGCAGCCCCATTACCATTGCCGACCGCCGCTCGAATAATATTATTACACAGGCACTCGAAAAGACCGGCATAGCGGTGATAAGTGAAGAAAACCGCATTGCCGGCTACGAGGAGCGGCGGCACTGGGAGTATTTCTGGCTGGTCGATCCGCTCGATGGCACCAAGGAGTTCATCAGCCGCAACGGCGAGTTTTGCATTAACATTGCCCTTATGCACCGCAACCAGCCACTGCTGGGTCTCATTGTGGCGCCTACCAGCGACATGGCCTGGTGGGGGGTGGCCGGGCAAAGGGCTTTTCGCATCAATGCATTAACCCTTTCGGGGGAAATGAACGCAGACCTTGTGCTACAGCATTCCACACCCCTGCCTCATAAACCTGAAGAAAACAATATTGCAGTGGCTGTGAGCCGCTCTCACCTGGAGCCCCAAACGCTTGATTTAATTGATCAGATAAAGAAAAAACGCGGCAATGTAACCCTAAATGAAAAAGGCAGCGCCCTGAAGTTTTGCGACCTGATTGAAGGCCGATCCGATCTGTATGCCCGCTATTCGCCTACCTGGGAATGGGACACTGCCGCCGGCCACGCCCTGCTGCTGGCCCATGGAGGAGCCCTGTTTCATATCAGCAGCCACACAGCGCTGCAGTACAACAAGACAGAATTGACCAATCCAGGCTTTATCGCCTTCGCCAGGGCACGGGAATCAGCCCGGTATCTTTCGGAACTTTCGTTTTAGGTAAGGATAGCTTAGCACCGCCAGCACGATAAGTGAAGCCCCCAGGTAAAAGCCGCCCGACATACGCTCCGCCTCCGGGAAGATAAACCATGCCATAATGATTCCGTAAACCGGCTCGAGGTTGATGGCCAGCATCACCGTATAGGCCGAGAGCACTTTCATAATGTCGACAATAGCCGTGAAGGCATAGCTGGTGCAAACCAAACTCAGCACGAGCAACCAGAAAAGGTCTGCTCCGGAAAGGTTCAAGCTGGCCAGGCTAAGTTGTCCGGTGGCGGCAAAGAAAATGGTGATAAAAATGAAGCCGCCAAGCATCTCGTAAAAACTGATGACTGTATGGTGGTGGCGGTGGCTAATATTGCGGTTTAAAACGGCAAACAAGCCGTTTAGAAAGGCCGAAATCAACGAAAAAATAATGCCTTCAATATACTTGAACTCATACTGAAAGATGATGTAGATGCCGGCCACGGTCACCAGTCCGATCAGCACTTCGAGCCAGAAGATCTTACGTTTTTGCAGAATGGGTTCCAGGAAACTGGTAAACAAGGTTGCCGAGGCAAAAACACCGAGTGTTACCGAAACGTTCGACACTTTCACTGCATGAAAGAAGGTGATCCAGTGCAGGGCCACCACCAGCCCAATGCCAAATAGCCTGAGGATGTCGCGCCACTTGAGCCTGAAGGAAATTTTTCGCCAGAACAGATAAACGCCGAGCCCCACAAAGGCAAAAAACATGCGGAACCAAACCAAATCGGCCGCTGGCAGGGTAATAAGCGCACCAATAATGGCGGTAAACCCCAGCAACACCACAATAAAATGCAAGTGAATGTATTGTTTTAACAGGCTGCCATCGGCCATATTCAGGTCTTTTTGTGGTTTTCAGTTGTTTTTAAAAAATGCGCAGGAGGCAGAATCACTTCTCACCTTCCCATCTTCTCCCCTTCTCATCTTCTCAACTTCTCAACTTCCCAGACTTTCAACAGCATTGACTGCGCTCATCAACCTCTCCTCTCCTTGCCCGCTGACTACCGAATAGTTGAATCCGTAATCTTCCAGCTCCTTGCGATACCAATTAAAGAAATACTGCCTCAGGTGGGGGTGCTCGCGCTGTTCGTCGTATTGCCAAGGGAGGTCAACGTCGCATAGCAGATAGAGGTCATAGCGCTTTTGTTCAATCTGTTCAAGGATAAAAGGATGGCATTTACCATATTTATGCAAGCTCCAGATTTTTATCACGATCAGCTCCGTATCGCAAAACATGCAATCACGGGCTTGCTTTTCTATTTTCGCTTCCGCGGAAAGCTGTCCTTTTGCAATCTGCAGCAGGTCGTCGTATTCGTATGGCCTTCCGAGCTGGTCGATGAAGCCACGGGCAAACTCCGGCACGAACGCGGTGTTGTAATGCGCGGCCAGGCCGCTGGCGAGCCAGCTTTTGCCGGTACTTTCAGGGCCGGTGATGGCTATTTTACGAATGGAGGCCACCGGAAATTTATTGCTGCAGAAAGGCGTTGACGATCTTCAGTACAAACACGCTCTTTCCGTGGCGCTCAAAGCTGGCTTCGATCTCGTCGGTCAGCGCTTTCATAATTTCGCGGTAGTCGCCAAAAAGCTGGGTGCTCATGCCGTTCGTCTCGCAGATGATACCATGATGGGCTTTTATACGCTCGATAAAATCCTTGATGTCGGGCACAAATTCACGACCCAGGGGATACATGCTGATCTCAACTGAAGCTTTCATCTCTTTTGTTTTTTGGCAAAAATACGATTATAAAAGAACAAACGGGTTTGTAAAGATGGTTTCAACCCAGCGGCTGCTGCAGCGCAACGCAAAATATAATATCTTTGAAAGCCCAAAACCGGCCAAAAAAACTTTGCACCGCATGAATCGCCTCCCGCAAAAAAAAATCTTCATACTCGAAGACAACAAAACTGAAGGCATGCTGCTGAGGCTGTGCCTTGGGGCTATTCCCGGTCTTTCTGTCGAAAACTTCCCTGATGGGCGCACCTTGCTAAGCCGCATTGACGAGGAGCCCGAGGTAGTGATTAGCGGACTAAGCGATGAGCAGGATCTTGACCTGATCAAAACCATACGGTCTATTACCCCCACCACCGAAATTATTGTTTTATCGGCACAGCAGGATATTGAGCTGGTGGCCCGGGTGCAGGAAACCGGCATTTACAACTACATAGTTAAGAGCGAGGGTTGTATTGAGTATACCAGGGAGGTCCTAGAAAAGCTTTTCGGCCTTCGGCAGACCTCCCCGGGCACCCTGTCCTAATCTTTTGCCAATTCGAGCAGGAAGGCATACTCCCTGGCCACTTCCCTAAGCCTGCGGAACCTTCCGGAAGCGCCGCCATGTCCTGCTTCCATATTGGTATACAGCAGGATCATATTGTCGCCCGTATTGTATTGGCGCAATTTGGCCACCCATTTTGTGGGCTCCCAGTATTGCACCTGCGAGTCGTGCAAGCCCGAAGTAACCAACAGGTTGGGATAGGCCTGCGCCCTTACATTGTCATAAGGTGAATAGGAAAGCATATAATCGTAATACTCCTTATTGTTGGGATTGCCCCATTCGTCGTACTCGGCGGTGGTGAGCGGAATGGTTTCGTCGAGCATGGTAGTAACCACATCCACGAATGGCACGGCGGCGATCACGCCTTTAAACAATTCTGGCCGCATATTGATCACGGCACCCATAAGCAGTCCGCCGGCACTGCCTCCGCTGGCAAAGAGTTTTTCCGGGCGGGTGTAGTTTTCAGTTACCAGAAAATCGGCAATGTCAATAAAATCGTTGAAGGTATTTTTCTTTTTCAGCAGCTTGCCATCTTCATACCATTGGCGGCCCATTTCCTGACCACCCCTGATATGGGCAATGGCGTATATGAAACCACGGTCAACCAGGCTAATAATATTGGAACTAAACCGTGGGCTCATGCTGGCTCCATAAGAACCGTAACCATAAAGCAGCAGCGGATTGTTGCCGTTTTTCTCCATTCCCTTGCGAAACAAAAGAGTAACCGGAACCTGAATACCGTCGCGGGCGGACACAAACATTCGCCTGGTTTCGTAGTTGGCCGGGTCGAAGCCGCCAAGCACTTCCTGCTGCTTTACGAGCACAACCTCGCTGGTTGCCATGTTGTAATCGTACTGGCTGCTGGGAGTGGTCAATGAGGTATAGTTGTAGCGCAAAATATCGGTATCCATTTCGGCATTCATGCCAATGCCTGCTGCGTAAGCTTCCTCTTCAAACGGGAGATAATGCTCCTTACCGCTGCCCTGGTGAATGATTCTGATTTGCTGAAGAGCCATGCTGCGTTCCTGCAAAACCAGGTAGTCGTTAAACACCTCAACGCCTTCAAGGAGCACGTCGCTGCGATGGGGGATAACTTCCTTCCAACTTGCCAGGCCTGTTGCCCGGGCTGGTGTTTCCATCAACCTGAAGTTCTGCGCATGCAAGTTGGTAAGCACCAAGAACTTATCACCATAAGGGAAGACCTCGTAACGCAGGTCGCGCTGCCGTGGCTGAAACACAGTGAACAGAGCGGTTGGCTGATCGGCAGGCAGCAGGAGGGTTTCGTTCGACAGGGTGCTGTTTATGCTGATCTGAACAAAACGGTTATCTTTTGAGCGAAAAACGCCCATACTGTAAAAAGTATCGTCTGCTTCGTAATACACTTCCACCGGCTGGCCGCCTTCAAGAAAGTTGTAGCGCATAACACGGTCATAACGAAGGGTTACAGGGTCGATGGCGGTGTAAAAAATGGTGGCGTTGTCGGCAGCCCACACCTGGTTGCTGCTGGTATTGGCAATGCCGCTGCGAATAATCTCGCCGGTCTCCAGGTTTTTAAATAGTATGGTATATTGCCTGCGGCCAACGGTATCAATGCCAAAAACGAGTAACCGGTTATCGAGACTGACATCGAGGCCGCTTACGTTAAAATACGAATAGCCTTCGGCCATCTCGTTTACATTCAGCAATATTTCCTCCTCCGCTTCCATATTACCTTTTCGGCGGCAATAAATCGGATACTCACTGCCAGTCTCAAACCGGGTGTAGTAATGGTATCCATTGGAAAAATAAGGCGCCGACTGATCGTCTTCCTTAATGCGGCCCCGCATTTCCTGAAACAGGGTTTCCTGCAGCTCGGCAGTAAATCCCATTTTTGCCTCCAGATAAGCGTTCTCGGCTTCCAGGTAAGCAATCACTTCAGGGTTTTCCCGGTCGTTCATCCAGTAATAAAAATCGATGCGGGTGTCGCCATGCATCACCAGCATTTGTTCAATCTTTTCGGCCACAGGCGCTTCGGCCTCGCCCCAGGTGCGGGGCTGCCCGCATGAAACCAAAGCCAGTAAGGGTAAAAAGATTAGGAATAGTCTTTTCATAGTTTTAAAAAAATTAAGTTGTGAGTAGCAATTCTAAGGAGACCAAATTTACAAAAACAATTGCCACAACCCAATTACAGTATTTTATTTAAATTTGGAGCCGCGGGGTGAACGACAATCTAGCAGCATGACTAAAAGGAAATTCTTGAAAGCTTTAAAGCGCCTCGGGCAACTGCCCGGTGGCGCATCTTTTTTCAAATACTCGGGTAATAAAATACGTCATTACCGACTGAAGGCCACGAACAGTACCCGCGTGGCACACCCCTCTACCATCATGCTCGAGCTGAGCGCCCATTGCAACATTCACTGCACTATTTGCCCAAGGGAATACGACTACGGGCATCAAATGGACAAAGGTTTTATGGATCCCGGGCTGGCAAAAAAGATCATTGACCAAACCTGGCCGTACCTCGATTCAATTGGGTTAACCGGCATGGGCGAAACCTTTCTGTATCCGCAGCTGGAAGAGATGGTAGATTATATCCGGGAAAAAAACAAGGGCATTGTTATATCTGCCTCCATCAATGCCTATGCTCCCAAAACAGAAGAATATGCCTTGCGGCTGAAAGACAAGATTGACACCATACAGGTGAGCATCGACGGGCTGGAAGAGGTTTACAACAAGATCAGGCTGGGATCGGACTTTAAGAAATTTGCCTCGAACCTTCACATGCTGGCCGGCATATTGAAAGGCTCCAGCACCGACCTTATGCTCAATATGGTGGTTACGAAGGAAAACTATTTCCAGATGGACAAGTTACTCGCGTTTGCCAATAGCACCGGTATTCGTTATGTTAATTTTACCATTTTCAACCTGGCTGCAGTAACCGGAATTGAAGCCAGTTATTACGAATTTTATCAGTCGGAGGAGTTCTTGGCGGCAAAAAATGCCCTGGAAGCCGCCAAAAAAGAATTTCCGCGAATAGAAACCACATTCTGGGAAACCAATCCTGAAAAAGGATTCCGGAATTGTCCCTTCCCCTGGACTCATTTCTACATTTGCTGGAACGGAGAAGTGGCACCTTGCTGTGCGAAGCCCTTTCCAAAAGAACTTAGCTTTGGAAATGCCTTTGAAAGGCCACTCATAGAAATTCTAAACAATAAAGATTACAGAAATTTCAGAAAACTGTGGCAGCAAAATACGACCCACCCCTTTTGTCATAAATGCCATTTTATTGATCTTCCAGCCATGAGGTAATGCAGGCGGGGTGCCACGCCAAGCCTTTTATAATTTGGGTATTTATGCAGGTAAATTCATTTTTTGTTATAAATTTACACCAAACTTCCGACCAGGTTGTTTTTTCCATATTACTAACCAAAAAAAATGCACTATGGGATTTGTAAAAGAGTTTAAGGAGTTTGCCGTCAAAGGCAATGTAATGGACATGGCCATTGGTATCATTATCGGGGGAGCTTTCGGTAAGATTGTTTCCTCATTTGTGAACGATATTATTATGCCACCAATTGGCAGATTACTGGGCGGAACTGATTTTTCCAGTCTATTCATTAACCTGGGGCCAGACAAGTTTGAAACGCTTGCCGAAGCCACAGAAGCCGGTGCCGCTACCATCAATTACGGCATGTTTATCAACAATGTAGTTGACTTTATAATTATTGCACTGGCCATCTTTATGGTTATCACGCAAATGAACAGACTGAAGAAAAAAGAAGAACCCGCACCAGCTGCTGCACCTACTACCAAAGAGTGCCCTCACTGCATCACCCAGATTCCGATCAAAGCTACCCGTTGCCCCAATTGCACTTCGCAGCTTACATAATTTTCAGGTAGCTATATAAAAAAGCCAGGCCAATAAAACGGCCTGGCTTTTTTTATGAAACAATTCCGGCCCGGTTTTTGATAAAAATTTGCCATCAATGTATTATCGGGCCAGACCCGCCATTTATTTTTATTTATGACAGCGCAGATTTTTAGCATCCAAAAAACAACCTTTCTTTTTCCTGTAATTTTTATTTTCTCCCTTTTGTTTTCATGCAGCCAGCCTGAGCCTGATCCCCTGAAACTCGACCGCATTGCTTACGTGAGTGAAGGCATTGTGCACGTGGCAGGACTGAATGATGGCACCCATACCGAGGTTGGCAGGGGGGCAGAGCCGTCGCTTTCATTTGATGGCCGCTACCTTGCCTATGTAAACGATGTGGGCAATAAGCGCCGCATTGCTGTACTCGATTTCCCCAACCGCAATACCAGCATTATTGAAGACGTGCAGGGCACCTCATGGGGCCCGGTTTGGTCACCCACCGAAAACAGGTTCTTGTTTTCGGCTACTGCACAAAATAATGGCTCTTCGCACCGGGTAGTCATTGTTGCCCATGCCAACGAAGACAAGAAATACGTGATTGCGCGCGAAGGCATCGACATCTATTCACCTTCATGGGCCCCCGACGGAGAAACAGTTTATGGCCACGACACCCATTTCCTTTATCAGTGGGAAAAAACCGGAATGCTGACAGGTCATGCCATTCTGACCGAGAAATTCGGAGTGCTCGACTACAACAGATCCACCAAAATTTTGCCTTCATCCGATGGCAGCCAATGGCTCATTGGCATTGGAGCCGAGGAGCCCTCTAACCGCCAGCGCAAAACCACCTTCAGCGTGTACCTTTTTGATGAGTCGACGCAGCAACTGCAGAAAGTTTCGCCCGACAATGTGTTTATCGGCGATTTTACTTGGAGCAGCGACCAACTGGGCGTAATGTTTTCAGGAAAAGAGGCCCGCAACCAGCGGCAAAACGACCTGTACCTGCTTTCACTGGCCGATGGCAGCACCAGCCGAATTATTAAAAATGCCATTCAGCCCTTTTGCCGTGCCATTGAAGTGGCACAAGGCCAGCAGAAATAATGCACAAGCCAGAGCGAGAATAGAAAAACACGCTGTAAAAAGCATTATTTTTGAGGGAATCTTTGTGCCCTGCATTGCATGTACGCCATTATCGACATCGAAACCACCGGAGGTAACCCTTACCGCGACAAGATCACTGAGATTGCCGTTTTTATTCATGATGGCAAAAAAGTGGTGAAGGAATACAGCACCCTGGTGAACCCCGAGCGCAGAATACCTCCTTTCATTTCGCGAATGACGGGCATTACCGACGAAATGGTGGCCCGTGCCCCCCGATTTTTCGAGATTGCCAAAGACCTGGTAGAACTTACCCGGGAGGCCGTGTTTGTAGCCCACAACGTGAGTTTCGATTACAACTTTGTGCGCAACGAATTTAAAAGCCTTGGCTACGACTTTACGCGCAACAATATATGCACGGTAAAACTCAGCCGCAAGCTGATTCCGGGAAAAACTTCCTACAGCCTGGGAAGACTTTGCCAGGATCTTCACATTGAGATTGACAACCGCCACCGCGCAGCCGGCGATGCCCTGGCTACGGTGAAACTTTTCGAACTGCTTCTGCAAAAGCACCCCGAGGGCTTTCTCAACGGGTTTCCGGGCACCTTCAATGGCCGCACGGCTATGCATTCGTCGCTTTCGGCCGAGCTCCTCAACAATCTCCCCTCCAAAACCGGCGTGTATTATTTCCTCAATGAGAAGAACGATATTATTTATATTGGCAAAAGCAGAAACATACGTCAGCGGGTGCTGAGCCACTTCTCGTCAGCCCGCTCACAGAAAGCCCTCGAAATGGCCGGGCAGGTGCGCCGGGTCGATTTTGAAGAAACCGGCAGTGAGCTGGCCGCCCTGCTGCTTGAGTCGGAAGAGATCAAGCGCCACCAGCCCCTGTTCAACCGCCGCCAGAGGCGTAGCTTCTTCAACTATGGCCTGTTTAGCTTCACCGACCAGGAAGGCTACCTTAACCTTAAGATCGACAAAACCAGCAACGGACAAACGCCCGTGGCCAGCTTTGCCAACCGCGAAATGGGACGTGAGTTTCTTTTTCGGCTGGTAGAAAAGCATCATCTGTGCCAGAACCTCAGCGGTCTTTTCAGCACCAGCGGGGCCTGCTTTCAATATGCTGTGAAGCAATGCCGTGGGGCCTGTCTCGGAATAGAGCCGCCGCAAAGCTATAACCTGCGCGTAGGACAAGCCCTGGAAGGTGCTTCGATGCCCGCGCAGAACGTGATTGTGGTGGACAAAGGCCGCAATTACGGTGAAAAATTCCTCATCTTGATTGAAGGAGGCAAACTCAGCGCACAGGGTTATGTCGAGCCCGGCCAAATGCAGGCCATGACACCAGGCAATGTGGCCGAAGTGCTGAAACCGGCCACCGACGACCGGGACGCCAGGCTTATAATAAGCAGTTTTATCAGAAACAAACAGGTGGAAAAGGTCATCCCATTCTGAAACGCATCACTTATCATGAAAAAAGCTATTCAGATAAGGGTAGAGGGGCGAGTGCAGGGCGTTGGATTCAGGTATTACACCCGCGCCAAGGCACAGGAGGCTGGTGTATTTGGCATTGTAAAAAACATGCCCGATGGAAGTGTTTACATTGAAGCTGAAGGCGAAGAAAGTGCCCTGGAAATGTTCAGCCTTTGGTGCAGACAAGGCCCTGGCTGGGCAAAAGTAACCCGGTTTCATGCGACCCCTCAGCCGCCCTGCAGCTACACTTCCTTTGAAATTAAATAACCAGTTATCTTTCTTAAAAAAAAGTATGTGTACCTTTGGCGGGCAAACCTCAAAGCCCATCCTTTACTGCATTTTCAATTCTGCCCAACCGGAAAAATAATTTAAATTACCTGGCTAACGCCTGAAAAATACGTTTTCTAAATGAAACCCTACCATTACCTTTCTTTTGCCATTTTGCTGCTCGTTTTTTTACCCCAGATAGTTGCTGCCCAGGATCCGCTCCCGAAATGGATGACCGCGGCAGAAAAAGAAATTTTTCAGCAATACCTCGATGAGCTGCCTGCTGGCAAACAGATTACTCCTCCGGCATCCCTGCCAAGGACGCCTGGCGAGTATGAAGAAGTACAGGGCGTGGTGGTAACCTGGGCTTCCTATTCCGCCGAGCTTCGTGAGATCGTAAGATATGCCCGCACCGCCACAACGGTGTATGTCATCTGCTCCGACCCCTCCCAGGTGCAGAGTTATCTTACTTCTGGCAGTGTGCCCCTCGACAATATCGTATTTATTCAAGCCGCCTTCAATTCGGTGTGGATCAGAGACTACGGCCCGCAAAGCATTTACCTTGCCGAGGGCAACGAGCTGGCTTTGGTCGACTGGGTGTATAATCGTCCCCGCCCCAGCGACAACCTGATTCCGGGTGTGCTGGCCGATTATTTTTCACTGCCCTTTTTCCAGATGACGACCCACCCCAACCGCCTGACCGCCACAGGAGGCAATTTCATATTCGATGGTTTTGGCTCGGGTTTTTCATCAGAACTGATATTAACCGAAAACAGCAACCTCACCGAAGCGCAGATCGACAACATCATGCTGAATTACCTGGGCATCAGCCGCTACATAAAAATGCCTGAACTGCCCTACGACAATATCAGCCACATCGATATGCACATGAAACTGCTCAACGAGGAAACATTTTTGGTTGGTCAGTTCCCCACTGGTGTTTCCGACGGACCCTTTATCGAGTCGAACCTGCAGAACCTGCTCAACAACCATATGAGCGTATATGACCGTCCGTATAAGGTGGTCAGGGTTCCCATGGTTCCCAGTTCATCGGGCAACTACCCGCCCAATGCCTCATACCGCACCTATACCAATTCCATTATTCTGAATAACCTGGTACTGGTGCCCACCTACGGCCACTACCTCGACAACCAGGCATTGGAGATATACCAGCAAGCCATGCCAGGCTATGAAATTGTGGGGCTTAATATGGAAAACGTGATTGGTGCCAGCGGCGCCATACATTGCATCACCCGCGAAATTGCCGCCGAAGACCCCATACTGTTTGCCCACGCAAGCCCCGACCAAGCTTTGACCGGGCAGGATAGCTATGAGATCAATGCCCATATTTCCAGCCATTCAGGCATAGAGCGTGCCACCGTACATTGGACCACCGATCCGTCTCTGGGCTTTTTGGAAGAAGAAATGATTCTAGAAAACGACACGTTCAGGGTTTGGATTCCTGCGGAGGCCGGCACGGCCGAGATAGCCTACTATTTCAGCGCTACCAACGGCAACGAAAAGACTTCAAGTAAACCCCTTGTAGCACCCGAGGGTTATTACACCCTATCGCTGACCAGCACAGTAGGACTTCCGCAAACGGCTCGTTTGCCCGACTTCAAAGTCTATCCCAACCCTTCTGATGGGCTTTTGACACTGACCATGCCCGCCAGAAATGTGCCTGTTGAAATGCTCATCACAAACATCCATGGACAGGTCATCCGGGGTGATTTAATTCCCGCCTCATCGACTGATCCGATACTAAACATCGACCTGAGAAATCAGCCTGCAGGCATATACTTCATAAGGCTTACCTCAGGCAACGAAACTGGAATGGAAAAAGTAATTATCCGGTAAGAAATGCTGGCTAGGCTTTTTTTGCCAGCAAGAATAGTTCGTCGAGTTCGAATGCAGCCACTCCCGGGGTTGCCCTTTTAAAGGCCTGGATCATGGCCCCGGCCACCACATCGCCTCCAATGGGGCGGTACTTTCTAAAAAGTCCAATGGCGTTGAAAAAACTTATCACTGCCACGCCAATTTTTTCACCCACGCGGTTATCTTTCCTTTCGCCATGCAGCGGGCCAGGTTTGATAAGCACGATGGATGAAAACAACAATTCCTTCACATCGCGCTCCAGCTCACCTTTCATTCGCATGTAAAATGTCCGGCTTTTAGGATTTGCTCCGGCCGAAGAAACCAGCACATAAACCGGCACGGCATTGCGCGCGGCCGAAGCAGCAAACTGGTACTGGTAGCTGTGATCGATCTTATACTGTGCCTTTTGTCCACCGGCCTGCGCCAAAGTAGTGCCCAGGGCCGAAAAAAGCACATCGCCCTTCACCAGGTGCTGCCACTGCTCTGGATGGTCGAAATCGATAATATGTTCTTCGAGGCGAGGTGAAACCAGACCTGTCGACCTCCTGGAAAAGACTACCACCTTTGCAAAGTCCTTATCTTCAATCAGATGTTTTACCAGCTGAAATCCCACCAACCCGGTGGCGCCAATAACCAGCGCAGTTTTCATACATTAAGTATTAAATTGTCTTTTTTCTTAAACAACTTTGGGCCATGCTTGTTCGCCAATATTTTTCTAATGGTTATTTATTCAGTCCTTTGCGGAGCAGCAATGCCACGCTTTCCACATGATGGGTATGCGGGAACATATCGACGGCCTGGACCTTTGCGAGGTCGTAACTTTCGCTCAGCAGCTCGATATCTCGCGCCTGGGTGGCTGGGTTGCAGCTCACATACACCAGCTTGTCGGCACCGCTTCGGGCAATGCGTTTCACCACGTCGGGGTGCATGCCGGCCCGGGGCGGGTCGGTAATCACTACATGGGGATAGCCGTGACGGTCGAGCAGCTCTTCGTTGAACACCCGTGCCATGTCACCTGCAAAGAAGAGGGTGTTGGTAATGCCGTTTGAGGCAGCATTCTGGCGTGCGTGCTCAACAGCCTCCTCCACGTATTCTATTCCGACAACCTTTGCTGCCTGCCTGGCCACAAACATAGCAATGGTACCTGTGCCGGTGTATAAGTCATACACCACCTCATGACCTTCCAGACCAGCAAAATCGCGGGCAATTGAATACAGGCGGTGTGCCTGGGGAGCGTTGGTCTGGTAAAATGACTTGGGCCCCACGGCAAACTTCAGCCCTTCCATTTCTTCAAGCATATAAGGCTTCCCGTGATAAATGACCGGCTCAAGATCGTTGAGGCTGCTGTTTTGCTTGTCGTTGATAAAATATGCCAGGGTGGTAACCTCAGGAAAACTGTCGCGGATAAACCCAAGCAGCAAGTTTATCTTTTCTGCGTCGTTTTCGGCAAAGATCACCGAAACCATTACCTCGCCGCTGGTGCTGTTCCTGATAATGATATTCCTCAGCAAACCCTTATCCAGCTTGATATCGTAAAAAGTCAGGTTGTGCCGGGTGGCAAACTCCTTTACCGCCAGGCGAATGGCATTGGAGGGTTCGGGCTGTAGCCAGCATTTGTTAATGTCGAGCACCTTGTCATA
>JAWLCS010000054.1:0-14314 GCA_041687035.1 Bacteroidales bacterium
GCAAAGCGGCTGCCAATTTCGGTGCGCTCGTATTGCACAGGTCGCTTGCTGCGGTCGGCAGCTTTTATGGCACGGTAGCCGGCATAGAAGTTTACGCCGTTTCCGGCTTCGTTGCCCATCGACCAGATTATGACCGAAGGGTGATTTTTTGTGCGCTTTACCATACGTACCATGCGGTCGGTATGTGAGAGCTCCCATTCTGGAAAGTGCGCCAGGGAGCGCTCCCCGTAGTAGAGTCCATGCGATTCGATGTTGGCCTCATCAACCACATACAGGCCATGCTCATCGCAAAGCTCATACCAGCGCTCCGGGAAAGGGTAGTGGCTCAGGCGTACCGCGTTGATGTTGTGCTGCTTCATCAGGCTGATATCCTTGAGCATATATTCTTCAGTGAGGAACTGACCGGTTTCGGGGTTGTGTTCGTGAATGTTGGTGCCTTTCAGGGTAATGGGCACGCCATTCACCAGCAGTTGCCCGCGTACGATTGCCACGCTGCGAAATCCGATCCTTTTGGCCGTGCTTTCAAGCACACGGCCGCGGCGGTCTTTCAGGGTAATGACAAGGTTGTAAAGGTTTGGAAATTCAGCGCTCCAGGGTTTTACCCCCATTGTGGCGCCCGAAAAGGCCAGGGTAGTTTTCCCGCCGCCTTCTATCCACTCTGTGGCGGCGCCAGCCATATAGCGGCCCTCGCCATCCAGCACTTCGTATTCAAGGGTAATACGCTCCCTTTTTTCGCGGTGATTCTTCAAATCAACATAAAGCGAAAAAAGCCCCATTTCGTAACTTGGGTCAAGGGTAGAAACCACTTCAAAGTCGGTGATGCGTGTTTTGGGCTGGCTGTAAACAAAAACCGACCTGTGGATGCCGCTCACGCGCCAGAAGTCCTGACACTCGAGGTAGCTGCCATCACTCCAGCGATACACCTCGGCTGCCACGGTATTTTTCTGCCCAGCCTTCACATAGGGCGTAATGTTAAACTCCGAAGGGAGCTTGCTGCCCTGGCTGTAACCCACCATCTGGCCGTTTATCCAGACATAAAAGGCCGATTTTACTGATCCGAAATGTATAAAGATTTCACGGCCGTCCCAGTTGGCTGGCAGATCAAAGTCGCGGCGAAACGAGCCTACGGGGTTGTAGTCGTGGGGCACGCGAGGCGGTTCGGGGCCGTTGCGAAGTTCAGTAATGGGCGTGCGCGGGTCGGCAAATTCGTAAGGGTGATTCACGTAAATGGGCACATCGTAGCCCTGAAACTCCCAGTTGCCGGGCACTTCAATCAGGTCCCAGCTGCTCACGTCAAAATCGTTGCGGTAGAAATCCACAGGCCGGCTGGCGGGGTTGTGGGCCAGGTTAAAATGCCAATGCCCATCGAGCGAAATATGCCATGGGGTTTGGTTGCGGTCGCGCGTTAGGGCCTGCTGTTGGTTTTCGAAACTGAAAAAAATGGTCCGTCCGGGTTCCTTGTTGCGCTCAACCACTGCCAGGTTCTCCCAGTCGGCCTGCGATAGCAGGCAAATAGGTGACAAGATGAGCATGACAAGAAAAACCAGGGGCTTTTTGGAAAGCATGTTCATGACACTAAATTTTAAGGCTGAATATTATTGAATACTTTTTTAAATCTTTTCAGTAATGGTTTGCGAAAAACAAGTCCGATACTCGGCTGAATAACAGAAAGTTTTATTAAATTGCAAGGGTTTTTGGTGTGGATAATACCGAATCCGACCCAAAAGCTTGTCAAAAATAATAACTTAATAAAAATAATTCCTAAATTTGGCAAACTTTTTTATAATATTTATTTTTTAAAATATCATTTTAATGTCGAAGGCAGCGCAGGTAAACGGAGAGGAAAAGGCAAACGGTCCGAATTATAAGAAGTATTTGCTAAAAATACAGGTGCTGGAAATTTTTTACAGCCAGGGCCATCAAACCATTTCCGACCTTTGCGAGGCCACCAATAACAGCATTCCTACCATTACCAACCTGATGGCTGAGCTTTCGGCCGAAGGTTGGGTGAACAATTTCGGGATTGGGCAATCGAAAGGGGGTCGCAAGCCCATCCTTTATGGTATAAACCCCGAATACGGCTATATTTTTGGTATTGACCTGAGCCGGCACTTAACCCGTCTGTGTATATTTAACCTTCATAATCAACAGATAGGCGAACAGGTTGAGATCAATCATGGGCTCGATACTACCGACAATATTCTGCAGGTTTTAAAAGCTGAGGTGAAGAAAGTCCTAAAGGATAATAACATCACTAATGATAAAATTCTGGGTTATGGCATTGCCATACCGGGGCTGATCGATATTAAGAAGGATGTAAGTTATAGCTACAAGCAATTTGGCGGAAAGCCCCTTCGTGAAACTTTCAGCAAGTTACTTGGCAGGCCGGCATTTATTGAACACGACACCAAGATTATGGTGCTGGGCGAGTTGTGGTTTGGCTTGGCAAGAAGTTTTAACAACGTATTGTTTATCAATATCGGGTCGGGTATCGGCCTGAGCATGATACTCAACGGAGAGCTGTATCACGGTCATTCGGGCTTCTCGGGCGAGTTTGGCCATATTCAGATGGATGCCGATGGCGAGCTTTGCTACTGCGGGAAGATCGGATGCCTCGAAACCATTGCCTCAGGCACAGCCTTGGTGAAGCGCGCAAAAAAGAAAATTGTTGGAGGCAAAAACACCATCATCAGCAAACTGGCCAATAACAACCCGGATGAAATTAAACAGCGAACCATTATCGAGGCCGCCCACCTGGGCGATCAGTTTGCCATTGAACTGCTCGAAGAAGCTGGTGAAGTGCTGGCAAAGGGAATTTCTATCCTGATTCACCTTTTTAACCCCGAAGCCATTATTATTGGCGGACAAATGGCCGAAGCAGGCAACCTCATCAAAGACCCCATTTACCAGAAGTTAAGCAAGTATACTATGCTGCGCCTTAAGGAGGATACCCAGATTTTGGTGAGTGAACTAAAAGGCAAAGCCAGGCTGATGGGCACCCTGCCTGTAGTAATGTCGAGCATTCTCAGCTTTGAGGATGATTAAAAAAGAAGTAAGCTCATACGGCGCTAACTTCCTTGCCTGATTATTCTGAAAATCAGATTTATTCATGTGCTTTTTGTTTGTTTTGTGTTTCCATAAAATGGGGGTGCATGCTTTTTTAAAAATGCTTTTGGTTTTGAACCAGAAGCATTGCAATCTTTTTAAAAAAAATTACTAAAAACTTGTTCTGAGTAAAAATTATTTAATAATTTTATGGCCTTAAAGTTTCTTTTCATTTAAGCAGGTTGGCTTTTTTGTTTGGAAAGAAGGATTTATGCCAAGTTTCCGTAGCATTTATAATGGATTAACTTTGTCCTTGTTGTAAAGGCCAAAGGTCTTTTTACAACTTCCCTTGGTGTTTCTTTGCCATTGGAAAATGTAAATCTCAGGAATCATTAACCAAAATTTTAATGAAGATGAATCAAAACACCAGCATCCCAAAAAGCCAGAAGTACATTGTGCCCCTGATTCTGGTTGGAGTCATGTTTTTTGTAATGGGCTTTGGCGTGGGCATTAGCGGTTTCCTTACCCCGGCCCTTCGTTCGGCATTTGATCTGACCACCGGTCAGTCATATCTAGTCACTGCGGCAATTTTTTCGGCCTTTGTGGTTTTTGGCCGTCCTTCGGCCTGGGTCATTACCAAAATTGGTTATCGCAAGGCCATGGTTATTGCCTTTGTTATCATGGCCATTGGTATGTTGCTTTTTGTGCCTTCGGCCAATAGCATTAGTTTTCCCCTGTTCCTGGTAGCCTTGTTTGTGGGTGGTATCGGAAACACGCTGTTGCAGGCTTCCGTTAATCCCTACGTTACAATTATTGGCCCCATGGAAAGTGCTGCCATGCGCATGAGCCTTATGGGGATTATGAACAAAATGGCCTGGTGGATGGCCCCCGTTTTTCTGGGTGCTTTTATCGACCTTCAGAATGTTAGGCTCGATGATGTGGTGTTTCCATTTTACCTGGTAACAGGTATTTTACTTTTACTGGGTATTGGCGTTTACTTTTCGCCCCTGCCCGAAGTGAAGGCCCTTGGCGAGGACGAAGAGCTGGAAAGCGAACTGAGTTCGTCCTCTTATGCCCGCAACAAAACCAGCATTATGCAGTTTCCGCATTTGCTGCTTGGCGTGGTGGCCCTTTTCCTTTATGTGGGTGTTGAAACCCTGCCCATGGCCTCTATTATTGATTTTGCCAGGATTACCTTTGGCGATGCACCCAACCTGGAAGGCTATGCAAAATATGTGACCATTGGCCTGGTTGCCGGCTACCTCTTCGGGGTGTTTACCATTCCGAAAATTTTGTCGCAAACAAGGGCTCTGATCATTTTCTCCTTAATAGGTATATTCTCTACCCTATTGCTGGTGCTTGTTCCGGCCCAATATGCCTTTTACTGCCTGCTGCTTGTTAGCTTTGCCAACTCGCTGATGTGGCCGGCCATCTGGCCCCTGGCCATTGCCGACCTGGGCCGGTTTACCAAAATCGGTTCATCACTTCTGGTAATGGGTATTGTGGGTGGAGCCATCATTCCGCTTATTTTCGGTTTCCTGGTCGACCTGAGCAAAGGTGCCGCCGAAGTGGCTACCGTGGCCAACTACCAGTCGGCATACTGGGTCATGCTGCCGGGCTATCTCTTTATTCTCTATTTTGCACTTCACGGACATAAGATTCGCACCAAATAGACACCGAAAGGTTTTTGTTTTTTTGAAAAGTTAGTTTTCATGTTGACGGATGTAGTTAAGAAGTTTTTTCCCTACCACAAGGTAGCAGAAGTGAAGCCTTTCGGGGGCGGGCACATTAACGATACGTATAAATTGGTGCTTGAAGGCCTGGATAAGGCCTATATCCTTCAGCGGATCAATACCAATGTGTTTAAAGATCCCCATGGCATAGCCGAAACCCACCTGAAGCTGCAGGAGGTGATTTTGAAAAGGGAAAATCCTGTGTCCATAGCAGAACTTTTGCCTGCGGCCGACGGTCAGTTGATTTATACTGATGACCAAGGCGGGGTCTGGCGCGTTACTTCATTCATTACCGATTCCTACACGGTTGATGTGGTTGAGGAGCCCTGGCAGGCTTTTGAGGCCGGCAATGGTTACGGATGGTTTGTGAAGGCCTGTGATGGGCTGGATCCAAAAGATTTTAAGGAGGCGATAAAGGACTTTCACCGTTTGTCGTTTCGCATCTGGCAACTGGATGAGGCCATAAAGCACGATGCCGCCGGCAGGTTTGAATCGATAAAGGATGTGGTGAAATTTTATAAGGATCGCCAGCAAACGTTAAGTCTGATCGAAGAAATGGTGGACCAGGGCAAGATACCCATGCGGGTTGTGCACAACGACACCAAGATCAATAACTTGCTGTTTCGTGGCAAAAAGTCGGCCGCAGTAATTGACCTCGACACCGTGGGACCTGGAATAATTTTCTACGACTATGGCGATGCCCTGCGCACCGGTGCCAGCACCGCTGCCGAAGACGAAAAGGACCTCAGCAAAGTGGATTTCAACATGGAAGCTTTTTCGGCATTTACTTTTGGCTATGTGGGGCAGGTTAACCCCGTGATAACCCCGGCCGAAGAGGAGTATTTATACCTGGCACCAAGGCTTATGACTTTTATTATGGGCATTAGGTTTCTGGCTGATTACCTCAACGGCGATGTGTATTACAAAACGGCCTATAAGGAACATAATATCGACCGCAGCAAGGTACAGATGAAGCTCATAGAAGCCATGGAAGCCAGGGAAGACGAGATGAAATCGATCATTAAAAAAGCCCTGAACACCTTGCCTGAAAGCCGAATCACCAAATTGAGCTAATTTGTTCCGGTTTAGGGGAGTCGCTTTCGAAAAAACACACAACAAGAAATTTAAAAATGAGATTGCAATGAACACCAAGTTTTTTAATCCCATTCTTATTACCTTGCTGATCGTTTTCTTTGGCCTGAGTGCCTGCAATAGCCGACATCAGAAGGATAGCGACCAGCTTTTTAAGGCGGCAGAGGTATTTCCCACACCTGAGCGTCCTGCCGGACAAACCCATGTGCTGGAGCTCAGGGCCGAGCCTATCGATACTGTTCGCGTGGGCATTATTGGCCTTGGCATGCGCGGTCAGGGTGCCGTTCGCAGGCTCAGCTATATCGATGAGGCTAAGATCGTAGCCATTGTCGATGTGGTTCCAGAAAGTGTGGAGCGCGCCCGGCAAACCCTTGAGCGCATGGGACGCCCGCAGGCTGATAGCTACACGGGCGAGGAGGACTGGAAGTTGGTTTGTGAACGCGACGACATCGATCTGATTTACATTACCGCGCATTGGGATTTGCATGCCCCCATTGCCGTATATGCCATGGAGCAAGGTAAGCATGTGGCAACCGAAATTCCGGCAGCCCTCACCATCGATGAGGCCTGGCAGCTGGTAAACACCTCCGAAAGGACCCGCCGTCATATGATGATGCTCGAAAACACCAATTACGATTTCTTTGAAATGGCCACCCTCAATATGGCGCAGCAAGGTCTTTTTGGTGAAATCGTGCACGCTGAAGGCGCTTACATCCACGACCTTCGCGCCTATCTTTTTGCCGAAAAGGGCGAACCCCTGCATTACTGGGACATGTGGAGGCTGAAGCACAACGAGAAAAAAGATGGGGCACTATATCCCATGCATGGCCTTGGCCCACTTGCTCACGCCCTAAACATTCACCGTGGCGATCGTATGGAGTACCTGGTGTCGGTTTCGAGCGGGCAATTTGGACTTACTGAATATGCTAAAGAAAAATTTGGGGAAGATTCTGATTACGCCCAGCGCGATTATAAAAAGGGCGATATGAATACCACCATTATTAAGACCGCCAGAGGCAAGACCATCAAGATACAGCACGATGTGACCAGCCCAAGGCCTTATAGCCGCATCCACATGCTGAGCGGCACCAAAGGCTTTGCCCAAAAGTGGCCACGCACAGGCATTGCCCTCGAGCCCAACGGGCATTACTATCTGTCAGATGCCGCCCTTGACTCGCTGCTGAAGGTGTATGAGCACCCCATAGTTAAGGAAGTGGGCGAAAAGGCACGGCAGGTTGGCGGCCATGGGGGCATGGACTTCATTATGGACTATCGTTTGATTTACTGCCTGCATCATGGGCTTCCGCTCGACCAGGATGTGTATGATGCCGCAGAATGGTCGGCGGTTATAGAACTTTCGCAAATATCGGTTGCCAACCAGGGTATGCCGGTGCAAATTCCCGACTTTACCCGCGGGGCCTGGAACGAACTGAAAACCGTGACTTATTATACGGTTAATTAGGTCCGGCCACTGGTTCTTTTTACAGAAATATTGTGTCAGCCAATACCCTTTTAAAGGCAAGGCTAGCCTTTCGGTTTTTTTGTGCTGCATAGGGGTATGGTCCGATCTGCTCATAAACTTGAGAAAGGGCAAGTTGATGAAGGAGAATATTTGAAGTTTTCTCAACATTCCTGTAACACATTGAGAAATAATATTCACAGGTCTTTGCTTAAGGTAATTGGCCGCTGAATTTTTTCGGGCCTGCAAAGGCAGCAATAGCGGCTTTTATGGTTTTGGCAACTTTGCCCAAAGCAGTTATGGCACGATTGTTTTAATTGTTTTTGTCAAAACCCTAAAAACAAAATAAAAATGAAACAGTATTTTAAATTTTTTGCTTTGGTGCTCGCCGTTTTTATTATGGCCTCCTGTAATCAACAGGAGAAGCAACTTCAGCAAGAGGTAGCCACCCTGAATGAAGAGCTTGAACAGCTCCGCCAGGAATCCTTGGAGAAAGAGGAAAATATCAACATGTTTTTTGAGTCGATGGCCCAGATTCGCGACAACCTCACCGAGATCAAGGTGAAGCAAAACCTGATTACAGAAGAAACCCGCGGGCAGGATCAACTGGGGCAGGATGTTCAAAAGCAGATAGAAGCTGATCTTGAAGCCATAAGCAAGCTGATGGAAGACAACCGCAGGCGGCTTGCCGAACTGAACCGGCAGTTGCGCAACTCAAATGTTAAAATTACCGAGTTTGAGGCCATGGTGGCAAGCCTTACCAGCGAAATTGAAGAAAAGAACATTGAGATTGCTATGTTGCGCGACAGCATGCATGAGATGAACATCTCTAACGTTGCCTTGGCAGAAACCATTGAAAAGCTTGAGGAAGAAAACACCGAGAAGCTTCAGGTTATTGAAGAGAAAATCGAGCAGCTCAACACAGCCTACTTTACTTATGGCACACGCCGTGACCTTGAAGACAAGGTGATCATTGAAAAATCGGGTGGTGTGCTGGGTATTGGCCGCACCTTTCTGGTTAATTCAAACCTAAACCAGGATTATTTTACCAGACTTAATATAACCCAGGTTGACAATCTGCAGATTCCCGGCAAGAATCCGCGCCTCATAAGCAAGCACCCCGAAGGAAGCTATATGTTACAGACCCTCGAAGAGGAAGGTGTTCAGATTATTATCGAGGATCCTGACCAGTTCTGGAGTACTACGAGGTATTTGGTGGTAAGTATCGACTAAGCCCGGAAATCTTAATATTGCCCTGATTCCCCCTTGTCAGGTTTATTTCCTTGCTTCAAAGGCTGGCTGTTTTGGCCGGCCTTTGGCTTTTTTATTTGTTTAAAAAGTGCAAAAAAAACCTCAGCTTTGCTCTCGTGCAGCATACTATAGGCAATATGAACTATATTTGTGTGCAGTAAAAGGCAGGCAACCGGGTTAATTCGTATTTCTCCCCGAAAGGGAGAGTGCATTATTTCGAAAGCTGCCTGCAGTTTGGCTTTTACCGAAGCTAACATAACAGGCATAGATGAAGAAAAAGGTATTGATTGTCGATGACGACGTAAGTTTTTCCGTGATATTGAAAACCTTTCTTACAAGGCAGGGGTTTGAAACCGATGAGGCTTTTTCTTCGCAGAAAGCCCTTGAGAAGATCAAAGCTACCGAATACGATGTGATCCTGACCGACTTCAGGCTTCCCGACCAGAATGGCATTGAATTGCTGAAAAGCATCAAGGAAAAAACGCCCGATTCGCTGGTAATACTTATGACGGCCTATGCCGACATTCGCATGGCAGTGAAGGCCATAAAGCATGGTGCTTATGAGTATGTAGCCAAACCCGTAAACCCCGACGAGCTGCTTTCGCATATAAATGCCGGCCTTGAAAAGTACGCCGGATCGGGAGCTGAGGAGCTGAAAAAGCCTGCAAAGCAGAAGACGGCCAGCCAGAAAGGTTTTGGATACGTGGAAGCCGTAAGCAAGGAATCTAAGACCATTCATGAGCACATCGACCTGGTGGCCGCTACCGATATGTCTGTAATTATTCAGGGCGAAAGCGGAACAGGCAAGGAGTATATTGCCCGCCACATTCACGAAAAGAGTCAGCGCCATTCAAAGCCCTTTGTGGCGGTAGACTGTGGCGCCCTATCGAGCGAACTGGCTGGCAGTGAGTTTTTCGGGCACATAAAAGGCTCGTTTACAGGTGCTATCCAGGACAAAACCGGACAGTTTGAAGCCGCAAATCAGGGCACTTTGTTTCTTGACGAAATCGGAAACCTTTCTTACGATATCCAGGTAAAGCTGCTCAGGGCCATCCAAGAAAGACAAATCCGCAAAATAGGAAGCAACAACAACATTCCGGTTGATGTAAGAATTATTACGGCTACCAACGAAGATTTGCAGCTTGCGGTGAAGCAGGGCAACTTTCGTGAAGACCTCTACCACAGGCTTAATGAGTTCAGTATTTCCGTTTTACCACTGCGTGAAAGAAAAGATGACATCCGATTGTTTGTTACACATTTTCTGGAAGTGGCCAACCGGGAGCTTGGAAAGGACGTGAAACACGTGCCCGACTCCCTGATGGAGGTTTTTGTAAACTATAGCTGGCCGGGTAACATCAGGGAAATCAAGAATGTGATCAAGCGGGCGGTTTTGTTATCGAAAGGGGAGGAGCTGGACAAAGCGGCGCTTCCCAGGGAAATCATATTTTCGGCGGCAATGAGTCACAGCGATACACCAGAAGCCGAAAATGACCTGAAAAGCCAAACCGAAAAAAACGAAAAGGAGATTATCCTTGCTACCTTGCAAAAAACCAAATTTAACAAATCGAAGGCGGCCAAGCTCCTCAATATCGACCGCCGGACGCTTTACAATAAACTGAAGCAATACGGTATTTCTCTCGATTAAGGCTTTACCTGGCCAGCCTGGCGCTGGCCCGAAGCGATTTCTGTTAAGTCAACCTCCAGCAGGTCGATCAGTTTTTTGCTTACTTCAATGAGCCTGCTTACGCTTTCATGCAATTCCTTGTTTGAAGCCTGACCCTCTTTCATCCGGTTTATCTTATCCAGAAAAAGCATGGCCTGCTCTGCCTTAAGCAAGCCGAACATATTACTCATTTTGTGCGCCACCAAAAAGATACCCTCCCGGTTGTTATTCTTAATGAATTCCTGCAGTTTAACAATATTAACTCTGGTGTCTTTAATGAATACTTCAATGACGGGAAGTATGGAATCGGGATCGAGGCTGGTAAAGGCAATCAGCCCATCCAGGTCATAAAGCCCCTGCTGATCATTTTTGTTTACCCCTGACGGCATTAGATCCTGCTTTTTTGTTGGCGGGGCGGCCATAGGTGTTATGTTTTCGGGCAACCCAAGCAATTCCCTTATTTTTGCCAGGAGCAGGTCTTCATTTATGGGTTTCAGCAGGTAATCTTCTATGCCGCTTTCATTAATTTCTTTAAGATTTTCAGTGGTTATGTCGGCTGTACAAGCCAACACCGGGGTGTTGGCATTGATGGCGCCGGCTTCGGCACGCAACTTCCTGATCATTTTAACCCCGCTGATGCCGGGCATTTGCATGTCGGTAATGATAAGGTCAAATTTTTCCTCGCTGAGTTGCTCGAGGGCTTCCCTGGCATTTTCGGCTTCTGCAATAGTGATGCCTTTTATGGGGTTGAACACCGACCTCATCAGCATGTGATTCAATTTGTCGTCGTCTACCAGCAAAATTCTGGCCTTAATGTCAGCAAGGTTTTCTGTTATAGGCTGGGCCTTTTCGCGGGCAGGCAGTTCGGTGACTTGCAGGGGCAGATACACCGAAAAGGTAGAGCCCTTGCCCGGTTGACTCGAGAGCTCAATGCTGCCGTCCATGGTTTCCACCAGTTTTTTGGTGATGGAAAGCCCCAGGCCCGTGCCCTTGTGCTGGCGGGTGTTTTCGTTGTCGCCCCGTGAAAACTCTTCAAAAATATGCTCCTGATCTTCCTCAGGGATACCTATGCCCGTATCGGAAACCTTTATGAAAAGGTTGTTAATGCCGGAGTTGTCTTCGTTGAGGGCATCGGCCAGTTCGATATGAACCGAGCCCTCATTGGTAAATTTTAAGGCATTGCCGGCAATATTCAGCAAAACCTGCTTCACGCGAATGGGGTCGGCCAGCACCACCGGATGTTTCACCTGGCTGGTGTCGAGGTTGAAATTCAACCCTTTCTCCTGGGCAATTACCGTTAAAGTCTGGTAAACTTCACGGGCAAGCTTTACCAAGTTGACGGGTACTGGCTCAAGAGAGATCTTGCCCGCCTCAATCCTCGAAAAGTCAAGGATCTCATTAACAATATCGAGCAGGTGTGCCGAAGACTGATAAATGGCGCCGACAAAGGTATCGGGTTCCTTTTCGAGCTTAACTTTTTTCAACTGGTTTGAAAACCCGATTATGCTGTTGAGTGGGGTGCGTATTTCGTGGCTGATACTGGCCATAAACCGCTGCTTTGCCAGTACCATTTGTTCGGCCTTTTCTTTCTCTCGCAAAAGCTGTTTTTTGTAAAACCGGCTTTTGTTCACGTCGTTGATCAGCAGCCACGACAAGGCCAGCAGCACCAGCATAAAAAGGACAATGGTTAAAAATATTTTCCGGGTAGTAGCATTAACGTTCGAACGGGCCGTTTCGGCTACCATGGCGGCATTGGCGCTTTCGTAATCTTCAAGAATAGTTACGTACTCCCATATTTGGTCCATTACCTTTTTGTCTTCCAGCAGTATGCTGTTTTCGAGCCGCTGCATTTGTTGCATGCTTGCCAGGCGCGACTGATCCAGGCTGGTCAGCGTGCTTTCCAGTGCCTGCCTCAGTTCTTCAGTATCGCGGTAACTTGTTTCAGCAGTATCAGTGGTTGCTTGTTCTGTTGTTTCTTCGGCCAAAATTTCCTCTTCCGGGCGGGGCTCACTGGCCATGTTTTCTTCACTGGCTTTTCGTCCCGAGAAAAAGTCTCTTACCCTGCGGAAGAAGTTGTTTCTTTGCTCCCTTATTTCTTCTTGCGAGAAACTCAGGGTGTCGGCGGGGGCTTGGCTGACAGGGCTTTCATCGGTAGCCTGAGGCAACCGTGGCTCTTCGGGCGTCTGAAAAATCTCGTTTATGACTCCTTCATAAAATACTGAACCCTGATCCTGCTTCTTCAGGTCAATGAGTTGTTCGAGCAACCTGGTTTTACTATGCAGCTGGGTGTTTATCGAGTCAATGGTTTGTAAAAAGTGCGGGTCATCATCCGCCAACTGATACAATGAATCTACCATCCCATTTATGGTTGAAAGCTCCTCAAAATAGGCATCCAGATAAGTTTCTTGTTGGGTTAGGGTGTAAGATCTAATGTTGCTTTCGGCTTGGTAAATAGAGGAAATCATGTCGTGCAACAGCCCTATGCGTGCATTGGGTTGGGCCAGCGCATCTGATGATTGTGTCAGTTGGCGAAAACTGCCGAAAGTGAAAAAAAGTATGGAAGAAATCAGCACCAGGATTACTGCATAGCTCAGCAATAGCTTGGTTTTGATTTGGCTTTCACCTTTTGTGTGATTATCCATTGCAAAACAAATTTTTTTCTCAGATTGCCTTGGCCCTTAAATTTAAGGAAATATTCAAAGCAGGAAATTATTACCAATAAGCATAATGCAAATGATTATGCAAATAGTTTGCCTTTTATGTCCGTAATGTTGTAAATCAGTGGTTTAATCAACGTAAGTTGTGGAAAACAATTTCAGGAAGCCTTTATGACGTGTACTATTTCATCAACTTAGGAAGAAAGATCTACAATTAGTAACCACAGCGGGGCCTTTTAAACCACATTGCTAACAGAATCTGCAGCGAAACGAATCCTTAATTTTAATCTTTAAAAACCTCAATGGCAGGCAGGGCGCGCTTGTTAAAGTTCCACAGGGCCTGGTTCTCCCAGGTGGAGCCGTTTGTAGCTGTAGCCCCTTTGTAGCTGATCCACTCGCCGCCCCAATAGCAGAATCCTATGCCATCGTTCACCTCGGTTATTATTTCCTTGATTCTTTGCAGATAATTGCGCTGTCCTTCGGGCGTGGCCGGGAATTCATCGAGCAATTGCGATTCGAGCCCGACCACATTGTTGGTATAGTCGTTCCAATCGAGGGTAAAAGGGTAGGATGTTTCGGCAATGAAAACTGGTTTGCCCTGCTGCAAGGCGATCTGTGACAGGTTCTGCCGCAGTTCGGTAAGGTTTTTCCCATGCCAGATCGGGTAGTAACTCAATCC
The DNA here is from genome assembly GCA_041687035.1 of Bacteroidales bacterium. GTDB lineage: Bacteria > Bacteroidota > Bacteroidia > Bacteroidales > UBA7960 > UBA7960. The sequence goes on from JAWLCS010000054.1 coordinate 13,580, forward strand.
GATAATGTCGAAATCGAGGGTTGACAGACCGGAAAAGAAACCATTGGCATTCTGGTGGCCGGCATATTGCAGAATGATCTTGGTGCCGGGGCCGTGCGCTCTCACGGCAGCAATGCCCTGCCCCAGCAGTTCGCGCATTTGTGCCGGCTGGTCGTAGCGCCCTTCGGGCCATAGCAATCCGGCGTTGATCTCGTTGCCAATCTGAATGTATTCGGGCTGAATTTCGGTGACAATCTTGCGGGTGTATTCAAATACACTGTCTTTCAGCTGTTCGAAAGAAATGCCTTGCCATTGGGCGGGTTTGCTTTGGTGGCCGGGGTCGGCCCAGGTGTCGGAATAGTGCACGGCAATCATCACCTTCATGCCCATGCCCTTGATTTCCTGCGAGAGGGTTTTCACCGTTTCAAAACCCGAGGTGGGAGTGTCAGGGTTTTTCCACAGACGCAGCCTGATGGTGTTTACCCCAGCCTCTTCGAGGGTTATCAGCATGTCTTCGGGCTGGCCATCGGCGTTGCGGATCACAAAACCGCTTTGTCTTACTTCCGGAAGAAAGGACATATCGGAGCCTTTGATCTCAAGCACTGGTCCCGCAGGAGGGTTGTCTTTTTTCGAACAAGCTGTAATCGAAAGGGATAGGAAAAGGAAAAATATCAGGAAAATTCTTTTCATGAATTTTTCTGTAAAGATAAAGAAACCTTTGTTTTTTAATTTCAAGGTTTTAGCAAGCGATTCCTT
>JAWLCS010000054.1:14414-15630 GCA_041687035.1 Bacteroidales bacterium
TACAGTCTTGTATGATTTGAAAAAATGAAAATTATTTATCTTGCTGAAAATCAATACGGGCAGCATTAATCCACCACAATAATCTTTATTTTTGCAGGAAAGGGAATAAACAGACATGTTCTTTTGACTTTTATGCAGGGATTTAAAAAAGGGTATCGCTGATGAATGTGAACGGAAAACACTACCGCACCATTTGGGTGAACGAGCATGATGAAAGGGTCATTCGCATCATTGACCAGCGGTTTTTACCGCACCGTTTTGTGCTGGAAGATCTGACCTCGGTTGATGATGTGGTCAACGCCATCAAAGACATGCATGTGCGGGGCGCCGGGCTTATTGGTGCGGCTGCCGGTTTCGGAATGTACCTGGCTGCCTTGCAAGCGCCAAAGGACGAATCTTTTGATGATTACATGAAACGCGCCGGTGAATTGCTAATGGCTTCCAGGCCTACCGCAGTAAACCTTTCCTGGGCCGTTGAAAAACAATTGGAGGCCATGAAAAGAGGTGCTTCCGTAAAGGAGAAAGTCTTCAATGCTTTTAATACGGCCGGTGAAATTGCCGATATGGATGCAGCCCACTGCCGGCTGATCGGACAGCACGGGCTTTCATTCATTGAAGAAATAAGCAGGAAGAAGGGCGGGAAAGCGGTGAATATACTCACCCACTGCAATGCTGGCTGGTTGGCCTTCGTCGATTACGGCACGGCCACTGCCCCCATTTACGCAGCATTCGAAAAAGGAATTGATGTGCATGTGTGGGTAGACGAGACCCGCCCGCGCAACCAGGGCGCCAGCCTCACGGCCTGGGAGCTGGGGCAGCAAGGGGTGCCACATACCATCATCACCGACAATGCCGGGGGACACCTGATGCAACACGGCTTGGTCGACATGGTCATCGTCGGCTCTGACCGCACTACCTATACCGGCGATGTGGCCAATAAGATTGGCACCTACCTCAAAGCCCTGGCGGCCAAAGACAACGGGGTTCCGTTTTTTGTGGCCCTGCCTTCCTCTACCATCGACTGGCAAATGGAGGATGGGCTGAAACAGATACCCATTGAACAAAGAGGTGCCGAGGAGGTGAAATATATAGAAGGCCTTTGCGAGGGAGAAATAAAGAAAGTGCTGCTCACCCCAGAGAACAGCCCTGCCGCCAATTTTGCCTTTGATGTAACCCCGGCGCGGCTTGTCACCGCCCTCATTACCGAAAGGGGCAT
>JAWLCS010000055.1:0-15609 GCA_041687035.1 Bacteroidales bacterium
GAAATCCTGAAAAATGGAACTCCAGCCCTGGGTTGAAAAGTTTTTGGTGTGGCGGCAAAAGCATCTAAGCGACAGGCATTTTATCCTGATCCTTTGCGTGGTTATTGGCTTGCTGGCATCCATTGCTGCGGTGGTGCTTAAAACCGGGGTGCACTATTTCGAAGCCTGGGTGCGCAACACGCCCGGCCGGCATATGGAGAACTATTTCTTTCTGATATTTCCGCTAATCGGCATTCTAATCACCGTTTTTTATATCCGCAACTTTGTTAAAGACGATATTGGTCACGGTGTCTCGCGCATACTGTATGCCATTTCGCGCAACAAGGGGGTGATGAAAATGCACAACATGTGGTCGTCGGTGGTGGCTTGCACCTTTACCAGCGGTTTTGGCGGCTCGGTGGGTATGGAGGCGCCTATTGTAAGCACCGGTGCGGCCATTGGATCCAACCTGGCGCAGGCGGTGAAGCTGGGACATAAACGAACGGTTTTGCTTATGGGTTGTGGCGCTGCGGCCGCAATTGCCGCCATCTTTAAAGCACCCATTGCCGGACTGATCTTTGCCCTGGAGGTGCTCATGCTCGACCTCACCATGGCCTCTATTATTCCGTTGCTCACAGCAGCCGTTACCGGCGCCATTTTCTCCGCCTTTTTCCTGGGCGAAGGCGTAGAATTTTATTTCACACTGAAAGACCCTTTTAATTTCGGTTCAATTCCGTTTTATATCCTGCTGGGAATTTTTACTGGCGCTGTTTCGCTGTATTTTTCGTGGATGAATGGAAAGGTGGAATCCAGGATGAAAAAGGTCAGCAGGCCATATAACAAGGTGTTGATCGGCGGCCTGGTGCTCGGGGTGCTGATCTTCCTTTTTCCTCCGCTCTTTGGCGAAGGGTACTTTACCATGCGCAGCATGCTTTCGGGCCAACCCGAAGACTTGCTGCTCGAAAGTCCCTTCGGACACCTGATGGACAACTCGGGATTGCTGTTCATTGGCTTTCTGCTTTGCGTACTTTTTTTTAAAGCCATTGCCACATCCCTCACCACAGGAGCCGGTGGCATTGGCGGGGTGTTTGCCCCCAGCCTGTTTATGGGCGGCATCTCAGGATTTGTCTTTTCGAGGCTATTAAACACCTATTCCGGATTCAAGATTTCTGAATATAATTTTGCCCTGGTGGGTATGGCTGGACTCATCGCCGGGGTTATGCATGCGCCCCTGACGGCCATTTTTCTCATTGCCGAAATTACCGGGGGATATGAGTTATTTATCCCGCTCATTATCACGGCCTCTATTTCTTACCTGACAGTAAATTATTTTCAGCCTCACTCATTATACACCAGGAAACTTGCCGAGACCGGCGACTTGATCACCCACCACAAGGATAAAGCCGTGCTGACCCTGCTGAATGTGGAGTCGGTGATCGAAAACAACCTGAATACGGTGACACCCGAAATGACCCTGGGGGAGCTGGTGAAGGTCATTGCAAAGTCGAAGCGCAACATATTTCCCGTACTCGATCCCGAGGAGAATTTTTTGGGTATCGTTTGGCTCGACGATGTGCGCGAGATTATGTTCGAAAGCAGTAAATACGACCAACTCAAGGTGCGAAACCTGATGTTTCAGCCAAGGGCAACAGTGAGCTTAACAGACAGCATGGATACCGTGATGAGGAAGTTCCGCGAAAGCGAGTTGTGGAATATGGCGGTGGTGGAGAACGGCAAGTACAAGGGCTACATTTCCCGCTCCAATGTGTTCAATATCTACCGCAATATGCTGATCGAATTTTCAGAAGAGTAAGGCAGGTCGCCTGTCTACACCCAGATGTTTACACCTTCAAAGAATTCAAAGAGATACTTGTCATCGAATTCAATCTCATTTTTTTGTAAGATATCAAGGTATTCATCCTTGAAGGATGCTTTGGCATGGTGCTTTTCCTGATTCAGAATATAATTGATAACAGTTTTTTTCTGTGATTTAGAGTGTGAAAATGCACCATAACCCTTCTGCCATTCAAATTTGAATTTGGTGAGACTATTCTCTTTTATCCACGCATTGCTTGATGTTTTTATTTTTTCAACCAGATCAGGGATAAGCTGGTTAACATTATAACCAATAAATATGTGCACATGGTCGGGCATGCAACCAATGGCTAGCATTTTATGGCCATTCTTCTGAACGATTCCTGTAATATACTTCTCCAGATCGTCTTTCCAGGCCTTTTTTATTAATGCATCACCATTTTTGGGCGAGAAAACCAGGTGAATGTAAAGTTGGGTATAGGTATTTGCCATGGCTAAACGTGTTTGTGGAACCTAATCATTTATCCGATTATAATGTCGCGGTGCGCTGCACCTTATTGTTCGGTTATGCCATCAGTGCTACCAATGTTACGCAGCGCTGCTGCTAAGTGTCTGGTTGTTGCCCAGCAATTCCATTTTTTTGGCGACTTTGCAAGAGATATTGTTTCCATTTCGCCTGTTTTTTGGTGCAGCGCACCATAATATCGGTAGCATTTCCATTAGACGGTAAACCGAAAGGTGCAGCGCACCGCGACATGATAATTCTAATCTTTCAGATGTAGGGACAAGTCGCGACCTGTCCCTACGCGTGTGGGCCCTAATAATTCTTCTCAGGGTACAAATCAAACCACCACTGCGGCTGGTCTTTCAGGTAGCGGTCCCACCAGGCCATGATGGTGTTGTGCCACTCGATTCGTTTGCTGTAGGTTACAATATGGTGGTCTTCGCCTTTCACCATGATAAGTTCCACGGGGCGGCCGAGGATTTTCAGGGCCGTGTACATCTGTATGCTTTCGCCGGGAGGCACGTTGGTGTCGCTGTCGCCGGTGAGCAGCAACAGGGGGGTATGCACCTTGTCGGCATGAAACAGGGGGCTTTGGCCCACATAAATATCCTGTCTATTCCACGGGAAGCTAAAGGCGGTTGCACCTGCACTGTACGAATAACCCCAATACCCTTCGCCCCAGTAGCTTGAAATGGAGCTGATGCCTGCATGCGAAATGGCGGTGGCAAAAATATCGGTTCGGGTCATCAGCAGCATGGTCATAAAACCTCCGTAAGAAGCGCCCGCACAGCCCACTTTTGAGGCGTCGGTAAAAGAGTGTTCGTTGAGGAAGGCTTTGGTGGCATCGATAATTTCGTCGGCTACGGTAATGCCCCAGTTGTTCACATGGGCAGCAGAGAATTCCTGCCCGAAACCGATGGCACCGCTGGGCTGCAGCACATACACCACGTATCCGTTGCCGGCCCACAGGTTAAAGGGGTAGCGCCCACCAAAGGTGCGGCCCACAGGGGTGGTGCCGCCATAGTAATACACAATAACAGGGTATTTCTTTTCCGGATCAAAATCGGGTGGCAGGTAATAACGGCCGGTAATTTTAAGGTTTTCACTGGAGGTGAAGTCCCAGTCGCGGATTTCGCCAAACTGCACATGGCGGTAAGTGTTGCCCTCGGTGTCCTCAAGCACCTGGAAACGATTGTTCCGCAGGTTCATCACATAAGCTTTCTGGGGGGCGTTGGTTTGCGAGCCAAGGTAGGTGGCGGTCAGTTCTTTTTCGGCAAAATTGATGCCCGACAGCATGTCCACACCCGTTTCAACCTTGCTGAAACGATCACGTCGAACATCGTAACGGTAGAGCTGCTGGTAATCTTCTTCCACCACATGCAGATAAATGTTGTTTTCTACCGGGTGCCAGTAAGCAGAAGAAACCGATGGGTCGAAATTCAGGGTAATGCATTTTACGTTGCCTGTTTCAAGGTCGTAGATGAAAGCCTGCCGGTCGGTATTGTTCGAGATCGTTCCTTGGGGGATGTTAAGTCCGGCTCCATCAAAGGCCATGGGGCCGCCGGTGGCAAGCAGCTTTTTGCCATCGGGCAGGAAGGTTGCTGATACACCCCACAACTCGCCTGTCCAAAGCGTATCGACTTTTAGAGTGGCCACATTTAGAAGCAGCAGGTCGGATTTGGAAAAGGGCCGAACTTCATAATCAGGTCTCGACATGCTTATGAGCAAGGTTTTGCCATCGGGGCTGATGTCCATAAGTGAGGTGCTCACATTGCCCCAGGTAAGGCGGGTTTTCAGCCCGGTAGCTAAATCGTACTTGTAAAGGAAGTTGCGGTTTCTCCAGTTTCCGGGTCGGTCTTGCATGCCAAGCACCTGGCGCATGGTGGCATCGGTACCCGAGCCATCTTCACGCACGGAGTAAATGATGAAACTGCCGTCGGGCGCCCAGCGGAACATGCCCATTTTGTCCTCGTCCTCGAGCAGAGTGCGTATTTCACCGGTTTCGATGTTGTGCCAGTGAATGGTCGATTTATTGTTGCGGCTGGTTACATAGGTCAAAACGCTTCCGCTGGAAAGCCATGTGAAGCGCGATGCCCGCGAGTGCTTGAAAGAATACACCATACGGTTGTCGGAAAAGCGGCGAATGTCGGTCCACGACTCCGACTGGTCGCTGGGCGGCAGCGACTGCCGGTAGCTTATGGCGTAATGCTTGCCATCGGCCGAAGGCTGCACGGAGGTGATCTTTACCCCGTCCATAACATGGTTTATGTTCTTTATATTTTGTGGGTTCAGAGAAGGAGTCAGGTCGCCCAGGGCAAAGGGCTCCTTTATCTCCAGGTTGGCTGTGAGGCGCCACGCCAGGCTCTCTTCGGCCGGCTTCAGCGCTTTGATCACCAGCAGGTGGGTGCCACGGGGCAGTTTCAGTTCTTTCGAAACCCGCCCGGTGGAGCCTTCTTCTTTTTCAATGGTGGTTTTGCTGCCAATGCGCTCGCCGTTGAGATAGGCCTCGACCATATGTGCGCTTCTTATTTCAAGTTGGGTGGAGATCCAGCGCTCGGTCTTGATATAGGTGGCAAGGTAGGCAACCTGGGGCTCGCTTGTCTGGCTGCCATCGTGCAGCACCAGGAAACCGTTCTCGTCGGCGAAAGCCGCCCGCCATTGTGCATTTATGCCACCAAACCAGGGCAGCATCATGTTTTCTTCAGGGAAATAATCCTTCAGGCTGAATTGGCTGAAAGAAAGCAATTCATTGTTAGAAAAGGGTTTCCCTTCCACATTTTTCGTTTCATGGAAGGCTGGGTTATTCACCGGCAAGGGGCCAGTGGAAAGCCATTGGGGGATGACCAGTTTTTCCTGGGCCGGCAGCAGAAATGGGAAAAGCAGCAGGGCCCACAAAACAAAGATGGTTCTGTTCATGTTAATAAGTTTATTGATTTATTTGATTTTCTAAGCAAATTCCGGGTAAAAATAGCATTTTTAGGGCTTTCGATCAGCATAGGCGATTGCTTAAAATTGTTTAATTTTGAGCCTGTTTTAGCGGAATAAACTTCAACTATATAAAAACTTCGAAATATCATGGAAAAAGACCGTCAGATTTTTGATTTGATTGAGCAGGAGCATCAGCGGCAGTTGCATGGCGTAGAGCTGATCGCCTCCGAGAACTTTGTTAGCGAGCAGGTGATGCGTGCCATGGGCAGCGTAATGACCAACAAATACGCAGAGGGCTATCCCGGTCGTCGCTATTATGGGGGTTGTCAAATTGTTGACCAGAGCGAGCAACTTGCCATCGACCGTGCCAAGGAGCTTTTTGGGGCCGAATATGCCAACGTGCAGCCCCACAGCGGCGCCCAGGCCAATGCAGCCGTGTTTCTTGCCTGCCTGCAGCCCGGCGACACCTTTATGGGTCTCGACCTCAGTCATGGCGGTCACCTTTCGCACGGCTCGCCCGTAAACCTCTCGGGTATCATTTATAGCCCGGTGGCCTATACCGTGAAAGAAGACACCGGCACCATCGACTATGAACAGATGGAAAAAATGGCCCTGCAGGAAAAACCCAAGATGATCATTGCCGGCGCTTCTGCCTATCCGCGCGACTGGGACTACAAGCGCATGCGCGAAATTGCCGATAAGGTTGGTGCCATTCTCATGGCAGACATTGCGCACCCTGCCGGCCTTATCGCAGCAGGGCTCCTCAACAACCCGTTGCCGCATTGCCACATTATTACCACCACCACCCACAAAACCCTGCGTGGTCCGCGCGGTGGCCTTATCCTTATGGGCAAGGATTTCGAGAACCCATGGGGGCAGAAAACACCCAAAGGCGAAATCAAAATGATGTCGGCGGTATTAGACAGCGCTGTATTCCCAGGCACCCAGGGAGGGCCGCTGGAGCACGTCATCGCCGCTAAGGCCGTAGCTTTTGGTGAAGCCCTTCACCCCTCCTTTAAAGAGTACGGAGTACAGGTAATGAAAAATGCCCAGGCCATGGCCAAGGCTTTTATTGCCAAAGGCTATCACGTAACTTCCGATGGCACCGATAACCACCTAATGCTGATTGACTTGCGTTCAAAATTCCCTGAAATTACAGGCAAGAAGGTGGAGAACACCCTGGTGCAGGCCGATATCACCATCAACAAGAATATGGTGCCCTTCGACAGCCGTTCGCCCTTCACCACTTCCGGCATCCGAGTTGGTACGCCCGCCATTACAACCCGTGGCCTAAAAGAAGAGCATGCCGTGCAGATCGTCGACCTCATTGACGAGGTGATCTCGAACATTGACAATCAGGAGGTGATTGAAAGCGTCAAGAAAAAGGTGCATAAGCTAATGGAAGGCTTTCCGCTTTTTGCATATTAAAATAATTTCAATTTAAAAAATAGGGGCTTAGGCCTCTATTTTTTTTGCCTTTTTTGGCCATTGATCGAACTATTTTTTGCCAAGGTGGGCAAAATTCTCCTTTTTGTTTTTGTACCTTTGGTTTTTGAAGGGAAATTCTGATAAACTCTTTTTTGGAATTATGAAGACCATTTACCTTGTTCGTCACGCCAAATCGTCATGGGCGGATCCCGGCCAGAAAGACCATGAGCGTCCGTTGCTGGAGGTGGGCATCGACCGTACTAAAAAGGTCGCGGATTTTTTAATTGAAAAGAAGGTCAAACCCGCGCTGATCATTTCGAGCCATGCCGTGCGTGCCTTCCAGACGGCTCGTTTACTGGCCAAGGCCCTGGGGTTCCCCGAAGAAGCTATCCGCCAGGAGCGCCAGATTTACCTTGGTACCGAAGACAACCTGCTTGATTTGGTGCATGCATTGCCCGACGAACTGGAGAGCGTGATGCTGGTGGGGCATAACCCGGTAATGACCGGCCTGGCACAAATGATGCAGGCCAGGATTGCCGACTACCTGCCCACCTCTGCTGTGGTCAGCATCTCCTTTGAAACCGGCACCTGGCAAAATGTGCTTCTTGCCTCAAAGCGGGTCAACTTTGTGGTTTACCCAAGGATGCTTTGAGGGTTTTTTCACAAAACTTAATATTGTTTTAATGAAACGCAATGGTTTTTAGCGTATTATTGTTGTTATGATGGATTCGGGATACCTTTTGCCGGACCTGACCACCTCGCAAAAAAAATGCAGAAAGTGCAAAATATAAACCGTGAGATCAGCTGGCTTTCGTTCAACGAACGGGTGCTGCAGGAGGCCGCCGATGAGCGGGTACCCCTTATTGAGCGCTTGCGGTTTCTGGGTATTTACTCAAACAACCTCGACGAGTTTTACCGCGTAAGGGTGGCAACACTGCGCCGTATCAGCGATTTCAGCGAGGATATGGCTGAAGATATCCCGTTCGACCCGGCAAAGATCCTGAAAAAGATCAACGACATTGAATTGAAGCAGCAGGCGAAGTTTAACAGCAATTACCAGGAGCTGCTTGCCGAATTGGAAAAGCATAGTATTTTTCTGCTCAACGAAAAGGAGCTTAACCCTGAGCAGGGGGAGTTTGTGACCCGTTTTTTTGAGGAAAACGTGCGTCCCAACCTTTTCCCTATTATGATCAAAAACTTCAAGCGTTCCTCATTTCTGCGCGACCGGGCCATTTACCTGGTGGTGCACTTGCAGAAAAGTGACAAAAGCCTCAAGGATGATTCAGCTCTGATCAGGGTTCCTGCTGCCAGCATATCGCGTTTTGTTTCATTGCCGCGTGACAACGATAAGCAATTCATTATTTTGCTCGATGATGTAATTCGCTACAACCTTGCCAGCATTTTTTCCATTTTCGATTACGACAAGTTCGATGCTTACTCCATAAAGCTTACGCGCGATGCCGAGCTCGACATCGACAACGATGTGTCGAAAAGTTTTATGGAGCGCATGACCGAAAGCCTCAAGCAACGCAAACAAGGCCGTCCGGTGCGTTTTATTTACGATGAGGCCATGCCCAAAAGCCTGCTGAAGATGTTGGCCGAAAGGCTCAAGATCTCCGAAAAGGACAATATGCACCACGGGGGGCGCTATCATAACTTCAAGGATTTTATGAACTTTCCCAATGTGGGGAAGCCCCATTTGGAATACCCGCCCATGCCGCCACTTTCTCATCCCAGTCTGGCCGGTGCCAAGAGCATGCTGGCGGCCATGCGGCAAAAAGACATAATGCTGCACTTTCCCTACCAGTCATTTCATTACATTGTCGATTTGCTGCGCGAAGCCTCTATCGATCCAAAAGTCAAGTCAATAAAAATGACCCTTTACCGGGTGGCAAAAAATTCGAAGGTGATCAATGCCCTGATCAATGCCGCGCGTAATGGCAAAAAGGTGACCGTTTTTCTTGAGTTGCAGGCCCGCTTCGACGAAAAAGCCAACATTTACTGGTCGGAAAAGATGCAGGAAGAAGGGGTGGAGATCATTCACGGGGTGCAAGGGCTGAAAGTGCATAGCAAACTTATCCTCATTAAGCGGAAGGAAGGCAAGAAGACCATGCTTTTTGCGAATATCGGAACCGGTAACTTCAACGAAGAAACCGCAGGGGTGTATGGCGATGACAGCCTGCTCACCTGCAACCCTCACATCACCGAGGAGGTTGACAAGGTCTTCAGCTTGTTTGAAAAGACCTGGTATGCGCCGGTAAACTTCAGGCACCTTATCGTTTCGCCTTTCCGCACCCGCAATTTTGTTGTGCAGCAAATTGAACGCGAAATAAAAAATGCCAGGGCAGGTAAACCCGCTGCCATTTTTATGAAACTGAACTCACTGGTGGATGAGGCCATTGTTAAAAAACTCTATGCCGCCAGCAGGGCAGGGGTGAAATGCCGCCTGATTGTTCGCGGCATTTGCGTGCTGATTCCCGGTAAACAAGGCCTAAGCGAAAATATTGAAGTGATAAGCATAGTGGATCGCTTTCTGGAACACTCACGCGTATTTATATTCCACAATGAAGGGGATGAAAAATATTTAATTTCTTCGGCCGATATGATGACACGCAACCTCGACCACCGCATTGAGGTGGGCTGCCCCGTGCTCGATCCCGATATTCAGCAGGAGCTGCGCAACATGCTTGAGCTGCAGTGGAAAGACAATGTGAAGGCCCGCATTATTGAAGCCGGACAGCATAACCGCTACCGTGTGCCTGCCCCCGGCGAAGCTCCGTTGCGCAGCCAGGAAGCCATTTACCAATACTTCAGACAACTCTTAAATAAAGGATAAACTATGCTCTTAGGTGCTGTCGATATTGGCTCCAATGCCGTGAGGCTTTTCTTTGCAAATGTGTTTGATCAGGATGGAGAAGTGGTGGTTGAGAAAGCCTCACTGGTGCGCATACCCCTTCGTTTGGGTGAGGACGTTTTTAAAAAAGGCAGGATTTCGAAAGAGAAAATGGAGCAGCTGGTAAAAACCATGAAAGCTTTTAAACTGCTTATTGAGGTTGTGGAGCCAGTGGACTTCAGGGCTTGTGCTACGGCTGCCATGCGTGAAGCCGAAAACAGTGCCGGGCTGCTCAAGCGAATCAAAAAGGAAACCGGGATAGATATTGAGGTGATTGATGGACTGGAAGAAGCCCGCATAGTGAGCACCGTGAGCAACCTGAACTTTGATGGGGCTTATAAAAAGGTGATGTATATCGATGTGGGAGGGGGCTCCACCGAGATATCAATACTGGAAAACCAGCGGATCGTAGCCTCCAACTCCTTTAGAATTGGAACCGTAAGGCTGCTCAACGGAATGGTAAAAGCTTCGGAATGGGACAAGATGAAAGCCTGGCTTACGCAGTTTAAAGGAAAGAACGAACAGCTGTTGCTGGTTGGCTCTGGCGGAAACATTAACAAAATAACCAAGATATACGGCGATATTGCACATAAAACACTCTCATTTTCGGCCCTTGAGCAAGCCCTTGATCACCTGGGAAGTTATTCAGTGCAAGACCGTGTGGAGTTAATGGGCATGCGCCCCGACCGGGCCGACGTCATCATCCCGGCTGGTCAGATATTTCATTTTATTATGGAATACCTGCAGGCCGCATTCGTTTTTGTTCCCAAGATAGGCCTCTCCGACGGCATTGTAGGTATACTTTTTACCGAGCAAACCAAAAATCTGGCCCGCAACAGTTAGCCTTGAAAAGTTGCTTCCAGCACGCCAAAATTGTATTGGCTTGGGAGCAATTCCCCTTATTTGCAGTATCTTTGTGTACAGCAAGAGCTTAAAGTCCATTATACAAATTATGCAGGAAACAGCCACTTTTGATCACGAACGAGCGGAGATTCTGAAACGTTACAGGCAGCTCATTTCCTCTTGCCGACCTTCCACTACCAAGGAAGACCGCGAGCGGATGCGCCAGGCCTTTGACTTTGCCGTGGAGGCCCACAAGAACCACCGCCGCAAAAGTGGCGAACCCTATATTTACCACCCCATTGCTGTGGGGCAAATTGTGGTGGAGGAAATCGGCCTGGGAACCACCAGTGTGATCTGTGCTTTGCTGCACGATGTGGTAGAAGATACCGACTACACCCTGGCCGACATTTCGGAGCATTTCGGAGAGGAGGTGTCCCGCATTATTGACGGCCTCACCAAGATCAGCGACATTTTCGACCAGACCACTTCGGTGCAGGCCGAAAACTTCCGCAAAATGCTGCTCACCCTCTCCGACGACGTCAGGGTAATCCTTATTAAGCTGGCCGACCGCCTGCACAATATGCGCACCCTGGACTCCTTGCCGCCCAAAAAGCAGCTGAAGATCGCCAACGAAACCTTATACCTGTTTGCACCTTTGGCGCACCGCTTGGGTTTTCATGCCATAAAAAGCGAACTGGAAGACCTGGCGCTGAAATATACCGAGCCTGAGATTTTCACCACCATTTCGCAAAAGCTGGTCGACTCGGAAGAAGAACGTAACCGCTTCATTCATGCCTTTACTGATCCCATAAAAAAATCGCTGGAGAAGGAGGGATTCAATTTTACTATACTGGCGCGCACCAAGTCAATCAGTTCTATTTGGGGCAAGATGCAGAAGAAGGAGGTGCCCTTTGAGGAAGTGTACGACATTTTTGCCATCCGCATCATTATCGACACCCCCGAGCCGCGCGAAAAGGCAGACAGCTGGAAGGTTTATTCCATTGTTACGGATATTTACCGGCCCAACCCCGACCGCTTGCGCGACTGGATCTCTACGCCCAAGGCCAACGGCTATGAGTCGCTTCACACCACGGTGATGAGCAAGTCGGGCAAATGGGTGGAGGTGCAGATCCGCACTCGCCGCATGGACGAGGTGGCCGAGAAGGGCTATGCCGCCCACTGGAAGTACAAGGAGTCGAAAACCGGCGAAAGCGGCATCGACAAGTGGCTCAAACGCATCCGCGAGATACTGAAGACTGCCGAATCGGATGCCCTTGATTTTATTGATGACTTTAAGCTTAATCTCTTTTCAGACGAGATCATTGTGTTTACGCCCAAAGGCGAGTTGCGTACCCTGCCCATTGGCAGCACGGCGCTCGACTTTGCCTATAGCATTCACTCGCAGGTAGGCAACCACTGCCTGGGGGCCAAGGTAAACCACAAGCTCGTTCCGCTTAGCAATGTGCTGAAAAGTGGCGACCAGGTGGAAATCATCACTTCTGCCAAACAGACGCCCAAGCCCGACTGGCTCAATTATGTCACCACCGCCCGGGCAAAGGGCCGCATAAAAACTGCGCTGAAGGAAGAACGCAAGAAGCAGGCCGAGGATGGCAAGGAAATTTTGGATCGCAAACTCAAGCAGTTTAAGATCGAGAACAACCCCACCAACATTCAGAAGCTGGTAGAGCATTTCAAACTGGCTTCGCCTCTCGACCTGTATTTTGATGTTGCCATTGGAAAAATCGGGCAGAAAGAGTTGAAAGCCTACCATTCCGAACAGGAAAAAGGCGGAATTCTTAGTTACCTTAAAAACCCCTTCGGGAGGTCCAGGGAGGCAGCCCCGCAGGAAAAAGCCCAGGATGACCCCATCAGGCAGCAATTAAAAAGCAAACCCGATACCCTGCTTATTGGCGACAACCTCGAAAACCTCAACTATACCCTCTCGCCCTGTTGCAACCCAATACCCGGCGACGATGTGTTTGGTTTCGTTACCATAAACGAAGGCATAAAAATCCACCGCAACAACTGCCCCAATGCCGTGCAGCTTATGTCGAAGTATGCCTATCGCATTGTAAAGGCCAAATGGATTACCAACAAAAACATTGCTTTCCTTTCGGGTATTCGCATTAAGGGGATTGATGAAATCGGACTACTCCGTAACCTTACCAACACCATTTCCAGCGAATACAACATCAATATCCGAGGCATTAATATTGATACCAATGCCGGAACATTCGAAGGCACGGTTATGCTGTATATTCATGATACACAGCATCTTAACAACCTGATAAACAAACTAAAAAAACTTAAAGGCGTGCAGTCGGTGTCGCGGATCGGAAAAATTTCTTAGGCTTGTAAGTAGTTGAAAAACAGTTAATAGCTTAATTATTTATAAAGATTTCAAATAACAATTTTTTTTTATATCTTTGAGCCAATCAGCCCGGCAAACAGTTGATGAACGGGAAGGTTGCCGCTCTTTCAGGAAGATGCATGAAAGCATATTCCGGCGGCTTTCAGAACTGTATAATTTTGCTTAGATGAGGGAATCCAAGGCATTTCAGGAGGTTTACGAAGCCGTTAAAAACATTTTTTCTTCCTACCTCACGGCCAACGGGCACAGGAAAACGCCCGAACGTTTTACCATTTTGCGTGAGATTTATCTCACCGAAGGCCATTTCGATGTAGAGTCGCTCTATATCAAAATGAAAAACAACAAATACCGGGTAAGCCGTGCCACCCTTTACAATACCATTGAACTGCTGCAAAACTGCAAACTTGTCATCAAGCATCAGTTTGGAAAAAATGTGGCGCAGTTCGAGAAATCATACAAATACAAGCAGCACGATCATGTGATCTGCACCGAATGCGGGCTGGTGTATGAGTTTTGCGATCCCCGGCTGCAGGAAATTCAGAACTCAGTAGAGGAAATCATGAACGTGATAGTTAGCCACCGCTCCTTTGTTTTTTACGGCCTTTGCAGCGATTGTCAAAAACTGAAGAAAAACTAAAACGCAAGCATTTTTTGTTTCAGGTTTATTGGGTAAAACAGTTTGTGCTGTGCCCAAAATGAATTAAATTTGGCCTTGCAATAAAGCGGGTGTAACAGCCGCTTTTTTTATGTCATATTCTTAACAAAAGTATAATGAAGCAGGCCAATAAAGCAGATGTACTGCTTGGATTGCAATGGGGCGATGAAGGCAAGGGCAAGATCGTAGATGTGCTCACCCCGAAGTACCAGCTGATCGCCCGTTTTCAGGGCGGCCCCAATGCAGGGCATACCCTCGAGTTTGAAAACCGCAAGTATGTTTTGCATACCATCCCTTCGGGTATCTTTCATGCCGGCAGCAAAAACCTGATTGGCAGCGGTGTGGTGATCGACCCATACATTTTCAGCCAGGAGCTCGACCATCTGGATATTGACCAGGAGCAACTGCGCCAAAGCCTGCTCATCTCGGCTCGCGCCCATCTGATCACCCCCGGGCACCGACTGCTCGACGCCGCCAACGAAGCCTCTAAGGGCCTGAAGAAGATCGGCAGCACCCTCAAGGGCATTGGGCCCACCTACACCGACAAAATTGCACGCAGCGGGCTGAGGCTGGGCGATTCAAGCCATCCCGATTTTGAAAACATTTATGAGCTGCTGAAAGAAGCTCACCTCAGACTGGTAAAGGGCCTGGGATTTTCGAAAGACGATTTCAAAATTGAATGCATGTCTTTTGATGAATATGAAAAGAATTGGTTCGAAGGCCTGCACCGCATCCAGCAGCTTCAGTTGGTGGAAAGCGAAGTGTACATAAACCAGGCCCTCGACAGCGGGGTGAAGGTGCTGGCCGAAGGCGCCCAGGGCACGCTTTTGGACATCGACTTTGGCTCCTATCCCTTCGTTACCTCAAGCAACACCATTGCCGCCGGCGCCTGCACAGGACTGGGCCTGGCACCCACCCGGATAGGGGAGGTGTTTGGCATATTCAAAGCCTACTGCACCCGCGTGGGCAGCGGGCCATTTCCCACTGAGCTGTTTGATGTCGATGGCGATACCCTTCGCAAAACCGGCAATGAATTTGGCTCCACTACTGGCCGCCCGCGCCGATGCGGCTGGCTCGACCTGCCCGCACTAAAATATTCGGTTATGCTCAATGGCGTATCCAAACTCATCATGACTAAGGTTGATGTACTCAGCCCAATGGAGCAGTTCAAGGTTTGTATGGGATACAATTACGATGGCAAGGTGGTTGAGTTTCTGCCCAGTTCGTATGAGCCCGAAAAACTGAAGCCCATCCTGATCGATTTCAAAGGCTGGCAGTGCGACCTGACTCCGTATAAATCCATAGAAGAGCTGCCCGCCGAGCTGCACGCCTACCTGCGCCTGATTGAAGACTTCGTAAAAGTGCCCATCGAGATCGTTTCGACCGGCCCCGACCGCACACAGACCCTTTTCAGGGAATAAACGGCAACAAGAATCCTTATGAGCCGCTTGCTCCGCAAACTCTATTACCTGCTGCCCCCCGGGCAAAGAAGGGTGTTCAGGCGGCTGTTCTTCCTGCCCATCGATCTGGCCGAAAGCAGTCTTGGCAAGCGCACTGCACTTGTGCCACCGCGCGGCAGCATCTTCGTGGGGCAGGGCAACTTTGTAGAGATTGGCGACACCCTGCTTGGACATTTTCAAACCCTCTGTCAGTTGCAGCCTCACCACCGCGTACTCGATGTGGGCTGCGGCATTGGCCGCATTGCCCGGCCACTGGCGGGCTTCCTTAACGAAAAGGGCAGCTACGAAGGCTTCGACATTGTAAAGGAAGGCATCGACTGGTGCCAAAAGCATTATGCCGCCTATCCCAATTTCAGGTTCCTTTACACCCCCCTGCAAAACGACCTCTACAACCTTTCCACCGATCTAAAGGCATCTGAATTTAAATTCCCTTACGGGGAAAATGAATTTGACCTGGTGATCCTCACTTCGGTCTTCACCCACATGCAGCCCGCAGATGTGGCTAACTACCTGAAGGAGATCGGCCGTGTGATGAAGCCCGGCGGACGCTGCTTCGCCACCTTCTTCATCATCACCCCGGCAACAGAAAAGCATCTGGATGAAGCCGAAAACCCATTTTTCCCGCACCGCTACGGCCATTACTTCCTGCACAACCCCAAAGTGAAAGACGCCAACATCGCCTACCGGCACGAATACCTTGCCGGACTTTTCAGCGATGCCGGCCTGGAGCAA
>JAWLCS010000056.1:0-15012 GCA_041687035.1 Bacteroidales bacterium
CCCACTAGCCGCAGTGAAGGAACCGCCTCACCAGCTTCATGGTTTCTTCGCGGTTGCAGCTGATCTTTTCGCGCAGGTTTTCGTCTTTATAGGCATCGAGGCGTTTGGCGGTACCTTCGAGCAGGCTTTCGGTAAAGACGCCATGCTGCAGATAGATCTCTGACTGCTGGCGCAGGTAATCGGCGGCCTGCATGCACGAAACGGGCAGCTGCGCCAGCTCGGCGGTGCGGTGCTTGTGCTTGTCGTCAAAGATGTTCACATCCACATAGGTCTTTTTGGCAAACTCGAGGGCGTTGGGCATTTCGAAGCCATGGCGTGCACCCACGCACAGGCCTGCAATCAGCAGGTAGATGTCGGCCGAGCCATCGGGGCAGCGGAACTCAAAGGTCTGCTTGTCGCTGAAGTCGGCGGGGTGCTCTTCTTCCAGCGGATTTTCCTTTTTGACCATGTCGCTGGCGCCGATCCAGCCCAGGGGCACGCGGATGAGGGTGGAGCGGTTGCGCTCGCCCCAGCACACGTTGGTAGGCGCTTCCTGGTGCGGCACCAAGCGGAAGTACGATGTGGGTATGGTGTTGCCAAAGGCCGAGAGCGAGGGTGCCAAGTCGAGGATGCCGGCAATGACCTTTTTCGACACATCGCTGATGCGGCCATGGTCGAGGGTCACGTTTTTGCCGTCCTTCATGGGGCGCATATGTATGTGCAGCCCGCTGCCGGCCTTGCCTGCCGTAATCTTGGGCGCGTAGCTTATGGTAACGCCGTAGCGGTAGCCCACCTGCCGCAGTATCCATTTGGCAATGATCAGCTGG
Source organism: Bacteroidales bacterium (assembly GCA_041687035.1). Classification (GTDB taxonomy): domain Bacteria; phylum Bacteroidota; class Bacteroidia; order Bacteroidales; family UBA7960; genus UBA7960. The sequence goes on from JAWLCS010000056.1 coordinate 807, forward strand.
TCGGCGGCATCTTCAATATTGGTGGGAAGGAACTCTATTTCGTTCTGCTCATATTCGTGCTCGTCATCAGAGAAGTTGCCCACTTCCGAGTGCCCGTATTTTATCTGTGCGCCGGTCTGTGCAATGGCCAGCATGGCCTCGTTGCGCAGCTGCTCCCATTTTACAAAGGGGGCCGACTCGTGGTAGCCTTTCTGGTCGGTGGCTTTATAGAGCTCATCTTTGTCGCTGATCACATAATATTCTATCTCGCCCATCACCTCCAGGTCGTAGCCGGTTTTTGCGAGCAGGGCCTGGTGGGCTTTGCGCATAATATTTTCGGGCGCGCTGGCCAGGGGGTTGCCGTCCTTGTCGTAGTACGAGCAAAGAATGTCCACGGCGGGAATATCCGAAAAGGGATTCAGAAAGGCGGTCTTGAAGCGGGGCACCACGTAGAGGTCGCTCGAGCCGGCCTCCAGGAAGGGAAACAGGCTGCTGCCATCCACGCGCTCGCCGGTCGAAAGTATGCTTTCCAGGTGCTCACGGTTTTGAATCACAAAATTCAGGGCCTTCAGGCGGCCGTCGCTACCCACATAGCGGAAGTTCACCATTTCAATGTGGTTATCTTCAATGTAATTGATAATGTCTGCCTTGGTAAATTCGTGGGGCAATTTGCGCAGATGCCTTACCAGGGGGTTGGGATTTAAGATATAATGACTTTCTTTCATAAAAAATAGGGTTAATGGTATGATGGTAAATATTTTCGGCCAAATTAACTAAAAATTGCAAGATGGCAGGTACCCCAAAAATGCTTTTTTGCCATGAAATGCCCGTATTTATTATTATTTTTGTTTTAATGAAGCCACAGAACATATCTGATATCCTGCAGGTATCCCTTTCGGGGAAAAAAACCCTGCTACCCCTGATTTTTTTGTTGATACTGGCCATGCCGGCCTGCCGCAGCCAGCGCGAGACCAGCCGCACCCCTGCCCCTGCAGCGGCCGACTGGGCCTTTTACCAGGAGCATTCGCAAAAGCTGGGATACCAGCTCAACGGCACCGAAGACCCGCTGCTGATACGCGAGGTGAGCAGCTGGATGGGCACGCCCCACCGCTACGGGGGCACCACCCGCCAGGGCGCCGACTGCTCGGGCTTTGTCATCGATGTGTTCAGGGTGGTGTATCAGACCAACCTGCCGCGCAGCAGCTCCGACATGGCTTCTCATGCCAGGAATATCAGCAAGGGGCAGCTTCGCGAAGGCGACCTGGTGTTTTTCCGCACCTCGGGCGGACGAAAGGTGTCGCATGTGGGTATTTACCTGAGCAACAACAAGTTCATTCACGTTTCCTCTACGCGCGGGGTGATGGTAAGCGACCTCGACGAGCCCTATTACGTGCGCACCTTTGCCAAAGCCGGCCGGGTAAGGTAAGATAATATTAAAACAAGTGCCGGAAAGGTACCAGCAGCCACTCGAAAAACTGCTGCATTATGGGCCGCCTCAGCCAGAAGTCGAAGTTAAAAGGCTCAGAATCCTTCAGGGTTTCGTTGAAATGGTTGACCATTTGCCTCACCAGGCTCTTGTGCTTGCCGGCCAGGCAAATCTCGTGCATATAGCGGAAGCTGCGGTAGTCGAAGTTCGACGAGCCCACCAAAAAGGTTTCGCGGTCGACCAGGAAAAGCTTGGCATGCAGGTTTTGCGGAAGGAAAAAGAAAAAGTTTACCCCTTGCTGGGCCAGCTCTCCAATGTATTTTGAGGTAAGCAGGTCCAGGGCCCCCACATCCGATTTTTTCGGAATAATCACATTAACCTTAATGCCCCGGTTGGCAGCATCCATCAGCGCCTTACGCAAGCTGCTGCCGGGCAGGAAATAGGGCGTTTCGATAAAAATTTCGCGCCGGGCACCAGAAATCAACTCCAGAAATTTCTTCTTTACAGGCTGGTAAGCCAGCGAAGGCACATCTCTTACTATCTCAAAATCATCATATTTGATATTGCGGGTATAAAGCTGCTTTTCGTAAAAATACTTGTTGTAAATACGAAAATTCTCAAGGATAATATTCTTGAATTTCTTGGCAATACTGCCTTTTATGCGAAACATCGACTCGCGCCAGTTGAACGAATAGCCGGTAATATTTGCCGAGCCAATGTAAGTGATATGATCATCGATCACCAGAATCTTGCGATGATTTCTGCGGTGGCCCTTGGTGAAGCCATCCCAGCTCAGGCGCACCTTTTTAAAGAATTTCACCTCGCCCCCGGCATCAATAAGTTCCTGAAAAAAGGCCTGATTTGAAGCAGCAGCCCAGGAGTCGATAAGCAGTTTAATCTTTACCCCTTCACGGCGCTTCTTCAGCAGTTTATCGCGAAAGCGAATGCCCACCGGGTCGTTGCGAAAGCGGTAAATCTCCAGGAAAATATACTGGGTGGCGGTTTCAATATCGTTGAGCATCGCAGTAAAATACTGCAACGGATCGGAAAACATCTTAATCTGTATGTCAAAAGCAGGTGTTGTCATTCCATTTATCCGCACACTAAAGCGCCCTTCAAATTTAGATAATTTGCCGGATTAAAATGAACCGCTTTTTTAAGAAGATTTCAACGGGGGCTCAATGGTGGTTTCGGGTTTGGGTTTTGGGGTGTACACGCGCTTGAGCCAGGCAGGCAAAATGATGGCACCGATAAAGAGGTAGGGATAATAGCTGATGGTGCGCCACATCAGGCCCATGGCCGGGGTGAGGCCGCTGGGGATAAAGTCGCCCAGGAAGCCGCTGAACACGATTTCGGCCACGCCGCTGCCACCGGGCGTAGGACTGATGAGCAATATGACCCACATGATCAGCTGCCGCCCGTAGATGAGCAGGTGATCGCCTGAGCCCACAAAAGCCATGATCAGGGCATTGACCACCCAAAAACGGGCAGTCCAGGAAAAGAAAGTGCCACCAAAAGCCTTTACCCAAAAAATGAAAGGCTTTCCCTTCATCTCGCGTGAGGTGATGATGATCTCGTTTCCTGTTTCTGCTGCCTTAAGCCGCCAGCGTCTTAAAAATGGCAGCCGGAAAATGTTGAGCAGTATCCACTTGGTGCCCCGGGGGTTGATAAACACCCCGTAAATAATGATGGTGGTAAGTATCAGGATAAAGATATAGCCGAGGGCAAAAATGCCCTGGGTACCGAAGCGGGTGTCCATAAGCACATACTCACCTCCGGAGGTAAACAGGTCCTTGGTGCCCACGATCAGAAAAATGGCCGGCACCATAAGAATGTAAAACAGCTCGTCGAGAAAGGCCGTTACCAGCACAATGGCGGTGGTACGACCCATACTGACGCCCTCGCGGTGAATGATAAACAGGGCAATGGCCGAACCCCCAATAATGGAAGGGGTAACGGCCGAAGCAAACTCCCACAGCATGATCACCTCGAAGCTGCGCCGCCACGAGAGCTGCCCATCGGTGAGCACCCGCAGGCGGTACATATAGGCCGCATCGCGCACCACCATGAGCAGCAGCGACAGGAAAATATAAAAATACGAGCGCGGGCCCCAGTTTACCTCGCGAAAGGCATCGGCATCGAAATTGCGAACCAGTAAAAAGGTAGCCACCCCCAATCCCAGCAACATGGGCACGATAATGCGCCTGAAGCGGAAAAAATCACGGATTTTCTTGTGCTGGCTGTCCATGCGGTATGGCCCTGAATATTTCTTAAAATTAGCTTCCTTAATAAGCAAAGATAAATACTAAACCCGCCCCGCGGGCAATTGTTTGTCGTGCCTTTGGCAAAATTAATTTATGTCAAACTGGCATTAAAAATTTGCCTCAAATCCCTTGTTTCGGCCATAATGGCGCACATTGCAGGGATTTTTCATCAATTTTTCAAAAGGAACAAGATTTGACCAGCACAGGGAAACAAATTTCAATTTAAAAAATATTCACAAAAAATAAGGAGGAAAATCCCATGACAATTATCAGATGGCAAAATCGCCCCATGTTATCGAGCATGCTCGACGAAATGCTGGAACGTAATTATTCCACCGGTTTTGAGAAAAACTGTGGCTGTGTTCCCGCTACCAACATTCGCGAAGACGAAAACCAATTCGAGATTCAGCTGGCTGTTCCCGGCATGAAGAAGGAAGACTTTAACCTTCAGGTAGAAAACAACGTGCTTTCGGTTTCATTCGAAAAGAAAGAAGAAGAAAACCAGCAGGAAGACAATTTCCTTCGCCGCGAGTTTGGCATGGATAGCTTCACCCGCTCGTTCTCCATTCCAAAAACCACCAATGCCGAGAACATCAGCGCGCGTTACGAAAATGGCATTCTTTTTATCAGCGTTCCCAAGCTTGAGCCCGAAAAGGCCCGCCTGAGCCGCAGCATCGAGATTGCCTGAGCATGCAACCCAATTAAATAACGAGAGGCCCCGCAAGGGCCTCTTTTTTTTCGCCTTTGCGCGCCAAATAAGCCATTTATGAAGTCCTTGTAAAAAGAATTTGCTAATTTTGAATCGCCAATATCCATCAAACTTTCAATACAAAAATCAATATGCTAAAGAAGATTTCGGAACTGCATGACATGGCACACACCCACGCCACCAAGCGCCTGGTACTGGCCGCCGCCCACGACGAAAATGCCCTGGATGCCGTGGTAAATGCCAGCAAAAAAGGAATTATTGAAGGCATCCTGGTGGGCAACCGGACTATGATTGAAGAGATTGCCCAGCGGCATGGGTTCGACCTTCAGGCGTTCCGTATCATCGACGAGCCCGACAATGAAAAGGCAGCTGCTGCAGCCGTTAAACTGGTCAAAGACCAGGAGGCCGACATCCTGATGAAGGGCAACCTGGCCACCTCCAGCCTGTTGCGGGCGGTGCTCAACAAGGAATGGGGCCTGCGCACCGGCGAGCTGATCTCGCACCTGGCCCTTTTCGAGCTGCCCACCTATCATAAGATCATTGCCCTGACCGATGCCGCCATGAACATTGCTCCCGACCTCAATGGCAAGGTGTCGCTCATAAAAAGCGCCACGGCCTATCTGCGCAAGCTGGGCATAGAAATGCCCAAGGTGGCCGTGCTTAGTGCCGTAGAAACGGTGAACCCCGACATGAAAAGCACCCTCGATGCCAGCGCCCTGGCCAAGATGGCCGACCGCGGGCAGATCAAAGGCTGCATCATCGACGGGCCCCTGGCTTTCGACAATGCCATTAGCCGCAAAAGCGCCGAGCACAAAGGCATAAAAAGCGCCGTGGCAGGCGATGCCGACCTGCTGGTGGCCTCCGACCTCGACGCTGCCAACGCCCTCTACAAAGCCTTTATATACTTTGCACAGGCCAAATGCGCCGCCATTATCCTTGGTGCCTCCGCTCCCATTGTGCTTACTTCAAGGGCCGACTCCGACGAAACCAAACTCAACAGCATTGCCCTGGCGGCGGCTATTAATTAAACCCATAAAACACAACCCTTTCCCATGGACCGAGAACTTATTCTTGCCATTAACCCCGGATCCACATCCACAAAAATTGCCGTTTTCCGCAACACCAAGGAGATTTTCCTGAAAAATATCAAGCATTCATGCGATGACATGGCCGGTTTCAAAAAAATTACCGACCAGTACGAATTTCGCAAGGCCATTATCCTGAAAGAGCTGGAGGAAGCAGGCATTAAGATTCAGCAAATTGTGTTGGTGGTAGGCCGGGGAGGATTGGTAAAACCCATTCCTTCAGGCGTTTACGAGATTAACGAGGCGCTGATGCACGACCTGAAAGTGGGTATCCTGGGGCAGCATGCCTCCAACCTGGGCGGATTGATTGCCCACGATATTGCCAAGTCGCTGCCCTCGGCCAAGGCTTACATTGCCGACCCGGTGGTAGTGGATGAGCTCGAACCCATTGCCCGCATCTCGGGGCACCCCCTGCTGGAGCGTATCTCGATTTTTCATGCCCTGAACCAGAAAGCCATTGCCCGCCAGCATGCCAAATCCACTTCAAGGCACTACGAAGACCTGAACCTCATTATTGCCCACCTGGGTGGTGGCATCAGCGTCGGGGCCCACTTCAAGGGACGGGTAATTGACGTGAACCAGGCCCTCGATGGCGAAGGCCCCTTCTCGCCCGAACGCAGCGGCACCCTGCCCGTGGGCGGACTGGTGAAGCTGTGCTTCAGCGGAAAATACACCGAAGAGGAAATAAGAAAAATAATTACCGGCAGAGGCGGCTATGTGGCCTACCTGGGAACCAACGACGCCTACGAGGTGGAGAAAAGAGGCAAGGCCGGCGACGAAGAGGCACAGCTCATTCAGGATGCCATGGCCTACCAGGTGGCAAAGGAAATCGGCGCCATGTCGACCGTGCTCAAAGGTGAGGTGGATGCCATTCTGCTTACCGGCGGCATTGCCTACGGAAAGCCTTTTGTGGAAACCGTTTCGGAAAGGGTGAAGCACATTGCCCCCATCTATGTGTATCCGGGCGAAGACGAAATGCGTGCCCTGGCAATGAACGGCCTGATGGTTTACAATGGCGAAGTGGAGCCCAGGGTGTATCAATAAGGGTTACAGCCTGCATCAGCCTATTTATCTTTCTCCCAGGTCGCCTCTGATTTCCATTCGGTGAAATATACCAGGAGGTCGGCCTCGCTCTTCCATTCGGTATAATAAATAATAATATCGGCCTCGCTTTTCCATTCGGTAAAATACCAAAGGCCGGAGCGGGCTTTGGCTTCTGATTTCCATTCGGTTACATAGGCAAGCACATTGGCCTCGCTCTTCCATTTGGTAACATAGACCTTATGGGTGGCTTCCGATTTCCACTCGGTTACATACACTTTCTGAGCCATGGCACCCAGGCAGGGCAACACAAGCAGGCAGCACAAAAGCAGTATCTTTTTCACAAAATCCTCCTTTCTCTACTCTTCGGGCAGGTAGGCGGGCAGATAAAACGAAAAGGTAGTGCCCTTGCCTTCTTCCGAGCGGAAGAATACCTGTCCCTTGTTGGTTTCAATGATGTTCTTCACCATGGAAAGCCCCAGCCCCATGCCCCCCGTTTTGGTGGTAAAATAGGGGCTGAAAATATTCGATTTGAGCTCATCGGGGATGCCGCAGCCATAGTCCTTCACATGGCAGGTTACCAGCCGTCCATCCGTTTCACAGATAATCTGAATGCGGGCAATGGTGTCTTTGGGATAGGCCTGAATGGAGTTTCGCAACAGGTTGTTGAACACCCGCAACAGCTGGTTTCTGTCGGCAAACACCAGCAGGGGCTCCTCCCCACCGGGCATTTTCAGCTCCACGTCCACTTTTTCCAGGTCGGTGTACAGGTCGAGTATTTCAGGAACAAAGTCGCGCAGGTTGATGGGGCCATTTTTCCCTGCCGGCAGTTTGGCAAAGTCAGAAAATTCGCCGGCAATAAGCGAGAGGCTGTCGATTTGTTCCACCATGGTTTTTGTAAATCGCTTCAGGCGCTGGTCCCAGTCGGGCACCTGCTCTTTCCAGGCTTTTTCCAGGTGCTGTACGCTCAGGCGCATGGGTGTGAGCGGGTTCTTTATCTCGTGGGCCACCTGTTTGGCCATTTCGCGCCAGGCCGACTCGCGCTCGCTGCGGGCCAGCAAATCGGCACTCACCGCCAGCTCATCGATCATGCGGTTATACTCCTTCACCATCTGCCCTATCTCGTCGTTGCGGGTCCACTCGATCTTATGATCGGTCTTGCCCAGCTGCAGCTTAGAGATGCTGTCGCGGATAAGCTGCAGGGGCTGGGTGACGTGGTTGGAGATAAACAGGGCCATTACCACGGCAAAAACCAGCAGCAGGAGATTAATGTTCACAAAGGCCAGCATAAAATAGGAAATCTCGTTGCGCAGCTCATTTTGCTTGGCAAAATAGGGCAGGTTGATGTATGCCAGCAGGTCGTGGCGGTTGTTGCGCAGGGGCACATAGGCCGAAATGTATTCGAGCTTGCCAATCTTTTCGGTGTGCACAAACTGGCCTTTTTGCTGGGTACGCAATTGCGAAAAGGCAATGGGGTTCATTTGCGAGCCCACCAGGCCTTCCTCAAACACCCTTGGGCGGCTCGAAGCGATCAGGGCACCTTCGGGATTGTAAAGATTGATGTCGGTAAAGAAAACATTGGAAAGCTTCAGCAGCAAATCCGATAAATAGTATTCATAGACCTCCTTCAGGTGGTCCTCCCCTGCCAGGTAATGCTCCATTTCAACCAGCACGCTGTGCGATTTTTCGTTGATAATTGACAGGTTCTTGTTCTGGTATATATTCACCATAAACCAGGTAGAAGCCCCGCCAATGGTAATTACCGAAAGGATCACCAGGCCGATCATAAACACCTGCACCCGCCGTTTGAAGTTGAGGTGGAACCACTCCATCAGGTCGTGGCGGCTGGCCAGCAGCGAAAATATTACCATCAGCAAAAAGAACAGCAAAAACAGGTAGGAAAAGGGTGCAATACCTTCCAGGAAGGTTTGCCGCGGACGGCTGATGATCAGCTGGGTATCTTCGTCTTTGGTATAAACGAGGTGCTGGTAATCGTCGAAATCGAAAAACACGAACTGTTCGTTGAACTCGCCATAAACAGAAAGATCGATGCTGTATATGTAGGGCCCGAACTTATTGATCAGCTCTCCGCTTTTATAGGTAGCATACGAATAGTTGACCAGCTCGCGGTTGATGTCAACCTTGTCGTCGATGAGCAGCTCGGGGAAGCCCGTGTCGCGGGCCACAAACTTGGCGTCAAACTCCAGGTTCACATGGTACACCACGGGCTGATCATGTGTTTCAGGACCCTCTACAATAATACGGGCGAAATAGCTGTTGCGCCCGGTGTTATTGTCGAGATAAATCAGGTTGCGGCTAATGGTGGGCTTGCCAAAAGCCCGTATATAGTCGTCAAAGATCCACGAACAGGCCATTTCGATGTTGGCTGGCAGGATCAGGCGTATTTCGTCGGGCTCGCAAACGGTAAGCTGCAGGTCGTATTTTCCCCAGAAATCATAAAAATAATGATGCTGCAGGTACTGGTAAATGGCTGCTTCGTTGAATGGGTCGCGCAGCACCAGGTTCTTGAGCTGGTTATCGTTATAGAGCGCTTCTTCTATTTCAAGGAAAAGAAACTCTGCCACCGGGTCCTGCTCTGAAGCCAGCTTCAGGGCAAAGGTCTTGCGTTTCTCCTTATCCTTTATGCCATTATAGCGATAAAGGGCAAAAGTTGAAATGATGCTGAATAAAAACAGGGCAATGACCAGTGGGGTGAATCCCATGCGGGCCAGCGGCTGGCTTTGCTCCAGTTCAAACACCAGGGTAGCCGCTCCGAACAGCAGCCACAGCAGCAAATTAAAGCCGCCCAGGTATATGTCGGCCACCATAAACAACACGACCGAGCCGGCATAAAGCTTCCAGAAGTCCGTTTTTCCTTGCAGCAGGTGAAAAATGAGCCGGAAAAGCACCATTCCAAGAAAAAAGAAGGAAAAGAAGATGCTGGCAATGATCAAAAAGCCCACCATGCTGTAAATATCAAGGCTGAAAATAAAATTTACATCCAGGTTGAGGCGTGAGTCGATCACCAGGCCGCGGATCAAATGTATGGCCAGCACACAAAGCAACACTATAAGGGAGAGCAGCAAAAAGGCTGCAATAAAGCTTCGGCTCTTTTTAGAAATGCTGAGTTTAAAATCTTTCAGGTGCAGAAACAGAAAGTAGGCAATAATGGTGAAAAACAGCACATTAAAAACCAGATCGCCCAATGAAGGAAGCAGTGCAGAGGTGGCGTAAAGGGCTGGAGAAAAAAGTTCGCCATGATAAAAAACCGATGGCAGGCCAGCCAAGAAAAGCAGGGCTCTCAGGCCAATCAGTGCTGCAGGAAAGGCTGTCAGGGCCAGCAGTCTGTTGCCCTGATGAAAGCGCCTGGAAAAATGCCTGAACAGGGTATAGACAAACAGCATGAGCGCCACAAGGGCCAGTCCCAGGGCCAGGGTCCACATCCAGGCATTGCTCTCAACAGGCACTGTGGTGCGCCGGGGCACCAGCGAAAAGACATAATCCTCGTCCTGATCCAGGATGGCATATCCTCTCCCACCTTTGTCGGAAATAAAAAAGATATTCCCGGAAACGGGCAAATCCGGGTGATAATCGTTTACAAGATAGCGGTTTTGGTATTTAAAACTGGTTTTTATGGTGGCAAAAACGGCAATGTTCACTTCGCCGGCTTGTGCGGTGCGATAGAAATACCAGCCGTTGCGCAGCTGCAGCAAACCTTTGGGTGGCAGCCCGCGCCAGCTCTCGCCGATGGGAATGGCGTTGTGCGACCAGAAGAGCAGCGAATCGGCCGTATAGATATAATAGGTAAGCCCATCGCGATCAAACCTGGGTTCGAGCAAGTTTACCAGGCTGCTTTCCGAAAGGCGTTCGGGTCCATTTGATGAAGCGATCGCCACCAACCACTGCAGCGACTCCTTCAGCTGGGTTTCCTTTTGTATAAAAGAGGCCTGAAAATCTGAGGCTACGGCGGCGGTATCTATCTTTTTTTTACGGTTATGAAAGGCCACCTCCGAAAGCAGCATCGCTGCAATGGCCAGCAAAAGCAACCGGAAAACCATCCTGAGCCTGGAGTCTTGCATTTGATTTTTTTATTGGCGGGTAGGATCCACGCCAAATCCCTGCTAATTTACAATTTTTTACTCATCACCGCGGCGCATATCGCCGGCAGGCTACCAATGCCTCAAACAGCGTTCCACAAAGCAATTTCAGGGCAATATTTTTTATTGTCTTTTACGGAAAACGAAGATTTGGCTCGACCAGGGCTTTAGTTTGAAAAAGGCCAGCAAGTTGGAAATAGCGCCAATAAGCATTGCCCGCAGGGCGCCAAGTGGGGTTCCGCGATATTGTTCGCTGAGCAGCGACACATAAAAAGCATCGAAAGGCATGCCTTTGATGGCCTTAAGTTCGAACCCAGTCTGTACGGCAGCCATTTTCAGGGTTTTCTCGCTGAAATGAAGCAAATGCCGGGGCAGATCCCAGGCAGCCCACCACGATTTGTAAAAGACAGCATCGAAAGCCTGGTATTGGGGAACGGCCACCACCAGCCATCCGCCGGGGACGAGCATCTCATGGTATTGTTGCAAGCTTTCTTTAAAACGGGTTTGGTGTTCGAGCACATGCCACAAGGTGATCACATCCAGCCCATGCCGGTAGTCATTTCGTATTTCTTCCTGATTTTCAACCACTTGCAGCCTTTTTTCCATGGCTTTTTCCCTTGCAGCAGCCTCGGGTTCGACAGCAACCACCTGATAACCAATATCTTGCATGTGTTTTGCAAAGGCCCCGGTGCCACAGCCCACGTCGAGCAACCTTTGTTGGTTTTTCTCCAGCTTATTTATCAGGCGGGCCTTTCGCCCAAGCATTCGTGCTTGTACCTTATAATAGATTACCTCGCGCAGGTTTTTTTTACGCTCTGTATGCGAAATGTATTCTTCGCTTTGGTAATAGGCCCCAAGGTTTTTTTCGTAAGGGCGGGGGTTGGTGTACAGCAAACTGCAAGCAGGGCATCGCACCACCGAATAATTGCCGGTTTTCAACATATGATCCGGGGCGGTCAAAAAAGGAATCCCCCCCTGCTCACTCCCACATAAAGGACACCGGCTTAATTTTTCCATTTCAAAATTGTTCCACGTGGAACATTATAAAGTTTTATTGTTTGATAAAAGGCAAAATTGTTTCACGTGAAACATTACCTGCCAAGATGCACAAGAAGCACCGAAATATCCGAGGGCGTAATTCCGCTGATCCGGCTGGCCTGACCAATGTTTTGCGGCTTCACCTTTTGCAATTTTTCACGGGCCTCCATGCTAAGGGCTTTAAACCCCAAATAATCGATGTTATCGCCCAGGCGGATATCTTCCAGGCGCGAAATCTTTTCAGCAATTTCTTTTTCTTTTTCCAGGTAGCCCGCGTATTTAATCTGGATCTCGGCAGATTCCAGGGCTTCATCAAAAACAGGTTCACCTGAAAAACCATGCACAAAGGCATGCAGGTTTTTATCGCTTTCTATCAACCCATGGAGCGACACCTGTGGCCTCAATAAAATACTGGCCAACCGGCTCCTGTTTTTAATGGGGGCTGAGGCAACCGATTCCAGGTAAGGATTCATTACGGAAGGATCGGTATTTTCCTTCTCCATAAACCGCACAATATCGGCAATAATGGCCTCCTTGCGTTCGAGCCGTTCCATACGTTCAGCCCCTGCAAGACCCAGTTCAACACCCTTGCGGGTAAGCCGCTGATCGGCATTGTCCTGACGCAGCAAGATGCGAAACTCCGCCCGGCTGGTAAACATACGGTAAGGCTCGTTGGTCCCCTTGGTAACCAGGTCGTCGATCAGCACGCCGATATAGGCCTCTGATCGTTTCAGCACAAAGGGTTCCTGACCGTTAATTTTAAGATGGGCGTTGATCCCTGCCATTAGCCCCTGCCCTGCCGCTTCTTCGTAACCCGTGGTGCCATTAACCTGACCCGCTAAAAACAAATTCCCGACTTTGCGCGATTCGAGGGAGAACTGCAGCTGCGTTGGAGGAAAATAATCGTACTCGATGGCATAACCCGGCTTAAGAATACGGGCATTTTCAAAACCCGCAACTTTTCGCAAGGCTTTAAATTGCACCTCTTCCGGTAAGCTGCTCGAAAAGCCATTCACGTAATATTCGTTGCTGGTCCATCCTTCAGGTTCAATGAACAGTTGATGGCGTTCCTTGTCGGCAAAGCGATCGATCTTGTCTTCAATGGAAGGACAGTAGCGCGGACCGGTTCCCTGTATACGACCGGCAAACATGGGCGAAAAATCAAAACCGGTACGGAGAATATCATGCACCTCATCGCTGGTGTAAGTAAGATAGCAGCTGAGTTGTTTCTTTAACTTGGGCGTATCAAGAAAAGAAAAACGACCCGGATTATCATCTCCTTTTTGCTCAATCATCTGCGAAAAGTCGATGGTACGCCCATCCACACGTACAGGTGTTCCGGTTTTAAGCCGTTCGCTTTCTATACCAAAACCGCGCAGGTTTTCAGTCAAACCTGTGGCATTGGCATCGCCCAATCGACCACCACTGAAGTTTTTCTGTCCGATATGAATCTTACCATTAAGAAAAGTCCCGCTGGTGATAATAACGGTTTTACCCAAAATTTGGCCACCAAAGCCGGTCTTCACCCCTATGGCTTTCCCATTTTCAACCATCACTTCGGTAACGGTATCCTGCCAGAAATGCACGTTGGGGATCTGTTCGAGCATTTCGCGCCATTTCTGCGAAAACAAAATACGGTCGCTCTGAGCGCGGGGACTCCACATGGCCGGTCCCTTGCTGCGGTTGAGCATGCGAAACTGCACCATGGTATGGTCGGTAACAATGCCAGAATAGCCACCCAGGGCATCGATCTCGCGAACGATCTGACCCTTGGCAATACCGCCCATGGCGGGGTTGCACGACATCTGGGCAATGCCGGCTAGATTCATGGTTACCAGGAGAACTTTGGAACCCATACGGGCCCCGGCAGCAGCAGCTTCACTGCCGGCATGCCCCCCTCCCACCACAATAATATCGTAGTGATCAAACATTTAAGTCAAAAAAAATTAGGCCTGCAAAGTTAAGTAATAATTCTCTTTAAGGCGCATAAGCGCTTCATCGGCGGGCGCTTTATCCTTGTAGCCCAGCAGGTGAAGCACGCCATGAATGATTACTCTTTTTAACTCCTCATCGGGGGAAAGGTTCAATTCAATTGCGTTTTCGCGCACACGGTCAAGACTGATAAAAACATCGCCGGAAACCAGGCCAGTTTCCTCACAGTAGTCGAAGGTGATAATATCGGTAAGGGTATCGTGCTGCAAATACTGTTCATTCAGTTCCAAGAGGTAGGCATCGTTGCAAAAGATAAAGGAAATATCGCCGGGTTTGCCTCCTTCACTCTGGATGGTACGAGCAACCCAATCACGGGTCTCCTCTTCAGGAAAACCGGAAATTTCCACCTCTTCAAAATAAAACTCAATATTTCCCTTTGGTTTCAATCAGACCGTCTTTTTTACGTTGATCTTTTCGAAATATTCATCCAGCATTCTGATCCGGTCACGGGTAAGGTGATGGTTAATGCTGGTAATATAAAACACCATTTCCATTAGTTCGGCCTGGGCGTCGAAGTTGACCTCATCGCTAAGCATTCGAATCATGACCATGCTGCGTTCGCTTCCGGACAATTC
>JAWLCS010000057.1:0-14970 GCA_041687035.1 Bacteroidales bacterium
TTTTTGCGCTACTTATTTGGCTTTCCCAATTTCTTCAAAGATCGTTTCACCTACTCCCTAGGCGTGTGCCCCAGCGTTTGGGGAGTGCAAAGGTAAAAAAACATTTTTTATCAGCAAGGCATTTTTTCAGAAAAAATGCAAAAAAATACTTGCTTGCTGATTATCAGTGATTTCACACTTGCCATTTTCCGCTTGTTTTCAGAACGTTTTCGGATCGAAATCCGTTTTCATCAATTGCGGACCGCAAAGATACGAAGTTTTTTTCAGAATTAAAGTCTTTTTTCAATAAAATTCATTGACCGTACAGAAAAAATCTTATCCCTGCTGATGGACAGCTTTTTATCAAATAAAAAAACATGGCCAAACAAAAAGCCCGGCAAAAACCGGGCTTTTAGACAAGTATTTCCTGGGGTGCATCAGCGTGTTTTGCAAGTGCGCTGATCTTCAGGAATGTTTCTTTCGAAAACCCTGACCATGTAAATGCTAAACCGGTAGCTGGCATAAATAAGCAAAGGCCAGGTGAGCAACCATATTATTGATGATAAATGTTCCATGTTGTTCCTTTCTTTAATAGATGTGATGATGACCGCTTTTCATATCCTCATCGTTGATCTTGTGTTTGTCGATGGCCCTCCAGGTAAAGAAAATGTAGGCAGCCACCACTGGCACAAACAAAGAAATGTAGGTCATAGCCGTTAGGGTATAATGACTGGAAGAGGCGTTTTGTATGGTAAGCGAGCTTTGCAAATCGTAGCTCGATGGATAGAAGCAGGTATTATTGTAGCCCAGCACAAAAAACAGCGACAAAACAGTCAGGAAAGTCCCGGAGCCCGAGAACCAAATGCCCTTGCGGCTTTCCTTGAACCAGGTTATACCAATACCATATAATACCAGTACCACGCCTGCCAGGAAAAGAATGAGTGCAACTGGCATTTGAAGGTAATTGTTCAGGTATTTATAAGGCTCCATATACACTTCGAGGGTTTCAGGATGATAGGCAAAGCCATCCTTAAGCAGAATCCTTATTACAAAATACAGAAAGAAGACTAAAAACACCACGGCATTGAGGCCAACCTGGCGGCGGGCCCGCTGCTCTATAACGTCATGGTCGACATTGTTAAGGATATAGAGGGCTCCAAGAGTCCTTGCCAGGAATAGCAGGGCGATGCCCAGCGAAATGTTCAGTGGGTTGAAAAGGATCTCGATCCCGTAAAGGGTGGTTTGCCAGTAAGAAAGATTGTACTCGCTGCGGTAAAATTCGCTACCGGTAAAAAAGGTGGCAACGACCGCCCCAAGCAAAAAAACACCCAGAAAGCCATTGATATAAAGAAAGGCTTCGTAGGTTTTTTGCCCCAGCATATTGCCCTGCTTGCGCCTGAACTCGAAAGAGATGGCCTGCAGCACAAAGCACACCAGGAATATTTTCCAGGCGTAATAGGCGCCGCCAAAAGAAGTGGCGTAAAAGAGCGGGAAAGATGCGAACATGCCCGCGGCAAACATCACCAGGGTGGTAAAGGTAAACTCCCACTTGCGGCCGATGGAGTTTATGACCATGGTGCGCTCCTCTTCGTTTTTTCCCAGGGTACCGATAAGGGTTTGACCACCCTGAACAAACAGCAGAAAAACCAGGGTGGAGGCCACCACCGACATGATGAACCACCAGTAATGTTGCAGTTGTAAATGGGTCAGTGACTCAAACATTTTCGCCTCCTTTCTTTGCGTTATCCGGTCCGCGTTTTATGGTTGTGGTCATAATTTTAAATTCGGCCAGCACCAGCACGGTGAGCAAGGCCGCAAACATCCAGAAGGTAAGGATCACCGCATTGGCGTTAATATTGGAGGTAGATACCATAGTGGGCAGCAGCCCTTGTATGGTCCAGGGCTGGCGTCCAACCTCGGCCACAATCCAGCCGGCCATGGACGCCAGGAAGGCCAGCGGAAATGCCAGGATGCTTGTACGCAGCAGCCAACGGTTTTCCTGCAGCCTGTCGGTAACAGCCAGATAGAGAATAAGCAGAAAAAGGGCGATAAAGGCAAAGCCTAGCATCACCATAATCCTGAAGCTGTAAAAGATAAAAGGCACATTGGGTATGATGCCGTTAGGGTCGAACAGGTGGCCGTAGCCCATATAGTAATAGTTTTCTTCAAATCGTGCGTGGGCCACCTCCGCTCCTTCCTTGTCGTTGAGGGCCACGGCCTCCTTGTATTCGGCCAGGGCATTAAGAGCCACCTTTCCGCGGGTAATCTTTTCATCGGCCGACATGATATCCTGCTGGGCATTACCCAGCACCAGGTCTTCGGCTCCGGGCACAAAAGCATTGGGGTTGCGGTATCCCAGCACGGAAAGCAATTTGGGTATTTCGATCTTAAAAATAAACGCTTTTTCACCGTCGCCGATCTGCTTGCCCGGGCGCAACATCCCGATGGCCACCAGCCCGGCACCTTCTTCACCTTCGTAAAGCCCTTCCATGGCTGCCAGTTTGGCAGGCTGCTTCTGTGCCACCCAATAGGCCGAGCCATCGCCGGTAGTGGCCAGAAAAACGCTGGAAAGCAGCCCAAAAGAGGCAGCAATGACAATGCTGCGTTTGGCCAGCAATATGTTACGCCCCTTGAGCAGGTACCAGCCACTTACGGCCACAATAAAGAATGAGGATATTACAAAGCCAGAAGTAATGGTGTGAAGAAACTTATTGATGGCATAGGGCGAAAAAAGAACCGCCCAGAAATCGACCATCTCATGGCGCGCAGTATCGGGGTTGAACACCATGCCCACAGGGTAATTCATCCAAGCATTGGCCACCAGGATCCACAGAGCCGAGAGGCTCGCACCGAAAGCCACCAGGTAAACCGATACCAGGTGAAACTTCTTGCTAACTTTTCCCCAGCCAAAAAACATGACGGCAATAAAAGTAGACTCGAGGAAGAAGGCCATAATACCTTCGGCTGCCAACGGGGCGCCAAATATGTCGCCCGAAATCCAGGAATAATTGGCCCAGTTGGTACCAAACTCCAGCCCCAGAATAATGCCGGTGCCCACGCCTATGGCGAAGTTAATACCAAAAAGCTTGGCCCAGAATTTTGCAATACGCTCCCACTCCTTGTCCCCGGTCCTGACATATATGGTTTGCGTAAATGCAATGATATACGTCATACCCAGGGTGAGTGGAATGAAAAGCCAGTGATACATGGCCACCAGCGCAAATTGCCCCCGCGACCAGTTCACCAGGGCAAGGTCAATGTTCTCTATCATTTGTAACGGTTTTATGAGGTGTGGTTAAATCATGTAAAACCTGTTCGGTGCGATGGGCATCGCTTTCGTAATGGGGTTTCAGATACTTCGGATACAGGAAGCCTTTCAGGAAGCCATAAAAGATCATGAATTTGATGAAAACGATAAGCAAAAGGATTTTTGCCAGGCGAGAGGAACGAATCAGCTCAAATCCGGAGCTGAAAATTCCGGCTGTGGTCTTTAGAAATTGTCTCACTTTCAGATGTTTAAAAAATGCCGGAGAAATGCTCTCAAAGCGAAAAGCACCCCTGGCAGACAATTCCCAAATTTAATAAAACCTTTATTCGAATTGCGTTTATTAAATCAATCCGTCCTTATTTAGAAGCATTATAATTAAGGTTTGTCAGGAATTTAATTCCTTTGCAAAAGACCCCTCAGATCAGCAAGAATTTGTTCATACACCAGGCTGATCTTTTTGTACTCTACCTGCCTGAAATTACGAAGTTGCCACAGCCTCACATTCTGCCAGGTTTTGCGAAACTTCCCTACGTATGTCCTTGCGGCGAAGCCTGTCACCGGCAGGGATACCAGGTAAATAAGGCTCCATAACCAACTGCCCCAAATGGCATACACTACCGCCGTCTGAAACAGGTAAATCAGCGGACTAATGGCCAGACCCCAAACAAATTTTACCGAACTGTGAAACTGCCGGTCTTTTATCTTTTTCAGAAGTGGAATTATACTTCCATAGAAAAGAAGGTTGTTTACCAACCCATAAAGGAATACTGGAAAAGCAAGGAAAAGGAATACAAGGGACCCGAATACACTGAAAAAGTTTCTTGGGGGAAAGCGAAAAAACGCCCACTTCAAACCCGAATTCTTCAGAAGGTCAAGCAGGTGCATCATTTTCGATCGGAATCCGTCCATCTCTTGGGGATTAGCATCCAGGGCACCTTCCAGGGCACTGATCATTTCCTTCTGGATGCTAAATTTCTTTTGCTGATTGATTCTTTTTTCACCCCGGGCAGCCAGCAAAGGTTCGGCATAAATCTCGGCAGCACAGTAAAAGGCATCGTAGTATTCCTGGTTTCGGATATCGAGCGAAAGCTCCTTGAGTTGCTCACCAATGGCATCGCGCAGCAACAGCATGGCCTTCTGTGGATTTTCCCGGTAAGGGCCTTCAAAATCCTTCACCATAATAGGTTCGCCAAAACGTATGTGCAGTATGCTGCGCATATTTTCATAATCGCTGAAATATATGCCTGCCGGCATCACCTGCACGCCCAGTTTAAAGTCGTTATTCTCTTCGGCCAGAAAAGCCATGCGGGGCACTCCCTTGCGCATGGGCAACAATCGCCGCTGGTTTGAGTGGGCCGCTTCGGGAAAAATGCCTACCGAACGCCCCTTTTCAAGTACCTCAACCGCTACATTAAACGAAGCATCATTATTGCTAAGGTTTTCCTTGCCGTCGCGCATACGGTAAACCGGGATGATCTTAAGCCAATAAAACAAGTTGCGCAAGACAGGTATTTTGAAAATATCTGCCCGTGCCAGGAAAATGGTTTGCAATCCTGCCCCATAATGGATGGCCAGCGGATCCATTAAGGCATTCTGATGGTTGGGTGCAAAAATAATGGGGCCCTTGGCGGGAATGTTATCCTTGCCCTCCACCACGATTTTGCGGTAAAACAATCGCATCAGGAAAAAGACGTATTGCGCAACCAACCACCACTTCGCGGAATTCCGGAACAAGTGCCTTTTCTTTTTCAGGTTCATAAGTAACGGTATGGTTTATTTCTCCAAATAGTTGCGATGCTCAATCCGGCCAGTATATGCCAAATACCCCACCAGGCAGTTACGATGGCCATGCCACCAAGAGCCAGGCCCTGGGGAAAAATGGACGGATTAAAAATCAGCACCAACGCGAGGGCGCTGTTTTGAATGCCCGTTTCTATGGCAATGGTTCGGCGGTTTTGTGAGTTGAGTTTTAGCAAAGAGGCAAAGCCAAAGCCCGTGGAAATGGCAAGGCCATTGTGAAGTAAAACGATAAGCAATATCCAGGCGATATGCCTAATAAAATGATCGTAATTGTTGGCAAACAAAATAGCCAGCATGCCAATAAAGAAGATGACCGAAAAGATTCGGATAGGCTTTTTTGCAAATTCAGTAAACTTGGGCAGAAAATGATTGGTAAGCATGCCAATGACAATGGGCACGCCCAGCAGAATAAAAACTATCTTGAACATTTCCACCGGATTTATGGTCAATTGTTGCAGCAGGGGGTTGTTTGCCCAGGGTCCCAGCTTGCTGTAGAGGCTGCCCCAAACGTAAAAGTTTAGCGGAGTCATTACGATGGCCGAAATGGTAGCAATGGCCGTAAGACTTACCGACAGGGCCGGGTTGCCCTTGGCCAGTGTAGATATAAAATTTGAAACATTTCCGCCGGGGCATGCGGCCACCAGGATCATACCCATGGCCACGCCCACAGTAAAGTTTTTCCAAAAGGCCATTATGAGCAAAAATGTGGCCAGCGGCAACAGGATAAACTGAGCAACTACCCCTACAAGAATGGGTTTGGGGCGCTTTATCAGGTCGATAAAATGACTGACTTTTATCTCAAGGGCCACGCCAAACATAATGATGGCAATGGTAATATTGAGAATAAAAAGGCCACCCTCTGTGAAGTTGAGATGGGTGGCATCCATGTTTTGAAGTGCTTCAAACATATGTATATGATTTGAAGCAAAAATACAAATACTTTGATTAGTTGGACAAATTTCTCAACCTGAATGCAAAAAATGGATGAGAAAAAGTGCTGAAAGTCAGCGTTAACAAATGTTTGGCTGTCATCAAATATTACCAGGAACCCCCTGCCCCGCCTCCGCCGAAGCGTCCGCCGCCAAACCCTCCAAAGCCACCACTGCGGCCAATACTGCCACCGCCGAAGCTGCCGCTGCCGAAGCTTCCGCGGCCGCTGCTGAAGTCGCCCCAGGAGCCTTTGCCGCCTTTGCTGGCATTGCTCATCAGCCACAGCCAGGTCCAGAAAGGAATTTCTTTTCCCGGACTGTAATGCGCGCTGCGCTTCCGCGAAAGCAAAAAGATCACCATAAAAATTATAAAAACCGTAATCATTAAAGCTATTACCGAAGGTTCTTCGGCTTGGTTATATTCTTCGGCTGAGAATTCGCCTGCAGCCAGTTGCATCAATTTATTGGTAGCCTGGTCGAGGCCTTCGTAAAAGCGGCCTTCGCGGAAATTGGGAAGGATTTCGCGGTCAACAATACGCTTGGCGGTAATGTCGGGAATTTCGCCCTCAAGGCCATAGCCAATGGCAATATGCACGTTGCCCTTTTGCCCGCCTTCACCGGGGTTAACGAGAATCAGCACCCCGTTTTCTTTCCCTGCGCGACCCACGCCCCAGGCTTCACCCAGGCGGTCGGCAAAATCGGAAGGCTCCATCCCGTCAAGGTCTTTGATGGTAACAATGGCAATTTGGGTGGAGTAAACTGCATCGTATTCGGCCAGCTTCATTTCGAGCGACATGCGCTGCCCACCCGAAAGCAGACCCGCATAGTCAGTTACCAGGCTGGGCGGATCGGGAGGCGGCGGTATGGCTGCAAACAGCCCGAAAGGCAAAAGCGCCCAGAGCCACAAAATGACCATGGTATTTTTGAGAACCGGCTTAAAGCTGTTCATATCAAAATTTTATTGTCCGAATGAAATTTCGTTTGGAAGCTCGTTTTCATCGTTTTTTTGCCAGGGGAAATGTGCTTTCAGTGCTTTGCCGGCCATTTCGATGCCTTCGATAAGTCCCACAGCCAAAACCCCTTCGCTGAAGCGGCTAAGCATATGCGATTTAATGCTATCCCAGAAATTCTCTGGCACTTTGCTGTTGATGCCTGCATCGCCAATAATGGCAAACTTATGCGATCTGACGGCCAGGTAAAACAGCACCCCGTTTCGCTCTCGGGTGTTGACCATGCCGAGCTTTTCGAAAACACTGGCAGCCCGGTCGAGCACCTCGCCCTTGCATTCATTGTCGATGTGCACGCGGATCTCGCCCGATGTATCGAGCTCGGCCCTGGCAATGGCCATCATTATGGCTTTTTCTTCTTCCCTGGTAAAGAAGTTACGTGCCGTATTGCCCATGGCTAAAACTCAATAACCGGTGCAGTTTGTGCTCCTTCCATGGCTTCAAACTGGGCTTTGCGGTCGAAGCCGAAAATGCTTGCATAAATATTGCGCGGAAACTGCCTTATGTTGGTGTTGTAATCCCTCAGCACCTCGGCGTATTTGCGCCTTTCGTTGGCAATACGATTTTCGGTGCCTTCGAGCTGTGTCTGCAACTCAAGAAAGTTCTGGTTGGCTTTCAGGTCGGGATATCTTTCTACCACTACCATCAATCGACTCAGAGCCGACGACAGCCCTTCCTGTGCTTGCTGAAACTGGGCCAGCTGCTCGGGTGTGATGTTTTGAGGGTCGATGGTTACCGAAGTAGCCCTGGATCGGGCTTCAATCACTGCTTCCAGCGTTTCCCTTTCGTGGGCGGCATAGCCTTTCACCACATTCACCAGGTTGGGTATAAGGTCGGCACGGCGCTGATACACGTTCTCTACCTGGGCCCATTGTTGAGCAACATCCTCATCCAATTGCACCATATTATTATAAGCACCGCGGATGCTTCCATAAAGTGCCAGGGCTATGATTAAAATGACACCAATGGCGATCAGTCCTTTTGAAATTTTTGGCTTTTCCATTAATTTGGGTTTTTATGGTTGATGCACAAAGTTAACCTGAATACAAATGCAGCAATAAACTACAGGGTTAATTTATTGAAAAATACCGGCCCTTAAGAACCGGTATTTTTATTAACTATTATATCAGCTCCACGCTTCGCTTAATAAACTCGGTGAGCTTTTCGCCCTTCAGCAGGTTCCGCGAAAGCATGGCCAGATCGATGGCTTGCCTGATGAGCTTGTCGCGCGTTGCTTCGTCTTTTTCTTCCGAAACCTTATAAATAAATGGGTGGTTGCTGTTTACCACCAGCATATAACTGTCGGGCAGGTTGCCCATATAGTTCATTCCGCCCAGCATCGACATGTCTTTCATGCGGCGCATGAATTCGGGCTGGGTAATCATCATGGGTGGTTCTGTCTCGCTCAGGTTTTCGAAGGAAACGTTGAAGTTCTCGGTATCGACCTGTTTTTCGATCAGGGGCATTAGCTTGTCCTTTTCTTCCTTCGATAGCTTAGATGGCATTTCTTCTTCCTTGCGGATAAGCTTGTCGATCACATCAGAATCGACCCTGACAAAAGTTGCATTTTCCAATTCTGTTTCCAGCAAGTTCACAAAATGGCTGTCGATAGGCGTATCGAAAAGCAGCACATCATAGCCTCTTTCCTTAGCCAGGTCGACAAAACTGTGCTGATCTTCAGGATTGTTGGTATAAAGATGCACCACTTTTTTGTCCTTGTCGGTCTGGTTGGTCTTGATATGGTTCGTGTATTCCTCGAAAGTGAAATACTTATTGTCCACATTCTTAAGCAGGCAGAACTTTTTGGCGCGCTCCCTGAACTTATCCTCGGAGATCATGCCGTATTCAATAAATATCTTGATGTCGTCCCATTTGGCTTCAAAGTCGGAGCGGTTATTTTTAAAAAGCTCTTCGAGCTTGTCGGCCACTTTTTTCGAAATGTGGCTGCTGATCTTCTTCACGTTGCTGTCGCTCTGCAAAAAGCTGCGCGACACGTTAAGCGGAATATCGGGCGAGTCGAGCACCCCGTGCAGCAGAGTCAGGAAGTCTGGCACAATACCCTCTACCGAGTCGGTAACGAACACCTGGTTGCTATAAAGCTGAATCTTATCGCGCTGCACCTCAAAATTTTGCTTCACCTTGGGGAAATAAAGAATTCCCGTAAGGTTAAAGGGATAATCCACATTGAGGTGAATGTTGAAAAGAGGCTCGTCGAAGCTCATGGGATAGAGTTCGCGGTAAAATTTCTTGTAATCTTCGTCTTTAAGGTCGGCAGGCTTTTGCGTCCAGGCGGGTTTGGGGTTATTGATAATGCGGGGCTCCTCCACCGTTACATCCTTTTCTTCGCCCTTGTCGTCTTTCTCCTTACGGGTGGTCTTTTCTGTGCCAAAAACAATTTCTACTGGCAAGAACTTGCAGTATTTCTTCAGCAGCCCCAGTATGCGGCTATCTTCCAAAAATTCTTCTGAATCATCGGCAATATGCAGCACAATGTCGGTACCCCTACCCTGCTTCTCAGTTTCTTCGAGAATAAATTCGGGGTTGCCATCGCACTCCCACCTTACGGCTGCGGCATTTTCCTTGTAAGAACGAGAAAATATCTCTACTTTTTTGGCCACCATAAAGGAAGAGTAAAAGCCCAGGCCAAAATGACCGATAATGGCACCCGAACCCTCCTGCTGCTTGTATTTTTCAACCCACTCTTCGGCGCTGCTGAAGGCAATCTGGTTGATGTATTTTTTTACCTCATCGGCGGTCATGCCAATACCCTTGTCGCTTACAGTAAGTGTTTTTGCCTTGGGGTCGATCTTTACCTCAATGCGGGTATCGCCCATTTCGCCTTTAAACTCGCCCATCGATGACAAGGTTTTAAGCTTTTGGGTGGCATCAACGGCGTTGGAAACCAATTCCCGGAGGAATATCTCATGATCTGAATAAAGGAATTTCTTGATGATAGGGAAAATGTTCTCGGTCTGAACTTTTATCTTACCTTTTTGCATAATACAGTATTATTAATGTTTTGCTGCAGCACTTTTCAAAGCCTGTGCCAATCACTATTAACTGCCATTTTGGCTGTCAGCCGGCAGTAATGAAATAAAATGAACAGGGAACAAAAAATGATTAACAACCAGGGTTTTTTCGTGAAATTTTGTGGCTAAATGCTTTAGTTGCAAAAAAAAGTTTTACTCCTTTAATGCTGTATTTCAGTATTTTAAAAAAAAATTTAAAAAAACATGGTACTTTGCATTGCATAGTACTAAAATTTGTTATAATTTTGTCCTTACAAATACACCATGCGCCATGAACCTTGAAAACACAAAAGCACAAATGCGAAAAGGGGTACTGGAACTTTGTATCCTTTCGCTTTTGTCAACCAAAGAAGCCTATGCCTCGGATTTGATCCAGGCCATGAAAGAATCGAAACTACTGGTAGTGGAGGGTACAATTTACCCTTTGCTAACCCGCCTGAAGAATGATGGTCTACTCTCCTACCGCTGGGAAGAATCGACCGGCGGACCACCCAGGAAATATTTCAAGGCGACGCCTCTGGGCGAAAAATTCCTTGAAGAGCTCCGCATTACCTGGGACGAACTGGTGGAAGCAGTGGGAAAAGCCACTTCGCCATGAAATTTAACCTAACTAACTTGTTTTAATTTTTTTACGCATTAAATTTGTTAACCACTTTGCCAACCATAAAATAATTGCAACCATGAAAAAGACCCTGACAGTCAACATAAGCGGCATAGTTTTTCACATTGATGAGGACGCTTATGAAAAGCTCAATCATTACCTGGCCAGTGTGCGCAGGCACTTCACCCCTGACGATGGGTGTGATGAAATCATGTCAGATATTGAAAGCCGCATAGCCGAAACCTTGCAGGAAAAGATTTCGGACAGCAAACAAGTTGTAAGCCTAAAGGACGTTCAAGAGGTGATTAGCCAGCTTGGCGAGCCCGACCAGATCGGCGGCGAGGAAGAGCCGGCACAGCCCGCATCAGGAAAAAGAATTCGCACCGAAAAAACCTCGCGACGCCTGTATCGCGACCCCGACAACGCCATTCTGGGCGGTGTGGCCGGCGGTTTGGGCGCCTATTTCCAGCTCGATCCCACCTGGGTGCGCGTGGCCTTTGTGCTGTTCACCTTTGTGTATGGCTTCGGCCCAATGCTCTACCTGATCCTTTGGATCGTAGTGCCCCGGGCACGCACCACCGCAGAGAAACTGGAGATGCGCGGCGAAAAAGTAAACATCTCGAACATCGAAAGGACCATAAAAGAAGAGCTTGGCGATGTAAAGAAAAACCTGGAAGATTTTTCGGAAGAAGCCAAAGAGTCTTTTAAAAAAAAAAGTGAAAGAACGACTTCAGACGGCTCTCCAGGAAGTTTCGCACGCTTTGCGGGCAACTTTTTCAGGATTTTCGCCAAGGTAGTAGCCATATTTGTGGGTCTGTTTCTTATTTTTCTGGGCGTGTTCCTGCTGGTAGGCTTCGCTTCGGCTCTGCTGGGCGGCCCGGTACTAATCGACTCCGACTTTGGGGTCCAATTGTTTTCTTTCCCGGCTTTCGCCGAAATATTTTTCAATAACCAAACCTTTATCACCCTGGCCATTATTGGAGTTACCCTAACATTGGGCATTCCGCTGCTGGCTATGGTGTATGCCGGGGCCAGGCTGATTTTTGGCTTCGAAGCAAAAATCCCGTATTTTGGTTTTGTAACCTTTATGCTGTGGGTGGCTGGTTTGGGCATTTGCCTTTTTGTGCTGCTGAGCGGAGCGCGTAACTTCTCGAGCCAGCGAAGCACTACCGAAGAAATAATACTTGAGCGCCCCGAAGCCGGACGCCTTGTTTTTGACGTTGATGAGCAAAAATTTCGCAGCCTGGGCATCAGCCCTGGCAATGAGGTAAAAGCCGGACGCTGGGACCTGCTGTGGATGACAGAAACAGGCCAGCGCAGCGGCATTCCGCAACTGCATATACGTTCCACCACCTCCGACGAAATTAAGGTGGTCATTACC
Organism: Bacteroidales bacterium; assembly: GCA_041687035.1. GTDB lineage: Bacteria > Bacteroidota > Bacteroidia > Bacteroidales > UBA7960 > UBA7960. Next base: position 11,995 of record JAWLCS010000057.1, read on the forward strand.
AAAGAATCGAGAGGACCCGACCCCCTGGTAGCCATGGATAACGCCGCAAATGTGACCTACGGATTTTATCAAGATGGCAACACCGTGACCTTCGACCCCTTCTTCAGCTTCGAAAAAGCAGACGGCTGGCGTGCCCAGAAAGTATTTATTGTAATATATGTGCCAGAGAATATCCCCATAGAGGTGACCGATGGGCTGCGTAAGGCCCTTGATTTGCGCTGGTATATGCGCCACGAAACATCAGGGAAGGAGCCCGAAAAACCGGCCGGGATGCTCACCCTGAACCATTGCATGCCCGGCGATGCCACCATGCTGAGCCGTGTCCTGCTGCCCGTCAGCATATTAAAAGCCGCCTGACAATACCGTCTTTCCTGTAAAAGGCAAAATTAAATCAAATTCATTTTATTAACTTTGTGTAGCCCTTGCCAGGGCTACACTCCTTTTATGGCACAAACAAAACTATCTCCACCTTGTTATTCAACCATTATGGATACAAAAAAGAAGGAACTTTCGCAGGATTACATTAAAGATGTGTTGAATGATTATCGCATCGCCCACGAGAGCCGTCAGGCCAGTCTGCTGGGGCGACGCGAGGTGCTTACCGGCAAGGCCAAATTTGGCATTTTTGGGGATGGCAAAGAGGTGCCGCAACTGGCCATGGCCAAGGCCTTTAAAGATGGCGACTGGCGCTCGGGCTATTACCGCGACCAGACCTTTATGCTGGCCACCGGCATGATGAGCCTCGAAGGCTTTTTCAGCCAGCTCTACGGCGACACCGACCTGGCCTTTAACCCCGACAATGGCGGGCGCATGATGAACAACCACTTCGCCACCCGCAGCCTCGATGAAGAAGGCAACTGGAAAGACCTTACCAAACAGAAAAACTCCTCGGCCGACATCTCCCCCACCGCCGGACAGATGCCCCGCCTGCTGGGCCTGGCACTGGCATCGAAAATTTTCCGCGAGGAGAAAGGCCTTAAAGACTTCAAACAATTCAGCCACAAAGGCAATGAAGTGGCATTCGGCACCATTGGCGATTCCAGCACCAGCGAAGGCCATTTCTGGGAAACCATAAACGCCGCCGCCGTGCTGCAGGTGCCCATGGCAATGTCGGTGTGGGACGATGGCTATGGCATCAGCGTGCCACGCGAGTTTCAAACTGCCAAAGACAGCATTTCTGAAGCCCTCGCTGGAATGGAAATAAAAAAGAAAGGCGAAAGAGGTCTTCACATTTTCCGCGAAAAAGCCTGGAACTACGAAGGCCTGATAAAAGTGTACGAAGAAGGGGTTGCCCTTTCCCGTAAGGAGCATGCCCCGGTCCTTTTCCATATTTCCGAGGTAACCCAGCCCCAGGGGCACTCCACCTCGGGCTCGCACGAGCGCTACAAAAGCAAGGAGCGCCTGGAGTGGGAAAAGGAATACGACTGCATCCTCCAGATGCGCCTGTGGATCATCGAGAAAGGCATTGCCACCGAAGAGCAGCTCGACGAAATAGAAAAAAATGCTGCAGCCAGGGTAAAGGAAGCCCGCAAAAATGCCTGGGACAACTTTCAGAAGCCCATTTTGCAGATGCGCAAAGAATTCATCGAACTGGTGAACATCGAAAACTGCAACTGTCGCAAATCCGAAAAGATCGATACCCTGATCAAGGAATTGGGCCGCATTGGCGAACCCATCCGCAGGGACATCATTTCTGCGGCCAAGAAGATTCTGCGACTGATTTGCCACAGCTGCGCAAGCGAGGAATCGCTTAAGCTGAAAGTGCAGAACTGGCTCAATGAGGCCCTGGCCGACAACGCCATTCGCTACAGCTCGCATCTTTACAGTGAGTCAGCGCTTTCGCCCATGAAATTGAAGGAGGTGCTGCCCAAGTATGCCGATGACGCCCCCATGGTGAACGGCCGCGAGATCCTGGTGAATAACTATGATTATATCTTCAACAAATACCCCGAATCGCTCATCTTTGGTGAAGATGTGGGCCATATTGGCGGGGTAAACCAGACCCTTGAAGGCCTGCAGAAGAAATACGGCGAGCTGCGCATTGCCGACACCGGCATTCGCGAGGCCACCATTATTGGCCAAGGGCTTGGTATGGCCATGCGCGGCCTGCGCCCCATTGCCGAGATACAATACTTCGACTACCTGCTCTATGGCCTGCAGGTGCTCAGCGACGATTTAGCCACCCTGCGCTACCGCACCGTGGGTGGCCAAAAGGCGCCCCTCATTGTCAGCACCCGCGGCCACCGCCTCGAAGGCATCTGGCACTCTGGAAGCCCCATGGGCATGGTGCTCAACTCGGTGCGCGGGGTGCACGTGCTGGTGCCGCGCAACATGACCCGCGCCGCCGGCTTCTACAACACCCTGATGCAGTGCGACGACCCCGCCATTGTGATAGAACCCCTTAACGGATACCGCCTCAAGGAAAAGCTGCCTTCAAACATTGGCGAGTTCACGCTTCCATTGGGCAAGCCCGAGATACTGAACGAAGGCACCGATGTAACCCTGGTAACCTATGGCTCGTGCGTAAGGATAGCCCAGGATGCCATTGACCAACTGAAGGATTATGATGTTTCTGTGGAGCTGATCGATGTGCAGTCGCTCATCCCCTTCGACATTCACCACACCATTGTGGAGTCGCTGAAAAAGACCAACAAGATCGTATTTTTTGATGAGGATGTGCCCGGAGGCGCTACCGCCTTTATGATGCAGAAAGTGCTCGAAGAGCAGGGCGGCTATCTTTACCTCGATGCCGAGCCCGGCACCATCACCGCCCGCGAGCACCGCGCCGCATACAGCACCGACGGCGACTACTTCTCAAACCCCAACGCTGAGGATGTGTTCGAAAAAATCTACAACATGATGAACGAATACAATCCGGAGAAGTACCCGGAGATTTTTTAAACTTTTGCCCCGGGTGCTTTGCTTCGCCGGGCGACCCGGGGCTACTTTTAGACGGTCCGCTTCGCTGGACGAAAA
>JAWLCS010000058.1:0-14715 GCA_041687035.1 Bacteroidales bacterium
TTCGGGGCTTTTTGTTTAAGGCGTTTGTTATAAAAAGCCTAAACGCTATAGGTTGTTGAAGCAGTGGTGCCACCGCGGCCGGTCCAGTTGGTGTGGAAGAATTCGCCACGTGGCTTGTCGATGCGTTCGTAGGTGTGTGCGCCGAAGTAGTCGCGCTGTGCCTGCAGCAAATTGGCAGGCAGGCGCTCGGTGCGGTAACCATCGAAATAGGCCAGGGCAGTTGAAAATGCCGGGATCGGAATTCCATTGGTAATGGCCTGTGCTACCACGTTGCGCCAGCCGGGAGCAGCGTCCTGCAGCTTTTCTTTGAAGTAATCCACAACCATAAGGTTTACCAGGTTGGGATCTTTGTCGAAGGCTTCCTTAATCTTGCCCAGGAAGATCGAACGTATAATGCATCCACCCCGCCACATCAGGGCAATGCCGCCGAAGTTCAGTTCCCAGCCGTACTCTTCTGCAGCGGCTTTCATTAACACATAACCCTGGGCATATGAAACGATCTTGGAAGCCAGCAAGGCCTTTCGCAGGTCTTCAATGAATGCTTTCCTGTCGCCGGCAAAAGCGGGCTTGGGACCTGAAAGAATTTTCGATGCCGCCACTCTTTCGTCCTTTTGTGCTGACAGGCAGCGGGCAAATACCGCCTCGCCGATAAGTGTGAGGGGCACGCCATGGTCGAGGGCAGATACTGCGGTCCATTTTCCGGTGCCTTTCTGGCCGGCCGTGTCGAGAATCTTGTCGACCAGGGGGCTGCCATCTTCGTCCTTGTAAGCCAGGATGTCGCGGGTGATCTCGATCAGGTAGGAGTCCAGCTCGCCCTTGTTCCATTCTTTAAACACTTCGTGCATCTCGTCGGCGCTCATGCCCAGGTATTCTTTCATAACCTGGTAGGCTTCGCAAATGAGCTGCATGTCGCCGTATTCGATGCCGTTGTGCACCATTTTCACGAAATGGCCGGCACCGCCTTCGCCCACCCAGTCGCAGCAGGGCGTGCCATCTTCTACCTTGGCCGAAATATCCTGGAAAATATTTTTCAGGTGCGGCCATGCTTTTTTAGAGCCCCCGGGCATAATGGAGGGGCCTTTCAGTGCGCCTTCTTCGCCGCCCGATACGCCGGTGCCGATATAGAGCAGCCCCTTGCTTTCGAGGTAGGCCGTGCGGCGGTCGGTGTCGGGGAAGTGGGTGTTGCCGCCATCAATAATGATGTCGCCGGGCTCCAGGTGCGGGATCAGCAGTTCAATTAAGTCATCAACAGGTTGGCCGGCTTTTACCATAAGCATCACCTTGCGGGGCGATTTCAGTGAGCCCACTAGTTCTTCGATTGAGAAGGTACCGACGATGTTTTTACCTTTGCCGCGGCCGCTCACGAAATTCTTTACTTTGTCGGTCGAACGGTTGAACACTGCCACGGTGTAGCCTTTGCTTTCCATATTCAGGACCAGGTTTTCGCCCATTACGGCCAGACCGATCAGTCCAATATCTGCTTTTTCTTTCATTAACTTATGCGTTTAGGTTATAATTAGGTTTCGGTTCCATTCAATGCATTACTTTCCCCGAAAGGGGTGTTAAAAATGATTCAAAGCTTGCTTTATTCATTGGTCTGATTGTTTATATAGTAATCAATATTTTCGCGGGTAATAATGTCGATGGGCAGGTATTGGAATTTCTGTACGTTCTTCTTCAGCACCATGGATTCATAAAGGGTCATGAAGCTACGGAAGCCCTGCTCAAGGGGTTTTTGGCTGATCAGGAAGTTATGATGGCCAGTACCTTTTCGCGGGTTTTCTGGGCCACCTCGCCCCGGTTGTGAATTACCCTGTCAACCGTGCCTGTCGAAACATTTGCCTGTTGCGCAATATCGGCAATCTTTACTCTGTGGTCGCTGGTCATAAAAAAAAAGGACAGTCTTATTTGCAAAGTAAAGAAAAATTTAAATCGAACCGCGAGCATCTTACCATCAAATCAAAACCCGACTACAAGGCAAGCAGCCGATCAGACAGTGAAAGCCCTTGGCTGGAAAAAGCCTTATTTCCTGGATCCCGGAATAGCTTCAATGCTCTTTCACAAAGTGCTGCAAAGGAGGCTCGCATAAAAACAAAGGAAGTAATGTAAATAACCAAATTGTAGGTATTTCTTTAAATTATCCGGACTATTCCAAAAGGTTTTGCTTTACCTTTGCGCCATGATTATTATTGGCCAGACTTTACTCTCTGACGAGATATACCTTGAGCAATTTGTGTGCGACCTGCCGGTGTGCAAGGGCGGTTGCTGCGTAGAAGGCGATGCCGGCGCACCCCTTTCTGAAAAGGAAACCCAGATTCTGCAGGAGATCTTTTCACGTGTGAAGCCTTTTATGATTGAAAAAGGCATAACCACGGTAGAGGAGGAGGGCACCTGGGTGACCGATCCGGCCGGTGAACCCGTTACGCCCCTGGTAGAAGGTGGTCAATGTGCCTATGTATATTACGATGAGCACGACATTGCAAAATGTGCCATTGAAAAAGCCTGGGAAGAAGGGGTGGTCGATTTCCAAAAACCGATTTCCTGTCATTTATATCCCATAAGGATCACCTCCTATCCGTTTTATGATGCGCTGAATTATCACCGCTGGCCCATCTGCAATTGCGCCCGAAAAAAGGGAGCGAAGCTGAAGGTGCGTGTTTTCCGCTTTCTCAAAGATGCCCTGGTACGTAAATATGGTGAGCAATGGTACGAAGAGCTCGAGGCCTATATCAGCATGGCGTTTGAGGGGGAGAAGTAAAAAGGAGGTAGCGTTAGTAAGAAGAAAGTTGGCTTAGGGCGCAGGGCGCAGAGCTCAGGGCAATCATGCGTTTTGAATCCGTCTTACCTTGTCCACGACTTGGCCCGTTTCACTGCATCCGCCCATTTTCTCTTTATGGTCATGACCTTGCTTTCGGGCATGGCTGGCTCAAACTGTTTGTCAGGTTGCCACTGTTGCCTGATCTCATCCAGATCGCTCCAGAATCCTGTGGCAAGGCCTGCCAGGTAGGCTGCACCCATGGCAGTAGTTTCAATCACTTTTGGACGAATCACCGTGGTTTGCAAAATATCTGCCTGGAACTGCATAAGCAGGTTGTTGGCCGAGGCCCCGCCATCAACCCGTAATTCTTTGATTTTCATTCCGGTGTCGAGCTTCATTACATGCAGCACGTCCATAGCTTGGAACGCAATGCCCTCGAGGGCGGCCCTTGCAATGTGTGCCCTTGTGGTGCCACGACTTATTCCAACCATGAGCCCCCTGGCATACTGATCCCAATGGGGTGCGCCCATGCCGGTGAAACTGGGAACAAAATACAGGTCGCCGCTGTCTTCCACCTGGCTGGCAAGGGCTTCAATTTCCGCAGAGTTCTTAATGATTTTCAGGCCATCGCGCAACCATTGCACCACGGCGCCGGCAATAAAAATGCTTCCCTCAAGGGCATAGGTGGTCTTCCCGTTTATTTGCCATGCTATGGTGGTAATCAGGTTGTTTTTCGATAAAAATGGCTTTTCGCCGGTGTTCATTAGTATGAAGCAGCCGGTGCCATATGTATTCTTTACCATGCCTTCTTCGGTGCACATTTGCCCGAAAAGTGCTGCCTGCTGATCGCCCGCAATGCCGGCTATGGGTACCTTCGAGGCAAAAAAGGTGGTGTTGGTGTTGTCGTAAATTTCGCTGGATGAGGCCACTCTGGGTAGCATTGATTTGGGAATGCCCATCAACTTCAGCATCTCATCATCCCAGTCGAGGATGTTGATGTTGAAAAGCATGGTGCGGCTGGCATTGGTAATGTCAGTGATGTGGGTGCGGCCCTGGGTAAGTTTCCAGACCAGCCAGCTGTCGACAGTTCCGAAAGCCAGTTCGCCTTTTTCAGCTTTTTCCCTGGCGCCCTCCACATGGTCGAGTATCCATTTTACCTTGGTGCCGCTGAAATAAGCATCGATTACCAGCCCGGTTTTTTCGCGGATCTTGTTGGCCAAGCCCCTGTCTTTCAGTTCGTCGCAAAAGGGAGCGGTTCTGCGATCCTGCCATACAATGGCATTGTAAACTGGCTGCCCGGTTTTGCGGTCCCATACAATGGCTGTTTCGCGCTGGTTGGTTATGCCTATTGCCTGCAGGGATAAGCCGTTAATGCCCAGTTTCGACATGGCCTCAGCCGCTACTGAAACCTGAGATGACCATATTTCGTTGGGGTCGTGCTCAACCCAGCCCGGCTTCGGAAAAAACTGCTGGAACTCTTTCTGGGCAACCGAGCGAATGTTTCCTTTATGATCGAAAAGAAGGGCCCGCGAGCTGGTGGTACCTTGGTCAAAGGCAAGAATGAATTTTTCCATAACCAATAGGTTGGTTGGTTTTTTTGGCAAAGATAAACGCTATTTTGGAGAAAGTGGAAAGTAGGAAGTCTTAAGCCTGCCTGCCCACCTCAGGCGGGTAAACCGGTAGGTAGGCTACGCAAAATGGTATTGATATCCTGGCTGCTCATTTTCTGCTCGCGCCCATTGATGTAGATGGCTGCAGGAGTAGCGCTGCTAAGGAAAATACCGCCATCCTGATCAACAAAAAGTCCCGACGTCTTTTCCAGTATCTCGAGGGTATTGGTACTGATGTTGACAAGGAGCTCCGGATCAATAATCATTTTGTCGTCTTCCTGCCGGATAAGGGGCCTGCGGGCTGTTACGGTGACTTCGCCAAGGGCAATGGCGTCTTCGCGCATTTGAAACTCGAACTGCCGCTGATCGGGTCTTATTACAATGTTTTCCTCGAGGGGCAAAAATCCCATGTAACGAATGTTTATGAAATACATGGCATTTTCGAGACCATCGAAACGGGCGCGTCCGCTTTGATCGGTGGTACTGAAAAAGTTATTATCCGTATCTACCCCGGTCAGCTGTATGGTGGCACCTATAAGGGGTTGCCGTTCAGCATCCTTTACCAAAATATAAACCGGGTATAAGTTGGAACCTAAAGATAAAAACTGAACGAAAAGAACCAGAAAAAAAAAGCCTTAACCTTAAACCCATTAGTTGTCAGAAAAAAAAGAATGAAGCTACTTTGGTCAAAAATTTCAACAAGTAAAAAACGGTGAATGGGTTTTATTGTTTGGGTTTCAAAAGAATTTAACAAAATTAAATGTCTGGTTTGGCTGTATTGTTTTTTTGGTAATTGAAATAATATGCCATTCCGGCCAGGTACCTGAATTTATGATTCACCTGGGCTGCTGAAAATTCAAGGTGAATCCTTTTCGCCCTTAAACCCAGGGAAAGAACGGGATATTTTACCGAAAAATTTTTTGAACCATTTTGTTCGTAAGCTTTCCGGAAATAAAACCATGAGAATGAATATCTTGGGGTAAATACCAGCCAGGTCTCCTTACCTAGTTTTAGTCCCAAAGGGCTTGAAAAATCAATATTAAAAGCGCCCCTGGTTTCAGGATCAATATCTACCTCAATTCCAAAAGGCGTGATGCTATCCTGGAAGATAACACCACCTACGTCGGCAGCCAATGCTAGATTGAGCTTTGACTCCCTGGGCATAATGCTTATCTGAGGACGAATGTTGACTCCAAATCCTCCAAGAATCTTCGGTAAGTGAATGCTTCCGCCAACATTAAAATGGTCGGTGAAGGCGTATCTGCCACCAGTTACAAGGCTGTAGGAAGTACGAAAATCATGACTGTAGACTTCCCCTGAGGAGGTAATTGAATCAATTTTTGGTTTCAATCCCAGTCCAAAACCACCGTAAGCTTCATAATCGCTTTTAGTTAAAGGGACGGGGTTGTTTACATAAAAGTTGTTTGTAACAGTGCAGGATGAAAACAAACCCGCTGAGAATACCAACCAAAACAAACCTTCCAGGAATCTTTTCCCGGCAAGGTAACTGCATTTTGTTTTCATTAGCTGTTTTTTTTAAAGGTTTGGAAACCAGTTATCTGCTAATGATAAACTTACGAAAAAATATGATTTGATTCAATGCATTATGAAGATTTTTTCAGGGTATAAACATCTACCCAATTGCCATCCCGGCGGCTTTTCTGATGCGTTCCAGACTTTCGGTTTTTCCGAGTATAACCATGATCTGGTTAAGGTCAGGACCCACGCCACTGCCCACCAGGGCCAGGCGTAGTCCGGGCATTAGCTTTCCGGCACCAACCTGATTCTCTTCCATAAACTGGTGTGTGACCTGATGGATGGTTTCAGTATCAAAAGGCTCCACTTTCTCCAGCACATCAGCCAGTTTCTTTAATATTTCGGGGGTGTCTTCCTTCCAGCGTTTTTTTGCAAAGGCTTCATCGTAATGCACAGGTGCCTCGAAAAAGAACATCGACTGCTCCAGTATTTCATGCACAAAGTTTGCCCGCTCGCGCATTAGGGCAGCGATTTTCTTCAGTTGATCCGGGCTGGTATTTAAGCCTTTTTCATTAGCCATAGCCTGCATTTTTTCAGCAATCGCTTCCAGGGGCTGGCTTTGGAGGTAATGATGGTTGAACCATTTTGCCTTCTCGGGGTCGAACTTTGAGCCCGATTTTCCTACTCTTTCCAGGGAAAAGGCTTCCACAAGCTCTTCCATTGAAAAGATCTCCTGCTCGGTGCCGGGGTTCCAGCCCAGCAGGGCCAGCAGGTTTACAAAAGCCTCGGGGAAGTAACCGGCCTCGCGGTAGCCACTCGATGTTTCGCCCGAATTCGGATCTTTCCACTGCAGTGGGAAAACAGGAAATCCAAGGCGGTCGCCATCGCGCTTGCTGAGTTTTCCGTTGCCATCGGGCTTTAACAGCAGGGGCAGGTGGGCAAATTGCGGCATGCTGGCTTCCCAGCCAAGGCTGCGATAGAGGAGCACATGAAGCGGGGCCGATGGCAGCCATTCTTCGCCGCGTATCACATGGCTGATTTGCATCAGGTAATCGTCAACCACATTGGCCAGGTGGTAGGTGGGCATGCCATCGCTTTTAAAAAGCACCTTGTCGTCGAGTTGTGAGGAATGCACTTTCACCGTGCCACGGATCAGGTCTTCCAGCACAATTTCTTCATCTTCAGGGGTTTTGATGCGGATCACGTAGTTTTCGCCCGTGGCCAGCCTTTGTTCCACTTCTTCTCCCGAAAGGGTGAGTGAGTTCTTCATGCTGAGCCGCGAGCGGCTGTCGTATTGCGGGTTGCCGCTTTTTTCTGCTTCGATGCGCTTGCGCATGGCCTCCAGTTCTTCTGGCGTGTCGAAAGCATAATAGGCACGATCGCTTTCAATCAGCTGCATGGCATACTGGCGGTATAGTTCTTTGCGTTCGCTTTGGCGATAAGGGCCGAAAGCATTTTTAGTACCGGGACCTTCGTCCCATTGAATGCCGCACCACTGCAACGACTCCATAATGTATTGCTCGGCTCCGGGCACATAACGGTTCTGGTCGGTATCTTCAATACGGAGAAGAAAATCGCCGCCGTGCTTTTTGGCAAACAAATAGTTATACAAAGCCGTGCGCACGCCACCCATATGGAGGGGGCCGGTGGGGCTGGGTGCAAATCGTACTCTTACTTTCGACATGATATTTTTGGTTTTTTAATTTAAATGAAAAAACAAACCCTGATGATCAGTCCAATGCCAAACAGCACCAGGCAGATGCCCACAATGCGGTTTATGATGGTGAGCAACCTGGCATTGAGGTAGCGCTTGATGCGGTGTGCAATAAAGACCTTAAAAAGGTCGGTAAGGAATACCGCGCCAATGGTTCCGGCAAAAAAGATCAGGATTTCGCTGGAGGGGATACCGTATTTTGAAGTTACAACGCCCATTACGCCAATCCAGAAAAGGAGCAGGAAGGGGTTGAAAATATTCATGAAGAAACCTTTCATGATATATTTCAGTATGCCGGTTCCGCTAACACGCACTTCTATGCTTACCGGGGCAGGCATCACGTATTTACGGGTAAAGGTTACCGCACCAAAACCCATGAGAATTATTCCGCCAACGACACCCACCGTTACCTCGTTTCGCTGGTTCTGCAAAATCTGCAGGGCACCCAGATAGCTGAGTGCCACCAGGGTAAGGTCGCTCAAAACTATGCCGATGGCAAACTGCATGCCCGATTTAAACCCGCGGTGAATGCTGGTTTGCACCAGCGAAATGAATGAGGGGCCGATCAGGAATGCCAGGGTTACACCCAAAATTATGCCTTCGATCAGGGCGGAGGTCATATACGGATCTCTATTTTCTTTGATTTACAAACGATTCCCAGTCTTTCAGCAGCGCGCCCTTTACCACCCTGGGAAATTTGTTCTGGGCGCCTTCCTTGCCTCGGATTTTCATCCAGTCGTAAAATACGGCGGTTGGCAGCACTTCCACAATTACATCTTTAATGGCTGCGATGCGCTCCACGCGATAGTCGTCGTTGAGTATCTTCAGGTTTTCATCAATGGCGTTTCGCAGGGCATCGGCATCGACCGGGCTGTCGGTGCCCACAAACCATTTGTGTGCAAACATACTGTCGTACTTAATGCCGGCCACGGTAAACTCGCGTACCTCAATGTTGAGCTGGTCTTCGGCCATTTTAATGGCCATGTTCATGTTTTCCTGCGACATGTGCTCGCCGCAAAGGTTCAGGAAGTGCTTGGTTCGGCCGGTAATGACAATTTCACTCAGCTCTTTGCTGGTAAATTTAATGGTGTCGCCAATTAGGTATCGGTAGGCACCTGCACAGCTGGTAAGCAGCAGGGCGTATTCCCTGCCCTCTTCAACCTGTCCGATGGTAAGTGTTTGGGCGTCGGGTTTCAGGTTGCCCATATCGTCGAAATTCGTACTGTTGAAAGGCACAAACTCGAAAAACAGTCCATTGTCGAGCACCAGTTGCATGCTGCTGGTATTGGGCCTCGTTTGGAATGCAATGAAACCCTCTGATGCCAGGTAGGTCTCGATATAGGTGATGGGCTTGCCCAGCAGTTTTTCAAAACCTTTGGCATAAGGAGTGAAAGAAACCCCGCCATGCACGAAAATGCTGAGGTTGGGCCAGATTTCGTGAATGTTGTTGAGCTTGTAATGGGCAATGACTTTTTCAATAAGAATCTGCCACCAGGCCGGAACACCTACAATAACGCCTATGTCCCAGTCTTTTGCCTTCAAAACAATTTCATTGAGTTTGGTGGGCCAGTCGCGTTCCTTCGAGATGCGTTTTCCGGGTTTGTAAAAATGCTCAAACCAGAAAGGGATGTTTTTGGTGGTAATGCCCGACAAATCGCCTTCGAAATAGGTGCCGTTGTATTGCAGGTGGGTGCTGCCCCCAAGCATCAGAATACCTTTTTCGTAAAACGACCTGGGCAGGTCGTATCTTGCCAGCGAAAAGATCTGCCTGATGCTGGTTTTCTTAATGGCGCGAAGCATATCGTTGGTAACCGGTATGTATTTGCTCGAAGCTTCGGAAGTACCTGAGCTAAGGGCGAAATATTTCACCTTTCCTGGCCAGCAAACAAAGGGTTCGCCATTGAGCGAGCGAAACCACCAGTCACGAAAAATGTGGTTATAGTCGTAAAGCGGCACCTTTTTCTGGAAATCATGTACCAGGTTCTTCGACCGATGCAGTTCGCCGAAGCCGAAATGCTCGCCAAAGGCTGTGTTTGAAGCTCTGCGGATAAGTTTCTTAAGCTCCTTGCGTTGTGCCGCTTCGGGTTTCTTGTTGCTAAAAATTACCGGCATCTTGCTGCGAAGCTCAATGGCGCGCTTCACCACTGAACCGAGTATGGGTGATCCTAGAATAGGCATGGCTGTTTGGTTTTATGGTTTGCAAATGAAGGCAGCAAGCATTTATGCCCCGGCCTTGTCAATCCACTCTTTCACCTCTTCAGGCTTTGGGGCGGGCACATCCATTTTCAGTTTCTTGCGCAGCCCGCAAAGCTGGTTAAATACCTTGTTGGGATTGGCATCCTTCAAGGCAACTGGTTCTGCAAAGCCAGCCTGCTGAAGCACCGGAATCCAGACTTCGGGCACGCCGATGGCTTCAAATAGTTCGTTGTGTCCTGTTGCGGTCGAGGTTTTCTCAGGCCGCATCTGGGGGAAGAACAAAACATCCTGAATGGAAGGGCTGTTGGTCATGATCATGCTGAGGCGGTCGATGCCGATGCCCAGGCCGGCAGTGGGTGGCATGCCTGTTTCAATGGCGCGCAAAAAGTCTTCGTCGAGCACCATGGCTTCGGGGTCGCCCCGGCGGCCCAATTCTATTTGCTCTTCGAAACGCTGCCGCTGGTCGATGGGGTCGTTGAGCTCTGAGAAAGCATTGCATATCTCCTTGCCGTTGCAGATGGCCTCGAAGCGTTCAACCAAACCTGGCTTGCTGCGGTGCTTCTTGGCCAGGGGCGACATCTCCACCGGGTAATCGGTGATAAAGGTGGGCTGTATCAGCTTCGATTCGCAGCACTCACCAAATATTTCGTCTATCAGCTTTCCGCGACCCATGCTATCGTCGGTTTCCAGACCGAGGCTGTTTGCAAATGCGCGCATGGCAGCCTCGTCCATTTCCGATACATCGGTGCCGGTAAAATGGGCGATGGCTTCGTACATGCTGAAACGCTTCCATGGCCTTTTGAAATCAATGAGGTGCTCACCCACCTGCACCTGGGTTTTGCCATGCAGGTCGAGGGCAATTTTTTCCACCATTTCTTCCACCAGGTTCATCATCCAATCGTAATCCCGATAGGCCACATAAAGTTCCATCTGGGTGAACTCCGGGTTGTGGAAGCGGCTCATGCCTTCGTTGCGGAAGTCTTTGGCAAACTCGAACACCCCATCGAAACCGCCCACGATCAGGCGCTTCAAATAAAGTTCGTTGGCAATGCGCAGGTATAGGGTGGTGTCGAGGGTGTTGTGATAGGTTTTGAAAGGGCGGGCAGCGGCACCACCGTATATGGGCTGCAGCACCGGGGTTTCCACCTCCAGGTAGCCCTTGTCGAGCAGGAAGCCGCGCATGCTCTGCACCAGCCGGGCGCGCTGGCGGAAAGTCTCTTTCACCTCGGGATTTACAATCAGGTCGAGGTGGCGCTGGCGGTAGCGCTGCTCCGGGTCTGTAAAAGCGTTGTAAACGGCGCCATCTTTTTCCTTCACCACCGGCAGCGGGCGCAGCGACTTGGTCAGGATCTTGTATTCTTTCACGTGAATGGTGATCTCGCCCATGCGGGTTACAAACACAAAGCCCTTCACGCCAATAATGTCGCCAATATCGAGCAGGCGCTTAAACACCACATTGTAAAAGCTCTTGTCTTCGCCCGGACAAATTTCGTCGCGGTTGAAATACAGCTGAATGCGGCCGCTGTCGTCCTGCAGCTCTACAAACGAAGCGTTGCCCATTATGCGGCGGCTCATGATGCGGCCGGCAAGGCTTACGTCCTGGTAAAGGCTGTGGTCATTCGGGAAATTTTCGAGGATATCTGTGGCGCTCGCATTTACTTCAAAACTTTCGGCAGGGTAGGGGTCGATACCCATTTGGAGCAGTTCACTGAGCGCATCACGGCGCATTTGCTCCTGTTCACTTAGTCTGATACTCATTGGTTTTGCTTTCTTTTTTTAAATCGAGTGCAAAGATACGGAATATAATATTTTGTTGGCAGCTTCGGGGCTTTATGTGAATGCCACTTTCGTGGGAAAGCTTAGCAAAGAAGTTGAAAGGACGGCAATATTTGTGGCTATAAATTGAGCCCTTTTCGCCTAATTCCTTTATTTTTGCCTGCTAACTCAATTTCTCTCCTCTATACCAGTTTTATGACCCACATACTTACCCTGTTTTTTCTGATTCTTTTCTCGCTGCAGGCAGCAGCCCAACAGCCAAAATATTCGAGGTTGAAAATCGATATGCAGGGACGTGAACTCACCGAACTGGGCGAATTAGGCATTGCCCTGCAAGGGCTGGAATACAAGCCCGGGACGCACGTAATTGGCGAATACAGCCAGTTTGAGCTACAGCTTATTGCCGGTGCCGGCTTTCGTTTTGAAGTGCTGATTGATGACATGGCATACTTTTACCAGGCACGAAATGCAGGCCTCGAAAAGACTGCCATAGAAGCTTCTTGGCAGGTTCATTCGCCGGAAAAAAGTTACCAAACGCCGGCCAACTTTTCGCTGGGGAGCATGGGTGGTTTTTACACCTACCAGGAGCTGCTTGCTGCCCTGGACAATATGCGAGCCCAGTTTCCTGAACTTATTTCCGCGAAAGCGGCCATAGGACAGACCACAACCATACAGGGCCGACCGGTTTACTGGATGCGCATTTCCAACAACCCCGAAGTGGAGCAGGGAAAGCCCAAAGTGCTTTACACCGCCCTGACGCACGCCCGCGAGCCCTTATCCATGCAACAAATGATTTACCAGATGTGGTACCTGCTCGAAAACTATGGCAGCGACCCCGAAATCACCTACCTGGTGGATAATATGGAGATGTATTTCGTTCCTTGCGTGAACCCCGACGGGTATATCTATAACCAGCAAACAAACCCCAGCGGGGGCGGGATGCACCGAAAAAATATGCGGATCAATGGTGACAACAGCATAGGCGTTGACCTCAACCGTAACTTCGGCTATATGTGGGGCTTCGATGATTCGGGATCCTCGCTAACTCCTTCATCCAACACTTACCGAGGCACGGGTCCGTTTTCAGAGCCCGAAACGCAAATCGTGAAGGAATTTGCCGAAACTTTCGAATTCAGCCTGGCGCTCAACAATCACACCTATTCCGACCTGCTCATTTATCCCTGGGGGTATCAGAACCAGCTCACTCCCGACGGTGAAGTGTTTTCGGCCTTCGCCAGCCTGCTGACGCGCGAAAACAACTACACTTACGGTACCTGCTACGAAACGCTTAGCTATTTTGCCAATGGGGGCTCCGACGACTGGTTTTACGGGGAGCAGCAAACCAAAAACAAGGTGTTTGCTTTTACGCCCGAAGCCGGAAGCCCTTCCGATGGTTTTTGGCCAGCGATGAGCCGCATTGAAGAAATTTGCGCCGGACATACTGGCATGAACCTTTTCCTGGCCCGCCTCGCAATGGCCTATGCCGAGGTGGAGTTTCAGAGCGATCAATTTGTTGAAAGCCATGAGTTTTCACTGCCATTCGAAATTAAAAACTATGGCCTTGAAAGCGAGGCCACCTTTACCGTTTCTGTAAATCCCCTTAGCCCGCTGATTACCAGCGTAAGCGAAGCGGTGGTTTTCGAAAACCTGGAGCTGCTCGAGACGGCCGAAGGAAATTTTCAGGTAAGCCTGCACCCGGCCACTTACGATGGGCTCATGTTCGATTTTGAAGTGCTGCTCGACAATGGCTCATTTGTGTGGCGCGACACCTTGAAATATACCTTTGGTGAACCTCCCGTGCTGTTTGCCGATCAGTTCCAGACCGCCCAAAACTGGACTGGCGGCACCTGGGGCCTTGATGCTGCACATTTTGTCTCGGCGCCATACTCCATGTCCGACAGCCCCGGCGGCCAATACGGCAACAATGTCAACAATCAGCTTACACTCGTGCAAACCATCGACCTGACCGACTTTGATGGCGCTTTCGCGGAATACAAAGCCCGCTGGGATATCGAAACGAACTGGGACTACGTGCAGTTCATGGTCTCTGAGAATGGTGGAAGCACCTGGGTGCCCATGGCCGGAAACTATACAGTAACAGGCTCATCTAACCAGGATGCCGGAAAACCTGTTTACCATGGCATGCAAAGCAACTGGGTAAACGAGCGCATCGATCTTGGCGCATTTGCCGGCAAAGAAATCAAAGTCCGTTTCAGGTTGGTTAGCGACGTCAGCGTTACCCGCGACGGATTTTATTTCGACGATTTTCGCATTACCGCCCTGCAGTCCTTTGAGCCTCTGCCTCCCGCAATAACAGGGCAGGAGCCACTTACCATTCTCATGGCCGAAACCTTTACCATGGAAATGGACTGGATTTTTGTGGATGACAACTTTGTAAGCTATCCACAAGGGCATGAATTGCTTGTTTTGCCCGGCGAAAATTATGAAGTGGACGGGCAGACCATAATCCCTGATCCCGAGTTTTTTGGCATGATGCAGGTATGGCTGAAGGTATACAACGGGCTTTTCGAAAGTGCAGTCTATCCCTTTGAGGTAGAAGTGCTTAATACCATGAGCACCGGACCGGAAATTTCTGCTTCCCCGCGTGTGTATTACGATCAGGGCCGTAATGGACTTGTCATTGCTGCTCCCGATGGAATACGGGAACAAAAGCTACTGCTTACCATATTCGATATTTACGGACGGCAGGTGTTACGGCATGAAATTTTTATGAACTCCGGGTTGCACTTTGTACCTTTGCAGCTAAAACCGGGCGTTTTTGTCTTCGAACTCAGGGGTAATGAAACCCTTTCGGGGAAATTCCCGGTATTCTGATTTTTATCATATAACATTTGATCCTTGGCACGCCGACAACATTCCCTTTTCAATAAGGTCATCGAAAATCTTACCATCAGCGGTTTTGCTGCCGAAGGCAAAGCCATCACCCGGGTAGGTGAGGCAGTGGTGTTTCTCAATTATGGTGCCCCCGGCGACATGGTGGATGTGCGCATAAAAAAAACCAAGAAGAACTATTTTGAAGGCGAGATTCTGAAAATTCACCAGCCTTCGCCCGATCGTACCGAGCCCTTCTGCGAGCATTTTGGCCTTTGCGGCGGCTGCAAATGGCAGCACCTCGATTACAAAAAACAACTTTTTTATAAGCAGCAACAGGTAATCGACAGCCT
>JAWLCS010000059.1:0-14268 GCA_041687035.1 Bacteroidales bacterium
AATAAACATATTTAAGAACTTAAGGTGACTATAGCGGCAGGGTCCACCTCTTCCCATTCCGAACAGAGTCGTTAAGCCTGCCAGCGCAGATGGTACTGGAGTAAAATCCGGGAGAGTATGTCGTCGCCACCTTTTTTAAAAGCCCCCTTCGAAAGATCGGGGCTTTTTTATGCATTTAACTGAGCCTGCCAGCTTAGATGTTACTGGTCCGCTGGCTAGCGGACACAGCCCAGACAACCTTCCCCTCTTCTCACACTCTCATTTTTTCTCCTTCATATTTCTCACTCCCTAACTACCTTGCCGCGGTTAAAGGAGAAGTATATGCCCGTGGCGCCAATGGCTGCAAAGGTGAGGAAGCCCCAGAACTGGGCTTTAAGGAAGACTTCGTGGCTGACGGCGTTGACGCTATCGCCGCTGAATAATAATGCGAAGAAAATGGTGGCAATGGTCATGCTGGTCATTTGCCCCAGCACCCGCATGGTGGCCGAAGTGCCTGATGCAATGCCATATTGGTGGCGATCTACTGCGCCCATTATGGTGTTCATGTTGGGCGATGAAAAGAATGCGAATCCCAGTCCAACAAAGATGAGTATGCCGACGATAAGAGCTAAGGGTGTTTCCGGCCCGAGAAATGCAAAGGCAACAAGGCCCAGGGTGCACATGCTCATGCCCAGGGTGGCCAGGTAGCGGGGCTGAATGCGGTCAGATAACCGGCCAGCCAATGGCGAAAAAATGGCCATCATAATTGGCTGGGCAATCAAAATGCTTCCAGCTTCGCGGGGCGAAAGAAGCTGAATTTTTTGCAGATAGAGGCTAAGAAAAAATACGATAGCAAAGGTCGCGCTGTAATTTATCAAAGCAGCCAGATTTGAAAAGGCAAAGAGGCGGTTTTTCGAAAAGAGCCTGGTGTCGAAAACAGGGGCTATGGAGTGCTGTTCATGGAGCCAAAATGCGATCAAAAGAACAAATCCCAAAGCCAGCATGATCCAACCCGTGGTTCCCGGAATCCATGAAGAACCGAACACGAGTAAAAACAATCCGGGCATATAAAAGAACAACCCTTTTAAATTAATAACTTGCCGGGCACCGCGAATGCCATCCCTGCCCAGGTAAAGATAGGCAACAATGATTGCCCCAAGCCCCATAAGGGTAGAAAGGTAAAAAATGGAACGCCAGCCAAAGGACTGTGTTAGAAACCCTCCGAAAAGAGGCCCGGTTGCAAGCCCCAGGTAAACGGCTGAAACCGAAATGCCCAATACCCTTCCGCGTTGCTGGGGTGGAAAAACCGACACCAGGATGGCTGGTCCGGTGGTAGTGGTCAAAGCAGCACCTGTACCCTGCAAAAATCGAAAGAATATCAACAGCATGCCGTTTGGGGCTATTGAACAAAGCAACGAAGTCAGTGTAAAGATTATTAACCCGATTTTAAACAGCCTTCGAATACCCTTAGAATCGGCCAGCCTTCCAACAGGTAAAAGCAGAATGGCAGAAGCCAGCAGAAAGGCGGTAACCATCCAGCTCAGGCTTACCGCGTCAAGTCCAAAGTCGGCTTCAATGGCTGGCAGAGCAATGTTTACCGAAGAAATGAGAAAGGTGCCCATAAAGGAAGTTATGGCAGCCACCACCAGTATCGAAATATGTTCTTTTGTCCAGGTCATTATAATTTCGAAGGTATGAAATTTTTGATTTTGATAATCAGGTTTAATACTATGGGCTTTATCTTTGGTTTCCCCGAAAGGGAAAATATAAACCCCCAACTGCCGCAGCAAATGCTGATTCATAAAGGCTAAATGTTTACCTTTACCAAAATTTTTTTAAAAGCTTTCCCGTTATCCTAATCGGTTTGAAAAATTGACTATGGTTCGCTCAACGGCTTTTTTTATTGTTCTTCTTGTGCTGTCCCGGTTGGTTCAGGCCGGAATGCCCGAAGATACACTGAAGTCGCGCCTGGATATACCCTGGTATACAGAGGAGCAACTGCAGAGCCCGTTTGATGCCAGGCCCAATATTGTCGATACTACCATTACCGGTTTTCAGCATTACGATTTTGCGCACAGGGCAGGGTTCTTTTTTGCCAACAAGGGCAATGTAGGGCATGCCACTCGCCATCTTCAGTTCAGCCCTGTGCTGGGACATGACTTTCCGCTCGACGGGGGAGGGCTTTTCCAGGGCTACCGTTTGGAGCATTCGAAGCTGAGGTTTTACAGGCCAAAGCATGTTTTTACCGACCTGTTTTATGTGACCGGCTCGGAACGCGAACAGCTTTTTTATGCCGTGCACAACCAAAAGTTTCACGAAACCCTTCACGCCGGCTTTAATTACCAGTTGGTAAATTCGCCAGGGTTTTACAACCGGGTGGCTTCGCGAAATTCGAACATATACCTGACGCTCGATTTTCAGCTTCCCAACAAACGCTATCAAGCGCTGGCAAGTTTTATCAGCAACCGTTTTACTAACCAAGAGAGTGGGGGGCTGGAAAATTACCTGGATTTTGAAGAGGATCCCAACCGCGATATAGTCTTTATGCCCCAGGCCGACCTCAGGCATCGCGAAACGGCAGTAAATCTGCATCATTTTTATCAAACCGGCTTTTACGTGGGCGGGGGCACCGACGACACCCTTTCTGAAAGACGTTTCATAAACTTTGGCCGGATTAACCATGAGTTTTCGTGGAAAAGACAAAGCATGGTCTTTAACGACCCAACCCAACCGGTCGAATTTTATGGAGTGGAGCCATTTAATCCAGCTTCTACCTTCGATTCGACCATTGTTAATACCATAGAAAACCTGGTGAGCTGGTCCAATTTCCCGCTTCAAAGCGGGCGTGGCACTTTCCCTTTCAACTTTAAGCTTTACCTAAAGCATCGGCTTATCGACATCAGGCAGCCGCTTTATGAAGTAACTGAACCCGGCGAAGGGGAGGAGACCAATAGTGATGCTTACCCTTTTCGCGAAGATAGTTTTAACCAGGTGATCCAGGGTGTGGAACTCGAAAGCGACCAGACCCGCTTCCTCTCAGGAAAAGCCTTTGCGCACCTTACCCTCGGGGGTTACAACGACGAAGACCTTGGACTGGGTGCTGCCGTAAATTTGGGGCGGCCCGAACAGAAACACCGGGTTTTGCTGCAGGCCGCATTCTACCAGCAGGAAGCCCCGTATTTTCTTTCGCGCTTTTTTGGCAACTACATTTCGTGGGAAAATGATTTCGACAAGCAACAAATTGGACATGCGCGTGCAGAATACCAGTCGAAGTGGCTGAGCCTCGAAGGAAACTATTATTTGCTCTCGAATATGGTTTATATGGGCCCTGAGGCATTGCCAGTACAGAATAACAGCACCTTTGGGCTTTTGTCGGCCGGGATCGGCCTCAAAGCCGGTATCGGGGTTTTTCAAACCCGCCATAAGGTGTTATATCAATACACCGGCCAGCAGCAATTTGAGCAGTTTCCCGAGTTGGTTAGCTATCACTCCGTATTCTTCGATTTTTCAATGTTTAAAAAAGCGATGGACCTGAACGTGGGTTTCGATCTTTTTTACAATGCTCCTTACATGCCAATGAGCTATATGCCGGTTGTAAGGCAATTTTATGCCCAGGATACCTACGAGAGTGACCATGTTTTCCTGGTCGATGTCTTTGCCACTATCAAGGTGCAGCGTACACGCTTTTTCGTGAAGGCGCAAAACCTTGGAAGCCTGTTGCCGGATGCACCCATGGTGTATGCCATTCCATTCTATCCCCTTCCGGGAATGGCTATTAAATTCGGGCTTTCCTGGATGTTTTTCGATTAACAACTCTCCCGCTTTCCCTTACTTAGAATCGTTATAAATAGCCGTTATTGCAGAATTCTATCGGTAAAAATTAGTAATTTTGCCCCGGTTAATTGTTGACGCTAATTGCCTTAAAATAAGACTTTTTTTAAAATAAGTAAACATGACAAAAAAGAAAAAATTCATTACTTGTGATGGTAACCATGCCGCAGCGCATGTTGCTTACATGTTTAGTGAAGTAGCTGCCATTTATCCCATTACTCCCTCTTCCAATATGGCAGAGAATGTTGACGAATGGGCGGCTCATGGACGCAAGAACATATTTGGTGAAGAAGTTAAGTTGGTTGAGATGCAATCGGAGGCCGGTGCGGCTGGTGCCGTTCATGGCTCGTTGCAGGCTGGTGCGCTCACCAGTACTTATACTGCCTCGCAGGGCCTGTTGCTTATGATCCCCAATATGTACAAAATTGCCGGCGAATTGCTTCCCGGTGTTTTCCACGTTTCGGCCCGTAGTTTGGCTGCCCAGGCCCTTTCCATTTTTGGCGATCATTCTGATGTAATGAGTACGCGCCAAACCGGTTTTGCCATGCTGGCCACCGGCAGCGTGCAGGAAATCATGGACCTTGCCCCGATTGCCCACCTGGCTGCCATCAAATCAAGGGTGCCCTTCCTGCATTTCTTTGATGGGTTCCGTACTTCGCACGAAGTGCAGAAGGTTGAAGAGGCTGACCAGAACGAACTGGTTAAACTTCTCGACATGAAAGCCTTGCAGGATTTCCGCAACAGGGCCCTCAACCCCGAGCATCCCGTTACCCGCGGCACTGCCCAGAACCCCGACATTTACTTCCAGTCGAGGGAAGCAGCCAACCGTTTCTACGACGCCGTTCCCGATATGGTGGAAGATTATATGAAAGAAATTTCGAAAATCACCGGCCGCGAATATCACCCATTTTCCTATTATGGTGCTGCCGATGCCGAGAACATCGTTGTGGCCATGGGTTCAATTACCGAAACCATTAAGGAAACCATTGATTATCTTATGGCAAAAGGCGAAAAAGTGGGTCTGATTTCGGTTCACCTTTACAGGCCTTTCTC
Organism: Bacteroidales bacterium; assembly: GCA_041687035.1. GTDB lineage: Bacteria > Bacteroidota > Bacteroidia > Bacteroidales > UBA7960 > UBA7960. Next base: position 4,864 of record JAWLCS010000059.1, read on the forward strand.
CGCCAAGTATTTCTTCAAAGCGCTACCAAAGAGCGTGAAGCGTATTACTGTGCTCGACCGCACCAAGGAGCCCGGCGCCAATGGCGACCCGCTGTATCTCGATATCCGCGACCTGTTCTATGGGATGAAAGATGCCCCTATTATTGTTGGCGGACGTTATGGCCTTAGCTCGAAGGACACACTGCCCAGCCATATGATTGCCGTTTTCGACAACCTGAAAATGAAGGAGCCGAAAAATCAGTTTACTGTGGGTATTGTTGACGATGTGACCTTCCGCTCGTTGCCAGTAGGAGAAAATATTGACGTTTCCCCGAAAGGGAACTATGCCGCCAAGTTTTACGGGCTGGGTTCTGATGGTACCGTGGGTGCCAACAAAAACTCCATTAAAATTATTGGCGACACCACCGATAAGTTTGCCCAGGGTTATTTTAGCTACGACTCTAAGAAGTCGGGTGGTTTTACCGTTTCGCACCTTCGTTTTGGCGACTCGCCCATCCGCTCACCCTATCTGATCAATGCTGCCGACTTTATCGCCTGCCACGTGCCGGCTTATCTCGACAGGTATGATCTTTTGAAAGGCATGAAAAAAGGCGGCACCTTCCTGCTCAACTCTATTTGGGATGTGGAAGAAACCAAAAAGCGCATTCCAGATCATATGAAAAAGCAGCTGGCCAATAATGAAGCCAAGTTCTTCGTTATCAATGCAACCCAAATTGCAGAAGAAATTGGTCTTGGCGGTCGCACAAATACCATCATGCAGTCGGCTTTCTTCAAACTTACTGGTGTTATTCCTTTCGAAGACGCTGTGAAGGAAATGAAGGATGCCATTTACAAGTCATATGGCATGAAGGGCGAGGAAATTGTTCGCATGAACAATGCAGCTGTTGACCGTGGCAGTGCTGAATTGGTTGAGATTAAGATTCCTGCCGATTGGAAGAAGATTGAAGTGAAAGCTGCCGAGAAGCGCACCGATATTCCTGAATTTATCCGCGACATCGTTTTCCCAATCAACGCCCAGAAAGGCGACGACCTTCCGGTAAGTGCTTTCCTTGGCCGCGAAGACGGTACCTGGGATGCTGGCACCACCGCTTACGAAAAGCGCGGTATTGCCGTTCATGTGCCCGAGTGGCAGCTTGAAAACTGTATTCAGTGCAACCAGTGCGCTTATGTTTGCCCCCACTCTGTGATTCGCCCCTTCCTGATCGACGATGAGGAAATGAAGAAGATTGGCGCGGATACGCCTGTTATTGAAATCACCAAAGGTAAACTGGCAGGCTACAAATACCGCATGCAAGTGAGCCCGCTCGACTGCACCGGTTGCGGCAATTGCGCCGACGTGTGCCCCGCACCGCAGAAAGCCCTCGTTATGAAGACGCTGGAGTCGCAGATGGCCGAAGATAAGCGCTGGGACACCATCAGCAAAAACGTTTCTTATAAGGATACCATTCTTGATAAGGAGCAGTCGGTGAAAAACAGCCAGTTTGCACAGCCCCTGTTCGAATTCAGCGGTGCCTGCGCTGGTTGCGGTGAAACACCCTATATCAAGCTGATTACACAGCTCTTTGGCGACCGGATGATGGTTGCCAACGCTACCGGTTGCTCCTCCATCTATGGTGGTTCGGCTCCCGCAACGCCTTATACCTTCAATAAGGATGGACACGGACCTGCATGGGCCAACTCCCTGTTTGAAGACAATGCCGAGTATGGCTTTGGTATGGCTACCGGTGTTAACAAACTTCGCGAGCGCATTGCCCGCCTGATGGAAATGGGCCTTGATACTGACATGAGCTCCGATACCAAAGAAGCCTTCAAACTTTGGCTGGAAACCATGATGGATGCAAGCAAATCGAAAGAAGCTTCAGAAAAAGTTGTTGCGGCACTTGGTAAGGAAAAGAACGAAATTGCAAAACAGATACTCGATCTGAAGCAATACCTGGTGAAGAAGTCAGTATGGATCTTCGGTGGCGACGGCTGGGCTTATGATATCGGTTACGGTGGCCTTGACCATGTAATTGCTTCTGGCGAAGATGTGAACCTGCTGGTTATGGATACCGAGGTTTACTCCAACACCGGCGGACAGGCGTCCAAGTCGACCCCGGTGGGTGCCATTGCCAAGTTTGCTGCCTCTGGCAAGCGCGTGCGCAAAAAAGACCTGGGCCTGATGGCCATGACCTATGGCTATGTTTACGTTGCTCAGGTGGCCATGGGTGCCAACCAGAACCAATACCTGAAGGCTATTCGCGAAGCGGAAGCTTTCCCCGGACCATCAGTGATCATTGCCTACTCGCCATGTATCAACCACGGTCTGCGCGCTGGTATGGGCAAGTCGCAGCAGCAGATTAAAGATGCTGTGGAGGCTGGATACTGGCACTTGTATCGCTACAATCCGCTGCTTGAAGCCGAAGGTAAGAACCCATTCCAGCTCGACTCGAAAGAGCCCGACTGGAGCAAGTTCCAGGAGTTCCTTGCTTCTGAAGTACGCTACAGTTCCCTTAAAAAAGCATTCCCGAAAGATGCTTTGGAACTGTTTAAAGCTGCTGAAGCAAACGCAAAATGGCGTTTTGAAACCTACAAACGCCATGCTGCAATGGATTATTCTAAGACAGAGTAATTTTTTATTATATTACTACTTAAAGCCCGCCCTAACAAGCGGGCTTTTTTAATGCATTTATTGTTAGGTATTTATGTTCATTAGCGTATTTATTATGAACATTTTTTCAAAAATTATGTTTTAATTACTGTAAATCAATAAGTTAAAAAATAATTTATGAAAATAACAGCCTATTTTTTTAATGGTTTTATTAAGCAGCTGGCTTCATTATTTATATTATTTTTCTTGCTTACTGGCATGGTCATGAGTCAGCCAGCCATCAGGGGAACGGTAATTGACGAAGGTTCCGGAATGCCGCTCGAGTTTTCTAATATTTCCTTAATGGAACCAGCCGATAGCAGTATGGTAAGTGGCACGGTCAGCGGATTGGAAGGAAGTTTCGAGCTACAAGCACAACCCGGCAATTACTTGCTGAGGGTTGGATTTATTGGTTATGAAGAACTTTGGAGGGAAGTTTTGCTTGAAGGAAACACAAAAGACCTTGGAGAAATTGCGCTGTTTTCGCTGGCCGAGCAGCTGGGCGAGGTTACCGTGGAAGCTGCCGCTTCGTTGTTTCGCAGCGAATTCGACCGGCGTATCTTTAACTTAGAGAACACCATTGTGGCAGAAGGGGGTACCGCCCTGCAAATGCTCGAAACCTTGCCTTCCATACAGGTTGATGAAGAGGGAAACCTTACCATGCGCGGCAGCGGTAGTGTAGAGATTTACATAAACGGAAGGCCAACCAACCTTTCGAGCGACGATACAGAATCTATTCTGGAACAGTATCCTGCCGATGCCATTGAAAGCGTGGAACTGATTACCAACCCATCGGCACGTTATGCTGCCGAAGGGGTGGGTGGCATCATCAACATAATTTTAAAGGAACAACGTTTACAGGGATTCAACGGACAAGTGCAGACTTCGGCCGGAACGGGTCATAAATATTCTACCGGTGTGAATCTAAACTACCGGGCCAGTCGCTTCAATGTTTTTACTAACTATTCATACCAGTACCGTCAGCTTTGGGAGGAGAACCAAAGTTTTCGCAGCTATTATGAAGAAGGGGTTTCCCCTTTTCTCGATCAGGATTACTCCACCACCAACTGGAACCAGGGGCACTTGCTACGATCGGGTGTTGAATATGAACTTAATCCCCAAAGTTCCCTGAGACTTTACACTAACCTGAACTTTCGCAGCCGCGACCGTGAAAGGATTTATAATATCCGCAATCTCAATATGCAGCAGCAGCTCGACAGTATGTTTGTTCGTTTGCTGGAAGAGGACCAGTCGAGAAACAACTATGAAGTTGGGTTAAATTATGGCTGGCAGGCTGGTTCAAATAACGGACACAGGCTTGATGCACAGCTGTCTTTCTCGTATGATAACCAGGATCGTATTGAATATTTCGATCAGGATTTCTTTGATAGCGGCAATCAGACTATTGCCGACCGACGTTCGCTTCAGACCTATGAGCGGCCACGCACCAGCCAGTTGATCCTGGCACAACTCGACTACCGCCGGCCCATACACGACGACCTGAACCTGGAAGCCGGACTGCGCTCCAACATTAGGTTCTGGGATTTGGAGCAGATCTTTAATGAATACGATTTCGACAACAATGAATATGTGCAGGACGATTGGATTACCAATCAGTTTCGTTACGATCGCGACGTGCATGCAGCTTATATGATCGTGCAGCACCGTTTGGGGCAATTCAGCTATCAGGCAGGTCTGCGCGGCGAATATACAGCCACCAACTCTTATCAGCCAGCCATCGACAGTAGCATTACAAACAATTACTTCAACCTTTTTCCCAGCCTGTTTCTAAACTATGAAATCAGCAAGAACCAGGATGTGCAAGTCAACTACAGCCGCCGGGTTCGCCGCCCACGCACCGGGGCTTTGATGCCCTTCATCAACGCCCAGGATTTTTATAATCTTCGTTTGGGTAATCCTGCACTTGAACCGGCTTTTACCAACAGTTTTGAGTTAAGCTATCTCAGGGGCTGGGAAAACTACTTTCTGAGTGCCAGCACGTATTATCGTCATACCAGGAATTCTATTTCCAGGGTTTTTGATCTGATTGATGACCGCTATGCCGTGGTTACCTGGATCAACTCCAACACCCGGCGTAACCTTGGGTTGGAACTTGTAAACCAGCTTACCTTCAGCCAGAATGCCGATGTTACCCTTACGGGGAACTTCTTTCACTCAGAAATCACCAGCCGCAATGCTGCCGGTGATCCATATACCAACGCCAACTATAGCTGGACTATGAGCCTGCTGGGCAACTTCCGTATACCACAGTGGTTTAGCCTGCAAATGATGGGAAGTTATCGCGGACCCATAGTAGTGCCACAAGGAATGATTAAGCCCGTGTTCAGCTTTAATCTTGGTTTACGGCGCAACATAATGCAACAGAATGCTACCGTGAGCCTTAGCGTAAGCGATCTGTTCAATACCCGCCGCTTTGTGCTCGAGACCGATGATGTGCGTTTCGGACAGGAACGCCGTTTTGAGCGCGAATCAAGGGTGATCACTCTTTCGTTTACTTACCGCTTTGGCGGATACCGCGATCGTGGCGATACAAGGCCATCCGACGGCATGAATGGGGGAGAAGACGGATTGTACTAGCCCTAAAGCCTGGGATTGTAGGCTGCACTGAACCGTGATCCGAAAGTGTAGCTCAATCCGACAGATCCCGAAATGCTATAGCTGGTGGCCTGCTGCGAGCGGGCCAGAAGTACTTCTTCCAACGAGCGGTCGCCGGCAGGAATTGCTACCAGGTCATTGATGATCTCATAGTTGCCATAAAAATTTATACTTAGGCCTTGAAACACCCTGAGATTTACGCTGGTGTAAATTTGTGCCCTGTTTTTTGAAAGGTCGTTTAAGAAGTGCGATCCTGTTATGCCTGCCCGTATACTACCCCAAGGCTGCTGAAACCTGACGGTGGCTTCGAGCGATTGGGCCCAGATCCACTCTTCGTTTTTGTCGAAAATGGTGGTTTCCATATAATTGTTATATCCATAGCCCATGCGGTAGGCAAGTGTTAAGGAGCGGCGGGTGGCCTCCTGATAGGGAAATAAACTCCACTCAACAGCAGGAATAAGGTCGGCGTTAAAATCGAGATTATGAAATGTACTCGACAAGCCTGAGCTGAAAATCCCCAAAGACCAATGATCGGTAAGGCTTTTTACAACATAGGCAGAATAGCCATGCCGGTGTGTTGAGTTCTCAATATCTCCTTCAGAAGTCACATAGGTGCGGTTGTTGAAATTGAAATAAGGTCTGAGCCTGATTTTCCACTGGGTGGTTACCCTGTCGGCATAAAAGCCAGTGCGGAATGAGTAATTGCTTAACTTCTCTTCTTTTGCGAAATTTCCCCCTCCGTAAACTTCAAATACCCAGTTGTTCCAGGAGTCTGCTTCTTCTGTGGCATCATCCACGGAATCCATACTTGTGTCCATAAAAAAATCAACCAATACCCGGTCAATCATTGGGGTGGAAGAAAGGTATGAAACAAGCCCGATTTTAAGGATATTGGTATAACCGCGACGGGTTTCGTCGCTCGAGTTGGTTGAAGCTGCCCAATAGGTCAGATCATTGTTAATTCCAAGAAAGGCCCGGTTCCCGATGAATGAAATGGCATAATTGGTGCCAGCCGAACCTGCATCGTGGCGCGTAACTATGATATGAACATCAGACTGCTCACGATCGCGGACATAATTAACAACCGGTATTTGCTGTCTGACAAAATCGCGATCAAACCAGCTCTCAGTATCGAGAAATACTGAAATACGGCCGCTGGGGCTTACAGGCTGCCTTGTTTTATTACTTGCATGAACAATTGGAGAAGAGAAGAAAAATATCAGAAAAGAAAATAGGAGTACAGAAAAATTTAGCTTCATTGATTTTTAGTAAGTAAAAAAATTAATAATTAACCTTTAACCTCAAGCCTCAAACCCCAAACCCTACCTCTTTACCGCGCTGAGTGGCTGGGCAAAGGTTTGAACATCCAATGCTGTGATCTCCTTGTCGCAAAGGATAGCCAGGCGCTCTACCACGTTGCGCAGCTCGCGGATGTTTCCGGTCCAGTGGATTTTTTTCAGCTCTTCGAAAGCATCATCAGAAAAAACTTTCGGAGCCATGCCTTGCTCTGATAGCACTTGCTCCAGGAAATGATTGGCCAGAAGGGGAATGTCATCCTCGCGCTCGTTGAGTGTGGGAACGTGAATCAGAATCACACTCAACCGATGGTAGAGGTCTTCACGAAAGTTACCCTTCTCAATTTCTTCGTGGATATTTTTGTTGGTAGCTGCCACTATGCGCACATCAACGGGTATATCCTTTTCGCCGCCCACGCGGGTAATTTTGTTTTCCTGCAATGCGCGCAGCACTTTTGCCTGGGCTGCCAGGCTCATGTCGCCGATCTCATCCAGAAAAAGTGTGCCACCCGTGGCCAATTCAAAATTCCCTTTTTTCTGTTTTATGGCTGAGGTGAAGGAGCCTTTCTCGTGACCGAACAACTCGCTTTCGATAAGTTCGGAAGGTATGGCCGCACAGTTAACTTCAACATAAGGACCTTTTGAGCGATTGCTAAGTTCATGCAGCCAGCGGGCCACCAATTCCTTGCCGGTACCGTTTTGCCCGGTAATGAAAATGCGGGCATCGGTGGGAGCTACCCGCTGTATCATTTCCTTAATCTTATGGATAGCTTCTGATTCGCCAATCATTTCGTACGACTTGCTCACCTTGCGCTTCAGCACCTTGGTTTCGGTAACCAGCTTGGTTTTGTCGGTAGCATTGCGAATGGTGATCAGCAGACGGTTCAGGTCGAGTGGTTTGGAAATGAAATCGAAAGCGCCTTTCTTGATGGCCTCTACGGCTGTGTCGATACTGCCATGGCCCGAGATCATCACCACGGTGGCATCGGGGTCTCTTTCCTGTATCTTGCCAAGCACTTCAATGCCATCCATTTTGGGCATCTTGATATCACAAAGCACTACGTCGAAGTGGCTGTTCTCAATCTTCTCAAGCCCTTCGAAACCGTCTTCGGCCACATCAACTTCAAACTTTTCGTATTCCAATATTTCCTTGAGGGTATTGCGTATGCTGCGCTCGTCATCAATAACAAGAATTCTGGTCATAGTATTTGCATTTTTCAATGCGCAAAGATAGGAAGATTGCAGAAACAGGGAAGCCTATTCTATCTCCACTTTTCGCATTTCATTGTTGGCGTTAAACACCGGGAAGTACATCAGTTCCGCTTTCGCGGGATTCAGGGTGTAGGAGCCCGAAAAGCGCGGCAACAGCCTGACCTCGTAAGTGTAAGTGCCTGGGCTCAGCCTGTTGAAGAAAATGGTGGTTTGGTATCGCCACTGCTCCCGGTGCACCTCTCCCGTGCCCCTTGGCTGATGATCAGCATAGCTGCAACCGGCCGGAATGGGCACTTCCAGCATAAGGTACTCGGCAGGCTTTTCAAGGGTTACTGAAACCTTCAGCGTCACCTCCTTCGCAGCTTCAAGCTTGTTGGGCTCATTCACTCCTTCAAACCAGGTATGAACTTTTATGTCACCGCTCTCAGCTGTTGGATTGGTTTCCCAAAAACGCTGGTAGGTGGTGAGATAAACCGGGCTTGCACCGGTTTTTCTTACCTGCAGCATTTTTTCAGGCGAGAACCGCAGTTCAAGCGGAAATTCAACTGCCAGAGAATCAACGGGACCGCTAAGTTCAATTCGTGCTGCCCTGTCGCTGGTTGCTGCCATTTCGAGCAAAGTTGGCATTATGGAATAAATCATGTTTGAAGTGAAGTAAGTGCTTGCCGGGAATGACACATCCCTTACCTCGAGCAAATAGCTGAAAATGGGTTCCAGGTATTGCTGGAAGCTTTCACCGGTGCGGTTGAAAATTCGGTAAGCGGCAAGCGTATTGGTGGTGTTGGTTCCCCAGAAGGACATTGGGTTACCTTTTCCGGCAAAATACATGTTTCCGAAGAAGGTGTATTTGGCGCTGTCGAGCACTGCCCGGGCAGTTAGTTCTATTCCTGTCAGTTGGTTCAGTTCGGCCAGTTCATAAAAAAGCTCATTGCGGGTATCGTGTGCAGCAAGTTGCCTGATCATTTTGTCATACTCGGCCTCATAGCCATGCATCAGCATGATCCTGATCAGGCTTGCCCTTTCCCTTAGCGGCAAATCTTTCTCGCCGTAAAAGGCCAGCATACCACTTGTAATGGGTCTTGAATAATTTACTTCATACCCTTTTTTTGTTGCCATTTGCAGGGCTTTGAGCACATGCTCGCTCATCCAAATGCTCGAATGCGGTGAGTTGCCCCACCAGCCCCAGAGGCCTTCTGTGTTTTGGTTTTTAATCAACTCATTGATGGTCGACCGGATTCTGCCTTCCTGCCAGAAACGCTTTCCCGACAGGGCATAAATTTCTTTTTTGGCCAGGAGCGCAATCAGGCGCGAAGCCTCCTGCTCATTGCAATTGTAAGGAAATCGGATCAGGCGTTCAATATCATCAAGAAATAGCTCCAGCGGATTTGATTTTGCGTAAAGGCTGACTTCGCCAAGCGTTTGGTCAAAGCTTACGCTAAAAGTGCTGTCGGCCTTCAGGCTCCAGAACTTCCCAAGGGTTTTTTCGATGCCCTTTGGCATGACCGGAATTTTGCGCTCTTCGCCATCAACAAACCCGTTGTACTCCAAATGATATTTTACTTGTAGTGAATCGCGCATGGCGGAAGTCATCAAAAGGGTGTCGATGGCGGTCTGGATTACCTGGTGATTGACTGATTTGACCTGCTGCCCGGC
>JAWLCS010000060.1:0-10322 GCA_041687035.1 Bacteroidales bacterium
GGGGAGGTTTTTAATAATTGATAAATTATGATTTCTGATTATTGAAAAAGGGTGCGACCCGGCTCCAAAGAATTATTGTTGTAAGGATGATCACCGAAACCACAACCATAGTCCACTTGAGCATGCCTGCCACCGAAGCCATGCGGGCAATATTTGCAAATTCTTGGGGATATCCGGCTAGCATGGTAATGAGGCCGGCGTTTTCAACAAAATCGAAAATCAGCGCAGCGAACGGCAAGAGGTTGAGGTATTGCCATTTTGGATTTTTTAAAGGTATGCCGTTCATGAACCAGCTAATGGCCAGTGCGAGCAGGCCGGCATAAACAAAAGGGTAAATGCTGTCGGCAATGGCGGTGGTAAGTATTGCTCCGCTGCGGCCGGCATCACCATAAGCGGAAATGATATCATGAGCCTGCTCCGGGCTGAAGCCAAACATCAGGTCGAGCATCGGCTGGCCCTCACCCGGGCCGAATTGCCGGGTGAAAAACGGGAAAACCCAGAAGTTGAAAAGCAACTGCAAACCAAGGAAGATCACAACTAACTTTCCGTTTGCCTTTCGGCTGATAAACCGGGATAATCGCTTCAGCATAACCTACCTCCTCAGCGCCGCCTTGCTGAAAATATGCTCGGGGATGTCCTGGTTGAATTTAATGCTGGTCATTCTGAACTCGGTGCCATCGCCCTGTTTCAGCATATCCTTGTAAAGAACCGTGGTGGGGAACCATCGGCCTTCGATCTGCTTCACATCGGTCAGGGTGGTTTGTTTGAGCAGTTGCCCGCTTTTGGCAAAGAGTTCCTCGCGCAGCGGGACAAACCTTTCTGTATCAATCCATATTTTTCTTGAGTCGTAGGCAATATCGCTTACCGTAGCTTTGAGAAGCAAAACATAGGTGTTCCGGCCATCAATTATTTCGCGGCCAACGATCTCTGCCTTGTAAACGTCTGTGAGTTTGCGGTCTTCCATCATGTCTTCGTAGGAGAGGTCAGAGCCCATGACCGATTGCCGCAGCATATGCCCCGAAATCTGGATGATGCGGTCGGTGGAAGGGGAGTAGATCCAGAGCTGGTTTTCCAGCTTCAGCATCTTGGTACCTGCCTCACGTGCCGGCGAAAGATACTCGGTAAAGGATTGCTTGTCGCCCACACTATACGAGCGCGCCGCAATGGTGCGGCTGCCCCGCCTGCTGTGAATGGTCATGCTCGACTCCACAATACGGTTCTCAGAAAACATATTGCGGTCAACCCTTTCCAAAATCTCATTGGCGGTGGGTTGAGCCAAGGCTTTAGCTCCCAATAAAAAAATACAAGCTGTAAAAAGGCTAAATACTTTGTTTTTCATTTTTTGTTTTTCATTTTTCATTATTAGGCTTCCAACTCCTTAAAAAGCCTCGAAGTCTGCCTGTGGTAGATGCCGATTCCCGAAAGGGCGGTGCCGATAACGGTTGAAATAACACCAGGGATAAAGCCGATGTAGAAGTCTGGCGGGGTGATGCGAGCCCTGATGCGGTTGGGCATCATTAGCGAGGCGCCTTCCATCATGCCTTCAATGTTAATGCCGTATACTTGCATCCACCAGGCCAGTAGCAGTCCGATAGCCGTGCCAATAATAGATCCGGCAATGCCAATAAAAACCGATTCGAAGATCATGGTTCGGTACACATGGCCTTTTTGTTCGCCCATGGCCAGGCGCACGCCCACTTCGCCATAGCGGCGCAGACCGCCCAGCAGGCCGGCATTCCACAGCACCAGCGACATGGCAAAAATAAAGATCAGCGAAATATAGCTCGACCATACTTCGGCTAATTGCACATAGGTGCCCATGGTGCCCTGCTGGCTGAGGGCTTTCATTACCGGGGCGAATTCGTCAGGGTCGTCAGCAAAACTTTCGTTGAAAACCTCAGCAGTTTTTTCGGCAAGTGTATTGTCGTAAAAACCTCCTGGGAAAAAGCCTATGATCTCTCCGGCCGCATCGTGCATGTCGAGTGCCATGCGGGCATCTTCAATGTCCATGATAATAGTCCCCCGGTCGAGGATTTCCACGCCGAACAGAAGGGTTCCGGAAACGATAAAGTTTTGCATCACCATGCTTCCGTTCATGCTTGATCCGATCAGGGTAATCTCATCGCCGGGTTCAATCTTCAGAAAGTTCGAAAAGGTTTCGCTGATCAGTACCTCGCCGGATTGTTGCGGCAGTGCGCCCCTTACGATGACGCGGTTTAAATTGAGTCGCTCTATTTCCATGGTGTGTTCTGACAACAGGTCGAGCCCAAGCCCAACGGCGGGTCCCTGTGCCCGTGTTTCACCAAATTCGTCGGGAGCATCGATCAGTCCGCCAAACTGTATGCGGGCCGCCCAGGCCATCCCCGGGAATTTCTCCGAAAGTTCCTCTTTCAAGGTAGAAACTTCGAGTAAAGAGAGATCGTTGGGCAACAGATCCATGTCTTCGGCATAGGCCCGGGTCATAACTTTTACATGACCATGTGTGAACCTGGCGTTCATCTCGATGGTTTCGCCCATAAAGCCGGTAATATAGGCATGCATCCAAACGGTGAGCATAACGCCTATCGACACTACAATGATGGGCAGGCGGCTGCGGCTCTTGTCGCGAATGAGTCCTTTTATCAGAAATTTTATCATTGCAGTTTCCCCCTCAAAGCTTCGGTTGGATTCATTTTGGCAATTTTTCTTGAAGGCAGGTAGCTCACTATGGCTGTGGTAATGGTAACCAGCAATACGGTAGAAACTACCAAGCCAACAGTGTACTTTGGGTAAAGGGTCTGTGCCATTGCCATTCCAAAGTCACTGGTGTCAATAGGCATGGTCCAGCCCACTTTTGCCTGCCATAAAAGGAATGGCAGACCGTAAATGGTTGCGGCAATGGCGGCCAGCACGGCGTGCATGGTGCCTTCCACGGTAAAGAGCCCAACTACTTCGCCACGGGTATAACCAAGTGCGATATAAGTGCCGATCTCTTTCTGGCGACGGAATATGGACAACACCTGGGTGTCGAAAATAGCCAGCATGGCAAGCAAAAGGAGTATGCCATAAAGCACCGACTGCCCCACGGTTTTGGTTTTTATCATTTCGTCAACCTGATAGGTCAGATCGGCTTTTGTTCTCAGATTCCAGCCGGCAATATCCGGCCTGGAGGCTTCCGGGTCCCTGAAAGTTAAAACGGTGGCGTGATCTTCCAGCAGGGTCATTTGCTGCAGGCGCTCCAGCGGGATATATACCTGTCCGGCTTCCGCCGAAGGCACATTGGATGAAAAAATAGCCGTTATCATCAGCTCAGCGGCATCGAAAGTACCATTGGCATCGCGCCAGCGGATGGTAACCCTGTCGCCAATTTTCAGACGGGAATTGTTGGCCATAAGCATCCCGATTATGGCCGGAATGGCATCGGATACCGTATCCAGTTTTTCGGTTGGAAGTTTCAGCAGGGTCTGTTCGGGTCGAATTCCTTTGATGGAAACAGCCTGCATACGCCCTTGCGGAAAAATGTTGCCAGGAACTATCAGCACAGGTTCCATATTGCCTGCTTCAATCTCAGCCTTTAATTCTGAAGGAATTTTTGCATTGCTGATGTCGAGGGTTAGCGGATCATACGGATCGTAAGTTTCCTGCCAGTATTGTCCACCCCCGATTTCGTAGTTGGTCATGTCGGTTTTTGCCTGATAGTCCCAGCCCACCATAACGCCTTTTATCCAGATAATGATCACAAAGGAGAATGACAGCACGATCACGTTGAGCCAGGTTCGCAGGCCGGCACCGATCAGGTTGCGATATGCCAGTTTTATAGCGAGTTTCATGATGCTGCAGTTTTGGTTTCGGAAACTATTTCTTCCTTGTCAACCCTGCCATCGAGCAAAAATATTTTGCGGTGCAGGTAATTGATCACCTTGTCGTCGTGGGTGGCGAAAATAAAAGTGGTTTTCAGCTCGCTGTTCAGGGTTTCCATGGTTCTGAGAATGTTGTGCGAGTTGGCTGCATCAAGGTTAGCGGTAGGCTCATCAGCCAGCACCAGCGAAGGGCGCTTCACCATGGCGCGTGCAATGGCCACCCGCTGGCACTCACCACCCGAGAGCTGGGGAGGTTTCGACTTTACCTTGTCGGTAAGGCCAACCCATTCCAGGGCGTCCATGACCATTCTTTTGCGTTCGGTGCCGTTGAGTTTGAGCAACAGCAGCGGGAACTCCACGTTTTCGTAAACCGTATGTACCTGCAGCAGGTTGTAACTCTGGAAGATAAACCCCATGCTCTCCTTGCGCAGCTGGGCCGCCTCTTTGGTGGTGAGGTGGCCAATGGATTTGCCCAGCACGGTAACCTGCCCCTCTGTTGGCACATCGAGCGAGCCGATGATGTTGAGCAGGGTCGTCTTGCCCGAACCGCTGGGCCCGATCAAACCGGCAAACTCACCCTTGCCGAAACTAAGGTCAATGCCGCGCAAAGCGGTAAACTCGCCCTTCCCCATGGGGAAGCGTTTAATCAGGTTCTTGATTTGAATGATTTCCATGGAAGATTATTTTTTAAGTCAAAAGTCTGAAAGTCGAAATTCGGGTTAATGATTAAACACCAACATTATCTGAAATCCCTTTCCTGCAAACATTTGTGCGCCTTCCGACTGCTGGGGCAACTGAAAGGTGTCCGGATTCCAGAAGGCCATAAGGTAAAAACTGAATTTGTTGAACTGCCGTTGCCAGTTGGCGAAGGTGTAAAGATTTTGGTTTGTCCAGTCGTAATATATTATGGTGCTGATGTTGTCGAATAAGGTCAAAGGGTATGAAATGGACTTGCCCGAGAAATGGGTAGTGTTTTTAAATGCAAATGCATCCTGATCATATGAAAAAAGCAGTTGCTCAATGATCACATGCAAGCCGTTCCCAATGCCAAACGTATAATCCACGCCCAGGTTCAGGATTTCCTGATTCGAAAAAGCCCCGATATTTTGCCTTTTGTTGATCCAGGCGGCCTCGAACCATAGACCCACTTCCACATCAAGCTTAATGTCGAATCCGTATCTGTTTTCGGGAATATCAGGAAAACCCGGAATGCCTATTTCTGGAAACGAAAGATCGGCCCTTCGCCTGTGAAAGCTCAAAGCTGCTTCGCCACGTGAAATGGGAACCTGCGCCCTGCCTCCGAACTCCGGCGTTTTTTCAACGGTCTTTCCCAGTTCCCAGGTCTTGGGACCCTCGTTGCCATACAAGCCCCACAGCCAGATGTTGACGTTGTTCAGAAAATAATACCGGCCCAACAGCCCCCAAACCCCATCAGTGAGTTGCAGGGGGTCGCGCGGATCAACCTGGTCGAACCACATGAGCGGCCGAAGCATGCTGGCCGATCCGAAATTGATCTTCTGTAAGCCCAGCCTCAATTCCAACTGGTTGGTGGCATAACGCGCCCATACACGGTAAGGCTTTATGCGTCCTTCGCTGCTCAGGCTGTCGAAGGGATGAATACCCGCACTGCCATTGATGTTCAGCGAAGCTTCAAAATCAATGAAACGGCTTTCACTGAAATCGATTTTATAATTTGCCTGAGGGATATAACGTGCACCCATCCAAAAGGGAAGCTCATTGCCCGGGTTTACATTGCCCCAGGCCGAGGCCTGGCCTTGAAATGAAAAAGGCGATTGACCTGCCAGTTGAATTACCGGAAGGACAAGAAGCATTAGTATGGTCGGTAATTTAGTCATCAGTCATCAGTCATCAGTCGTCAGTCGTCAGAATTAGTCTCATTCTCTCACCCTCTCACCTTCTCATCTTCTCACCTCTCACTTCTCACTTTTCTTCTCTATCTGGCATTATTCCAAAAGTAAAAAGCCGTGAGAGTTCCATGACCAGTTCTTGTGGGTTGTTGTACATTTTGAGCAGGGTTTCATTGGTGATCATTTCGCTCATTTTGGAGGTTGCGAATAAGAAAAGTTCGGGCTTAAAGTCTCTGCGCAACCATCCTTTTTGCTGGGCTGTTTTAAAGTCGCTTAAAATTTCATTCCATACAAACTTGCTTTTCTCTTCCACGTAAGCCGAAAGCCCCAGCTCGGGATTACTGTAAAAATCTTTCAAAAACTCATGGCTGATATCATTGGTGCCTTCGAGCTTCATTTTAAGCATTTGCTGCATCTTTTCAGCAGGAGAGGTACTTTCGTCGGCCATGATCTCCTTGAAATTCTGAATGCCCTCGTCGGCTACCTTATCATAAACCGCTTTCGCTAATTCCATTTTATTTGGGAAATAGCGGTAGAATGTCATTTTGCTTACTAAAGCTTTATGGCAGACTTCCTCCACCGAAACCCTTTTGAATCCATGTTTCCAGAATAGCTCGCGGGCTGCCTCCATAATGGCCTGGTATTTCCTGCTTGGTTTTTTCATGGAAATTGTTACAATATTTTTTATAAAATTACGAAATTGTTTTAATCATAAACATATCGTAACAAAAAAAGTAAAAAAATATTTTTGTTTCAACAAGACGGGGTTTTGGTTGTTGTTTATTTCAGTATGTGCAAAAAAAACATCTTCTTTTTTCTGATTTTACTGTTTCCTTTTTTGTTGAAAGGACAGGACCCGGAGCCTGTTGTGCCCGAAGAACAAACCCTTGACGAAGTGGTGGTAACGGCCTTCAATGTGTCGCGCCGCTTGCTTGCCACGCCAGGTTCTCTATCACTTATTGGTCCGGAGCAGATTGAAGCATCGCGCCCTTCCACGGTTTTGCCGTTGCTCAACCAGGCCAGCGGAGTTTATGCGCATGCCGGCACCCTGAGTACCAGCCGGATCACCATTCGCGGAATAGGCGCACGCGAACCTTATGCCACCGGAAAAATCAGGGCGTATTTCAACAATATTCCCCTTACCAATGGCTCGGGCACATCGATTGTTGAGCACATCGACCCTTCCATTATCGAACGCATTGAAATCATTAAAGGTCCTGCCACGAGCGCATACGGGGCTGGTTTAGGCGGAACAATAAACATTACCGCACGTCAGCCTTCCCGGAGGGCAAACGGGATAACCAATTCGTTTCAGGCCGGATCATTCGGGCTTTTCCGCAACAGCCTGATGCTCGATGGCAGCCGGGAGAATATGGCCGGGAGCCTTGTTTACAGCCGCACCACCATGGATGGTTACCGACAAAACAGCCAGTACCGCCGCGATGCACTTACGGGAGTGGGGCAATTCAATTTGGGCAACAAAACGCGTGGAACGGCCCTGCTCTATTATTCCGATATGAAGGGGTATATTCCCAGCTCTATCGACAGCCTTGCTTTTATGAATAACCCCCGTGCTGCTGCCCAGAACTGGCTGAACGCCCGCGGATACGAAGACACCCAAAAGCTGCTGGCCGGCGTTTCAGGAACACATCAGATAAATGCAGAATTATTGCTCGACATCAGCCTTTTCACCACCCTGCATTACGAAATGGAGCGTCGCCCCTGGGACTTTCTTTACGAAGACCGCGAGAGCGGCGGCACCCGCACAAAACTCACCTGGCTGAGGCAAGCAGGCATGGCCCAGTGGCGCATCATGGGCGGAGCAGAACTGTTCTTTGAAGACTTTCGTTACAAAACCTATGAAAACCAGGGTGGAGCAGGGGAGCAGGGCAACATTATCAGCAACAACCGCGAAGGCATTCGGTTTTTCAACTTTTTTGCCCAGGCCGACCTGGATTATGACCGGCTGAACCTGTCGGCCGGCATTAACGCAAACACCAACCGGGTCAATTACCGCGATATTCAGCAAATTGACGGCAACGACCGCTCGGCCATGTACAACTACGGGCTGATCCTTTCGCCCCGCCTCAGTGCCAATTATCGCCTGGGCAACTACCAAGCGATATTTGCCACCATCAGCCATGGCTTTTCACCGCCATCCCTTTCAGAAACATTGACACCCGAAGGTTTTGTCAATCTTGATATTTTGCCCGAGAAAAGCTGGAGCTATGAAACCGGCCTCAGGGGCGGCATTTTTGGGAACCGCTTATTCTATGATCTTAGCATTTATCGCATGCATGTAAAAGATTTGCTGGTAGCCGAAAGGGTGGGTCCCGATGCCTGGGTGGGAAAAAATGCCGGGCGGTCGGTGCACCAGGGAGTAGAGGCCGAACTGAGTGGTAAGATATTTCAAAGCACCGCTTCCGCGGGAAGATGGTACAGCCTGAAAGAGATTGGCTGGCGTTCTGCATACAGCTTCAACAATTTCCGCTTTACCGATTATGTGGATCGCGAGATTGATTATTCCGGAAAAAAGATACCGGGGGTTCCCGATCATTTGCTCAATGCCGGGATTACGCTAAGCCTTACCGGAGGTTTTTACACCACAACCGAGTTCAGTCTGGTGGGTAAAATGCCAATGAACGACCTGAACAACCGCTTCACCCGGGCTTATCATCTGCTTAATGCCAGGCTCGGCTATAAAAAAGATCTTGGAAAATGGAACCTGGATGTGTTTGGGGCGGTAAACAACCTGACCGATCAGCATTATGCCTCCATGGTACTGGTCAATGCTCCTTCATTTGGCAGTACTCTGCCGCGCTATTATTATCCGGGATTGCCCGTAAATTATGCATTCGGGTTGCGCTTGGGCTATATACGGCGTTAGGAACTACTCGCGATCTTCGTTTTCTTCCTGTTCTTTGCGCAAGCGTTTTCTCCACAGGTAGTAAAAAACAACCACAAGAACAGGAAGCACAATAAACAGGACGATATTGCCCACCGATTCGAAGAATCTGACAGGTTCGTTATTTCCGGGGATGTGGGTAGGACGCTGGGCCAGAAGTGCCAGGGACTGGATCAGGAATATGATAGTAGCTATGATGCGCATGGCTTATACATTTCGGTTTATATAAAATAAACGGAAGGAGCCACCTTAAGTTCATTCTAATCGGTAACGCAAAGGCGGTTGTCTTTCATTAATTCAAAAATTTTCTCCCTCTGTTCATTTGTTAATGGCAGCAGGGGTTTTCGTGACGGGCCGCCATACAAGCCGCAATGCTGCATGGCTTCTTTCAGGGCTGGCACCCCCCATTTTCGCGTTACTGTAATGTTGAGCTCAATGATTTTTTGCTGCAGCATTTCGGCTTCTTCCAATTGCCCTTCATGGTATAAACGGTAAATATCGATGCACTTGGCGGGTGCAATATTGGCCAGTGCCAGAATACCGCCCACCGCGCCCAGCTTCAATGCCGCAAGCAGGAAGCCTGCCGATCCGGCAAGCACCTGGAAACCTGTTTTGGCGTTTCGAATAACCTCTTCCATTTTTTCCAGGTTGCCGCCCGAATCTTTCAGGCCGATAATATTTGGATGTTTCGAAATGGCCAGTATGGTTTCAGCGCTCATGTCGAGGCCAGTGTTCGAAGGCATATTGTAAACGACAACCGGAATGGTGGCAGCCTCTGCAACAGCAAAGTAATGATTCACCATGGCATTATGGCTCATTTGTCCCTTGTAGTAAAAGGGGTTTAGCACCAGGGCGGCATCAGCTTCGGCTTTTGCGGCTTCGCGCGTCAACGTAATGGTTTCGCGGGTCGATTCGCAACCGGTGCCGGCCAGCATCAGCTTGCCGGGCTCAATGGCTTCGCGGGCGGCATGAAAGGCTTCTACCTTCTCATTGTGGCTAAGCATCACCAGCTCGCCATTCGAACCCAGAATCAAGAAGCCTGATAAGTTATGGCGGCTCAACCGCTGAATGTTGAATTTGATCTTTTCCGGCCTGAGGTTTTCATCCTTGTCGAACGATGTGGGCAGGGGTGGAAAAATGCCGCTGAGGTCAATCATATAATGTGGTTTATAAAATTCGAACGAATATAATGCATTTTTTCATTGCCGCTTTCGCGGAAAATAATGCAGCGGCCTGTCAGTATCCTTTTTTTCGGTCCACCAAATTCAGCAGTGGTTCGTTTTGCATGGTGCGCCGGTAGTTTTCAATAATTTGCGGGGCTACTGATTCAGGGTCGGTAAGGCTGGCAATGTGGGGTGTGATAAAAATTTTTGGGTGCCCCCAGAAGGGGTGCTCTTCGGGCAGGGGTTCTTCGGCAAACACATCGAGGTTGGCGCCAGCCAGATGGCCGTTGTCGAGCAATTCAACAAGGTCTTGCTCCATTACGTGTCCGCCCCGGCCCAGGTTCACCACCCAGGCCCCTTTCGGAAGCATGCCCAGATGTTTTTTGTTCAGCATGCCCTTGGTGTCGGGCGTCAATGGAAGCAAACAGATCAGGATATCTGTATTTTGCAGAAAATTCTCCAGCTGTTCTCCACCAGAATACTTTTTGTAGGCGGTAGGCTGTCCTTCAGAACGGCTCCATCCTGAAACCGAAAAACCAACACGCTG
>JAWLCS010000060.1:10422-14032 GCA_041687035.1 Bacteroidales bacterium
CAGAAAATTCTCCAGCTGTTCTCCACCAGAATACTTTTTGTAGGCGGTAGGCTGTCCTTCAGAACGGCTCCATCCTGAAACCGAAAAACCAACACGCTGCAGGTTCGAGGCCACATAGTGCCCAATTACGCCAGTGCCCATTACGCCAATCCTGACCTGGTCCATACGCAGGTAGCGCTTTTTCTTCCACACCTTCTGCTGCTGGTTTTCACGAAAGTGAAGCAGGTTTTTCAGCCGGCTCATGATCACTGCCAGGGCAAACTCAAACATATCCTGCGAAAGCTGGGGGTCAATGATGCGCACAATGTTAATATGCGGAGGAATGTCGGGGTCTTTGAGCAGGTGATCTACCCCAGCCCCTAATGAGGAAATGGTTTTCAGGTTAGGAAATTGCATGAAAATGCCGGGCGGATGGTTCCATGCCAGGGCAAATTCAACCTTTGAGCGGTCTTTCACCTGCTCGAGTATTTGCACCTCTACTTCAGTGTCGGCCTTTTTCAGGGCATTGATCCAGGGTTCGGGATTGGCAAAGTCGCTGACAATTACAATAGGCATTCTTAGGTAGTTTTATCTTTTTTCTGTTCTTTCATAAGCCAGTAAAGGCCTTTTACCCCGCTCCTGATGCGGTCCAGGCGCAGCAGCACCAGAATTTTCTCAAAATAGGCGATAACACCCCATCCCAAAGCTATGTAGTAAAACCATGGAATAAAACCGTAAGCAAACAGCACAAAGAAGAATACCCCCTGGATATAACCAGCAGCCACTGCCCCGTAAAGGTGCAAGCCAGGCACCGTTTTAAAGCGGTAAAAGCCTATAATATAGCTGATTACAAAAAAAGCAAGAAATAAATACAACAGCCAGGCATGGGGTTGAACTTCGGCCCACTTAAAGGTGAATATCCCGAAAAGGGCCAAAATATAAATGCCAAGGTCGGCCGTGTTGTCGAGGGCAGCCCCAAAACGAGTCTGAAGGTTGAAGAACCGGGCAATGCTCCCATCGAGCATATCTGTAACCAGACTTATGCACAGCAAAAGTGCAAACCACCATTCATGGCCCACTATTCCCAGGTAAAGAATAACAGGAAAACTTAAAAGTCTGAGCAGACTAATTGCATTGGGAACATTCAGAATGTTTTCTTCTCTAACAATGATTTTCATAAAATAGAAATTTTAAAGAAACAACAATAGCATAAGTAACACGCTCAAAGGAATAAAAAGGTTGTCGGTACCTCGCCAGCTGAACATTTCGGCCAGGGTGCTTACCACGCCAATACCCAGTGCCAGCCAGAAAGTCTTCAGATCGAAATCAAAACGGTCGAAGTACAATGCAAAAATGCTAATCAAAGAACTTGAGACCAGGAATGAGCCTGAGCCAAGATAGGTTTTTTGGAGTTTTTTTCCAAAAATCTTAATCTGGTGGTTGTACTCCTGCAAGTTAAGGCCCAGGATGCCTGCTACCGGATCGCACACGGCCAGCACCAGCATGGGAAGAATAAAAAACAGTTTTTCTTCCCCACCGGTTTTTATGTAAATAAGGAAAGTGAGATAAATGGCTGCCGGCAGCATATAGCTGCCCACCGACTTGCGGTTGATGTCGTGAATGGATTTTAGCTGGGTGCCGTGGCGGCTCAAAAACAGCAGCCCAAAGAAGAAAATGCCTAAAAAAAGCACATACCAGTGGTCTGAAAAAAGATAGGGAAAAGTAATGGTAGATAGCGTGGCGGTAAAATGGGCAAATTTTCGGGTTATTTCGCCCTTGAGGCCCAAACGCCTGTAGGTAAGTTCTGTAAAGGTGAGCAGCATAATAAATGCCACCAGAAAAATAAACGTAAGGGCTATTTGATTTACCATAATACTGGGTTTTTCTTAAACGATCAAAACACATCCATTAGTAAAGACAGAAAGGCAATCCAGGCCCCTCCGCCAATAAGGCTGTCGAAGCGGTCGAGGAATCCCCCGTGTCCGGGAATAAGGCGGCTGAAGTCTTTAACTCCGTATTGCCTTTTATACCATGAGGTGGCCACATCGCCCACCAAGGCAAACACCACCACGCCAGCCGCCATTTTCATGGCAGCCAGTGGTGAAGCACTGATGAGTCCTTCAATCAATATGGCGCTGACAATGGCAAACAATGCACCGCCAATTAGGCCCTCCACAGTTTTGTTGGGGCTAATTTTCGGAAAAATCTTATGCCGCCCAAAAAGTTGCCCTGAAACCTGGCTGAAGGCATCGAAGACAGAAAGAACAAGGAAGGTGAAAAGAACCAACCCTTCGTCAAATCTGCTAAATACTATAAAGCCAAAGGAAAATGCCGAGAATACAAGTATGAAAAAGGTAAAGAAAGTTTTCTTGCGAAATCCTGCTTTGAAAAAAAGCCGGAACAACTCGAAAAACCCCACAGAAACAATGATCGCGGCAAGTAGCCGGAAGGCTATGGGGTCAATAATAATGCTTAAAAAAAGCACATGAATGATGACAAAATAACTGCCTAATTTGATCCAGTTTTGCCGGGCCTGCTGGGGTTCCTTTTTCCGGTTAATAAAATAAAACGCGAGGCCGCCCAGTAGGAAATAAGCCAGAATTATGAAGTAAATGGTGCGGATCATGCTTTCTGTTTTTGTGAAAACCTTCCTTTAAGTAAGTATCATTATCAAACCAAAAAAAGCAATGGCAATTGCATACACGTGCCTGATAGAACCCTCGGTTCGACCAATTTTAATATTGGCCAGGAACCTGGTGCCAATAAATGCTCCGATCATGGCCCCTCCCGCAAGAAAGTATACCAGGGTAAGGTCAATTTGCCCCACAAGGAAGTGGGCTCCCAGGGCGGAAACGGTGTTTATAAAAATGACCAAGAGCGAGGTGCCAATCACCAGCTTTAATGGCATACGCAGGGCAAACAGGCCTGCCAGAACCGGGGCGGTGCCGCTGGTGCCGAAAGTGCCAGTAATAAGGCCTCCAACAAAGCCATAGAAGGAGCCTCTGATTGTTTTGGCTACAGTTAAGCCGTTGGGAATTTCCTTGCCTTTGGCTTTGGCTCTTTGGTCGCGATAATTGGTGAAAACCATGAGGATGGCAAGCAATATGGAGTAAACACCGAAAGTGGTTTTCAGGGTTTCGGCCGTCATAAGCCCGGTGATGCTGGCGCCAAGCAGGGCGCCAAGAATACCGGCAGCACCAAATACCAGGCCTATGCGTAAATCAATATTATTGTTGCGGTAATGCCCGATTGCTCCCACAACGCAAATGGGCAGGGTGGCAGCCAATGAGGTGGCTACCGCTACCTGCGCATCGACCTTAAATAAAAGAATAAGAATGGGAGGAAAGAAAAACCCCCCGCCACCTCCAATAAAGGCAGCAAGCAAGCCGATTATGAATCCCACCAGGGGCAACCAAAGGTAACTAAACTCAAAAGCAGAGTGAAAAACCATACCTTTTGGGTTTTCGGGAAATCGTATATTTACTGTAAGGTATTTATTTACAGCAGCTTACATTTGTTATCCAAGAAAAATATTCCCGATTTCTGTCCGAAAGATAAACAAATTATTGCAATATATACATGCAGGGGAAAAAGGCAGTGCTCAGGAAATAATATTAACCTATTGATTCAG
>JAWLCS010000061.1:0-13946 GCA_041687035.1 Bacteroidales bacterium
CCGCTTCGAACCCATACGCGAAAAGAACCCCGAGCGGCTTTTGGACGTGAACTGGCTCAAAAACAACATGGATTTCATTGGCGAGCTCTACCTGGGCCACCTGCGCTATGGCACCTTCGGCCGCAACAGCATCGACAACGTGCATCCTTTCCTGAGGGAAAACAACTGGATGTCGAAAAACCTGATGATTGCCGGTAACTTCAACCTCACCAATGTGGATGAGCTGTTCGACAGCCTGGTAAATATTGGGCAGCACCCCAACGAAACCAGCGATACAGTGACCATTCTGGAAAAGGTGGGCCACTTCCTGGATGAGGAAAACGAAGACCTTTACCGTAAGTTTAAGGCCGAAGGATATAGCAAAAAGGATATTTCGCCCCTGATCGCCAAACACCTCGGTTTGCAGAACGTGCTGAAAAACGCCAGCAAATACTGGGATGGCGGCTATGTGGTGGCCGGCATGCTGGGCCATGGCGACTCCTTTGTGATGCGCGACCCCAGTGGGATCCGGCCAGCATTTTATTTCAAGAACGACGATTTTGTGGTGGCCGCCAGCGAAAGGCCTGCCATACAAACCGCTTTCAATGTGCCACTCGACAGCGTGCAGGAGCTGCAGCCCGGCAATGCGCTGATCATTAAGCGCGATGGCACCGTTTCCGAACAGCCCATTCGCCAGTCGCAAAAAAAGGCATCCTGCTCGTTCGAGCGGATCTATTTTTCCAGGGGTACCGACGCCGACATTTACCAGGAGCGCAAGCGTTTGGGCCGTCAGCTGGTGCCAACCATTTTGAAGACCATAAACCACGACCTGGAAAACAGCATCTTCTCTTACATTCCCAACACGGCCATCTCGGCATTTAAAGGCATGGTGGAAGGGCTCAACGACTTCTGCGACCAGGTGAAAAAAGACCAGATCATTGAAATGCAGGGCAAAATTGATCCTGAGCGGCTGGAAAAAGTGCTGGCCCTGCGCCCGCGCGTAGACCAGATCGCAGTAAAAGATGCCAAGCTGCGCACCTTTATCACCGCCGACAGCGCCCGCGACGACCTGGTGGCCCACGTATACGACGTGACCTACGGCGTGGTGCGCCGCGATGAAGACAACCTGGTGGTGATCGACGACAGCATCGTGCGTGGCACCACCCTCAAAAAAAGTATCATTCGCATGCTCGACCGCCTGGGGCCAAAAAAGATCGTGATCGTTTCGTCGGCCCCACAGATCCGTTACCCCGACTGCTACGGCATCGACATGACCCGCCTGGGCGATTTTATCGCCTTCAGGGCAGCCATAGAGCTGCTGAAGGACAGCGGCAGGGCCAGCGTGATAAATGACGTGTACAAACGCTGCAAGGAACAGGAAGCGCTGCCGCGCGAAGAGGTGACCAATTGTGTGAAGGAAATATACAGGCCATTCTGCCCCGAAGAGATTTCGACGAAAATCGCTGAAATGCTGCACCCACCCCAGGTGAAGGCCAAGCTCGAGATCGTGTTCCAAACCATCGAAGACCTGCACACCGCCTGCCCCGGACATACCGGCGACTGGTACTTTACCGGCAACTACCCCACGCCCGGCGGCAACAAGGTGGTGAACCGATCCTTTATCAACTACATTGAAGGACGGAATGAAAGGGCGTATTAGGTTTAAGGTTTAAGGTTCGAGGTTTGGGGTTTGGGGTTTGGGGTTCTGACTCCCCCTTTAGAGGCCTGTCTCGCCTCAGGCGAGAGGTAAAATATCAATAGCCCCGGGTTTTAACCCGGGGGCGGTAAATTACCCGAAAATATTAGCGCTGCGGCACAAAATTTCTTAGCAAGCTGAGGTTCGTCGCAGCGCAAGGGGATGAAGGTCGATTTGGGACCCACCCCTACCCTCCCTACAAGTAAGGAGGGCAAGACAAAGTAGCTGTTTGGAGCTGAACAACATAAATGGAATTGACAACAAACCAGACAACTTTTTTTCCAATGTTTTCCATTGCCTTACAAGAAGCCCTTTTAAAAACCCTTCACGAAAAAACCGGGTATCACCAGACCATTTCCAGGGTTTCGTCGGTGGGTGGCGGGTGCATCAACGATGCGCATGTGGTGGTTACCGACCGGGGGCGGTTTTTTGTAAAATACAACCACGCAAGGCGCTATCCGGGCATGTTTGAGGCGGAAGCACGAGGGCTTGAATTGCTGAAAAAGGCGGATGAACTTTCTGTTCCCGAAGTCATTGGCACAGGCGAATCGGGTGACCTGGCTTTCCTGATGTTGGAATATATCGACAGCCAGCCACAGGAAAAAGATTTCTGGGAAAACTTCGGACGTGGCCTGGCAAGGATGCATAAGCACACCAGCCCAAACTTTGGTCTCGACCATCCGAATTACATAGGTAGCCTGCCGCAAAGCAATGCTTTCAGCGAAAGCTGGGAAGATTTCTTTATCAATCAACGCATCCAGCCACAGCTGCGCCTTTCCCGCGAAAGCGGAAAAACGGACAGGGAGCTGGAGAAAAAGTTTGAACGCCTCTTTGCCCGCCTGGGCGAGTTTTTCCCGGCAGAGCCCCCTGCCCTGCTGCACGGCGACCTGTGGAGCGGCAACTATATGGCCGGCAACAAAGGCGAAGCGGTGATTATTGATCCGGCAGTGTACTATGGCCACCGCTATATGGACCTGGGGATGTCGAAACTGTTCGGCGGATTTGCCCCGGATTTTTACAAGGCCTACCATGATGAATATCCACTGGATGCCGGCTGGCAGCAGGGCATTGAAATAGCCAACCTATATCCGCTCATGGTACACGTAAACCTTTTTGGCGGCGGCTACCTGGGGAGTGTGAACAGCGTTTTAAGAAGATTTTGAATTTACTCGCTGCCTTCCTCCTGCCCTGCTTCGCTGAGGCGAAACCACACGTGATGCTCGTTCTGGCCCATCTCCACCAGTCCGGCGCTCATCAGGTTTACCAAAATGTTTTCTGCCTTGTAGCGCGGCAGATCGGCCAGGCGTGAGAATTGGCTTAAGGTTATGAAAGGATGGGTGTTGAGATAGGATAACAATATTCTTTCGCTGTCGGAGTATTTTATTATGGTGCCCTGCTCGCTGTTCTGGCGCTTCCAAAGCTTGATCTGCAGCGGAGTGGCCAGGATGTTCTGGTCGCCCACACGCACGTAAGCCATCCAGCGGTCTTCCTCGGTAAGGACAAAGGCCGGTTTCACCTTTAATGCCGGCACATCGATTTCGAGTACCTGCTTGCCATCGATGTTCCAGGGGCGGAAAGCGAAGTGGATCTCCGGCTTGCAATACATGCCTGCTGCCGCCTCGATCATGTGGTATTCCTCATCGGTGCGCACTCCGGCAATCACCCCGTTGTCTTTGACGCCAATAAGCAGCTTGCCCCCATCGGTATTGGCAAAGGCTACCAGGGTGCGCGCAATCTTGCGGCTGTCGTTCACCTGGAACTTAAAATCGAGCTGCTGATGCTCGCCCTGACTTATGAGGTTGTGTATGTAGCGGGACATTTCTGAGACTTGAGGGTATGAAATTTTGAGGGTATGAATATAAGAAAACTTTCATATACTCCATTTTTCAGGGCTTCGTTTCATATTAAGGCTTACCACCAGGCTTCATCTTGTTGCGCTGCGATGGACTGTTGAGTGCTAAGGATATTTGTGGCGCAGCGCCAGAAATAATCCTCGTTTCGCATCCCCAGGTTAAAACCTGGGGCTATTAATGACCCGTCGCGCTTCGCAGGGTCTACCATAATGTTACCGCTACGCGGCTTTCGCGTCTTCGCGACTTTGCTCTTCCCTGCGCACTACGCCCTGAGCCCTGGAAAACACCAACCTCCCCCCAGCCCCCTCCAAAGGGGGAGTTCGTGCTACACGGCTTTTTTCTTACTTTCTACTGTTTACTTTTTACTGCCTGCTACCTACTACTGCTACCTACTACCTCCTTTTTTACAACCCCCTTCCCTTCACGCCCTATGCCCTTCCCCAAGCTTAAATTCTTCCAGCACTTTGTAAACGGGGCCCTGGGGCCGGAGGAAGCTTTCCATAAGGTAGAAGGATTCGGTGCGGACGGTGGCGAAGGTATCGTTGCTGAACTGGCTCTCGAGGGTTCGCAGCGTTAGGGTATCGTCAATGCTTTTGATACGGCCAATGGTAAGGTGCGGGGTAAAGATTTTTTTGTCGGGCACGTAATCCAGGGAGGCCAGCTGCTGGTTTACGGTATGATAAAGTTCGGTAAGCATTTTTGCATTTTTTATCCCCAGCCAAATGACATTGGGTTGACGCAGGCTACCAAAGGTGCCACAACCCATCACCGTGAAGCTGAACGGAGGCAATGCCGAGGCGCTCAGGTGCAGGGCTTCCAGAATGGCAGGAATATCCTGATTGGGCGTATCACCAAAAAATTTAAGGGTCAGATGCAGGTTCTGGGGCGAAACCCAGCTGATGCGGGCATCGGTCAGCTCCTGCCTGAAAGCTCCCATAGCTTCCTCAATGGCCTCATTAGCAGGTACTTTTACTGCACAGAATAGTCTCTTCATCTTCCAAAAAATTTATTTTGTCATTTCGGGAAAAGCTATTAATTTTGCAAACTACAAACGGGGAATTAGCTCAGTTGGCTAGAGCGTTTGGCTGGCAGCCAAGAGGTCATCGGTTCGAGCCCGATATTCTCCACCCGAAACCCGGCTTTTGAAAAAGAGCCGGGTTTTTTTATTGGTTTTCTTTCCAGAGCTCGCCAAAAGATTTCGGCGCCACTTTGGGTAACTCGCGCCTGGGGCCCCACAGCTTTCCGAAGAACAGCCGCATGCCAAAGTTTTTCATCCCGGCGCCAGGCATATCGAGCCACTTGCGTTTGGTCATGAACTTCTTATATCCCTTCATACCCCATTTTTCCCATTTGGTATGGAGGCCTTGTTGCACACTTAGGTTACGGTTTTGAAGCAGCTGCTGGTGCAGGTCGATGTTTACGGGGCACACCTCGGTGCATTTGCCACACAGGCTCGAGGCATAGGAGAGGTGCTTGTACTGCTCGAGGCCGCGCAGGTGGGGGGTGATCACCGCGCCAATGGGTCCGGAATAAACCGTGCCGTAGGTATGGCCGCCGATATTACGATATACCGGACAGGCGTTGAGGCAGGCGCCGCAGCGAATGCATGCCAGGGCGCGCCTTTGCGGAACCATGGAGAGCAGGTTGCTGCGCCCGTTGTCGATCAGCACCACATACATCTGGGCAGGGCCATCGGTTTCATCGCGCTTGCGCGGACCACTCACCAGGGTGTTGTAAACGGTGAGCTGCTGGCCTGTGCCATGGGTGGCCAGCAGGGGCCAGAAAAGGTCAAGGTCGTCAACGGAAGGAAGCACCTTGTCGATGCCCGTTACCACGATATGAACGGGCGGCATGCTCATGGAAAGCACCCCGTTGCCTTCGTTCTCGGTAAGGGCCACCGCGCCTGTTCCGGAAATCAGGAAGTTGGCACCCGTAATGCCCGCCTGGGCTTTCTGAAACTTTTCGCGCAGGGTGGTGCGCACAAAAGCGGTGATCTCGGCCGGGGTCGAATCTTCGGGCAAGCCAAACTTTTCGTGGAAGATCTTTGCCACATCACGGGCCGATCTGTGCATAATCGGGGTTACGATATGATAGGGCTTGTCGTTGCTCAGCTGCACAATGTATTCTCCCAGGTCGGTTTCCAGGGTTTCAATGCCGTTTTTCTCAAGAAATTCGGTGAGCCCGATCTCCTCGGTAACCATGGATTTAGCCTTGACCACCAACTTCACATAATTCTTTTCCAGAACTTCGAGCACGGCTTTGCGGGCCTCCTCCACATCTTGTGCCCACAGCACCTTGCCGCCATTTCGCGTAAAATGGTATTCAAAATCTTTCAGATGGTCCTCCAGGTTTTCTATGACGCGGTGCTTGCGCATGGCCGCCCTGCGCCTTGCCAGCGCCAGGTTGGCATACTGCAACTTGCCACGCTTCACGGCCTCGTCGTAGCGCCCAATGTTGAAAGCGAGAGTGGCCCTGTGATCAAGGTCGAAAGACTTGGTTTCGCTTTCTGCAAGGAACTTTGCGTGTAGTTGTGTCATTCAATTAATTTTTGCTCAGCGCGCAGAGTTAAAGTTCTTCATCATGCAAATCTTCCATGTCGTCAAGGTCCTGGTCGAAGTCGTCGTTTTCGTCTTTCCAAGCGATTTTGCCTATGCGGCGGGTGTGTCGTCCGCCATCGAAGTCGGTTTTCAGGAACATATCGGCGATTTGCAGGGCGGTTTCTTCAGAAATAAAGCGGGCTGGAAGTGCCAGCACATTGGCGTTGTTGTGGGCCCGAGCCAGGCGTCCGAGCTCCACTTTCCAGCAGAGGGCCGAGCGTATGCCCTGGTGCTTGTTGGCAGTCATATTCACACCGTTTCCACTGCCGCAAATCACTATGCCAAAATCGTGATCGCCAGCTTCAATGGCCGATGCCAGGGGATGCACCGCATCGGCATAGTCGGCGCTCTCTTCAGAATGCGTACCATAATCTTTTATTTTACAGCCCTTTTCAACCAAAAATGGGATGAGGCGCTGCTTCAGCATAAAACCCGCATGGTCGCATCCAAGAGCAACCCGTAAGCCGTTTGTTACCATTGTTAATAAAGTTTTTTCAGGTGTATTATAAGCAAAGCTACAAAGAAATTGTACAAAATTAGTTTTTAATTACTTATGGCATGCCGGCCTAAATGTTAGTGAAAAGCGCAAAGGGCTTATCCTTTCATTTTCAAACACCTGTCGTTTTCAACAAGGCATTGTTAATAAATAAGGGGCTGTCAGCTCATTATTTCTCAAAAGAAAATTTGCAAAATTCAAAACCTGTTTTTGATGAAAAATTTCATCAAAAAACAAAGCATTTCACAAGGCAATTTTTAAAAACATCTACACAGGTTTCTAACAAAAAGCCACCGGAAAAAGCATGTTGATAAACCTGTTTTTATAAGCATGCTCGGATTTTAACAACATGTTAATAACTATGCAAAAAGTTGTAAATCTACATTATAGCAAATCAATCCCTGTTAATAGCCTGTTGAATAATTTTCAAAACCAGCATTGTCAAGTTTTTGCTCAAAATTTTATTCACCTTATCAACAGCCTCAATAACAACAATTTTTTTTAAAAAATTAATATTAATAATATTTATGTTGATGTGGAAAATCGTTAAAAAATTGGAAAAAAATATGTTTTTACTTTAATGCGCCCCGCTGAGGCTTATTGACGATGGTATAATTAAAAAAAAATAGTAAATTTGAAAATTCTAAGTAATCAAGTTTTTTTAAACCTTTAAACAAGTACTAACTGTTTTAAACGTATTGAGTTTTAAGGCAGTGGCATTGTGTTAATTTTTTAAACGAAGAGATATGGCAAAAATTAAAATTCTGGTTGTTGAAGACGAAAGTATTGTAGCCAAGGATATTCAGAACAGTCTGAAAAAACTGGGCTATCAGGTACCTACCACTGTAAACAGTGGTGAAAAAGCCATAGAAGAGATTGAGGATAATCGTCCAGACCTGGTGCTTATGGATATTATGCTAAAGGGTCAGATGACCGGTATTGATGCTGCCAATGTGATCAAGGAGCGTTTCGGAATTCCGGTAATTTTCCTCACTGCCTATGCCGACGACAATACGTTAAGCAAAGCGAAGATTACAGAACCTTACGGCTACATTATCAAGCCCTTTAAGGAAAAAGAACTGCAGACCACCATCGAAATGGCGATCTTTAAGCACGAAAAGGACGAGGTTATTAAGAAAGAACGCGATCTCTATCATTCGATCATTGAGAACAAGGAGTCGAAAGACAGCATTTTTGTGCGTGCCGACTACCGTCTCAACAAGATCAATTTCGATGATATTTTCTATGTGGAAGCGCTGAAAGACTATGTGGTGATCAACACCTCCGACAACAGCTACACCACCCACACCACCATGAAAGAAATGGTGCGTATTCTGCCCAGCAAGGATTTTGTCCGTATTCACCGTTCGTTTATTGTGAATATGAACAAGATTTTCTCGATCAAATATCCCGACCTGGTGATTGAAGGTAAGATGAAGGTTCTGCCCATTGGCGGTTTATACCGCAAAGAGCTTTACAGCAGGCTGAACCTGATTTAGGTTAATACTTATTTTATATTATGACCCCTTCTCTGATAACACGGAGAAGGGTTTTTTTTATTCGGCCAGCTCGAGGTTGAGTTCTTTTTTGATAAAATCGGTGCTTTTAATCCTGATTTTTACCGGGCTGCCGAGCTTGTATACCTTGCGCTTGTTGTGGCCAACCACCTGAAAATTTTCCTCATCGAGAGAGTAATAATCGTCGGCCATATCGCTCAGGCGCACCATGCCCTCTATTTTATTTTCCTTGATTTCTACAAAGATGCCCCATTTGCTTACGCCCGAAATCAGGCCTTCAAACTCCTGACCAATTTTGTCGGCCATAAATTCTACCTGTTTCAACTTTATGGAGTCACGTTCGGCATCCTGGGCTTTCTTTTCCATATCTGACGAATGCTTGCACAGCTCTTCGAAATGTTCGACCGGGGCGCTTGACTTGCCATTGGCATAATCGAACAGCAGGCGGTGTGCCATCATATCGGGATAGCGCCTGATAGGGGAGGTGAAGTGGCTGTAGAAATCGAAACCCAGCCCGTAGTGGCCAATATTGTGGGTTGAATATACCGCTTTTGCCATGGAACGGATGGCCAGGGTTTCAATGAGGTTTTCCTCGCCTTTGCCCTGGGCATCTTCCAGTAACTTATTGAACGATTGGGAAATGTTTTTGCGGGTGTCGGTTTTTAATCTGTAGCCCAGTTTGGATACAAATTCCGACAGGGTGGTGAGTTTTTCCAGGTTGGGCAGGTCGTGTATGCGATACACAAAAGTTTTGGGCTTTTTGTTTGCCCTTGGTTTTCCAATGCGTTCGGCCACCGTGCGGTTGGCCAGCAGCATAAATTCTTCAATGAGCTTGTGGGCGTCCTTTTGCTCCTTAAAATACACTTCAATGGGTTTACCTTTTTCGTCCAGGTTGAACTTCACTTCCTTCTTGTCGAAAGAAATGGCTCCATCTTTCATACGACGATCGC
This sequence comes from Bacteroidales bacterium, assembly GCA_041687035.1. Lineage (GTDB taxonomy): Bacteria > Bacteroidota > Bacteroidia > Bacteroidales > UBA7960 > UBA7960. The sequence goes on from JAWLCS010000061.1 coordinate 9,089, forward strand.
GAATGATTTTTGCCAGGCTGTTGAGGCTTAGAATGGCTTCGCTATGTGTGCCTTTTTCTTCTTCTATGATTTGCTGGGCCTCTTCGTAGCTGAAGCGGGTATTGCAATTAATAATGGTTTTGGCAATGCGCGACTTAAGCACACGGCCTTTTTCGTTGATATTGAAAATAACGGAATAACAGAGCTTATCGGTGTTGGGGTTAAGCGAGCAAAGCTGGTTCGACAGTTTCTCGGGCAGCATGGGAATGGTGCGGTCAACCAGGTAAATGCTGGTTGCACGGTTTATGGCTTCCTTTTCAATAATGCCTCCCGGGCGCACAAAATGAGTCACATCGGCAATATGTACGCCAATTTCCCAGAGATTTTCTCCCAGGGGTTTCCACGAAAGTGCATCATCAAGGTCCTTGGCATCATGGGGGTCGATGGTAAAGGTGAGCACCTCACGAAAATCTTCCCTCTTTTCAATTTCCTGTGGGGTAATTTCGCCGGGAATTTTCTCTGCTGCCAGCTCCACCTCCTTGTCGAAGCGGGCCGGTAAACCATACTGGGCCAGGATGGCATGCATTTCCACTTCGTTTTCGCCGGGTTCGCCAAGCACTTCAATTACTCGTCCGAAAGGATTCTTGGCTGGAGGTGCCCAGTCCGTAATCTCGGCAATAACTTTCTGTCCGTTTTTTGCTCCGTTCAAATGCTCGAGCGGAATAAAAATATCTACCGGCATGGTTTTGCTGTCGGGCAAAAGAAACGCAAATTGTTTGCTTAACTGAATGATTCCCACCCAGTTTTTGTGGGTGCGCTCGAGCACCTCAATAATTTCACCTTCGGTTTTATGGTTTTTCCTTTTCGGGAACAGGCGCACTTTTACAATATCGTCGTGCAGCGCATAACCGGTATTGTTTGCTGGAATAAGTATGTCTTCCAGCATCTCATCGCTAATAATATAGGCCTTTCCGGTTTGTTTCATATCCACCCGGCCGGTAATAAACGGACCTACCTTTTTCTGCTTATCCACATAAAGCGGACTCAGTTTAAACTTTCCCTTATAAGCTTCAATCAGTATGTTTTCCTTGGCCAGGGTGTATAATACCCCGGATATAAACTTGCGGTTTTCCTGGCCTTCGTTGCCAAGGGCTTTGGCTACCTGCTTGTAGTTGTATAATGAATCGCGGTTTTTGTTAAAAAGGGCAATGATTTGATCCTTTAAGCCTGCCTTAATGCTTTCTTTTTTCTTTTTCATTGGTATTTGCCTTTATAAAGGTTTTTCTATATCATTTAAAAGTTCAGTGCGTTATTACTTTAGATAAGCAAAGTAAATAACTTTGCAATTTAAGGTTTTTTAGGCTTAAAGCCCCTTAAAAATTTGTAAATTTAAAATGCCAATGCATTTGCAAATGAATTATTATGGCCGGTAATTTTGACATTCTTCTTGAAAAACTCGACCGGTTTATCAGGCGGTATTACCTTAATTTACTGATTAAGGGGAGTTTGCTTTTCGGAGCAGGCTTTTTGGTGTTGTTTCTTGTCTTTTCGCTGCTCGAATATTTCGGCTATTTCGGCACCGGGGTGCGTTTTGTGCTTTTTTACGGATTTTTGCTTTTCAATGTCTTTGTTTTAATACGTTACGTGGCGAGGCCACTGGCCGGTTTTCTTAAAATCGGGAAAAGGATAGATACGGCTGATGCCGCACAAATTATTGGTAAGCATTTTAAGCATGAAATACGCGATAAAATTACCAATGCTTTGCAACTCAGGCATTATATGGAAGAAAATGCCGAAGGCCGGGAACTGATCATGGCTGGTATCGATCAAAAATCTTCTTTTGCCCTGAAGGTGCCTTTTGCCGACGCCATTGATTTAAAAGGAAATAAAAAGTACCTGCCTTTTTTCCTGTTTCCGCTGATGTTGGTTTTTGGCATTTTGTTGGTACGGCCGGCTTTTGTGGTTGAACCGGCCAGCCGCATTGCCCGCTACGAGATGCATTTCGCAAAGCCAGCCCCGTTTTCTTTTGGTTTTGAAGGCGAACTGCAGGGATTTCAGGGTGAAAATCTTACCATTCACGCCCGTAGCCAGGGTGCCATTTTACCGGCGCAGGCTGCGATTCGCTACGGCGAAGCTGAATATTTGATGATGGCCGATGGCAAAGGTTTGTTTTCCCATCAAGTGCGTAATCTGCAGGAATCCTTCCAGTTTTTTGTTGAATCCCAGGGGTTTGTCTTTGGTCCCTTTGACGTGAAGGTAGTTCAGAAACCCGCCTTTAGCCATTTTAACGTAAAGGTGCAAAACCCTGGCTATACCCGCCTGGGTGATCAGCAGTTTAGCAATATTGGCGATTTAATGGTTGCCGAAGGAGCAGATATTGTTTGGGAATTCAATACCAGGGGAAGCGGTAAGGTAAGCTTTGGCATGGAAGACAAGAATGCTGAGGTAACCGAAATCCGGCCCGGGGTGTTTCAGGTTCAGCAGCGGGCTTCGAAATCTTTTGGATATCATGTGTTTGCGTGGAATGAAGAAGTGGGAATGGGGGATTCTTTAAATTATTTTGTGCAGGTTAAACCCGATGCCTTTCCACAAATTCAGATTGAAGAACAGCAGGATTCGGTGCTGATCTCTCATTTGTTTTTTCGCGGACTGATCCAGGACGATTATGGTTTCAGTAAGCTCGAATTTCGCTACCGTATTTTCAATGAGCGTCAAAAGAGGTCAGGGGAGGAGGGTGAATTCCTTTCGGAAAAACTTTCGTTTGACCCCAATTCGCTTAACCAAACCTTTTATCACCATTTCGACCTTAATACGGTGTATGTGAGCCCCGGCCAAACGGTAGAGTACTTCTTTATGGTTGCTGACAATGATGGCGTTAACGGGCCTAAAACGAGCCGCAGCAGGTTGTTTTCTTTGTACATCCCAAGCCAGGAAGAATTGCTGGCCCAAACACGCGAAAGCAACGAACAAATGAAGGATGAGATCAGCGCTGGAATTTCTGATGTCAGACAATCGAGACGAGAAATTGATGAGATCCGGCGGCAGATGCTCGAATCAGATCGGATGAACTGGCAACAGCGCGATGCCCTCGAAAATTTGCTGGAAAAGCAACAGCAGGTGCAGGAAAATTTTGAGCAGGTCAACGAGATGCGGCAAAAGAATGAGCAGCGCGACGAGCAATTTATGGAACAAAACCAAAGGATTCAAGAAAAGCAGGAAGAATTGAATCGCTTGTATGAAGAAGTTGTGTCGGATGAGCTGCGCGAATTGATGGAAAAGATCAGGGAAGAGTTGGATAAGCTGGATCGGGAACAGGTGTATGATATGCTGAACCAGATGGAGTTTGAAATGGGACAGCTTGAAAACCAAATGGATAGGGCGCTTGAATTTTTTAAACAGCTGGAAGTCGAGCGCTTGTTGCAACAAAGCATCGATATGCTCGAAGAGGCCAAAAAAGAGCAGGATGATGTTATGGAGGAGACCCAGTCTGGGCAAGCGGAAAATGATCAACTTATTGAAGATCAATCGGATATTAACAAAAACTTGAATACCCTCAGCGATATGCTGGAGGAATTTCGTGAAAAGAATGACAAGCTGCAGCGTCCTCATAATATCGACGATACCAGCGAGCTTGAAAACTCCATGATGGAGGATTTACAAAAGGCGCTTGAACAGCTTCAGGAAGGGCAGCCCCAAAGGTCGCTTCAAAATCAACAGGGCGGGCGCCAGAAAATGGATCAGCTCAGCATGCGCCTGCAAAGTATGCAGGCAAGTATGGGTGAAGAGCAATTGGCCGAAGATGCGAGGGCCCTGCGGGTCATCCTTGAAAACTTGCTCAAGAGTAGCTTTTCGCAAGAAAGCCTGCTGCTTGAGGTACGTACCATCAACGTGAATGATCCGCGTTATGTGGAGCTAATACAGGAGCAACGCAAGATCCAGGAAGACCTTAAGATGATCGAAGATTCGCTGGTTGCCTTGAGCAAGCGGCAGTTACAGATTGGTTCTTACGTAAACCGCGAGATCGGGGAGATTAACATGAACCTTGATCAGGGTATGTTTGAACTGGTCAACCGTCGGCGCTTTCAGGGGGCGAGCCGTCAGCAGTTTGTTATGACACACATCAACAATTTGGCACTCTTGCTCAACGAAAGCCTGCAGAACATGCAAATGCAAATGGCAGCCAATGGTTCTGGCGATCCGAAGAGCGATGGGCAGTGCCAGGGAGGCTTTCCCGGCTTACGGGAGATGCAGGAGAGTTTGAATCAGATGCTTGAACAGTTGCAGCAGGGGCATCAGCCAATGCCTGGCGAATCTGGGCAGCCCATGTCGGTGAGCGAACAGCTTGCGCGACTTGCGGCAGAACAGGAAGCCATTCGGAACCAATTGAAAAACCTTGCTGATGAACTGAAACAAGCCGGTGAAGACGGTCGGGCGCTCGATCAGTTGCAACGCGATATGGAACGTACGGAACTCGATATCGTTACCCGCAACATTACCAGGCAAACGGTTCAGCGGCAGCAACGCATTCTTACGCGCCTGCTTGAACATGAGCAGGCACAGCTGCAACGCGAGCAAGAAGAGCGCCGCGAAGGTACCACCGCAAAAAATTATGAATTAAGTAACCCTGCCGATGTTTTTGAGTATAATAGGATAAGAAACCGCGAACTTGAAATGCTACGCAGCCTGCCTCCAGGCATGAAGCCGTTCTACCGGTCGCTTGTAGAAACCTATTTTCTTAACGTAGAATAAAACCGCCATGGTTGAACTCCAAAAACATCTGAGGCTCAAGGCCCGAAAGGAAGAGATCCATAAACTGGAAGCCTTTGTTGAAAAGGTCTGTGACCAGTATAACATTTTTCATTCCTATTTCGGGAATATC
>JAWLCS010000062.1:0-13894 GCA_041687035.1 Bacteroidales bacterium
TTTTGTGCCGCCCTTACAGGGCTTGCAGTGGTGGTGGCTCTGTGACACAGGGCGTTGCCCTGTGCTGTTATGTTTCGCCCCTGCCTGCCGGCAGGCAGGCTTTCAGGGCTTAAAAAAAGAACCTTTGTGATAGAAAGTCATGTTCTTGTTTGTTTAAACCGGCAGTCAGGGGGGAGTTAACCCCAACCGAGCCGAAGGCGAGCTCACCGAAGGTAAACCTAAAACCTTGAACCTAAATCTCCCTGTCGAACAGGCTTTTGGCCAGGGCGCGCAGGTTCACCTTTTCGCTTTCGGGGGCATTGATCAGGTCGAGGTGGTTGAAGGCTATCTCGTACCAGTGCTCCATTTGCTGCACGCAGAGCTGGTCGACCTTCAATTCGAGGAAGAGGTTTTTTACGGTGCGGATCTTTTCGTCAGGGTTGCTGATCTGGTTGGCATAGGCCGAGAGCAGGGTCTGGCGCTGGGTGTCGTTGGCCAGCTCGAGGGCTTTGATGTAGAGCCAGGTCTTTTTGTTGGCCAGGATATCGCCACCCGATTTTTTGCCGAACTTGGCCTCGTCGCCAAACACGTCGAGCCAGTCGTCCTTGAGCTGGAAGGCTAAACCGATGCATTCGCCGAAGCGGTAGATGTGGTCTTGGTCGGCGGTTGTCGCCCCGGCCACTATGGCACCCATTTTAAGGCAGGCGGCGGGCAGCACCGCTGTTTTCAGGCGTATCATCTCCACGTATTCGGGCAGGCTCACGCGGGCGCGCTGCTCAAAGTTCATGTCGAGCTGCTGTCCGTCGCACACCTCGATCACCACCTTGTGGTAGGCTTCCATCACCTGCCGCAGGTGGGCATCGTCAACTTTGGTCATGGTTTCGCCGGCCAGGGCAAACATTACGTCGCCCGAGAGGATGGCGGTGTTGGCGTTCCATTTGGTGTGCACGGCAGGCTTGCCACGGCGTATGGGGGCGTTGTCCATGATGTCGTCGTGCATCAGGGTGAAGTTGTGAAACAGCTCCAGTCCGATGGCAGGGGCTATGGCCTTTTCTATGTCGCCGCCAAAGAGCTGGCAGGCCAGCAGGGTCATGGCCGGGCGCATGCGTTTGCCGCCGTTTTTGAGGCAATAATCTACGGGTTCGTAGAGCTCGCGTGGCTCGCGCACCAGGTCGAGGGCGTTGATGCGGCCTGCTGTCAGGGTCAGGATGTCTTCGAGGGTCATAAAAAGGTGTTTATTCGTGCTCGAAGCCGTTCATGATAAAGTCGAGGTTGTCGAGGATGCGACGGATGCCTTCGTCGAGGTTTATCATGGGGCGGCTGAGCAGTTGTTTCATTTTGGTGGTGTCGGGCAGGCGGCGGTTCATGTCGCCTTCTTCCAGGGGCGGGCGGTACACTACGTTGCTTTCCGAGCCGGTGATGTCGATCACCTTCTTTGCCAGCTCCACTATGGGCAGCTCGAAGGGCGAGCCGATGTTTACCACGTCGTTCAAAAAGGCATTTTGGTAGAGGGCGTTGACGCAGGCCTCCACGTTGTCGTCGATAAAGCAAAAGGTGCGTGTTTGGCTGCCATCCCCGTAAAGGGGAATGTCTTCGTTTTTGAGGGCGTGGCGAATGAACTTCGACATGACGAAGTCGGTACTCTGCTTGGGCCCGTAGGTGTTGAAGAAGCGGAAGATAGTGTAGTCGAGCCCGAACTCTTTTTTATAGCTGCGCAAAAAGGCTTCGCCCACGTTTTTTACCACGGCATAGGGCAGGCGCGAGTTGAGCGGGGTGGTCTCCTCGTTTTGGGGCAGGTCGACCGGCTCGCCATACACCTCGGAGGAAGAGGCAAAGAACAGGCGTTTCACGCTGGTGTTCTTGCTCAGGTCGCAGATGTGGCGTATGCCGTTGAGGTCTTTGAGCACCTTGTAGGGGTTTTCCTGGGTGCGGCGCACCCCCACCATGGCGGCGTAATGAAACACATAGTCGAACTTATTGCCCAGCATCACCTCGGCAATGTCGCGGTAGTTGTTCACGTCGCACTTCACGAAGCGCCAGTTGCCGTTGGGCTGCAGGGGCAGCTTCTTGAGGCTCCCGGTGGAAAGGTCGTCGGCAATGATCACATAGTTCTCCTTGTCGGCAATGAGCTTTTCGGCCAGGCTGCTGCCAATGAAGCCGGCCCCGCCCGTGATCAGTATCCTCCTTGTAAAAGACATCTTTTTTCGTTTAATCTTGCAGCTGTAAAAGTAAAAAGAAAAGCCAAACCCGTAAAGGGAAAGTTTTGAACAAATGGCAGAAAGATGCCAACCAGCAATGATGCGGAAGAAACGGGCAGGTGTTGGCGATTTTTTTGTAATATTGCTGTATTCTTCTTTTCCCCGAAAGGGGCCAAAAACAAAAAAACCACTTGCATGGGAAAAGCCATTGTGAAATGCAGCATTGCCACCTACGCCGAAGACGATTATGTGGTGGAGGTGCCCTGCGATAAGGACGAGCTGGACGAGATCATTATTGCGCGGGCCTGGAAGAAGCTCAAGGAAGAGGAGCAGGCCCTGCCCTACGGCAACCGCTCGGCGGTGATACTGAAACGCCTGGACGACTGATGGACATTGAGCGCTTTCGTGACTTCTGCCTGGGCATGAAGGGCGTCAGCGAAGGGTTTCCCTTCGACCAAGATACCCTTGTGTTTAAGGTCATGGGCAAGATGTTTGCGCTGACCGACGTAGACACCTTCGAAAGCATTGCCCTGAAGTGCGAACCCGAAAAGGCCGTGGAGCTGCGCGAGCGCTACCCCGCCGTGCAGCCGGGCTTCCACATGAGCAAGACCCACTGGAACACCGTATATATGGATGGCTCGCTGACCGACCACCTCATAATGGAATGGACCCGCCTCTCGTACGATTTGGTGGTGGCCGGGCTGACAAAAAAACTGAAGCAACAACTGGCCGAAATGTGAGCATTATTTTTACCTTTGCCCCTCAAAATATTTACAGCCAGATTATTCGTTTTCGATGTGGGAGAAAATTGTCAGGATTATCCTTCGTAACCGTCCGCTAATTCTTATCGTTGTTTTTCTGATCACCATTTTCATGGGATACAAGGCCCGTGAGGTGCAGCTGTCGTATGAGATGGCGCAGATGCTGCCCTCGTCCGACCAGGCTTTTGTCGACTACCGCGAGTTTCGCAAAGAATTTGGCGAGGATGGCAACACCATGTTCCTGGGCATTGAAGACGAGCGCCTCTTTTCGCTGCCGGCCTTTCTGCAGTGGGAGGAATTTTCGAGGGGGCTGAAGGATATTGCCGGGGTGCGCGAGGTGGTCAACATCAGCAATGTGCCGCAGCTGGTGCGCAACGACAGCCTGCGGCAGTTTGAGTTTGCGCCGGTGTTTGATGGCATGCCACAGACCCAGCAAGCACTCGACAGCCTGCTGGAGCGGGTCTTCAGCCTGCCATTTTACAGCGGGCTGCTGTTCAACGCCGAAACGGGGGCGCTGCTCACGGCCATCACCCTCGACCAGGGCATCCTCAACACTCCCGCCCGCGAGCAGCTCATTGAAGCCATTCAGGATGCCGGCAAGGCCTTTACCGAAAGCACCGGCATAAAGGTGCACTACAGCGGCCTGCCCTACATACGCACCCTCACCTCTATTAAAATACGCTCGGAGCTGTTCCTGTTTGTGGTGCTGGCCATGCTGGTAACCGGCCTGGTGCTGTTCTTCTTCTTCCGCAGCATGAAAGCGGTGCTGTTTCCCATGATCATCGTGGGCATCAGCGTGATCTGGGCCTTTGGCACCCTGAGCCTGCTGGGCTACCAGATCACCGTACTTACGGGCATTATACCGCCCCTGCTCATCATTATCGGGGTAGAGAACTGCATCTTCCTGCTCAACAAATACCACCACGAGTACCGCTCGCACCGCAACCAGATGAAGGGCCTGGCGCGGGTGGTGCAGCGCGTGGGCAACGCCACCATGCTCACCAATGCCACTACGGCCGTGGGCTTCGCCACCTTTATCATTACGGGCAACCGCCTGCTGGTAGAGTTTGGCATAGTGGCCGCCCTCAACATCCTCACCGTATTTTTGCTTACGCTAACGCTGATACCCATCTTTTACAGCTACACGGCCCCTCCGGGCCGCCGCCATATGCGGCACCTGGAGCGCAACCACCTGCGCGGCATGGTGAGGCGTGTGATCTACGTGGTAAACAACCGCCGTCCGGTGGTGTATGGGGTGGCCATGGTGGCGCTGGTGGTAGGGGTGCTGGGCATGACACGCCTGCATACCTCGGGCAGCCTGGTCGACGACATTCCGCACCGCGACCGCCTGTACCGTGACCTGATGTTCTTCGAGCGGCAGGTCAACGGCATCATGCCCCTTGAGTTTGTGATCGACACCTACCGTCCCAACGGGGTGCTGCGCCCTGCCAGCCTGGAGGCCATCGACGCCCTGCAGCAGGAGCTGGCCACCCACCCCGAGCTCTCGCGCCCGCTGAGCCTGGCCGAGGCCATGAAGTTTGCCCGACAGGCCTTTTACCGCGGCAACCCCGACATGTATGCCCTGCCCCACCGCCACGACCGCAACTTCATTCAGGCCTATATGCCGCGCGGCAGCCTGGGCACCGGCAGCGTGCTGGGCGCGCTGGTCGACACCGCCATGCAGAAAACCCGCGTGAGCGTGCAGATGGCCAATATCGGCACCCGCGACATACAACGCATACAAAACGATTTGCAGCCGGCCATCGACTCCATATTCGACCCCGACCAGTACCGGGTGACCATGACCGGCACCAGCGTGGTGTTCCTCAAAGGCACCAACTACCTGGTGAAGAACCTGCTTATCAGCCTGAGCTTTGCCGTGATTTTCATCTCCATACTGATGGCGCTGCTGTTCAGCAATGCACGCATGGTGTTTATCAGCATCATCCCCAACCTTTTTCCGCAGATCCTCACGGCGGCCATGATGGGCTTCCTGGGCATACCCATTAAGCCCAGCACCATCCTTATCTTCAGCATTGCCCTGGGCATCTCGGTCGACAACTCCATACACTTCCTGGCCAAGTTCAGGCAGGAGCTGAAGTTTCACAACTACAACATACGCGAGGCCACCCTGAGCGCCCTGGCCGAGAGCAGCATCAGCATGATGTACACCTACGTGGTGCTGTTTTTCGGATTTATCATCTTCACCTTCTCGTCGTTTGGCGGCACCCAGGCCCTGGGCTACCTCATTGCCTTCACCCTGTCGGTGGCCATACTGTCGAACCTGTTCCTGCTGCCATCGATCCTTATCTCCTTCCACAACCGCATGGAAGGCCGTCAGCTCGAAAAGTCGCTGCTGGGCAACGGGGGCGACAAGGCACAATAATGAGGGTATTTTTATGTCTCATGTTTTTTTCGTATCTTTGCCACACATTCTCAGGGGCTGACATGGCTTTGACAGCGGGTTTAGTGGGAGTGTAAGCATGCCGAGCGCTGTGAACGCGGCTCGTTAATCCCGATTCTCACGCCTCTAAACGGCAACGATTACAACTACGCTTTGGCTGCTTAATAATAGTTATTAAGTGCCATTTGCTTCCCGGGAAGCCACACCCGGCCGCGTCCCCAAGGAAGCATCAACAAAAGCCGGGATAAGGCAGGTAAAGCTTCGGTGCCTGCACGAAAAATAAAGAAGCTCAGGCTGAGGATAGGGCCGCCTTTTCCCGGTCCAAGGCTGAAACCCCAACTAAAGGATAAGCATGTAGAAAGCATTTTTGCTGCTCGTTTGGACGAGGGTTCAATTCCCTCCAGCTCCACAAGAAAAAAGACCGCCGGACTTTGTGCCGGCGGTCTTTTTTTACGTATTTCACGTAATTTTTATTCAATTTTTATTATATAAAGTGAACGACCTGCATTTTGTGCAGGTTTTTTATTTTTTCGTCGACAATTTACCCCCTTTGATTTAGCGATTTTTTACCACGGAGTGATTTTTAGGAAAAATTACTCCATTTAGTGTTTTTGGTGTTTTGGAAATTAATTTATATGCATGTATTTATTTTTCAGTGTTTTAGAACCCGAAAAACCTTGCCACTTTCTACAAAACAGCCTTTTTATTAGTAAATTCCCTTAGATAAAAATATGGATATACCCCAATTGTTCGGCCCTGATGCCCGGTGTAATTTTATCCTGTAAAATCAAACACACGATTTTCAAACGCTCTTGCAATTTCATTTATTCATTTAACCCTCCCCAAAATGAAAAAACTTTTACGCAATTCAATTGGCGTGCTGTTCCTTTTTATGCTGCTCCCGAACCCGAGTGTTCTGGCGCAGACTTTGCTGAGCAGCAGCCTTGAAACCCAGACAGGCATCGCCGCTGAAGGTCTGATCACCTCCAGCCCTGAAAGCCTTTACGCTACGTCTCCCTCCGATCTTAATGGAACCCTGGTCCCCATGCCTGAGGCATACAAGGACCTTTTAACTTCTTTTGAGCCTTCAGGCCTTTGCGACAGCAATGTGCCTTTTATCGTGGTCGACTTTTCCGACGACCCTGATGGCTCCTTCTATTTAACCGACGATTTCCGCAACGGATACTGCTGCGGCATTACAGGCGGCGGCAACCGCTGCTTTGAGGTGCTGCTGATCCTCAGCGACCAGACGGCCGCCGTGAGCATTAACCTGGCCGGTGCCACCGCAACGGGTGCTGCCGACTGGTGGCTTACCCCCCTGCCCGCCGAAAGCGGCACCTGCTCCGCCCCTTCTTATAAGATTGGCGACCAGGTGTGCATTGCCAAAGGCGGCCTCTATGCACTGACCTTTTGCAAGCCCGGACAGAACACCTATGAACTGGTGATCAACTCCCACTCCACTCCCACCATTCCTGAGTTTGAAGTGCGCCAGGATTGCAGCACCGAGCTCAACGTATTTGGCTTCCAGGAATCGACCATTACCTGGAGCGGCGACTTTGTCAGCGCCCTCGACTTCTCTACCGGCCTGAACAGCCCCACTTTTACCTGGAGCGAAGGCATGCCCCTCTTTCCGCAGTATGTGGAATACACCGTTTGCGGACAAGTATCGGCCGTAGAATCTTGCACCGGCTACGTTGGCGAGTTTTGCGAAACCACCAAGGTATATGTATATCCCGAGATTGAAGCCACCATCGCACCCGAGGCACCCCTCTTTTGCGCCGATGGACAGGTGGAGATCAGCGCCATGATCAGTGGCGGAAAACCCCCTTACCAGATCCAGTGGATCAACCCCCTGGGCCAAATGGCTGGCAGCGACGAATCTGTCGTGGCTACCATGGCCGGACAGTGGACGCTGGTAGTATCTGACGAACTGACCGGCAGCGGATGTCCTGCAGCCGAATTTTATTTTGAGGTTGCCCAGGTTTCCCTTTCGGTGAATGGCATGGCTGAAGCGGTGAATTGCTTTGGCGGAAACGATGGCAGCATTGTGGTACAAGTAAGCGGCGGCACCGAGCCCCTGCAGTACCTCTGGAGCCACGACGCCACCCTTAACGCCCCCGCGGCCTACAACCTCAGCGCCGGCGAATATTCGCTGACCGTGATCGACGCCAACGGCTGCCAGGCCGAAGCCACCTTTATGGTAGGCCAGCCCGAAGAAGAGCTGGAAGCCATGGTGAGCCAGATCGTACACGAGAGCTGCGCCGGTGCCAATGATGGTGCCGCCGGCTTCAGCGTTTCCGGAGGAACCCCTCCCTATTCCTTATTGGTAACCGACGAACTTGGCATGCCAGTAATGCTTGATGGCGCCATTGAAGAAAAATCAACCAGTGGTGTGAGCCGTCTGCGCAGCAGCAGCATCAGCCGCAACCGCAGCTCACTCTCCATAGAAAACAAATCCATGCTGGTTAGCGGCGACTTTACCGTTAGCAACCTGGCACCCGGCACCTACAGTGTAGGTGTGACCGATGCCAACGGTTGCGAAGACCAGCTCAGCTTTACCATTGAACCCGGTGCTGTAGTGCTTGCTTCGATCACCGCCGATGGCGAACTCGAATTCTGCGAAGGCGGCGCTGTTGAACTGACCGCTTCCGAAGCAGCCTCCTACCTGTGGAGCACCGGCGAAACCACCCAGAGCATTGTGGTGGACACCTCCGGCACTTACACCGTAACCATATTTAGCGAAGCCGGCTGCGAAGGCAGTGCTTCGGTTGAAGTGGTGGTGTACGAAATTCCTGAGGTAAGCCTTGCTGCTTTCGACGGCATTTGCGGCGACGCTCCCGCTTTTGAACTCAGCGGCGGCATGCCCGCAGGCGGCATTTACAGCGGAACCGGTGTGGCCAACGGCCAATTCGACCCCGCAGTGGCCGGAGCCGGCACTGTTGAGATTACCTACACTTTCGTGGATGAAAACGGCTGCAGCAACGCTGCCACCGCTTCCATAGAAGTTTACGAACTTCCCCAGGTTAGCCTGGCTGCTTTTGAAGCCATTTGTGGCGACGCCCCTGCCTTTGAACTCAGTGGCGGCATGCCTGCAGGCGGCGTATACAGCGGCCCCGGAGTAACCGACGGTATGTTCGATCCCCAGGCTGCCGGCGCAGGCACCTTCGAGATCACTTACACTTTTGTGGATGAGAACGGTTGCAGCAACTTTGCCACCTCCTCCATCAGTGTGTATGAACTGCCCGTAGTGACCCTTGCTCCTTTCGAAGATGTTTGCGAGCACGGACCTTCCTTTATGCTTGAAGGCGGCATGCCCGCAGACGGCGTATACAGCGGCCCCGGCGTAGTCGACGGTATGTTCGACCCCACCCTGGTGGGTGCTGGCACCTGGGAGATTACCTATACCTATACTGATGCGAATGGCTGCACCAACAGTGCCACTGCCACCATCTTTGTAAAAACCATGTATGCCTTCTACGAAGTGGTCGATGCAGGCTGCTTCGGCGAAAGCAACGGTGCCATTTACCTTGAAGTACACAATGGCAACGGCACTTACACCTTCCTGTGGAGCAACGGCGCCACTACCCAGAACCTGGAAAATATCCCCGCCGGCGAATACAGCGTGGAGATCAGCGACGGCATCAACTGCATGCTGTATGTTACAGGTATTGTTGTTGGAGAGCCCAGCGAGATTATTATAGAGGGCAACGTAAGCCAGATTTCTGCCTTCGGTCAGAACGACGGTTCCATTATCACCAGCGTAAGCGGTGGCAATGCCCCTTACAACTATTCGTGGAGCAACGGCGAGACCACTCCCGACCTTTATGAGCTGGCCCCCGGCACTTATGTGCTGACCGTTACCGACGACGACGGCTGCCAGGCCACTGCCACCTTTGTAATCGCCGAAGGCGAAATACTGGTCGACCTGCAGGTGACCATCGAGGTGAACATAGCCACGCCCGATCCTGCTGAAGTGGACGAGCTGACCTTTGCCGTGGTGGTTACCAACCTTAACCCGGTTATTGATGCCACAGGTGTTTCTGTGGAGAATATTCCTCCAGCTGTGCTCCCGTTCATCGAACGCCTTGATGCAGGCACCCATGGCAGCTACGATGCCGCCACCGGTATCTGGACCATTGGCACCATTCCTGCAGGCGATTATGCCCTGCTGGTATATCGCACCGGCATGCTGCTGAGCGAAGCCATTCCTTCGGCTGTGAATGCAGCCCAAATACTGCCCTTCGACCAGGAAGACCCCAACCTCGACAACAACTACGACGAGGTAGTAATAACCATTGGTGAGTCGACCGGCGGCGATGACGGCGGTATTGAGAGCGATGGCAACATGGCCTCACAGATAGCCCTGCGTCAGCACAAGCGCATGGTAGAAAGCAGGCACATCGATGCAGAAAACCGCGTGAAGGAAATGTCGGCATTCAGTATTAACGATATGCTGGTGGGCAATATCAACACCGCCAGTATGGAAGGTACCCCCTCAACCGGTATCAGCTACTTTATTCCCGAGCAGGGCCCGGCCCAAACCCGCGCCTATATCTCCACCCCTGCCGATCTGCTGGCCATTACCAATGCCAACGAGATTTTTGCAGTGGACTACCTGCAGCAGAACAACAGCCGCCGTGCCGCCATCCTGGCCATTGCCACCGATCCCGGCACCGTATATGAGCACACCAAGGTGATCTGCGACAGGCTCACCGGCGCATCGCTCGAAGAGATCAGGCATATCCAGATTGCCGGACAGCCCTTTATCCTCTCCAAGCTGGTACACCCCAACGGATACGTTGACTATGCCGTGAGCTTTATCGCCACCTGGAGAAACAATGGCTTCACCATCGACAACCGCTGGCACAACGAGCTTTACAATCCCAACGGCAGCCAGGAAGTATTCAACTTCCAGGTATGGTCGGTGACCCCGCAGTTTACCCGCGAGCTGGTAGAAGACATTCTGACCGCCATGGGCACTGCCGGACAGCTGCAGTTCCGCAACGCCAACAGCATGCCGCAGATTCCGCAGGTATATGTGCAGAACGGCAAGTACCGCAACGGCAAGTTGCTGCTCAACCTGGTGAATACCAACGGCGCTTCCAAAATCACCCTTTATGGTTCCAAAGCCGAAGTAGAAAATGGCAGCAGGAGCTGGTTTGAACTGGAAGTAAATATTCCCACCACTGCCACCTCCAGCGTAGAGGTTCCTGTAGGCTACATTTTCGATGCCGGGTTCTCCATTGCCAATAACCGCGACAATGCCCGCGACGTGCTTTACTATGCCGATGGTCCCTGGATGTTCGACTACGACCCGGGCAACTCAGTAGTGACCCACTTCAGCACCGAAGCCGAAGATGGCATACTGCACGACCGTTCGTACAACATTGAGCGCAACGCCAGCATAAAAGGCACCGTAAGGACTTATGCCTCGCTGTTCCGCAGGCTGGGCCCGGGCAACCTGCCCATGGACATGACCCAGTACAACCAGGTGGCCTTCCACGCAAGTGGTGTGGGTACCGTTGAGGTGATGATTGCAAAATCGAGTATCCATGCCTGGAACGAGCAGTATCGCAGCGTGATCACCCTCGACCCCAATGGCAAGGACTATAAGATCAGCTTCAGCGACCTGCAGACTGCCGAAGGCCAGAAGGGATTCACCGCCGACGACGTGATCTCGGTGATCTTCAACCCCATTGGCAATGGCAGCCAGGCAAGCCCCTTCGAGGTGAACGTGTCGAACCTGCACTTTACCAACCACCTGATTGAAACCAACGATGCCGGCATATTCTACACCAGCTATCCCAACCCCTTCCGCCACACCACCTCCATGGAGTTTGTGCTGACCAGCGAAGGCCAGGTGAAGATAGAAGTAATGAACCTCCTTGGACAAACCATGGAGATCGTGAAGGATGAATACATGCAGCAGGGTGCCTACAAAGTAGACTGGACCCCTCAAGCCATGAAGCCGGGCATCTATATGTATCGCATTACCATAGGCGATCAGGCCTATTCAGGTAAGATGATTTACCAGCCATAAATTTCGGTGCGGTAAACATCAAAAGCCATCCCGGGGAGGGGGTGGCTTTTTTTTATTTTTATCTTTTTGGAAAGCGTATCAGTCAAGGCCGTTTTCGGCAGCAAAGTTGGCCAGGGAAGCCAGGTTTTTCAGCTCCAGCTTAATGAGGATATTTTTGCGGTGGTTGTTGATGGTGTGAATGCTCAGCCCCAGCAGTTCGGCAATTTCGCGCATCTTAAACCCGTTGGAAATGTATTTGATGATCTCCCTTTCGCGGGGTGTGATGCGGCTGATGTTTTTGCTGTTGGTACGCTGAAGCATTTCCTGGGCAAACAGCTTGAGGTTTTTGCCGTAGGTAAGCTCCCCGGAGAGATTTACGCTAACGCCCAACACCTCAAAAATGTCCTGGGCGGGGTCGTAACGGAAGATACGTGCCACCGTATAGAACCAGATAAACTCGCCATTGGTGTTGCGAAACTTATAAAAAGCCGTGAAGACTTCCTTTTTATTACTCCTGAGAAAGCTGCGCATCTCCAGCAGCAGGTTCTGATCCTCTGGATGATACATGGAGATGATCTCCTCCGAATTGAGGTGGGTGTTGCGCTTGAGCCCCAGCGTTTTGCGAAGCGGATCGTTGGTCCAGATGGCCTTCAGACGGTTCATGTCGAAAATAATCAGACCAGCATTGATTTCCGAAAAGATCTTTTCGTAAAAAAACACCTTCTTCTGAAAACTCAGAAAGTTTTTCAGGTCTTCTTTTGTCAGCTCCTCCGATAAGCCGGGCTCATTCTTTTTCTTGTCGGCTTTCATATCACCTTGGGCTTGGTTGGTTGTACAAAACTAAAAGGCTGAATCTTATTTTCTAATTAAGCGGATTGTTTTTTCCTTTTAATAAAACAAAAATAACCTGAGCGTTAAATTACCCGATAAAAATATGCAATAATCCCTTGACATCATTTAGAATTTTTTAAAAAAACCGGGCTTTCAGATTTTATTGTTAAACATAACATTTTTTTGGTACAGCGAATATAATTATTTTAAGCAATGAAATACTTTTTCTCCTTTTAGAAAAAACCAAAGATTTGATTAATTTTGCGTTGTTTATCTTTTAACAACTCTTTTTTGAAACTGCTGAATAACCATAGACAGATCGTGGCGGCACTGCTGCTGCCGGCCATGTGCTGGTTATTCTTCAACTCGGCTGCCAACTGGCACTATCACCTTTCGCCCACAGGCGAGATTGTGAAGCACAGCCACCCCTACACCCACAGCGAAGGCGAAGATAATGGCACGCAGCCCTTTCAGGAGCACAGCCACAAGCAGTCCGACTTTGCAAGCCTGGAGCAGGTGACCAAAACGGGCGCCCTTGAAGCCAACGAATGTGAGCTACTGCTGTTCTTTGAGCCAGAAAGCGATGGTGGTTTACCCGACTTTTACCTGGCTCCGGTCACCAGCCCCCCATTGCCCGCCAACGCATTTCGCGGGCCTCCCGCCATTTCATAAGTTTTCAGCCGCTGCCACGGGCAGCCACCTGAAGTTTTTCTCCTTTCAAGGCCCTTCATGCCTGCCCGGGGAAGCCTCCATCAATTCCATTTTCTAACTACACTTTTCTGAAAACCATGAAATTGTTTCCATCCATTATACCATCCCCTATTTATATTGTCTTCATTCTGATTATCCTCCCACTTACCTTTGCCCGGGCCACCGAAGGTGCCACCGGCAAGATAAACGGAACCGTAACCCATATGGGGCATCCCGTTGAATTTGCCAACTTGGCCATAAAAGGCAGCACCATTGGGGCCACCACCGACCTGTCGGGCAACTTCAATATTGGTAATGCACCACTTGGGCGGCAAACCATCTTGGTGAGCGTGGTAGGTTATCACCCGCGAGAGGTACTACTTTTGGTTTCGGCTGAAAAGCCTGCACAAATACACATTGAACTGGAAGAGGCCATTATTAACCTGGAGCAGGTGGTGGTGACCGGCACCCTGCGCGAAGTGTCGCTGAAAAACTCGCCCGTGAAGATGGAAGTGATCAGCGGCGATTTCCTGGCGAGGAGTGCCAGCAACAACCTTATTGATGCCATCGAAATGATCAATGGCCTGGGCGTAAGCAACGACTGCAGCGCCTGTGGCACCACCGGCATCAACATCAACGGCATGGAGTCGTCCAATACGGCGGTGCTCATCGATGGCATGCCCATCATGGGCGCCCTGGCAGCGGTTTACGGGCTCAACGGCATACCCACCGAAATGATCGAACGCATAGAAGTGCTCAAGGGCCCATCCTCTACTTTGTATGGCTCGGAAGCGGTGGCCGGCGTCATCAACATTATCACAAAAAATCCGCAGGAAGCGCCTTTGCTGAGTATTAACACCTTTGTGACCAGCAATGCCGAGCGCAACCTCGACTTTGCCGTGGCGCCGCTTCAAAAAGGCAAGGTCAGGACCCTCCTTTCGGGAAATGTTTATTCCATGGAAAACTTTATGGACCGCAATGGCGATGGCTTTGCCGACATGATACTTACGCG
>JAWLCS010000063.1:0-4148 GCA_041687035.1 Bacteroidales bacterium
TGGTTGAAAAAGTAACTGGTGCTTGTGTTAATGGTCACCCCATGCGGACCGGCCTGATCGGTGATCAGCCCTTCGACCACCAGGCGGGTATTGCTGGTGTTCAGGTCGAGTTCAATCTTTTCGCTGCACGAAAAGAAGGCCGGCAGTGCCAGCAAAACAAGGGCGATATGTAGCATTTTGCGTTTCATGGCTTAGAAAAAGAAGTTGTAGGTTACGGCCGGGATAATGGGAAACAGGTACACCTTGTAGGCATCGACACTGCCAGGATTGTTATCGTCCGTCCTGAAGTCGATCATCCAGGTGTTTTTGCGGTAGTAGGCATTGTAAACCGACAGGTTCCACTCGCCGTGAAAACGTCTTTCAGGCCGTTGTTTGCCGCGTATGGTGGCCCCTACATCAAGCCTGTGGTAATCGGGCAAGCGGTAGGCGTTGCGTTCGGTGTAAACCGGCACGATTTGGCCGCCGTATTCGAAACGCCCCGAGGGCAGTGTTACCGGCGCGCCGGTAGTATAAACCCAGGTGGCCGAAAGGCTCACCCGCTGCGACAACTGGAAGTTGGCCACCAAGTTGAGGTTATGGGTGCGGTCGAAGGACGACACATAAGGCCTGCCATCGTTAATGCTTTCGATCTGGCGCTCGGTGCGCGACAGGGTATAGCTGATCCAGCCCGTGAGGCGCCCCTCGAGCTTGCGCAGCAGGAACTCGGCCCCGTAGGCCCGGCCGCTCCCAAAACGGAACTCGCCCTCGATCTTCGGATTGAGCATAAGCCAGGCGTTGTCCTTGAAGTCGATCTGGTTCTGCATATCCTTGTAAAACACCTCAACCGACGACTCCACAATACGTTCGTTAAGCCTTATATTCTGAAAATACCCTACCGCAAACTGGTTGGCGATCTGCGGCCTGATCATTTTTGATGAGGGCACCCAAATATCGAGCGGGTTGCCGCCATCGCTGTAGCTGGCCAGGTGCAGGTACTGCATGTTGCGGTTGTAGCTGGCCTTGAGCGAGGCATTCCCCGAAAGGGAAAACCGCAGGCCCAGCCTGGGCTCGAGCCCCGACCAGGTGTTGTAGATCTCGCCCCGGCGGTACACGGTGCTGTCCACGTAGTTGAAGTTGTCGTCGAAATTATATACGGTGGTTGGCCCGATGCTCTGAAATGCTGAGAAGCGCAGCCCATATTCGGCCGACCAGCGTTCGCCCATTTTTTGCTCGTTGCTGATGAAAATGCCGTGTTGCAATGCGCCTGAACCTTCGGCACCGATTTCCCCGAAAGGGCTATCCTCATCCAAACCTTTGAAAATGCCCGGGTTGAAGCGGTGGAAAAAGCTGGAGAAGCCCATCTTTACCGAATGGTTCTCGTTGGGAAACCACGACAGGCCGGTTTTCAGTCCGACGTCGTTGTTGCCCGCCTCCCAGAGGAAGCTGGTGCTGCCTCCCTCTTGCCGCAGCGAATAGTCATAACCACCGTAAACGAGGCTGGCATCGAGCAGCCAGTTGGGGTGCAGGATGTTGTTCCACGAAAGGGCGAATGTGGTGTTGCCCCAGCCCATGGTAAAAGGCGACTGCTCGCCGAAGCGGAACACGTCGCGCCCGTTGTAGGTGGTAATGTTGAGCCGGTTACGATCGTTTATGCGGGCAAACACCTTCATATTGAGGTCGTAGAAAAACAGGCGGTTGTCAATAATGTCGGGGTTGTTGGCCAGGGGTATGAAAATGTCGGCGTAGGAGCGCCTTCCGGCCGCAATGAAAGAGACCCTGTCCTTTACGATGGGGCCTTCGAGCATAAGCCGGCTGGAGATGCTGCCGATGCCACCCGAGCCGCCAAAGCGCTGCAGGTCGCCTTCCTTAACGCGCACATCGAGCAGCGACGAAAGCCGCCCGCCGTATTCGGCAGGTATGTTTCCCTTAAAGAGGCTGATGTCCTTGAGCACATCGTTGTTGAACACCGAGAAGAAGCCCATCAGGTGGGAGGCGTTGTAAATCGGGGCTTCGTCCATCAGGATCAGGTTTTGGTCAATACCCCCTCCGCGCACGTTAAACCCTGAGGCGCCTTCGCCGGCCGACTGCACACCGGGCAGGGTCTGAATCACTTTCAGGATATCCACTTCACCCATAAATGCCGGCACCTGCCGTATGGTCTGGCTGGGCAGACGCACCACGCCCATTTCGGTGCGCTCTACGTGCTGCCCCGGACGCTGGTCCTGTATCACAACCTCCTTCAGCAATTGGTCCTCGCGGTCAAGGGCAATGTCGATATTGTACTGGGTTCGTATATCAATGCTAATGAACCGGGTCTGATAACCCACAAAAGAAACTTCGAGCACATGCGAGCCCGAAGGCAGGGCAATGGAATAGTAACCCCTGGGGTCGGCCGAGGCGCCGATGCGCAGCTGACGCGCAAAAACCGTGGCACCCGGCAATGGCTCACCGGTGGCGGCATCAGTAATGCGGCCACGCACTAAACCTTCGGGCACGGTTTCATCGGCCATGACCGGACCAGCCAGGATAACTATGAATAGTATGAGAAATAATTTTTTCAACAGCAGGTAACACGGGTGGATTGATCCCGTTTACCTCAAACAAAAACCGGGCGCAAAAGTTTGCACCCGGCTGAGCAAATAAGACCAGTTTTAGAACGGAAGGTCATCCTGTCCATCCAAGGGCTCCAGGGGTGGTTCGCCCGGAGGAGGAAAATCGGGGGCTTCATTCACTGTTGAGGAGGCCTGGGTTTTGTCGACCTTCCAAGCCTTCACGGATGTGAACCATTTGCCATTGTATTCGCGGCTTTCAATATCGATATGGGCGGTGACCTCTTCGCCATTCTGAAGGGCTACCTGGTCAATCTTTTCACCCCAAAGGGCAATGCAAACCTTTCGGGGGTACTGCCCCGGAATTTCCAGAATAAACTCCTGACGGCGCCAGGTGCCATTGCGACCCTGACCGCTCTGCTCTTGTAAAATTTCAACTACTTTTCCGCTGATTTCCATTCTTGCTTAATTTTGATAAAATAAAAGATCAAATTTACATTAAATTTCGCAGGCAATCCGGCAAATGTTATTCACAAAAAGCTTGTATATGCGAACATTCCACAAGGTCCAAAGGGTTTCGCTGACTTTGTTTATTCCACTTTTTCTGATACTTACATCCTGTCAGACAGGGAAAAAAGCCTCACAAGAAAGCCCTCGGCCCTTTCCAAACAGTCATTTTGCTTTGGTGGATGGTGTGCGGTTGCATTACCGGATCTGGCCTGGCAGCGGCAACTTGCAGCAGGAAACGGTGCTGCTGCTGCACGGCTTCAGCGGCTCCACCTTTTCGTGGGAGACCACTGCGCCCGCCCTGCAAGCACAAGGCTACGAAGTGATTGCCCTGGATATTCCGCCCTTTGGCTTCAGCGACAAATCGCCCAAAATTAATGCATCGGTTACCGCCCGCGCAGCCCTTTTGCTTCAGTGGCTCGATGAAAATTTCCCCGCAAGGAAATGGCATTTGACAGGCCATAGCATGGGTGCGGGCATAGTGCAGGCCATAGCCCTGATGCAGCCCGAAAAAGCTGCCAGCGTAATTTTTGTGGCGGGGGCTGTTTTTAGCGAAGTAAAACCTAATGAAACAGGGAGCAAATCGCTGCTTCGCTTCGGGCCGGTGCAAGCTTTAGCAGGAAGCCTTGCCGAAGCCCATTTCATTACCCGCCGGCGCATTGCCAAACTGCTGGAATCGGCCTACGGTAGCAAACCCGGGCCGGAAGCTGTTGAAGCCTATTACCGTGCCCTGAAAATTCCCGGAACAGCCAGGGCCATCCTTGCCGGCTCCACCCACAGTTTTGAGATCCAATCGCTGAATGCTTCCAGTCTTGAATTGCCCGTATTGGCCATTTGGGGAGAAAACGACACTTGGGTACCATTGGCTTCGCGCCAGAAAGTGCTTGACCGGATGCCAAATGTGAGGCTCGAAATCATTCCGGATGCAGGGCACAACCCCATGGAGACTCACCCATGGGAATTCAATAAACACTTGCTGGATTTTTTAATGAAAATTTCAGAAGATTGAAAGGGTGATTACCAGCGGGTTTAGGCTTTTTTTGACTGAAGGTAATTTTCAACCTCCTGGTTAAATGCCGCCTGCAATTGCCGAACAATTGGATGATCGGGCGG
>JAWLCS010000063.1:4248-12341 GCA_041687035.1 Bacteroidales bacterium
TGATTACCAGCGGGTTTAGGCTTTTTTTGACTGAAGGTAATTTTCAACCTCCTGGTTAAATGCCGCCTGCAATTGCCGAACAATTGGATGATCGGGCGGGTAAAGCCATTCGTCGATGCGGAATGCGGGCAACACCTTGCGCGAAGTACCGGTAATGAAAACCGCATCCATCTGGGCCAGGCTGTCTTCATGCACTTTTTCTTCCCTTAGCGGGATAATAAGATCGCCGCAAAGTTTCATAACATGCTTGCGGGTAACGCCCGGCAACACGTCGGCCAGCGGAGGGGTGATCAGCTCATCGCCCCGCACAAAAAACACGTTAGAACGGCTGCCTTCGGTAATGCAACGGTCTTGATCGACCAGCAGGGTTTCATAAACGTGCTGGGTCTTTTTTATGGTATTGGTATTGCTGCGCAACTCCACGTCCATTACCTTGGCGTTGGGATTTTCCCTTATCCCATAATGCAGCGCCAGCTCCACGCCGTTCTCAAATTCGGAAGGAGAAGGGTACTGGTGTTCCATTATGTAAATCAGAAAGGCGGCCTCCTGATCATTATCTGCAGACAGCATCACCACCTTGATATTGCCCTCCTGCAGGGCATTGGCCTCGATAAGACGCTGAACCTGTTGCTCAAAATCTGCCGGAACCATTTCAGCCGGGAGGCCGCTAAGTTCAATGGTTTGTTTAAGCCGTTCCAGATGATCTTCAATAAAAAGCGGAAGACCATCAATGACACGAAACACCTCATAAATATAATGGGGTTTAGAAAGAAAGGACTCGTCAAACAAGGTAGCTTCGAGCAATTGCCCGTTTTTCATGAAGAATTTTCCAAGGCATTCGGTCATATCCAATATTTTGCGGCAAAGGTAAGGGTTTTTAAGGCTTTCCGGCTACGGGCAAAACAGAACCAATGAATTAATAAATTTTTTAAAAAATTTATTCTGTTTACAATCAATGTTTTAACGAACTCATGCGATTAACTTAATTTCTTTATTACTTTATTAGTGCTTATTTTTGAAGGTTCCTAACTAAGTTTACATCAGCAGAATAGCTGTTGTTTGAGGCTTAAATAAAAGTTTAAAAAGACAAAACTGGCTTCATTTCTACTTAACCAAAAACCGAATCCTTTTCTTCTCTAACCAAAAACAAACACTATGAAGAGAATCTTTACATTTTTGATCATTTTGCTAATTGCGGCAAGCGTTGCTGGTCAGCAAAACAATTACCGTTGGACAGTAACCGGAGGCGGAACCGCCGCTGATTTTGGCGAAGGGGTGGCCACCGACGAAGCCGGCAATGCCTTTATTACCGGCTACTTCCGTTCGCCCATGACCATTCTGGGCACAGAAATCCTATCCTCAACTACCGTAAACACCGCATTTCTGGCTAAAATTTCAGCGGATCAGCAACTGCTCTGGGCTGTAACAGCTGAAGCCGATGGGACCACGGGTGCCGGTGGTTTTAAAACGGTTTATAAAAATGGCTTTGTTTACGTAATGGGTGACTTCCGGGGCAATGCCACCTTTTATTCGGCCGATTTTTCAGAGATAAACCTAAGTTCCACAACCCGGGCCTTGTTTATTGCAAAATATACTGAAAATGGAATGCTGGAGTGGGTAAGAAAAATGGAGTCGAGCAACTCCATAGGCATTATCCTCACAGGGAGTGCCAACAACCTGGTGGTTGATGATGCCGGAGCGGTTTATTTCACCACGCATTTCCGTACTGACCTGGATTTATCCGGCACCCTGGTTGAACCTGACGCCGAACTTGGTGGGACAAACTACTTCTTTGTGGTAGCCAAGTTTGACGCCCTTGGCGCTTACCAGTGGCACTGGAACTCGACCCATGCTGGCGACGATCGCGGAGAAGCCATTACCCTGACCCCTGGTGGAAACATTTTGTTCTCCGTGAGGTATGCAAGTTCGCTTACGGTAAATGGGATCACGACCGAAAACGAAACTGGTGGCATGGCTTTGATAGAACTGGAGGCTGATGGAACCTATGTTTGGGACCATCACCTTTTAACTGCAGCTACTAACCAATCGGCTATTACTGGGCTCGAAAGTGATGCAGACAACAATATTTATGTGGGAGGTCAAAACCGCACCACTCTTACCTGGGACGAAGAAACGGTTTTTGAACCCATCAATGCCACCCGCCTCAGTGCAATGCTCATTAAGCTGAATGCCAACCGCGAAATAGTCTGGGCAAACTTCTTCGGCAATCCCGACCAGAACGACAACCTGGCCACCGTAAAACTTTCGGCCGAAGGGAAGGTTTATGTGGCAGGGGTTGTAAGAGGGCTGGTAGAATTTAACGATAACCTGAGCATTGAAACCAATGGCGATGCAAATGATGCCTTCTGGGCTGCATTTACACCCGAAGGGCTGGCCATTGAGGCGGGTACTTTCGGAGGACCCAGTGCGGAAGTACTCTCAGATATGGCCATTTCGCCCAACAATGATATTTATCTTTTCGGACGCTTCCAGAATGAGTTCCAGGCCGGGGAAGACACCTTCACTTCGGCAGGAAGCTTTGACTTTTACCTGGTAAAAATGGGCGACCTGAGCAGCAATGCCTTGCTGGCAGAAATCCATATTGATGAAGAACCAATTGCTGGCTTTGATGCGGAGGTTTATACCTATGAAGTAGCCCTGCCGGCAGGTACCGTAAATGTGCCGTTGGTGGCAGCTATTGCAGCCCACCCAGCAGCAGAAGTTACAGTGGTTCAGGCACTTAATATTGATGGCACACTTGAAGAACGCTCTGCTGTTATTACCGTAGTGGCCGAAGACCCTGAGTTTACCAGTGAATATACTGTGACCTTCCGTTTGAAAAGCAGCGATGCAAGCCTGGCTTCAATAACAATTGACGAAGTAGCGCTGGAGGGTTTCGATACAGAAATCTTTGAATACCTGGTAAGTTTGCCTTTTAATACCCCGCAGGTTCCGGTAGTGGAAGCTTTTGCCGCTGATGAAAACGCAATGGTAACAGTTGTTCAGGCTCAAAACCTCTTTGGCACCGAAGCGGAGCGTACTGCTACTATTACCGTCGTGGCAGAGGATCCTGATTTCAGCAGCGAATACACGGTTACTTTCCGCCTGAAGAGCGATGATGCCACCCTTGCAGAGATTATGCTGGATGGCGAACCCCTTGCTGGTTTCGATCCCATGGATGTACAGTATTTCTTCTCATTGGATAATGATGAAGAGATCCCGGCTGTGACGGCAGTAGCTTCCGACGAAAACGCCACCGTAGTTGTTGGTGCTGCTGAAGATATTACCGGAGACCAATACACAACCCGCATTGTTATCACTGTTACGGCGGAAGACGATACTTTCTGGCTTGAATATTTCCTGTGGTTCCGCTTTAAGGATACTGACGCAAGCCTGGCCGAGATTACCCTGAATGATGTGGCTCTGGAAAGTTTTGATCCTGAAGTATTTGCCTACCAGGTAACACTTCCTGCTGGTTCAACCCAGGTCCCCCAGGTAGACGCTTTGGCTGCCAGTGAGTTTGCAGGCGTGGAAATTACCCAGGCCACCGATTTGCTGGGCGATGAGGCTGCCCGCACGGCCACCATTGTGGTAACAGCAGAAGATCTGGCCTTCACTCAAACTTATACCATTGTTTTCGACCGCGACGAAACCAGTGTAAGTGACCCTGACAGATTGGTTATTAAGGTGTTCCCTAACCCCGCAACCAATTTGCTGAATGTAACCGGTTTAAGCCCCGAAGTAAAACAAATCAGCTTAATTGACATTACCGGGCAAACCATTTGGAACAGCAATGCAATTTCTGAAAGGGAACTGATTGACCTAAGCGGTATTCCAGGCGGCATTTTTATGCTTCGGATCATAAGCAGCGACGGTGGCATTCAGGTAATCAAAGTCGTAAAAAGATAAACTGACAGATCAGGCCGCGAAGAATATTTTTGCGGCCTGATTTATCTTTTTTACCAGAATCATTTCCCTTCCAAATAAATTTCCGCACAATGAAACCTTATGTAGGATCTTTGCATCTGGCAGGTTTTCTTTTCCTGCTTATTGGCTGGCAAACCATCCAGGCTCAAACAGCTGCACAAAATGTTATTGAAGCTACCGAAAAGAACCAGCTCCAGCGCTTGTGGGTGGAACAAAGCGCTAAATGGGAGGTTTTTGGTGAGCAGGTGATCCGGTTTAACCAGCGCCAGCCGGGCAAATCGGACTTTCTTGACTCAGTATTGGTAGTTCGGCTTATGGGTTTCAGCAAGCGGGGCGAACCCATTTACTACCAAACCTACAACCTTGATGCCGCCCGAACCATAAACACGCATCGACTCTGGACGGGAGGATTGTCGGATCTCAACCTCAATGGCGAAGGCATCACCCTCAACCTGTGGGATGGAGGTTCAATAAGGGCTGCGCACCAGGAGTTTGGCGGCAGAACCACCCAAATGGATGGCACGCCTGTGATGAACGGACATGCCACGCACGTAGCCGGAACAATGGTGGCTGCCGGCATGGTGCCCACAGCAAAAGGTATGGCTCCTGCCGCCAGTTTGCATGTGTATGATTTTGGCAACGACGAAGAAGAAATGATTCAGGCTGCTGCCAGCGGGGCACTGCTTTCCAATCACTCTTATGGCAGACCTACCGGCTGGCTCTTCCAAACCAACCAGTGGTGGTGGTATGGCGATACCCGAATTAGCAGCACCATCGATTATAAATTTGGTTATTACGGCGATGAAACAAGGGTTCGTGATGAAATAACCTATCTGGCCCCATTTTACCTGCAGGTGCACGCTTCGGGAAACGACCGCCTGGACACCGGCCCTATCCCCGGGGAGGAGCATAATGTTTTTAACCACGACCTGGGAATTTGGGTAAAATCAACGGATACCCGCGAACGCGATGGCGGCGAGGATGGCTTTGACAGCACTACCGGACTGGTTATTGGAAAAAACGTTTTAACAGTAGGATCAGTAGCCGACGTGGTGGAATATACAGGCCCGGAAAGTGTGATCCTGAGTGAATTCAGCAGTATGGGACCCGCCGACGACGGTCGCATTAAGCCTGATGTGGTGGCAAACGGGCAAAGCCTGCTCTCTACATGGGTAGACAGCAATACCAGCTATGCCGGGCTTACCGGAACATCGATGGCCGCTCCAACCATTACAGGATCGCTGGGCTTGCTGCAACAGTTAAACAGCAGACTCTATGGCAGTTACCTCAGAGCTTCAACCATTAAGGCCCTGGTAATACATACAGCCCGCGAAGCCGGTCAGCACCCGGGGCCAGACTACCGGCACGGCTGGGGTCTTGCCGACATTGAAGCTGCTGCACGCATTATTCCCGAAAAGGGAAACAATACCCTTATTGAAGAAAGAAACCTGGTGCAAAATACCGTGCCTACCTATTCCAAAACGGTTTTTGCCACCGGTCAGCAACCCCTGATTGTGACGCTTGCATGGAGCGATGTGCCCGGCACTCCCCTCGAGCCATCATTGAATAACCGCACACCCCTGTTGGTAAATGATCTCGATGTAAGGGTCACAAGACTTTCTGATGGCCAGGTGTTTTACCCCTGGAAACTCGATCCGGACAATCCTGCTGCCCCCGCCACCAACGGCGACAACCTGGTGGATAATGTGGAGAAAATCCAAATTAATCTTCCTGAACCTGGTCAGTACCAGATAATCGTATCGCACAAAGAGACCATTGTTGACCTGGTCAATGCCACCAACAAAAGACAAGCATTTTCTCTGGTAGTTTCGGGCATTGCCGAACGCGCCATTGACCTGGCCGTAACCAACGCATATGTTTTGGGCTCTGGATGCGACCTTGGTGTAAACACTCCTGCCGTTATTGTAATTGAAAATAAAGGCCAGCAAGATGCATCCAATATTTCTCTGCATTACACGGTAAAAAACAGTGAAGGAGTCACGGTAGATTCCGGATCATCCACAATTGATCAATTGGCAGCAGGCCTTTCCACGGAAGTGGAAGTAGAAATTAACCTGAGCCAGGGGTTACAGTTTGAATTTATTGCCACCGTAAACCATCCCGGCGATCAATTGCCCTCAAACAATACTTTTACAAGGGAAGTGGTAAGTGAAACCTGGATAGTGAGCGATGAAAGCTATCATACCAGTTTTGAAGGAATATTGTACCTGGAGGACATTGGCTGGAACCCGATAAACGCAAACAATGATGAGGCTGGCTGGTCGCTTCGAATTGCAACGGCTCCTTCACAGTGGTCAAGTGATGGCAGTAATTCTGCCCGCTACGGCGTTTTCAACACCAGCGGAGAGCTTCAAGTGCCGCAACAAGCCGACGACTGGCTGGTTTCGACCTGCATGTTTCTGCAGACCGGCGAGACCTATCGCCTGAGCTTCGATTACCGTTCATGGAACAGCGATTCGCCCGGATCCATGCGGGTTATGATGGGCTTTGGAAGCAGTCCCGAAGACCTTGACACAGAACTTATTGACCTTGGCAGCTTTGCCATGGATGCTTATGTGAGTGAACAAGTTCAGTTTACTGTTCCGGTAAGCGGCACTTATTACTTCGCTTTCCATGCAATTAGCCCTCCCGGACACTACTTCATTTACCTGGATAACATTACGCTTGAGCGGATGGTTTTTGCCGATATTGCTGCAACAGGTGTGGAAGTAGAAGCGGAAGGATGCGAATTCTCTGATGAGACACCCGTGATCATCACCTTTGCAAACCCAGGCATGGAGGCCCAGGGCAATTTTGATGTGGAGTTAAAGGTTACCCATTTAGCCAGCGAAACCCAGCAATCTATTCTCTATACTTTTGATCAAATCCTTCAACCAGAAGAGGAGCAGAGCGTAGAGTTACTAGCCGATATGAGCATGAACGGCAAATACAGCCTTAAAATAACAACTTTGCTCGAAGGCGACGAAAGACCCGATAATGACACCCTGGAAATTGAGGTAAATAACACCAGTCAGAACCTTGCCGAAGGCAATTACTTTACTGATTTTAACGGATTCTCAGGGCTGGCAGAATTGGGATGGAGCGCGTTTAGCGGAACCACTGATGGCACAGGTTGGCGATATTATTCTGTTCCCGGGCAAGCCTTCTCGCCACCAAACAGCTTGAATATGTACAGGGAAGGCCAGGACCCTGATGAGTGGGCTTTCTCCAACTGCCTCAAGCTTGTTGAAGGCGAATTTTACAGAGTTAAGTTCTTTACCGCCACCAAGGGCAGCGACTCTGAGGAAATGTTCAGCGTTCACCTGATGCAGGAACCAAGTCCCGAAGGATCTTTAATACATCTGGGAGATGTGTGGATTTATACCGTCGACTATGTAAGAGAGGAATTTGTATTTCAGGCACCCTATACCGGAAATTTCCATATTGGTTTTTACACCGATTTTGTGGGGCCAAACACTTTCCAGATATTCGTTGATGATTTTTCTGTAGAGTCGCTACTTGACTATGATGCTGAAGTGCTGAGCATTTTGCAGACCACCTGGGGATGCAATGCTTTTGATGACGAAACACCTGTTGAGGTTGTGATCGAAAACAAAGGAAAACAACCCCTTGTCAATGCACTGGTAGAACTTACCGTGGAAACAGATACGGGAATCTTTTTGTCTTATTCAATGAATTCGACAAAAACACTTACCACTGCCCAGCGCGACACGCTAACCCTTCAGGTTGACCTTTCACAACTTAATACAATTTACACCCTCACAGCCCAGGTAATACAGGAGGGCGATCAGGACAACACCAATAACAGCAAGTCGCGGTTTTTAAGAAATACTACCGTTGATCTTACAACGGGCCAATCGTATTTCAATGACTTTGAACTGGAAATGATTGATGGCAATTCGGCATCGGTCGATCCCACTTCAGGGTGGTGGTTCGAGAATTCCAACAATGATTTCGACACCCAGGGTAACCCCATTTCATGGATTATTCGCAAGAACGCACCCTTCGCATACAGCGGCGAGGTATCGATGCGCAGCGGCCGCAGCCTGGACATCTCAGCCGACGACTGGCTTTTTTCAAACTGCCTGATAATGCAGGGTGGCGAGAGTTACCTGCTTTCGTTCTATTATACCGGAAGAACATCT
>JAWLCS010000063.1:12441-13746 GCA_041687035.1 Bacteroidales bacterium
AACTATACCACCTATTCATTTTCGGGTAACCGGGTTATGTATTATTCATTCAGTTCCATCAACAACGCCAACGACTGGTTGTTTTCTGGTTGTGCCAACCTGAAGGCAGGCTCGGTTTACAATGTGGGATTTTATTACAGGGTGTACGACGGTGATTATCCTGAAAAACTCAGTTTTGGCATTGCCAGCGAACCCCACCCGGATGGACTGATCGAAATTTTAGAAGTGCATGAGGAACTGGTGAATTACAACTATCGCAGGGTTATTTATGCCTTTACTGTGGAGGAAGATGGGCAATATTTTTTTGCATGGCATGCCCAGAGCCCCAAGTATCAGCGCTTCCTGTTTATTGATGACTTTTCCTTACGCAAGGCAAGCCAGGTTGATGGCTCCGTGCATAAGCTTGAAACGGATGCCGATACCTGCGGTTTCAATGAGGAAACCCCGGTCGTTGTGACTTTGGCTAACCTGGGTAGCCAGCCCATGCCGGAAGGAAACCTGGAGTTGAATATCCAGGGACCCGCTGGCAGTCAGAGCTTCAGCGTTCCGACCCCAACCATCGAAGTGCTTGGCATGGCTGAAGTGAATGTGACCGCCCAAATGAATGCTCATGGCAAATACGCTGTTGGCTTCAACCTGCAGATTGAAGGCGACCAGCAGCCTGCCAACAACACCGGTAGCCGCAACCTGTTCAACACACGCCTCGACTTGGATCAACCAGGAAAATGGTATATACAGGATTTTGAAACCATCTTTGCCATGCGCGAAATTGGCTGGAAGATCTTTAACCTGAACAATGATAACCGCTACTGGGGGCTCCGTGTCAATGACCCTTCACTGGCCAATAGCGGGCACAACTACATGGTATATTTTACAGGAAATACTACCCAAACAGCAAATGACTGGTTAATAAGTGGTTGCTACATTCTCGAACCTGGCCGAAAATATACGGCAGGATTCTTCTATCGCCTTGGATCAGGGACCCATCGCATGCGGCTGGCCACAGGAACCGAGCCATCGCCCACGGCTATGACCAATGTTATTTGGGAGGCAACCAACCTCACGGTACCCGATCATTCTGACTATATTCCGGTTAGCGGAATTTTTGAGCCCACAGAACCTGGTCCGCACTATTTTGGCATTCACCAGTTTAGCCTGGCAGGACAAGGGTCATCCATTTTAGACGATTTGGTTATTATTGCCCAGCCGGAGATTCAACCTGTAAATGATATCATTGACTTCGGCCAGCAACTGACCATCACTGCCCTGGGCAGCGATTCACTTCGCTGGTACTCAGATGCAGCC
>JAWLCS010000064.1:0-13301 GCA_041687035.1 Bacteroidales bacterium
AATAAGTAATCAGCAATTGAAAAGAAACATGACGATAAGGCTTATATTTATAATGCTCGCGACCATTGTATTGACAAATGGAAAGCTATTGGGGCAGGATACAAGGAGCCGGAATCATGAAATAGGAATTAATTTGCTTCAGCTTCCTGCAACAACTCTTGATCTGACTTATGAGTTGTCAGGCAACCCAAGGTATTCTATGATCTTCAATG
Organism: Bacteroidales bacterium; assembly: GCA_041687035.1. Lineage (GTDB taxonomy): Bacteria > Bacteroidota > Bacteroidia > Bacteroidales > UBA7960 > UBA7960. The sequence goes on from JAWLCS010000064.1 coordinate 213, forward strand.
CTGGTTATACCATCAACTATTCAAAATCATTTGATTATTTAGGATTCTTTTTGTCGCCACATTACAAATGCGGTAACGATGGCTATTCAATGAAGAAACAAACGGGCGGGTTTTTCAAGGCTGGCCTGAGATTCAACCTCAGGAGCACCATGGAGAAAAAGAATTACTTCTTCCTGGGCGGGTTCATCGCAGGCTCCGTTGTTTCTGAAAGGGCTGATTACAGAAATATGGAAATTCAGGACAGTCCGGTTGAAGCCTTAAGTCATACTGTTTTTATCCCAGGACTTACCGCAGCAACCGGGTACCATTTTAAAATTTCAAATAAACTGAACTCAGATATTGGCGTTCATATTTCTTTCCCTTCAAAGAATTACAAAAATTTATTTGGATACAGCAATTATATACCTGGTATGGGATACATGGAAACATGCGCAAATGAAAGGATATTCCCGTTGTTGGTTTGGAATCTGAAATACAGCCTGAAATAAAAACGCTTCTTAAACCCCATGCTCATTTGCCTGAAAAAGCCTAATTTTGGAAGACCCTTCATTAATTTTCCAATCTATGGATTCCGATAGCTTCCGCAAATACGGTCACGAGTTTATTGACTGGCTGGCCGATTATTTTGAGAATATTGAAAAATACCCGGTGGTGCCCAAGGTGCAGCCGGGTGAAATCATTAAGCAGTTTCCGGTTTCACCTCCCCATTCGGGTGAGGCCATGAACGAAATCTTTCGTGATTTTCAGCAGAAAGTTGTGCCCGGCATTACGCACTGGCAGCATCCTGGCTGGATGGCCTACTTCCCGGCAAACAACAGTCCGGAGTCGGTGCTGGCCGAACTGCTCACCGCTGGCCTTGGCGCCCAGTGCATGATTTGGCAAACATCTCCGGTGGCGGCCGAGCTCGAAGAGCGCGTTATGGACTGGCTGCGGCAAATGATCGGGCTACCCGAAACCTTTACCGGCGTGATACAGGACACGGCCTCCACGGCCACCCTTACGGCCCTGCTCACCGCCCGCGAAAGAGCCACAGGGCTGCAATCGAACCTGAAAGGCATTCAGAAAAAACTCAGGGTGTATGCCGGCACCGAAGCCCATTCGAGTATTGAAAAAGCAGTGAAGATTGCGGGTTATGGCAAGGAAAATTTGCGCTTAATCCCCACCGACGATGCCTTTGCCATGATCCCCGAAGCCCTGGAGCAAGCCATTGAAGAAGACCTTGCCGCCGGCTTTCAGCCTGCCTGCGTTGTGGCGGCCATCGGCAGCACATCGAGCATGGCAATGGATCCTGTAGATGCCATTGCAAGGGTGTGCAAGAAATACAATGTGTGGCTTCATGTGGATGCGGCGTTCGCCGGAACGGCCGCCGTGGTGCCCGAGTTGCGCGGCTTCATGAAAGGATGCGAACATGCCGACTCTTTTGTTTTTAATCCACATAAGTGGATGCTTACCAATTTCGATTGCACGGCCTATTTCGTGCAGGACCCCGGGATGCTGATCCAGACTTTCGAGATCCATCCCGAATACCTGAAAACCGCTGCCGACAAGCAGGTGAAGAACTACCGCGACTGGGGCATACCGCTGGGGAGGCGCTTCCGGGCGCTGAAGCTTTGGTTTGTGATCCGCAGCTATGGGGTGGAAGGCATTCAGGCCATGGTGCGCGAGCATGTACGGCTTGCCGCTTTGTTTGCAGACTGGATCAAGACCGAACCGCACTTCGAGATCATGGCACCGGTGCAATTAAGCCTGGTTTGCTTCCGACTGAATCCCGGCGGTTTGAATGAAGACCAACTCACCAAATTGAATCAGGAACTGTTGCAAAAGATCAATGCAAAAGGCGATGTGTTCATGACACATACCAGCCTCAGGGGCAAATATACCATTCGCCTGGCCCTGGGTTCACGCACCACCGAAGAACGGCATGTGAAGCGGGCATGGGAGATAGTGAAGGAAGCGGCGGATGAGATTTTGGGGTTAGAATGGAATAATCTTGATTTTCCATTTCGGCCTTAAAGGCCAGACTAATTTAGCCCAAAGGCAACGCCTTGGGGATGTTGTGTAAAAGCGTTTATCGCCCTGTAAGGGCAGATTATTAATCCGTGGTTTTGGTGATTATTAATTTGCCCCTTCAGGGCGAAAAAAAACGATCATCAGGTTTCCCGGGGCGCTGCCCCGGGCTGAACTAAATTGGGCCTTCAGCCCGGAAACTTTCCCAAAGGAACAGCTTATTTCAACCCATGCTAAAGCGAAGCAATACCATGGAGAATTTTTTTATTGAGCATTGTGGCCTCAGCCCACTATCCGATTTACAAAATCACTGATAGAGCTTTTGCTTACGCCATTATTTTCAAGGTGTTTGATAAATGCGCTCCCGATGATTGCCCCTCGGCTATAACTGCAGGCATTTTTGAAGGTCGTGCTGTCATGAATGCCAAAGCCGATCAGGCTTGGGTTTTTCAGGTTCATTTGACTGATGCGATTAAAATATTCCGTTTGTAGATCCATGCTTTTGTTCGCCCCGGTGATGCTGTTTGTTGACACCATGTATATAAAGCCTTTTGAAAATTCATCGATAATACGAATGCGGCTCTCAGCAGTCTCAGGGGTGATCAGCATGATATTTGAAATCCCCATCTTTTCGCAAAGGGCTTCAAAATTCTCCCGGTAATAGCTCAAGGGCATGTCAGGAATGATGATGCCATCCACGCCAGCTTCCGCGCAAGCGTTGATAAAGTTTTCCTCGCCAAATTGCAAAACGGGGTTAAGATAACCCATAAGGACAACCGGCATTTGGGTAACTTTCCGCAATTCATGCAATTGGCTGAAAAGTTCTTCGAGCGTCATTCCATTTTTAATGGCCTGCTGACTGCTTTGCTGAATAACCGGCCCATCAGCCAGGGGGTCAGAGAAGGGGAACCCCACCTCAACCAAATCGGCCCCCGACTCAGCAAGGTGCTGAATGATGGGAAGCGTATCATTGACTTTTGGATATCCTGCAGTAAAATAAACCGACAGGATGTTTCCTTGCTTTTTTGCAAACAACTGCTGGATTCGGTTGGTCATAATGCTGAGTATTTTTGGTAGGTCACCATGTCTTTGTCACCGCGGCCCGATAAATTCACCACAACCACATCGTCACTTTTTAATTTCATCTTTGGGAGGAAAGCCAATGCGTGCGCGGTTTCCAGGGCAGGAATAATGCCGTCAGTTTTGGCTAAATGAAATCCTGCATCAAGGGCTTCCTGGTCTGTTACATTTACAACCTCCACTTTTCCGGTATCATGCAGAAAGGCGTGTACGGGTCCGATGCCGGGATAATCCAGGCCGGCAGAAACGGAATGCGGTTCTACAATTTGTCCGTCAGGGGTCTGGATCAGATAGGTTTTACTTCCGTGAATGATACCCTTTTTACCCAGGGCGATGGTGGCAGCTGTCTTGCCTGAATAAACGCCCTCGCCACCCGCTTCAACGGCGATTAAGCGGGTTTTTCCGTTATCGATAAAATGGTAGAATGCTCCAATGGCATTGCTGCCGCCACCCAGACAGGCAACCACATAATCAGGATTTTCGTCGCCTGTTTTCTCTTTCAGTTGTGCCTTTATTTCTTCGCTGATAACAGACTGGAACATGGCAACCATGTCAGGATAAGGATGCGGCCCCACCACCGAGCCAATGATATAATGCGTATCAACCGGATTGTTTATCCATTCGCGAATGGCTTCATTGGTGGCGTCTTTCAGGGTTTTGCTTCCGCTGCTGGCAGGCACCACATTTGCTCCCAGCAGTTTCATGCGCTCCACATTGGGTTTCTGGCGTTCGATGTCAATTTCTCCCATGAAAATGGTACATGGCAATCCCATTAAGGCGCAGGCCGTGGCAGTAGCCACGCCATGCTGACCGGCACCGGTTTCGGCAATGATCCGCTTTTTATTCAGGCGTTTGGCCAATAAAATCTGCCCAATGGTGTTGTTGATCTTGTGCGCCCCGGTATGGGTAAGGTCCTCACGCTTCAGATAAATCCTGGCATTAAACTCTTTTGAGAGATTTTCTGAAAAGAACAGTGGAGTTGGCCTGCCAACATAATCGCGCAGAAGCGACCTGAATTCATCCTGAAAATCTTTTGAGAGGATGATGGATTTGTAGTGCTTTTGAAGTTCATCAACATTCGGAAACAGCATTTCAGGTACAAATGCGCCTCCGAATTCACCGTAAAAGCCATTATCTGTTGGGTTAAAGGTGTACATGTGTTTTTATTTTTTCAATCATTTGTTTTGTCTGATCTGTATTCTTCAGCCCGGGTTCGCTTTCGAGTTTGCTGTTCAAATCAAACCCAAAAAGCATGGGATGGTTTATTTTCAATGCTTCGGAAATATTCTCCGGGCCTAAACCGCCACTCAAAAAAAAGGGCGTATTGAAACGGTACTTGCTCAAAACCTGCCAGTTGAACGATTTTCCGCTTCCTCCGAAATTCGCTGTTTGGCTGTCGAACAAAAAATAATTGCAGTAAGGTTGATAGGCCTCCAATTCAGAAAAATCAAAATCATCATGCAAATTGAAGGCCTTGATCAGCTGCAACTTCTCCTTGCTCAACTTTTCGCAATATTTCGGGCTTTCATGGCCATGTAGCTGAATGAAGTCAAAATTAAATTCAGCATTTTTTTTAATAACAGGCGCCAGCGGTTCATTTACGAATACCCCGACTTTTTTTATTGCTTTCGGAAGCTGTTCAACAACCTTTACAGAAAATTCTTCACCGACATAGCGTTTTGACCCATGATAAAAGATAAATCCCATATAATCAGGATTCAGGGCGGCTACCGCCTGGATGTTTTCGGGAAACTTCATTCCGCAGATTTTAACTTTCATGGCGCAATTCTTTAACAAATGAAGCGCATTTCTTTGCCGGATCGGGGTCTTTCATGAAATATTCTCCGATCAGGAAACCTTTGAAACCTGATTGCTTCAAAATCCTGATCGTTTCGGCCGATTCGATGCCACTCTCGGCCACTTTCACAGTGTCCGCTGGCAGCAGGCCAGCCAGGCGAATGCTGTTTTCAATGTCAACATCAAAAGTGTTCAGGTTGCGGTTATTGATTCCAATCAGGTCAGCCCCTGCTTCAAGGTTTTGCAATATCTCCTCCGCTCCGTGTGTTTCAAGCAGAACCTCCAGTCCTAAATTATGTGCAAACCCGGTAAGCTGATTTATTTCAGCGGGCGAAAGGATCTGAGCAATAAGCAGAATGACATCTGCACCGATTGATTTGGCTTCAACAATCTGGTATTCATCGAGTATAAAATCTTTTTGCAGGATGGGGCACTCGTTGCTTTCCCGGGCACGGGCGAAGTCTTCCTTTTTTGCCCCAAAGAAATTTTCGTCGGTTAAAACCGAGAGGGCGGAAGCGCCTGCCCTTATATAGCCGCTGGTTATTTCTTCGGCCTGCGCATTTTTGTTAATGTCTCCTTTTGAAGGCGATCTTCGCTTAAATTCGGCAATAATGCCGCTTGCTTCCGGATTTGAAAGGACCGATTTCAGCGAAAGGCACTTTCGATCAAAGAATTTGCTTTCTTCTAAAAGCCTTACTGGCTGTATGGCCTTTCGGACCGCAATTTCCTGAATCTTATGTTTTTTTATGGTATCTAAAATACTCATTTAGTTTCTTTTAGTATTTGAAACATTCGCTTTGCCTTCAGCCCCAGCAGCGACTCCCTGGCCGTTTCAAAGGCTTCATGAAGGCTGAGTTCCGGTCTGTATGTTTGAATGGCGAGTGCCGCATTGGCCAGCACTACATTGTTTTGCGCCTGGGTGCCTTTCCCGCTAAGGATGGTTGTGAATATTTCTGCGGCCTCTGCCACCGTGTCTCCACCATGTAACTCAGGGTAACTGACCCTGGGCACCTTGAAACTGGTGGCGTTGATCAGCGATTCGCCCTGGTTGTTGATGAGTTTGCAATCGCCGGTAAGGGTAATCTCATCAAAACCATCAAGGGCGTGCACAATTGAATACTTTACACTCTCTTCCTGGAACAGATACTTATAAATGCGAGCCAGTTCCAGGTTGAAAACCCCAACCATTTGAACCGTTGGATGCGCCGGGTTCACCAGGGGGCCAAGCATGTTAAAGAAGGTTTTTACCCCCAGCTCCTTTCTTACAGGCCCCACGTTGCGCATGGCCGGGTGAAAAAGCGGAGCGTGCAAAAAGCAAATGTTGGCTTCTTCAATCTGGGCCCTTATTTTGCCTTCGTCGGTCTGAAATTCAACGCCCAGGTGCTCCAGTACATTTGAAGAGCCTGAAACCGAGGAAACGCCATAGTTGCCATGTTTTGCCACAGGGATACCGGCCCCGGCAACAACAAATGAAGTAAGTGTTGAAATGTTAAAGGTATTTTTTCCATCACCGCCGGTTCCGCATAAATCCATGGGGTTATAAGCAGAAAGGTCAATTTTAAGGCACAGGCTCAGCAAACCTTTCCTGAAACCTTCCAGTTCTTCCAGCGTAATGTTCCGCATGATAAATACGGTGAGGAAGGATGCTATTTGATTGTGGTTGAACTTTCCTGAAGCAATATCCACAATGATCTGCCTGGCTTCCTCGCGCGAAAGTGTTTTATGCTGGTAAAGATGTTCAAGTATCTCTTTCATTGTTATTGATTTATCCAGTTTTCAATAATGGTTTTTCCGAACTCAGTCAATACCGATTCGGGGTGAAATTGCAAGCCGCGCACATCGTAGGTTTTATGCCTGATAGCCATTATGTTACCCCTTGGGTCTTTGGCCAGAACCTCCAGAGAATCGGAACCGTTCACATCAACAACCCACGAATGGTAATGCCCGATCTTGAATTGTTTAGGTGTTTGCTTCAGTATGTAATCCTCGGTAATAACATTGATTTCAGAAGCTATTCCGTGCAGTGGCTCCTTCAGATTGATCAGCTTTCCGCCAAAACATTCGGCAATGCCCTGATGCCCCAAGCACACCCCCAGAATGCTTTTGGTGGGTGCATAGGCCTTAATGATTTCGGGCATCAACCCGGCATCTTTGGGTACACCCGGGCCGGGAGACAACAGGATCTTATCATATTGCCTGACTTTTTCAAGATCAAGCTGGTCGTTTTTTACCACTTCAATATCTGTTATGCCCAGATTATAAAGCATACAAACAAGGTTGAACACAAAAGAATCGTAATTATCAATGACTAATATTTTCATGTTTAGATGGTTTTTGCCAGTTCGATGGCCTTTCGCAAGGCCGATAGTTTATTGTTCACCTCCTGTAATTCACTTTCGGGATCCGATTTGGCCACAATGCCACTGCCAGCCTGATAGGTAAGTATATTGTTGCGGCTGACAAAGGAGCGAATAAAAATGGTGTGATTGAAGGAGCCGTTCAGGCCAATAATGCCAAGCGTTCCACCATAAAACCCACGGCCTTCATTCTCGTTTTCGTCAATCAGCTGCATTGCCCTGTGTTTCGGAGCCCCTGAAAGGGTTCCGGCAGGGTAGGTGTCTCCCAGGATCTTGATTGGGTTGTAATTTTCCTCCAGGATGGCACTTACTTTTGAAACCAAATGAATGACATGCGAATAGTATTCGATCTGCTTAAAGCTTTCTACCTGAACCTGCTGGCTGTTCCGGCTAAGATCGTTGCGCGCAAGGTCGACCAGCATTACATGTTCGGCATTCTCCTTGGGGTCTTCCGAAAGGGCAAGGGCAATTTCCGCATCCATCTTCGCATCGCCTGTCCTTTTGAACGTGCCGGCTATGGGGTTAATGACGGCTTTACGGTCGTTGATGGTGAGCTGTGCTTCGGGCGAAGAACCAAATACCCTGAAGTTTCCATAATCGAAGTAAAACAGGTATGGCGAAGGATTTATGGAACGCAAGGCCCTGTAAAGGTTGAACTCGTCGCCTTTAAAAGACCGCCTGAACTTCCTGGAAAATACCACCTGAAACACATCGCCCAGCAAACAATGATTAATTCCCCTTTTAATGCGTTCAAGAAATTCTTCGTCAGTAAAATTGGAAGTCTCTTCGCCAAGGGTGCTGAACCTGAACTGGGTAAACGAACGGTTGAATATCAGGTCCTGCAGATAGGACAGATTGGATGGTTCTCCGTCCAGCAAATGCTCAATAATATAGAACTCATTGTTAAAATGGTTGAAAACAATGATGTAGCGGAAAAGATGGTATTGTATAAGGGGCAGGTCGAAGGATTGATTTTTAAATTCGATTTCTTCGAACAAGGGTATGGCATCATACGAGGTGTAGCCGAATAAGCCGTTCGTTACGAAGCCCAAGTTAAACTCATTGGTTTGAAAACAATTTGAGAAATCGTAAAGTTTCTCTGCCACATTAATCTGGGTTGTTTGATGGTTTTCCTTTTCGCCATTGGGGTATGAAATGCTGGTCTTGTTGCGCTCAACAATAAAGGAAGCCGTGGGTTCAAGGCAGATATATGAAAAGCTGTTTTCCTTGCTTTTGTATTCTGAGCTTTCGAGCAAAAAGCTATGCGGAAATTTGTCGCGCAGCTTCAGGTAAAGCACCACGGGGGTATGCGTATCGCTGAGGCTTTTTATTATGTTGGTCTTGAATTTGAATCTCATTGCTTGTCAGATTTTTAAAATTATTTCCACAAAAAAAGCCCGCTGGATCCAGCGGGCTTTCAAATATTTTGGGCACAAAATAATATCAGCTACCAACAGAATCCGTTGCGGGATTTTGTCAGCCACCACCAAGTATTATTTTGATTCATGTTTCTCATTGTGTGCGCAAATATAAAATGAGTTTTTGACAAAACAAAAAAAATAAAAAAAATAATTATGTTGTTATGTCGAACCTTTACTTGGTTCCAAGTAGGTTGAGCTTGATTACAGCTAATAAATATTACCAGAATTATTAATATGCCCCTTCAGGTCGAAATGGTTAACTTATTCTAAATATTCAAGGCGTTGCCATTGGGTTGAATTAATCCGGCCTTTCAGGCCGAAATCGTCCCGAAGGGACAGACTATTTCAGCCCATGGCAAGCGAAGCGACACCATGGAAAAAATGGTCCATGGAATAATCCGGGCTGTAAGCCCAGATTATTTATCTCCGAAAGGGCTATACTTAAAAGGATAGGTTGTTTACCCTGTTTATAGGGCTGCACGTTAGCTATTCCCCGGTTTTCCTTTCTTCAATAAATGCCCTGATTCCCTCTGCCAGGCGGTCCACATCTTTTCTGTTGTTAAAAAAATTGCATGAAATACGAATGTTGTGTTGTCTAACACAAGTGACAACTCCGCATTGGTTCAGGTAAGCCACACAATCTGCATTGCTGTATCCTTTCAGGTTTAGGCTGATAATGCCCGACTGTTCAAAAGACTGACAGTGGGGGCTTATGATCTCAGCACATTCGATTTGCATAAGCCTGGAAATTACCCTGTCTGTGAGCTCCAATACCCGCTTCCGGATATTTTCCCATCCAATTTCCTCCATAAACTCAAAGGCGGTTTTTAAGCCGAGCAGTCCCTGGAAATTAATGGTTCCGAAATTGTATTGGTTGGCATCGGCAAAAATATGCAGGGGCTCTCCTTTTTTCGTTGGGATAAAATCGTCGGGCGGGGGCATTACCGACAGCCAGCCGGCAATGGGGGCGGGGAAGCGTTCGCGGAAGGCGGGAGAAGTAAAAAACAAGCTGCCCACATGTGCCGCACAACCCCATTTATGCAGCGAGGCGGTAAGCACATCGATCTGCATGGCCTCCACATCAATGGGAAAAATTGGGAAGCCCTGGGTGGCGTTCACTATAAAGAGCAGTCCCTTTTCTCTGGCAGCATTGCCAAGGGCTTTCAGGTCGAGCCTGAAGCCTGTGCCATATTGTACATAGGAGCAAACAATGCCGCGGGTTTGCTCATCCACCGCTTCCATAATGCGTTCAACTGAATAACGGCCTTCTTCAGGATTCACGTATTTCATTTGGATCCCTTGGTACTCGAAGGGCACGTTGGTTGCCGGGAACTCATCTTCGAGCGAAACCAGGTTAAAACCTTCGCCAAATACTTTTTTCAGCGAAAGTGCAACCATGGAGAAAGCCAGGGAGGTATTGTTCAGAAAGTGCACATTCTGGCCACTGGTATTGATATGCCTTCCAAGCATCTCGCGCAAAGCGCCAATCTGCTCAAGGTCCTGGGGCCAGTATTCGTCGCCGTGCAGGTAAATCTTTTCGTACGACTTGCATATGGTTTTAAGCACCTGGCGCGGAAGGGGCGACATGCCCGCACTCTGGAAATAGGCAAGCTCGCGGGTCACTCCAAAAGACTTTCTTACTTTACTCCAATTGGTTGTTTGCTCCATTTTTAGATGTTTTCAAAAACTTTAAAAACGTTGGATTTGCTTTCTCTGTATAAAGGTAGGTATATTTGACCTGACAACTAAATGGCAAATTCTGAACTGGAATCTTACCAAAGTATTTTTTATAAAAAATTGCTGAATAAAAAGATTTGTTTAAGTTTGCAGCGAAAACAAACCTGAGTCAATGATTTTATTCGCCCAAAATAACAATAACCTCTTCAATAACTTCAATCAGAATAATGGATTGAAGCGGGAGGTTTGTGTTTAGGGTAATCTAATAAAGATATTTCTTATTCAGGCCTTCCAATGCGGGAGGCCTTTTTTTTATTGATTCACCAAAAACTTTTGTAATATGAGCAAACTAAAACTTCCAACAGATTACCGGCCGGCCCTTGATGTGCTGACCACCGAAAAAGCCATAAAACGGCTTAAAGACTATTTTGAAGTGGCCATTGCCGATGAGCTTTATCTGCAGCGGGTAACAGCCCCGGTGATGGTGCTTTCGGGCACGGGTATTAACGACGACCTGAACGGCGTTGAACGTCCGGTTTCCTTTGGCATAAGGGATATGCAGGAAAAAAGGGCAGAAGTGGTGCATTCGCTGGCCAAATGGAAGCGCATGAAGCTGGCAGCCCTGGGGCTGGAGCCCGGAAGAGGCATTTACACCGATATGAACGCCCTTCGGCCCGACGAGGAACTGACCAACCTGCATTCGGTTTATGTTGACCAGTGGGATTGGGAGATCACCATAAAACCATCTGACAGGAACCTCGAATACCTGAAGCGTACCGTAAAGCGCATTTTCAGGGTTTTCAAAAGGACAGAAGAGCATATCTCAAAGGAATTCCCGGTATTGAAAAAACGCCTGCCCGATTTTATCACTTTCATTCACGCCGAGGAGCTCCTGCAGCGGTTTCCTGAGCTGTCACCCAAGGAGCGCGAAGACCGCATTGCGAAAGAACACGGTGCGGTATTTATCATAGGGGTGGGAGGGCAGTTGTCGGATGGAACCATACACGACGGCCGTGCCGCCGATTACGACGACTGGACCACTGAAACCGCGCTGGGTAACCGGGGTTTGAACGGAGATATCATTTTCTGGCATCCCGAGTTGGAGCAAGCTTTTGAGATATCTTCCATGGGCATTCGGGTAGATCAGGCTACGCTTTTAACGCAACTCGATATCCGTAAGGAAAACCATAAAAAGGACCTGATGTTCCATCGCATGTTGCTCGAAGGGAAATTGCCCTTCACCATGGGCGGCGGCATAGGCCAGTCGCGCACCTGCATGTTCTTGCTTCAGAAATCACATATCGGCGAAGTGCAGGCCGGCATCTGGCCCGAGGAGATATTTGCTCAGTGCCAGCAGGCGGGGATTCCGTTGTTGTAATGCACAGGGCAGAGGGCACGAATTTAGGATTTAGGATTTATGATTTAGGAATAAAAGCATTGTCATTTGTCAATCATCAATCATCAATCATAATTCATCAATCCACTATGATTCTGCCTTCGCCTTTTTCTATAATTCGGCCGACCACAGTCGCGGTAACCTGGTTTTCTGACAGGTTTTTTAAGAAGGGTTCCGCCTGATCTTCCGGCAGGGAGATAAGCAATCCGCCAGAGGTCTGGGCATCGCAGAGGATCAGTTTCTGCAATTCCGGAATGGTTTCGGACCAATCCACCAGCTTTGAAACGAATTCCAGGTTGTTTTTGGTGCCGCCGGGTATGGCGCCGGACATGGCCAGTTCTTTTGTTCCGGGAATCAGCGGCACCTGGCCGGCTTGGATGCTGGCGTTAACCGCTGAGGCTTCAAGCATTTCCTTCAGGTGGCCCAGCAGCCCGAATCCGGTAACGTCGGTACAGGCGTTTACCGGAAAGTCTTCCATGGTTCTGGCAGCGGCTGCATTGAGTGTGGCCATTACTTCGCGCGCAGTGCGGGCTGTTTCCTCATCAGCCAGTCCGCGCTTCACTGCCGTGGAAATAATGCCGGTGCCGATGGGCTTGGTGAGGATCAACACATCACCTGGTTTTGCCCCGGCATTGGTCAGCACCTTTTCAGGATGCACCTGCCCGGTGACCACCATACCAAACTTTGGCTCGGTATCTTCAACGGTATGTCCGCCAAGAATGGGGATGCCCGCCTCGGTCGCTTTATCGGAAGCACCTTTCAGAATGTCTTTCAGCACCTGCATGGGCAGTCGGTTGCTGGGGAAACCCACTATGTTGAGCGCAAACAGGGGTTTCGCGCCCATGGCGTATATATCGCTCAGGGCGTTGGCGGCGGCAATGGCACCAAAATCATAGGGGTCGTCAACAATCGGCGTAAAGAAATCGACGGTTTGCACAATGGCCACTTCTTCGCTGATCTTGTAAACTGCGGCATCATCGGAAGTGGAAGTTCCAACCAGTACGTTCTTGTCAAATACTGCAGGCATGTCTTGCAGCACCTTTTCAAGGTATTGCGGCCTGATCTTGCAGGCGCAGCCCAGCCCGTGGGTGAAATGGGTGAGGCGCACAGGGCCTTCGGTAAAAATTGCCTGTTCTATTTCTTCTTCCTCTCCCTGACCCATTCTTTTTACCGCTTCAATCACGATCCGGGCGGCCTCCTCAACCTGTTCCGCTGTAGTATTTTTTCCAGTGGAAAAGCGAATGGTACCCATGGCATACTGAATGGGCACTTTCATGGCAGTAAGCACTGCAGATACATCTACCTGGTCGGCATGGCAGGCGGCTCCGGCCGAGGCGGCAATGCCCTGCAATTC
>JAWLCS010000065.1:0-4127 GCA_041687035.1 Bacteroidales bacterium
ACCACATCTTTGGCGCAATAGGTGGCAATGCGTTCCAGGTCGTTCTCCTCCCAGTACACCCTTCCCACATCCTTGCCCGAAATATCATCCTTGGGCGTAGGAATATTAAATACCGCCGAGAGCAACTCCAGCGAGGTAAAACTCTTGTAGTCGCCAAACTTCCATAGCTCCATGGTGTCGAGCAGGGTTGTTTCCCAGGGTTTTTTAGCAAAATTATCGAGCAGGTATGGCAGGTCGAGGCCATTGATGAGCATGCGCCTCGACAGGTAGGGGAAATCGAACTCCTTGCCGTTGTGGGCACACAGATAATGTGCTGCAGAGTTAAAATGCTCATTGAGCATTTCAGAAAAATCGGTTAAAACCTCCTTTTCATCATGCCCAAAAAAAGATTTCACCCTGAAAGTAAGGTTTTCTTCATCCTTATGAAAGAAGCCTGCCGAAACACATACAATCTTTCCAAACTCAGCATAGATCCCGGCCCTGTCAAAAAGACCTTCAGCGCTAAGCTCTTCTTCATTTTTAAGCCGGTTGGCCTTCTTTTCCCACAAGGGTTTAAAATGCTCGGGAAGGGAATCAAAATCCGGCGCCATTGGAACTGTTTCTACATCGAGAAACAGGATACGAAAAAGGTTAATGTTTGCCAGCATAGCAAAAAGTTTAAAATTCCATTATCTTGAATTCGGTGCGCCGGTTATTGGCACGACCGCTATCAGTATCGTTATTGTCAATTGGCCTGGTGTCGGCATAGCCCTGGGAGCTGAGTCTGTTGGCAGCCACCCCTGCATCAATCAGAAACTGCATTACGCTGCGGGCACGGTTTTTAGAAAGTTCCAGGTTGTAAGCATAGGTTCCCACATTGTCGGTATGCCCGCTGATCTCAATTTTCATTTGCGGATTGCGCTGCAAGAGTTCCACCAGCCTTTCCAGTTCTGACTGCGATGCCGGTTTCAGGTCATAGCGATCGGTGTCGAAGAAAATATTTCGCAGCACCACGGCTTCGCCGGCCTTAATGGGCTGCAGCGGAATATCGCGCAGATAGGGATCGGCACCGGTACGGGTCTCGGCATAGCTGAAATGTTCTGAGAAAAACAGGAAACCCGGGTGAGACACATTCAGGCCCAAAGGTTTTCCGGTGGGGATGGCCACCAAAAATTCGCCGGTTTGCGGATCGGAGGTTGACTGCAGGATCATTTGCCCTGATGTAAGATCGGTAAGCTCAAAGGTGGCTGGCAGGCGGCGTTCACTCTCCTTGTCAAAGACCACCCCGCGCATATAAGTAACCGGCGTTGGCCGGGCCTCTTCGTACAGTTCAAAATGATAAATGTCGGTATCGCCAAAGCCTCCGTACTGATCAGAGGCAAAATAGGCGTTTATGCCACCAGCCCCCACAATAAGTGAGAATTCGTCAGCATAGGTGTTTATCGGATAACCAAGGTTAACGGGTTGTGACCAGTTGCCCAGTGAATCGCGCCGGCTGTAAAAAATATCGAGACCACCCATGCCGGGATGCCCATCCGAGGCGAAAAAGAGGGTTTGATTGTCGTGGTGAATAAAGGGCGACATTTCGCGGCCTTCGGTATTGATCACCGGCCCAAGGTTGCGGGGCGCATTCCACTGTCCGTGTTCATCGCGGGTGGTGTACCAGATATCCATTTTGCCGATGTTTCCCTGCCGGCCACTTGAAAAGTACAGCGTATTGCCATCAGGCGAAACCGAGGGCTGTGAATCCCAGGCAGAAGAGTTCACCACGGGGCCAAGATTTACCGGCATACTCCACTCGCTGCCGGTGCGGAAGGCATAATACAGATCGCAGCTCCCGAAGCCATCACGGCGGTTGCATGCCGTAAAGAACAAATGCCGGCCATCGGCCGAGAGGCTTTGTGCCCCTTCATTGCCGCTTGTATTGATGGGTGGCCCCAGGTTGAGCGCTTGTGTCCATGCGCCATCCCTGTAATGGCTGATAAAAAAATCCTCATGAAAACGGTCGGGTGAAGGCCCCATGCGATCCATAAACGGTATTTTCCTGGTAAAGATCAGGGTGAGCTCATCAGTGGTCAGGGTGGGACTGTATTCCGGGAATTGGGAGTTAATGGCTTCGCCAAGGTTAGTGGGCTCAAAAGGCACCGGATTGGCCATGGCTTGCAAAGCAAAGCGGCAGGTTTCAAGACCTGCAGTGGCAGCATTTTTCAAATTCTCACTGATCTCAGGAAAATCAAGAAAAATAAGGAAATCATCCCGGGCTTCCTGATATTGCCCTGTTTTGAGCATGGCAGCGCCCAGGTAATACCTTGCCTGCGGGAACAATCCGGGGTTTATCTCCAGGGCACGCTGGTATGAGGGAATGCTTTCAGCATAAAATTCTCGGGAAAAATACACCTCGCCCATAAGCAAGTGGGCTTCAACAAAATTGGGATCGCTTTCGATGGCTTGCCTCAGTTCGGCAACCGTGCGGTTGTGGTCGCTCTGGCGCCATGCCTGTATGGCCCGCTCAAACGACCTGCGTGCACGCTGGTTGCGTGTGGAAAGCTGGTCGCCGGTCTGGGCAATGCTGTCCAGGCAAAACAAAACAAGAAGTGTAAAAAGAAAATGGCTGAAAGGTATTTTCATAAAAGCTCCTGACAGCCAAATTTACGGAAAGTTTCGAGAGAAAAAAAGGTCAGGGAATATTCATGTACTTATGCGACTGAAGTGAAACCATCCATTTGGGGTTTTTCTGCACATAATCCACAATAAGCGGGAGCATCATTTTATGCTGGCTCCACTCGGGCTGAAGGTATAGCAAACATTTTTCCTTCACTAGGGCGGCATTCTCCTCGGCCCATTCAAAATCGCTGTCATCATGCACGATCACTTTCAGCTCATCGGCCGCCATAAGGGTTTCGGTCAGCGGCGGATGATTGGCTTTCGGCGAAAGGCAAATCCAGTCGAAACGCCCGCTCAGCGGATAGGCCCCGGAGGTTTCGATAAAGACCTGGATACCCTTTTTCTTCAGCATGCTGCATAACACATCGAGCTTGTACATCAGAGGTTCACCACCAGTTATCACCACCGCTTTCGCGGGAAAGGAGCAAACGGTTTCTGCAATTTTTTCCACGGAAGTGAGCGGATGGATCGAGGCATCCCACGATTCCTTCACATCGCACCAGTGGCATCCCACATCACAGCCGCCAATGCGCACAAAAGATGCCGCCTTGCCGGTATTATAACCTTCGCCCTGAAGGGAGTAGAACATTTCCATGACAGGCAGCAGCCTGCCCTCATCCAGCTGTTTTTGCTGAAATGGGTCAAGATTTGTCAGGCGTGTGTTATGCAATCTATTCGTAGATTTCTTTTTTGGATGCCTTCAGGGTGTTCATCAGCAGCGAAACGATGGTCATGGGCCCAACACCACCAGGAACAGGGGTAATGAACGAGGCCTTTTTCGACACCTCGTCAAATTTCACATCACCAATGAGACGAAAACCGGATTTGGTATGGCTCGACTCCACGCGGTGAATGCCCACGTCGATCACCACGGCGCCTTCTTTTACCATATCGGCGGTAACAAACTCAGGCTGGCCAATGGCTACGATCAGGATATCGGCCTGGGAGGTAACTTCTTTCAGGTTTTTGGTTTTGCTATGGCAAACCGTTACGGTGGCATTTCCGGGTTCGGCATTGCGGGCCATTAGTATGCTCATGGGCTTGCCCACAATGTTGCTGCGACCAAGTATTACACAGCTTTTGCCTGTGGTTTGAATGCCACTTCGCATAATCAGCTCCATGATGCCATTGGGAGTAGCAGAAATATAAGCCGGCAGACCAATGGTCATGCGGCCAACGTTTACCGGGTGAAACCCATCAACATCTTTCTCCGGGCGGATTTGCTGGATAACCTTTTGGGGATCTATGTGCTTTGGCAAGGGCAACTGAACAATCAGACCGTCAATTTCAGGATCGTTGTTTATAAACTCAACCGTTTCGAGCAATTCTTTCTCTGAAATGTCAGCAGGAAAACGATAAGTCGATGAGTCGAATCCCACTTCCTTACAAGCCTTTGACTTGCTGCTGACATAGGTGTCGCTGGCCGGATCTTCTCCTACCAGAATAGCCGCCAAATGGGGAACTTTTCCACCTTTGTCCTTGAT
>JAWLCS010000065.1:4227-11871 GCA_041687035.1 Bacteroidales bacterium
CCCGGCTTGCCCCGCATCATATTCATTAGCTTATTTCCTCCGCCGGTCGACACCATGCGCATCATTTTGCGGGTATCCTCGAATTGTTTTATCAGGCGATTCACATCTACTATGGTGGTACCACTGCCTTCGGCAATACGCTTTCGGCGACTGCCATTCAGCAGAGCAGGGTCGTTGCGTTCGGCCGGCGTCATGGAATGAATGATGGCTTCAATACTCTTGAAGGCGTCATCTTCAATGTCGATATCCTTCAGGGCCTTTCCCATGCCGGGAATCATCCCCATAAGGTCCTTAACATTACCCATTTTTTTGATCTGTTGCAGCTGCGACAGAAAATCGTCGAAATTAAACTGGTTCTTTGCCAGTTTTTTCTGAAGCTTTCGGGCTTCCTCCTCATCGAACTGCTCCTGGGCTTTCTCAACCAGCGACACAATGTCGCCCATGCCCAGGATACGGTCGGCCATACGACGCGGGTGAAACAGGTCGATGGCTTCCATTTTTTCACCAATACCCACGAACTTGATGGGCTTATTAACTACCGAACGAATGGTAAGCGCTGCACCACCGCGGGTGTCGCCATCGAGTTTCGTTAGCACTACCCCGTCAAAATTCAGGCGGTCGTTAAAAGCTTTGGCGGTGTTAACGGCATCCTGACCTGTCATGGCATCGACCACAAACAAGGTCTCCTGTGGGTTGAGACTATTCTTTAAAGAAGAAATCTCGTTCATCATTTGCTGGTCGATGGCCAAACGACCGGCGGTATCGACAATCACCACCTGGTGTCCCATGGTCTTTGCATGGGTTATGGCTTTTTTGGCAATCCCCACCGGATCCTTGCTGCCCTCTTCGGTAAACACCTCGACCCCAACCTGTTCGCCAAGCACTTTCAGCTGATCGATGGCCGCAGGGCGGTAAACGTCGCCGGCCACCAGCAGCACCTTTTTGCTTTTTTTAGATTTGAGGTAATTGGCAAGCTTGGCAGAGAAAGTGGTTTTACCACTACCCTGCAAGCCGGCAATAAGAATAATAGCAGGGTTGCCCTTAATGTTGATTTCTTCGCTGGTGCTGCCCATGAGGGTGGTTAACTCCTCATGCACAATTTTAACCATAAGCTGACTGGGCGATACGGCCGTAAGCACATTCTGACCCAGCGCCTTTTCCTTTACAATGTCGGTAAAGGATTTGGCAATCTTGAAGTTAACGTCGGCATCGAGCAAAGCGCGCCTTACATCTTTGAGGGTTTCGGCTACGTTGATCTCGGAAATATGGCCCTGCCCCTTGAGCAGCTTAAACGCCCTGTCGAGCTTATCACTTAAACTTTCAAACATATTATTGTAAAAATTTTTGCAAAATTACCATTTTTATCCGTAAAAACCTCAAATCCCGGTCAAGCTGAACGTCTGCGCCACAGGTATTGTTGAAAACATTTGGAAAATTCGGTGGAATTACTGTCGGACATTTGGCTTTTATCTGATATATTTACCCTGAAGGGAGGCCGGCCCTGCTCAAAAATGCCGATGTGTTTTTTTATTACCTTTGCAGTGAAAATCGGTGGCAGGTTATTTGCGGATAGTTTCCGGGGTAGTTTCCCACCAACGCCGATAGAAGCATGAAAAATCAGATTGAAGATAACATAAATATTCCCTGGCAGGTTGAGAAGTTCGAAGAACAGGAAAAGCTCAGCCGGTCAGTCTATTTTGATGTGGATGATTTCGAAGAAGTCATCGACTTTTACGTATTCCGTGGCAAATACAACCGTGCATTAAAAGTTTCGGATTACGCCCTGAGGGTGCACCAAGGCGCTTTACCCCTTCTATTGAAAAAGGCCCAGCTGCTTGCAACCCTCAACCGCGAAGACCGTGCCCTGGAGTTACTTGCCGAAGTAGAAGGCATGGAGCCATCCAACTCAGATATTTTTCTCACCAAAGGGGCCATATACTCACAATTGCGTAATTACGAAAAGGCCATTGAGGAATACAAAAAAGCTATTGTGGATGCCGAGGAGCCCGACTTTGTTTACATAAACATTGCTTTTGAATATGAGAACCTGGGTAACTTCAGCAAAACCATTGAGTATCTGGATAAAGCCCTGGAGCTGAACCCCGACAATGACCTGGCCATTTACGAAGCGGCCTATTGCTTCGACCTGCTGTCGCTTACCGAGGAAAGCATTGCCTTCTTTCAGAAGCTTATCGATCGTCACCCCTACAGCATCGAAGCATGGTTCAACCTTGGCGTGTCGTACATTAATGCCGGGCTTTACGAAAAGGCGCTCGAAGCTTTTGATTACTCCCTGGCCATTGATGAAGACCATGAACATTCGCATTTCCATAAGGGCTATGCGCTGAGCCTGCTAAATCGCTTTAATGAAGCGCTGGAGGCCTACAAGCAATCGCTTGCCGAGAACGAAACCGATGCCATGAAGTTCTATTACATTGGCGAGTGTTACGAAAAGATGGAAGATTACATTAATGCTTCTGATTACTACCACAAAGCCACCCGCCTCGACCCCACCGTAGTCGATGCCTGGATGGGCATTGGTGTTTGCGAGCTGGAAACCGGCAACCCGCGCAAAGCCCTTCGCTACCTCGAACGCGGCATTGAGCTCGATCCCGAAAACCCCGGATACTTGTGCCTGCTGGCTGATGCGTATATTACCTCAGGCGACCTGAAAAAGGGCATGGCGACTTTTGAAAAAGCCGTGGAGTCTGACCCCAGCGACGAAGAGACCTGGTTTGAATATGCCGAGGCACAATGGCATTCGGAACATCGCGAAGAAGCAATACAGATAGCTAACCGTGCTCTCGATGCCCTGCCCGAGAACAACACCCTGCGTTATCGCCTTGCCGCCTATCTTTTCCTTAGCGGGAAAGCCAACCAGGCCAATTTCTTTATGGAAGAAGCACTCGTTAAAGACTTCGAGGGGCATACCCAGCTGCTGGAAACCTTCCCGGCACTGGCAGAAAACAGCTCATTTACAAACCTGGTTGACCTTTACCGCAACCAGTAAATCCAAACTACATAATCCTTCTTTATGGAATTGAATCCTTTGCCTTACAGAGAATCAAAACCTCGTGCAACGGGCATCACCATGGTTATGGACAAAGGCCTTAGCCTGCGCGAGGCAGAAGACCTGATGGAAACGGCCGGCCACCTTATCGATTTTTTAAAATTAGGGTTTGGCACCTCGGTTTTTAGCAAAAACGTAAAAGAAAAAGTAAAAATCTACCGCAATGCCGGCACCAAAGTATATGTGGGCGGCACCCTTTTCGAGGCCTATGCCGTGCGCGGGCAGGTGGACGATTATTTGCGCTGGATAGACCATCTGGGCGTGGATGCAGCCGAAGTATCGGATGGCTCCATGCTAATGGACCATGCCGAAAAGTGCAGCTACATCGACCTGCTGGCCAAAGAGCGCACCGTGCTTTCTGAAGTGGGTGCCAAGGAGGCCTCCGTGGTTTATGACAACAGCACCTGGATTAAGGAAATGAAGGCCGAACTGGAAGCGGGCAGCAGCTATGTGATCGCCGAAGCGCGCGAAAGCGGCACCGTGGGCATATACGATTGTAAAGGGAAAGCCGATACCGACCTCATCGACGACATTATGTCAGCCATCCCCCCTGAAAAGGTTATCTGGGAGGCACCGCTGAAACCGCAACAGGTATGGTTCCTGAAGCTGCTCGGGCACAACGTGAACCTTGGAAACATTGCCCCAGCCGACATCATTCCGCTCGAAACACTGCGCATGGGCCTGCGGGGCGATACTTTCTTCGACTTCCTGCCCGATTCGTTCAGCAAGTATAAGCTTACTTCCAAATAAAAGAAGTATATTTTCTCAAAAGCGGCTGTCATTTTAGTAAATTAAATAGCCACAAACCTGCCTGACGGCAGGCAGGAACACGAAATCACAAAACTTCATTGAACTAAAAAACTATTATTCAATGCTTTGTGTTCTTTAGTGTTTTAGTGAATTGGTGGCCCTTTTGATTTTTCCCAACATTTAAATCAGATTTTTTTTCTAACAAAAATAAATGAACAGAAAATTTGCGGATTACCTGGTTGTTGGCGTCAAGGGCATGGGCATGGGCGCTGCGGATGTGATTCCCGGCGTATCGGGCGGCACCATTGCATTTATTACCGGCATTTACGAAGAGCTGATCAACAGCATCAAGTCCATCAACGCCTCTCTTTTCAAAACCCTTTTCAAGGAAGGCATTGCAGCAGCCTGGAAACAGGTAAACGGCAACTTCCTGGTGTCGGTCCTCACGGGCATCCTGCTCAGCATCTTCTCACTGGCTCGCCTCATTTCGTGGCTGCTGGCCAACCATCAAATGTTGGTGTGGGCGTTCTTTTTCGGACTTATTGTAGGTTCGGCCATTTTTGTAGGAAGAAAGATAAAGCAATGGAATGCCATGGCCATTATTATGTTGCTTGCGGGCTCTGCAATTGCTTACTACATTACTGTTGCCACACCTGCCACCTCCCCTGAAGCACTATGGTTTATATTTATTTCGGGTGCCATTGCCATTTGTGCCATGATCCTGCCGGGCATTTCAGGAAGCTTCATACTGTTGCTGATGGGCAAATACGAATACATTCTGAATGCAGTTAAAGATTTCAAGATCAGCGTACTGCTGGTTTTTGGCATTGGTTGCGCCGTGGGCATTATTGCTTTCTCAAACCTGATTTCCTGGCTTTTCAAAAGGTTTCATGATGCCACCCTGGCTTTGCTCACAGGCTTTATGGTCGGATCATTAAACAAGCTTTGGCCCTGGAAAGAAGTGATCGAATCGCGCCTGAACAGCAAGGGAGAACTGGTACCTTTCCTTGAAAAGAGCATTGCTCCTGCCCGCTTTGCGGAAATTACCGGCGAAAGCACCATGATGCTTCCCATTGTACTTTGTGCCCTGGCGGGGCTGGCGCTGATCTTCGTTTTTGAAAAACTCACCCACGGCGTGGGCGAACAAGCATAAGTACTATGCGAGTCTTTGGAATCATTGGTTATCCGCTTGGCCATTCATGGTCGGCAAAGTTTTTTGCCGAAAAATTCAGCCGCGAAGGCATACAAGATACCGTGTATAAAATGTTTCCCTTGGAAAGTATTGCCGATTTTCCGAAGCTGCTCGAAGCCGAACCGGATCTGTTTGGCCTTAACGTAACCATTCCCTATAAGGAAAAAGTTATTCAATACCTCGATGAGTTGGAAGGCGCTGCAGCCGAAAACAAGGCAGTTAATGTGATTCGTTTCGACCGCAGCGGGTCAAAACTTAAACTGACCGGCCATAACACCGATGTGGCCGGGTTTGAGCAGAGCCTTCAGGATGAAAGCATTTCGCTTCCGCGGAATGCATTGGTGCTGGGTACCGGCGGTGCTTCTAAAGCGGTTAACTGGGTGTTGAAAAAGCATGGCTGCGATTTTTTGCTGGTTTCGCGTAATCCTTCTGGTGAAAACACCATTGGCTATAACCAACTGACTGAAGAAATAATAAAGGAACGCACCCTGATCATAAATACCACTCCGCTCGGAATGGTGCCCGACACCGATACCTTCCCCCCTATCCCATATCAATGGCTCGGACAGGGCCATGTCCTATTTGACCTGGTGTATAACCCACCCGAAACGCTTTTTTTGAAAAAGGGAAAAGAAGCAGGCTGCCAGACAGTAAACGGAAGCGGTATGCTTACCGGACAGGCCATAAAGGCTTGGGAAATATGGAACCGCTGAGCGACGGAAATTAATTGGAAATCTTGTTCCACTTCACCCAGCCAGCCACCAGCAGGCTGGTAAGCAACACCCCAAGCACAATGCCGTTTATGGGGTTCACGCCCTCAATGGGTTCTTGCCACAGCCTTAGAACCCCATATCCGATGGCAAAAAGCCCCACTAAAAACAAAGAAAGAAAAAGGAATTGATCGAGGATGCGTTCAAACTTGCTGACCGGCTCCTCCTCTTCCTGCCTGCGACGGGCTTCGTAATATGCGCGGTAAGCGTTGGGTACAGGCCCGGGCCTGTAATAGACTCGCTGGCTGAAGTTGCCGCTTCTGAGCCGCTGATCGTAAACGCGGCGTTTCTCCTCATCTGACAACACCTGGTAAGCTTCGTTGATCCTTAGAAAATCGGCCGTAGCATGCCCAGGGTTCACATCAGGATGCAAAGCCTTAGCCTTACAACGAAATGCCTTTTTGATGCTTGCATCCGAAGCATCTTGCGAAACGCCCAGTATCTGGTAATAATCAGCCAATGTTGTTTATTATTACATTAAAATTACAGCTTTAGCCGCTGAAAATCAAGAAACACGTCTACTTTTTACCCTACTCCGGCTGGTTTGAGCCTCCTCCATTCCCAATAGAAACGGTAATTTCCGAAGGATCCTGAAAAACTTTCAGTTCAAAGAAAGAAATCCTCGACAGGATATGGTCGAAAATATCGCTTTGAATGCTTTCATAGTTTACCCAGGCAATATCGTTGGTAAAAGCATATATTTCAAGCGGAATCCCTTTTTCGCTGGGAGCCATTTGCCGCACCATAAAAATCATTTCCTTATGAATATTGGGATGGTTGGCAAGGTAGTTTTTTATGTAAGCCCTGAAAGTACCAATATTGGTGAGCCTGCGCCCGTTTACCGCCAGGCTTTCATCATAATCATGTTCCTGATTATAACGGGCAATTTCTTCTCTCTTCTGTTTTATGTAATCTTTTAATAGGTAAACCTTTTCGAAATTCTGAATCATTGCATCATCACAAATTTTAATGCTTCTTGCATCAATATTAATGGCCCTTTTAATACGACGGCCACCCGACTCAACCATGCCGCGCCAGTTTTTAAATGAATCGGAGATAAGCGCATAGGTTGGTATGGTGGTTATGGTACGATCCCAGTTTTGTACCACCACCGTGTAGAGGTTAATTTCAATCACATCGCCATCGGCACCGTATTTAGGCATTTCAATCCAGTCGCCGATTTGCACCATATTATTGGCCGTTACCTGCACACCCCCGACAAAGTTCAGAATAGTATCCTTGAAAATGAGCAGCAAAATGGCGGAGGCGGCCCCCAGCCCTGTGAGGTAGTAAAGGGGCGACCTTCCCATGATCATGGCCAGAATAAGTATGGCAACCAGGAAACCGATAAAAATCTTCAGAATTTGCAGGAAACCTTTAATCGGCTTTGATTTTGAAATATCGTAGTTTTCGTATATGGAACCTACCGCATTGATAATGGCAAACACCACCATGGTTACCACTATAATAATGTAAACGTTGGTAAGCATATTAATGCCTTCAATCAGCTTTGGGTATTCCGACAACAGGGCACTGCCAAACCAGAAAATGACGATAACCGGTGCCAGGTGCGACATTCGCGAAAAAACTTTCTTTTCATGAAAAACGTCGTCCCAATGGGTGGGGCTGCGTTTTATGATCTTGCCGAGAACAACCAGTATGCCTTGTTTTGCAATATAATTGACCAGCCAGCTCAAAAGAATAATAAAAAGCACAAAAAGTACTGCTTTTACCGGATGAATAAAGGTTTCTGAAAACCCTATACTCGTAAGCACCTTATCGGCAAAGCGTTCAATCATTTCAATCATAAGCAGTTTCATGACGCCAGTTTTTTTGGTATGGCACAAATATCTGACTTTTTT
>JAWLCS010000066.1:0-10793 GCA_041687035.1 Bacteroidales bacterium
AAATTTCAGCATCCAGAACAATTATTTCTATATGCCCAGGGGCGAATTCTCCTTCCGCGACCTGTTCAACCTTAAGGACACTTATCTTGCCGGGTCTGGTGAGTATTTCATGGAAAGGACCGACATAAGGCGCATGAATGGCTATCAGCATACCCGCCTGCAGGGTCCTTCTTTCCTGATGAAAACCGGTCGCTTTGCCATCGGCTTTTCCAATGGGTTGCGGAGCGTAAGTTCCATGCGTAAGATTCCCGGGCACCTGATGAATTTCAACACCCAGGGCCTGGAATATGCCCCCCAGCTGAACATACAATATACCGAAAACCAACCTTTTTCCGCCTCCACCCTTGGCTGGGCTGAGCTCGGCCTGAGTTTTGCAACCACCGTGGCCGGCACACAGGACAACAACTGGGCAGTTGGGATTACAGGCCGTTACCTGATGGGTTATCATGCCATGAATATTAGGTCGGATAATCTTGTTTACGAGGTGGATGACAATAGAAATGTGCATTTATCGCGCGTGAACCTGGTGGGCATGGGTTCCCTTCCCTTTGACAATGTTACCAATCAGACAGGTGCTGCCGACAATTATATGAAAGGTAGCGGGTTCTCCTTCGATTTAGGGGTAACCTTCAGCGAGAACAGCTCAATGGCCCTTCACGTAATCAACCTCCGGCCCATTCCGCAAGGGCAAGGTGCAGATTACCGGTATCGCATGGGCTTCTCCATCCTTGATATTGGCGGTTTGAGGATGAAAGAAAATATCAGGCGTTTTGAGTTTTCTGAAATGAACCTAACGTGGTTCAATGCACATTGGGAGGATTATGACAACCTGAACCAGTTGCTGGATACCCTGGAGGGCAATTTAGTTTCAGGGGAGATCATCCTTCGTGATGGGGAATCCTACTGGATTGGCCTGCCCACCGCAGCCAGCATGCAGTTTGATTACAACCTGGGCAGTGGCTTTTTTGCCTATGCCTTTTTGGTGCAAGACTTGCCCCTGATGCGTAACCGCGTGGCAAGAGCCTCCCAGCTGGGCATTGTGCCGCGATACGAAACACGCTGGTTCTCCTTTGCCGTACCCATTACTTTCTATGATTATTATAAACCCCGCCTGGGATTTTCCATGAGGCTGGCCTTCCTCACCATTGGCACCGAACAGCCAGGCGGAATGTTCCATGTCAATGATTTGGATGGTATGGATTTCTATTTCTCTATTACCTGGGGAATAGAAAATTGTTACCGTCGAAATCCTTATAGGAAAACCCATACGCATACGGTTCCATGCTATTAATGGGCTGGTGAGCCATTGTTTTTGAGCCTTCGACTGTTCAGCATTCCCAGCCCGGCTTTTGACCTTTTTTTTCCTGCCAGATTCCTTACTGCCAAAACCGGTTACGACCCCAAACAGATTTTCTTTGGAGAATGGTAACATTATGGCAAAATGGAATATGGACATTTTAGCACGGATGCCAAAAATTTCTTAAATTAGCATCCAGAGCGGTCTTTTGTTGCATTACATCGTCACGCCATGGAAAAACCCGGTCAAAGTCACGGAAATACAGAAGCCCTGTCGCGCGAGCAGCTGGTTGAACAAGCATTGCACGCCGCTGAGTATGGCAAAAGGGTTGAAGCAGTGAAGCTCATCGACGATCAGGAGCTTCTTATCCGCGTGGCCCAAAACGACCCCGACTATTATGTGCGGCAAACCGCCGTGGAGCGGATCACCAATCAAGAGGTCCTTGTAAAGATCGCCTGTCTGGACAAGGACTATTACGTTCGCCTGGCCGCAGTGAAGGGCATTACCGATGGCAAAACCCTTTCGGGGATCATTATGAAAAGCCAGGACGATTATTACATTTGCAAGGATGCCCTGAACAAGATTGCCGATAATGACGTGCTGGCGGCCCTGGTGGAAGCCCTGACCGACCGCGACATTAAGTCGGCTGCCGTGCAGGCCATTACCGACCAAAAGGTGCTTGCCCATATTGCTCAGAACAACAACGACTTTTACGTGCGCTCCGATGCGCTAAAAAAGATCACCAACCAAGAGGTGCTTGTGCACATTGCCCGCCACGACAGCGACTATTACGTTAGGGCATTGGCAGTGCAGCAAATCGACGATCCGGAGGTGATTCGAACCATTGCCTTTGAAGACTCCGATTATTTTGTCCGAGGACAGGCTGTTACCCGTATTTCTGATGTAAGTGTGCTGCAGCAGATTATGCTTGCAGATCATGATTTCGAGGTGCGGCAAAAAGCGTTGGACAATATTGACGATACGGAGGTACTTAAGCAGCTTTTAAGCCAGGTAAGCGATTCATGGATGCTGCGTAAGATAAAATCGCGGCTGGTAGAACTGGGTGTGCAGCTTTAACCTACTTTTCACCTACCTGAAACACTTTTCCTTCTTCGGCGAGCAGGGTGTCAGCAAACACCTGCCTTGCTTCTTCGGTAAACAGCTCCAGGTCGTTGTAGCGGGCAGAGTAGTGACCCAGCAGCAGTTGCTTCACCCCGGCCTTTTGAGCCAGGGTGGCAGCTTCTATGGTGGTAGAGTGGGTTTTCTCGGCGGCAATGGCAGCCTTGTCGTGCAGGAAGGTGGCCTCGTGGTAAAGCAGGTCGGCGCCTTTGATCTGTTGTAAGAATTTCTCGGTATAGGAAGTGTCGCTGCAAAAGGCATAGCTGCGTGGCAGGGGCGGAGCCTCCGTGATTTCGTGGTTCGGAATAGTTTTTCCGCCAGCCCTTACCAGATCGGCTCCCTCTTTTATAGCCGCCATCTGCTCTCGGGGTATCTTGAACTTTAATATGCTTTCCTTTCGCAAATTGCGATTCATCTCTTTTTCCTTTATCAGGAAACCGTAGGCCGGGATGCGGTGCTCCATTTCCATGGTATCGACGGTAAGGTATCGGTCTTCATAAATTTGCTGCCCGCCGGCAATCAGTTCGTGAAATATTACCTTGTACTGTGGTACCAGTTGCGATAGAGAAAACTGCACTTCGATGATTTGCTGCATGCCGGGTGGGGCATACACGTTCAGGTCTTTTTTGCGGCCCAGCAGGTGCATCGAAAACAGCAGTCCGGGCAGGCCAAGGTAATGGTCGCCATGCAAGTGGCTGATGAAAATATTGTCGATCTTCATCATGGGCAGCTTCAGGCGCCGCAATTGCATCTGGGTGCCTTCGCCGCAGTCGAGCAGAAAGTATTTGTTGTTATAGGCCAGCACCTGCGAGGTGGTATGCCTTAGCGAAGTGGGTGTGGCAGCCGAAGCGCCCAAGATATGTACCTGAAATTTTCTTCGCATGGCAAAGCTTTGACACTTACTTTTCGTAGCTGCCTTTTTTGAGCATTTTTCCTTCGCTTACCATCAACTGCCCCATGGCGGTCAGGTATTGAATACCAAAATCCTTGTCGATCAGCACCACATCAGCATCCTTGCCCACGGCAATGCGACCTTTGTTCTTCAACCAAAGGATATCGGCCACATTGCTGGTAACGATCTTTAGCGACTCTCCCAGCGGCAGATCTTCCTGCAGGACCGCATCGCGCATCTCGTCGAATATGGAGCGGGGGAGGCCCATTTCCATCTGCAGCAGGTTTCCGTTTTCATCGAACTGTGGCAGCGAACCAAATCCGTCGCTGCTCATGGTGATGTGCTCAATGGGCACTTCGGCCTTAAGCAGTTCGGCAATGGCTTTCGAAGGTTTTATTTCGTATTGTGGAAAATAAGGATAGGAACTTGCCGTAAGATCTACATAGCCCATATTGCCATAGGTTTTGGCATCCTCAAAAATATATTCATTGCGGTTGCAGTGCGTGGGCAGAAACTGGGTTAATTTCAGTTCGCTGCTTTGCACCACTTCATAAAGCGGTTTAAAAGGATTTCTGGCATCGCCCATATGAATGTTTACGATGCCCGCTTTTCCGCCCAGCATTCCACCCAGTCGCGCTTGCGAAGCCAAGCGTTTCAGTTCGTCGGTGGTAGGGCATGAGGAGCGATGGTCGGAAATGGCGATCTCGCCGGCTCCAATCACCTCGTCGATCATTGCAATGTCTTTTGCCACGTCGCCCAGCAGGGTGGGGGTTGGCACCTGGTAGGAGCCGGTATATATCCAGGCACTAACACCTTCCTGGCGCAGGGCTTTGGCTTTCATAAGCACGGCCTGCAGGCTGCGGGTAATGCCGTCGGTGCCCTGGCAGCCAATTACGGTGGTAACGCCCGCCTCGAGCATATGGCTGAGTTGCATCTCTGGCGTGCGCGATGCAGGGCCGCCTTCACCGCCAGCACCGGAAATGTGCACATGGCCATCAATTAATCCGGGGATCATACGCAGGCCCGTGCCATCAATTTCGTTGACCACCAGCCCTTCGGGAAGGTCGATGCGGTCGGCAATGGCCACTATGCTTTTTCCGGCAATCAGCACGTCTTTGCTGCCCATGGGCGAAGGCGCAAATATTTCACAACCTTTAAAAAGAATCATAGCTCGTTTTTTCTCAGTTATAAGAATGTCTTATCTGAACAATCGCATCACGTCGTTAAAGTTAACGAAAAGGATTAGTCCGAGCAACAGGATCATACCCACCATCTGGGCATATTCCATAAACTTCTCGTTGGGTTTTCGGCGGGTTACCACCTCGTAGAGCAGGAACATGACATGGCCGCCGTCGAGCGCAGGGATGGGAAGGACGTTCATAACGGCCAGTATTACTGAGAGGAAGGCAGTAATAGTCCAGAAATGGAGCCAGTCCCAGGTGGGGGCAAAAACATTTCCTATACTGATAAATCCGCCCAGGCTTTCGGTGGCTTTCACTTCGGGCCTGAACAACAGCCCCAGCTGCTTCACATATTCGATGGTGGTATTATAGGCCTTGATGACGCCAGCCGGAATAGCCGCAAAAAATGAATAGTTACGGGTTTCGAAATCAAAAAGCTGGTCGATGGGTTTAACATAGGCACCAATAGCTCCTGATTCGGGAATACTAATGGGTAACTCCAGCCTTTGGCCATCGCGGTATACGATCAGAGAAGTTTCCTGATTGGTGTATTTTCCGATCTCATCCCTGAACTCGTCGAACGACCAGGTCTCCACTCCACCAATGCCCGCCACGTGGTCGCCAATTTTCACGCCGGCCTCCTCGGCTGCCGCATTGGGCAGGAAATCCTCCACAATAAAGGGGTATCTGAGCGAGAAAAAGCGACCGCCCCGGGTGCTTATAAGCTTTCCGAAGAAGCTATCGGGCACATCGAGGGTAATAAACTCACCCTGCCGGTCTACCGCAACCGTTTTTACATTACCCATAATAAATTCCTTGGGAATGTCCATGAAATCAACGGGCCTATACCCGTTGAGCTCAATGATTTTATCGCCGGTTTGCATGCCCAGGTCAAGGGCCAGTGAGTCGGCTATAATGCCGTATTTCACGTTTTCGGTAGGCAGATACTTTTCGCCGTAAGAAAACAGCATAACCACGTAAATGAGAATGGCCAGCAATATGTTGAAAGTAACCCCGCCCAGCATAATGATGAGCCGCTGCCAGGCTGGCTTGGAGCGGAATTCATAATCTTTTGGTGGCTGCTTCATGGCCTCGCGGTCCATCGACTCGTCGATCATGCCGGCAATTTTTACGTAGCCGCCCAGCGGAAGCCAGCCCATGCCATATTCGGTATCGCCTCTTTTTATTTTAAAGATCGAAAACCAAGGGTCAAAAAACAGGTAGAACTTCTCCACACGCACCTTGAAAGCGCGGGCTGCAAAATAATGCCCCATTTCGTGTATTATGATCAAAACGGAGAGACTCAGAAAGAACTGAAGGGCTTTAATTAAAATGTCCATTAATTAGCTTGAATTAGTATTTCAAATCGTTGATGAGTGTACTGGCCAGATTTCGGGTTTCGGCATCAGTATTAAGGAAATCCTGAAGGTTTGGTTCAATCAGGTAATCGATTTTTTGCATGCAACCGGCGATGACGTCCGACATCTGCAGGAAGCCCACCTTGTCCTTAAGGAAAGCGGCCACGGCCACTTCGTTGGCAGCGTTTAATATGCAGGGCATGTTGCCGCCTTTTTCCATAGCCTGATAGGCCAAGCCCAGGTTTGGAAAGCTGTCGGTATCGGGTGCCTCGAAGGTGAGCTGCGGAAAATCCAGGAAGTTGAAGCGCGGAAAATCCGTTATTAGCCGGTGCGGATAGGACAGGGCATAAAGAATGGGTAGCTTCATGTCGGGCAGGCCCATTTGGGCTTTCATCGAGCCATCGGTAAACTGCACCAGTGAGTGTATGATCGACTGCGGATGCACAATGACTTTTATCTGTTTGGGCTGGAGCCCAAACAGCCATTTGGCTTCAATCACCTCCAAACCTTTGTTCATAAGTGTGGCCGAGTCGATGGTGATTTTGCAACCCATATCCCAATTGGGGTGTTTCAGGGCTTCTTCCTTTCTCACTGTTTCCAAAAAGTTGCGCTTCTTTCCCCGAAAGGGGCCCCCGCTTGCCGTCAGGTATATTTTTTCAATGGGGTTGTGAAACTCTCCTGTGAGGCACTGAAAAATGGCCGAGTGCTCCGAGTCGACGGGGTAAATGTTTACTCCCTTTTCGCGTGCCAGGCGGGTAACTAGCTGTCCGGCCACCACCAGGGTTTCCTTGTTGGCCAGGGCAATCTGCTTGCCAGCGTTTATGGCGGCAATGGTGGGTTCCAGGCCGGCCACGCCAACCATGGCAGTGAGCACCATGTCGATGCCTTCGAATTCTGATATTTCGTTCAGGGCTTTTTTCCCGGCAAAAACCTTTATGGGATGGGGCTCGAGGGCATCCCTTACTTTTTGATAAAGGCTTTCGTTTCCAATCACCACCGCGTTGGGCTGAAACTCAATGGCCTGCCTGATGAGCAGGGGGGCGTTGTTTTGTGCAGAAAGCACTTCCACCTCAAACTCGCCGGGCTGTGCCCTTACCACATCCAATGCCTGGCAACCAATGGAACCAGTAGAACCCAGAATGGCAAGGCCTTTTTTTCGCGGAGTTTCCATCAGAAAATGATATAGTCGACAGGATTAACCGGGTTGCCGTTGAACCAAAGTTCGAAATGCAGGTGTGGCCCGCTGGAAAGTATACCCGAATTGCCGATAATGGCAATCACTTCGCCGGCTTTAACCAGTTCGCCAGACTGCTTTAGCATTACACTGTTGTGCTTGTAAACCGAAATGAGGTTGCTGGTGTGCTGAATGCTAATGGTGTAACCTGTTTCGAGCGTCCACCCGGAAAAAATTACCGTTCCGTCGAGGGTTGATTTAATGGCTTCGTTAGGGTCGGCCACCAGGTCAACACCATAATGTCCGCGAGCAGGATCGAAATGATTGGTAATAATGCCCTTAATGGGAGGAAAAAAGAAAAACTGGTTGATATTGTTATTAGCATAGATGTCTGTGCTTACCAGTGAAACCGGATACCCGCCCAGACTTTCCATTTCGGCCCGCAAAATGGAGTCTTCGCGCGAGCGGGGCAGCTCATCGATTTCATAGCTGGCAATGCCATCCAGGCTGTCAGGGATATGATCGAGAATTTCCCGGCCTTCCACAATATTGCGGATATTCATAATGTAAAGGTCTTTCTGGCGCAGGCTGGTTTCGAGCGAGTCGGCTCTGAGGGTCAGCTCACGCAGCACCTTGCGGGTGTTGAAATCGCCGTAGCCCGGGATGTATTCCCTGAGGGGGGTAAAGGCAATGAGGTAGGTGGTAGCTACCACAAGGAAAATAGTGACTGCCCCAAAAAAGATAAAGACATTGAAACGGGTAAGCCGAAACGATAACTTTTCCTCAAAAGTGTCATCGTTCATCAAAACCAACCTGTACTTGTCGTGAAGCTTGTTGAAAAAACTCTTTTTCTTTTCGTTTCTTTGCGGCATTTGTGCGCTGGGGGGTTAAAGCAAACTGAGAGTGCAAAAGTAATAAAAATGCCCGAAGGCATTACATTATGCAAATTTCGTAATTTCAACGGGTTTTAGCCCTTTATATGATTACCGCAAGCCTTTTTTGGCTGTTAAAAATTGTTAAGCCTGAAAGAGTGCCTGAAATAAAATAAATTTGCAGATTGGAAGTTATTATTAATGATAATAAAACAGGGCGGCTGGATTTGAAAAATAAGGTTTTAATTTCTGCAACAGGCAGGGTTTTTATGGCCCTCCTTTTTGTTTTTTTGCTTTTTGGGTGCTCTACCCAGAAAAACACCTGGCTTAACCGGAACTACCATTCCATTAGCGCCAAATATAACGGCTATTTCAATGCCCGTGAGAGCTATCGCGACGGCCTCAGGCGCCTTTCTGACCAGCATCAGGATAACTTCGACAATGTGCTTAGCATTTTTCGCTATGGCAACGAAGCCCAGGCCGGCAGCATTAGCAACTTTATGGATGTGGCCTATCAGAAAGCCAGCTTGGTTATCAGGCGCCATTCCATGTTTATTCGCGGCGTAGAGCATAACCGCTGGATCGACGACTCTTATTACCTGATAGCCCGCTCGCACTTTTATAAGCGCGACTACAACCTGGCCAACCTCACCTTCGAATACATTATCAGGCAATACGATACCGACATCGCCTACGATTCAAAGGTTTGGATTGCCAAGGCATATAACCAGACCGAACGTTTTGAGCAGGCCCGGCAAATGCTCGACAATGTGCAGCGCGACCTTGAGCAAGGCTTGCTCAGCGCCGACGGCCAGCGTTTGTTTTACCTGGCTTACGCTGACCACTTTGCCCGCCAGAAGCAGTATGCCGCCGCTATTCCGCACCTGCAAAAAGGCATTGCTGCCACCAGAAACAACCGCGAGCGCACGCGCCTTACCTATATTCTTGGGCAGCATTACCAGTATTCTGGCGATTACGGCAATGCCCAGCGAACTTACGCCCGGTTGCTGAAGATGAATCCCACCTTCGACATGGCCTTCCAGGCACGCATCAGCATGGCCATGGCCTACGACCCGGCATCGGGCGATAGCAATTTTATTCGTTCCGAGCTAAACAGTATGCTGCGCGATGCCAAGAATCAGGCCTACCAGGACCGCATCTACTATGCCCTGGCGCAGCTTGCTATGCGCGAAAACAAAGAAGAGGATGCTGTCGACAATTATATTAAATCGACCCAGGCCAGTTCTGGAAACAATATGCAGAAAGGACTTTCTTTTCTTCGGTTGGGCGAGATTTTCTTCGAGCGCCCCGACTACCTAAAAGCCAGTATTTACTACGACAGCACGGTTACTTTCCTGCCTTCTACCTTCGACGGTATTGAAAAGATCGGCGAGCGCAAGGTTATGCTTTCTGACCTTGCCCGCAACCTCCGTATTGTGGAGCGTGAAGACTCGCTGCAGCGGCTGGCAGCCATGACACCTGCCGAGCGCAATGCCATAATCGACAATATTATTGCTGAGCTTCGTGAGCAGCAGCAGCGCGAGCGCGACGCGGAGCGCGACCGTATGCGCACCATGCAGGCTATGCAGCAGCAGCGGCGACCCGGCGATGTGCAGGATGCCAGTTGGTATTTCTACAACCCAACGGCCATGAGCTTTGGGCGTACCGAATTTCTCAGCCGCTTTGGCGAGAGGCCGCTGGAAGACCTCTGGCGCATTAGCAACAAGCAAACCGCAGCCTTTGGCTTCGAGGGGGGCGAAGAGGAGATGGAGGACGGCGAAGAAGGGGAGGAAGGTTCGGCCCTGGACCGTTCGAACTACCTTCGAAACATTCCAACCACGCCCGAACAAATGGCCGAATCCAACAATCGCATAGCCCAGGCATTGTTCAATATGGGTGTGATTTTTAAAGACCGCTTTAATGATCCTGTAAGCGCCATTTCGAGTTTTGAATCGCTGGTGACGCGCTACCCCCAAAACGAAAACAAACTCAGGGCCTATTACTTCCTTTATAACCTCAACCGCAGCCTAAGCGACATGTCGCGGGCCGAAATGTATAAGAACAGGCTTGTTGCCGAATATCCCGATAGCGAATTTGCCCGTATCCTGGGCGACCCCAACTACCTGCAAACAGTAAGGCAGCGGCAAAGCCTGGCCAACCAGCTTTACGAACAATCTTATTCGGCTTTCATTGCAGGCAACTACAACAGGGTTATTGCCAATGGCGAAAGGGCAGATACCCTTGATATTGATATTGGCCTGCGCGGGCAGTTCAGCTATTTGAAAGCCCTGGCATACGGGCGCACAGGCAAATCCAATGAGTTCAGGCAGGAATTGGAGTATGTGGTGCGCAACTTCGAAGGAACTGCGGTGCACCGGCCTGCATCCGACTTACTGGCCTCGCTCGGCACACATGCTTTGCTTCTTCCCGAAGAGGAACAACGAGAAACAGAACAGGTTACGGCCGAAGAGATTTCTTCCATCTATACCTTTAACGCAAGTGCGGTGCATTTCTTTGCCTTTATTATTGACGTAAGACAAGTGGAAGCACGGGAACTGCGAAACTTCATCACGACGTTTAATACCGATGAGTACCCCGACAGGCGGCTCACCATGAGCAATATTTTTCTCGACGACCGCAGGCAAATCATTACGGTAACCAATTTTGCCAATAAAGATGCAGGAATGGAGTATTTCAGACGCATAATTGCAGCACCCGGACTGAGTAATTTCAATACAGAATTCATTACCTCATTTATTATTTCGGTTGACAACTATCCGGTATTTTACCAGGATAAAAATGTGGATGAATACCTGCGATTTTTCAGGGCACTCTATACCAGATAAATCATTAAAGGTTTGGAAACGACCTTATTTTGTATAATTTTGCGTTCATAAAAA
>JAWLCS010000067.1:0-8942 GCA_041687035.1 Bacteroidales bacterium
GTTAAGCCTGCCAGCGCAGATGGTACTGGGGTAAAACCCGGGAGAGTATGTCGTCGCCACCTTTTTTAAAAGCCCCCTTCGAAAGATCGGGGCTTTTTTTATATACGTGTTTCTTGGTTGAAAATCCGGGCATTAAGTTTGTATATTTGTGCTGATTTTTTAAGCTAATGTTTAAACCCACTTTTTCGAACCATGAAAAGAATAACCTTTCTAATTCTGTTTGCCTTGCTGCTTGGAGGATGTGCTTCATCATCCAAATTAATCCAGCGAGGCCAATATGATGCGGCCATTGAGAAATCGGTGAAAAAACTCCGGAAAAAGCCGACAAAAGAAAAGGAAATATTAAATCTCGAGCGCTCCTACCAGATAGCCAACGAGCAAAATTATGAACGCATCCGTTTCCTGAAGCGTGAGGCCAACCCCCGCAGTATGGAGGAGGTCATGCGTCTTTACACCCGCATGAAGCACCGCCAGACCCTTGTGCGCACCGTAACCCCCCTTTATCTTCGCGACAGGGTGGTGCAGTTCCCTTACATTGATTATGACGAGGAGATCATTACCGCCCGCAGTGGCGCTGTAGAATATTACTACAATCAGGCTGTTGACCTGATGGGGCGCAACGACAAAATGGCTTACCGCGAAGCATGGCAGAGCCTGGCAAGGGTAAAGGATCTTTCGGGCGATTACCGCGATGTGAATAACCTTATGGATGAGGCCCGCCACAAAGGCATCAGCCGCGCTTTGGTGTCCGTCAGAAATCATTCGCACCTGAATCTGCCACCCGAGTACGAGCAACAGCTGCTTACCGTTGATCCCAGGGGGCTGGAAAACAACTGGGTGGAGTTCTACTACAGTGATCTGGATCAGAGTATATATTTCGATTATTTCGTAGTGGTAAACCTGCGCGGCATTATGATTTCGCCCGATCAGACTACGCAGAGCGACCGCCAGATGCGCAAGCGCGTGGAAGATGGCTTTGAATATGTGCTCGATGCCAACGGAAACGTAAAGAAAGACACCTTGGGTAATGACATCAAAGTGCCAAAATACAAAAACCTGGTTTGCACGGTGATTGAAACCAAGCAGTTGAAAACCGTGGCTATCGAAGGCGATATTGAAATCTACTCTGAGCGGCCGAGCAGGCTGCTTAAGCGTGAGCCCGTTGGTGCTGCCACCAAGTTCGAACACCTGTCGGCCAGGGCTGTAGGCGATTTGGCTGCCCTCGACGAAGAGACCCTTAAAGCCATTGAAGTAGGGCCGCTACCTTTCCCTTCCGACCCCGAAATGGTGATGCGAACATCTGATGTGTTCAGGGCTGCCATTGCCGAAGCCTTGCGAAAAAACCGGCAGTTTATTAGGTAAAGGCCTCAGGGCAGGGGCGCCTGTCTATTTATGACTATTCCTGGGTTGGTTCTGCTGGCTGATGAAATTGGTAAGCTCTTGCTCCATTTCACCGACCGATTCGCACCATTTAAAAAGTTCAAGATCCGATTCGCTGATGGTGTAGTTGTCCACCAAGCCCTGTATGTTAATGACCTGGTCCCAGTATTTACGGTCGTAGATCAGGATTTTCATGGGTTTTTTGATCTTTTCTGTTTGTATCAGGGTCAGGATTTCCATTAGCTCATCCAAGGTTCCGAAGCCTCCGGGGAAAATCACTATGGCCTTGGCCAGGTAAGCAAACCAGAACTTGCGCATGAAGAAGTAATGAAACTCGAAATTTAATTCAGAATCGATAAAGGGGTTGGCAAACTGCTCGAAAGGCAGGCTGATGTTAAGCCCTATAGATTTTCCGCCAGCGAGCTTTGCTCCCTTGTTGGCTGCCTCCATAATACCGGGCCCGCCACCCGAACACACATAAAATTTGCTCTGCTCATTGCAGTGGTCGTTGCACCAGAGGGTTATGCGGCGGGCAAGTTCTACCGCATCTTCGTAGTAACGCGAGTTTTCCAGATCCTTTTCGGCCTTTTTTAGGATTTTGGGGTCAGGGCTGGGAAGCTTTCTGATTTCTTCCAGGTTGTGCTGGGCCGTTTCGCGCGGAAGTGTGCGGGCCGAACCGAAAAACACCACCGTATGGTTGATCTTGTTGCGAATAAAACGTGCGCGGGGCTCAACAAATTCCGACAAAATCCTGATTTCGCGCGCTGCCGGCGACATCAGAAAGTCATGGTTCTTATAGGCTTTTAAAGGTTTTGGTAGACTCATCGGGATAAATTTTGGGTTTTATTTACATGATTTTAACAAAAATCGTAATAAACGGGCAATTTTCCCACCAAAAACAAACCTTTATGCATTTTAAATGTTATTTGTCACTGCCGGCAGGGTTCGTCAGGATATAAAAAAATCCTAATTTTGCAGCCCGATCTTAGGCTTTTGTTTTTGTAAATTACCTTAAAACAGTTGATTATGCCATTCAACAGAAAAAAGTATCCGGTGTGGGATGCCATTAAGACCTATGGAATCATCACCATAGGCTTGTTCATCAATGCCCTGGCTTGGACGGCCTTTCTTATTCCTTCTGAAATAGTGGGAGGGGGTATAACAGGTGCTGCCACCCTGGTATATTTTGCTACAGGTTTTCCGGTGGCCATTACTTTCCTGCTGGTGAACGTCATACTTATCATTATAGGGATTAAAAGCCTGGGCTTTGGCTTTGGCGTTAAAACAGTGTATGGCATTGTGGTGCTGTCGGCTTTCCTGGCCTTGCTGCAACAACTTATCACAGCGCCCGTGGTTGATGATAAGTTCATGTCGGCCATCATCGGGGGCATTTTGGGTGGAGCCAGCGTGGGACTGGTATTTACCCAGGGCGGCAGCACCGGCGGCACCGATATCATTGCCATGATCATCAACAAATACCGCAATATCAGCCACGGAAGACTTATCTTGCTTATGGATGTGGTGATCATCTCGTCTTCTTACCTTCTTTTCCGCTCCATCGAAGTAATGGTGTATGGCTATGTAACCATGGCCGTGGCCTCCTATAGTATAGATATGTTACTCATGGGCCACCGCCGCAGTGTGCAACTGTTTATCTTTTCAAAACACCATGATAAGATTGCCGAACAGATTGCCATTGAGGTTGGTCGCGGGGTAACCTTACTGCAGGGCAAAGGATGGTACACCAAGGAAGATGCCTCGGTGCTGATGGTAGTGGTGAAGCGTTACGAATCCACCAGTGTTTTCAGGGCTATAAAAGAGATCGATCCCAATGCCTTCATTACCATGGGAAGTGTTATGGGAGTTTACGGGCAGGGATTCGATCCAATAAAGTATTAAGCTTACTGCTTGGTCCAGATACGGGTGTTCAGGTTCAGGTCTTCCACAATGCCTACGGCCAGGCTTATATCTTCGAAATAAGGCTTTACAGTTTCGAACCGGGTCAGCGACTTGAAATAGCTGGGCTCAAACAGGTCTTTGGTATATCCTATGGCCAGAAACAAGAACGAACTTACAAAGCTAATGTGAAGGGGATTCGCGTGTTTTTTGCGAAAATCGATAAGTCGCTGCATCAGCGAAGTGGACAACACATATCGGCTTTCGATCTGGTCGTCGCCATATACCACGAAATACTTGTTAAACTCAGGGTCTTCGAGCTTAACCAGCTTTTCGCGGCGCGAAAGGTTCACCTTTTGAAGAATGCGGGCCAGGGAGCCCCGCCCCAGGCGGTTGGGTAATACCACGGTCGATCCCTCAAAGTGCTTGTTGAAATCGGCCACGAAAAACAATCCCTTAAAAATGGTGTGCCACTGGGTTTGTCCCTTTGAGGTGGTGGTTTTGTATTCGGCTTTTACCTCAGAAAACCAGAACTGGGTCTTGTCAATTTTCCCGAAAACATAATCGTCGCCATTGTAGCGGTCAATGTTGGTCATAAACAAACGGGAGCGCTCAAAACTGTCTACCCCAATGAAGTTGTTGGGCTGGTAGCTGAGGTCGGGACTGATAAAATGAATGATACGCTCAATGAGGTCCCTTTTAAAGTCGGCCACAAACTTTTTGTCGCGCGCCCATATGCCCCAGAATAAAACCCCCAGCAATAGGATGACCACAGGCCCAACAAATATTAGTATGAAATGCAAGTCACGGTTGGGGTCAACGAATTGAATTGCGCTGAAAATGCAAACCAACATAGCGCCTGCTGTGAGTCCAATGATGGAAAAAAGGCGTTTGACAACCTGCTTTCGACGGTGGTCGAGCACCTCCATTTCCCTGAAAAGGGTTTGGTTGTAAAAACTTTCAAACTCCTGCAGCGACTTCATATCGAGCGATTATTTGAGGCCGAAATCAGTTGCTGAACAGCTTTTTCACATCCACGTTCTGGCGCTCGTTTTCTGGCGTTTCGAGCAGGGCGCGCGACCTGAACTGAAAAACAAGGGCAAAAACATTGGAGGGAAACATTTGTACCGCGTTGTTGTAATCTATCACGGCAGCATTATAGGCCCTGCGCGAGGCGCTGAGCTGCTCTTCCACCTCGTTGAGCGAAGCCTGCAGCTGCTTAAAATTCTCGCTGGCTTTCAGCTCAGGGTAGTTTTCCACGGCCACCTGAATATTTCCCAGGCTGCGGGTAATCTGGTTTTCAAGTTGCACCCGCTCGTCGGGGCTCAGGTTGCCCTGCATGGCCCGGGCGCGCATGGCTGTGATATCGGTAAGGGTGCCGCGTTCGTGCTCCATATATTTCTGAACCGCAGCAACCAGATTGGGTATCAAGTCGTAACGTTTCTTGGCCATCACGTCAATGGTGCTGAAAGCCTTGTCGGCCATGTTGCGCAGCATAATAAAACGGTTGTAGGCAATAATGGTGAAAAGGATTATTACGCCCACGGCAATCAGAATTCCATACATAGCAGTCGGTTTTAAGTTTTTAGTTATCAAAAATAAACACTATATGCTTATGCAAACGCCTTTCTGTCGATTTTCTTTCGTAAATTGTAATACGGTTATGCCTGCAGCAATAAGTGGCAGGTTTAGTTTGCCGTTTGGTAAAAAACCGCTTATTTCGCAATAAAAAATTAAACCTGAACCCATGAGTCAAATATTAGCACATTTAGAGCCTGCCCGCGTGTGGCAGCATTTCGAAGATATCTGCCAGATACCGCGCCCCTCGAAGAAGGAGGAGAAAATTCTTAAATATCTTATCGCTTTCGCGGAAAAACATGGCCTGTCATGGCAGCAGGACAAGATCGGCAACCTGCTCATCACCAAGCCCGCTGCAAAAGGTTACGAAGACCGCGCTTCGGTGGTGCTTCAAAGTCACGTGGATATGGTTTGCGAAAAGAATGCCGACACTGAACATGATTTCGACCACGATCCCATTGTGCCGCGTATCGACAAAGGCTGGGTACGCGCCACCGGCACCACCCTGGGCGCCGACGATGGCATTGGCATTGCCGTGCAAATGGCCATTCTCGAATCAGACAGCATTGCACACGGCCCTGTTGAATGCCTTTTTACCGTAGATGAAGAAACTGGCCTTACGGGAGCCTTTGCCCTCGAAAAAGGCTTTGTAAAAAGCCGCATTCTGCTCAACCTCGACTCTGAAGACGATGGCGAACTTTTCATTGGCTGTGCCGGCGGGATAGACACCCTGATAACCTTTCCCTACGAGAAAGTGGCCCCTGAAGCCGACCACCAGGCTTTCCGCGTAAGCGTAACCGGCCTGAAAGGCGGACACTCGGGCGACGATATTAACAAGGGCAGGGGCAATGCCAATAAAATCTTGAACCGCCTGCTGTGGAACTTCACAAAAATGTTTGAATTGCGCCTGGCCGAGATCCAGGGCGGCAACCTGCGCAATGCCATTGCCCGCGAAGCCTTTGCCAACTTTACCATTCCAAAGCGGCACGTTTCAGGTTTAAGCGGGGGCTTCGAAAAGCTGGTGGCC
Source organism: Bacteroidales bacterium (assembly GCA_041687035.1). GTDB lineage: Bacteria > Bacteroidota > Bacteroidia > Bacteroidales > UBA7960 > UBA7960. The sequence continues at coordinate 5,882 of JAWLCS010000067.1, forward strand.
GATATCCGCGACGAGCAGAAGACCAACGAGCCCGGCCTTGCCATTGCCTTTGAAGAAGCGGTGATGCCCCAGACGCTGATCGATTTCAGCACCCAGCAACGATTGCTCAATGCCTTGTATGCCTGCCCTCATGGCGTTATTGCCATGTCGCCCGACATTCCAAACCTGGTTGAAACTTCCACCAACCTGGCCTCGGTTAAAATGACACCTGGTGAAATTATTGTGTCTACCAGCCAGCGGAGTTCGCTCGAGTCGGGTAAGCGCGATATTGCCAATATGGTGGCAAGCGTCTTTTCTTTGGCAGGAGCCAGGGTGAAACATGGCGACGGATACCCCGGCTGGAAACCCAATGTGAATTCCGAAATCCTGGCCATTATGCGCAAAGCTTATACCGGTCTCTTCAAGGAAGAACCCAAAGTGCTGGCCATTCACGCCGGCCTCGAGTGCGGACTCATCGGAGAGAAATACCCGGGTATCGACATGATTTCCTACGGGCCTACCATTAAAGGTGCCCATTCGCCCGATGAAGGCATTAAGATCGACACCGTGCATAAATTCTGGGACCTCACGCTCGAAGTGCTGAAGAACATCCCAAAGGTTTGATTTTTGAACGCGGGTGACGCGGAATGAACGAATTATCAAAAATGCTTGATTCTTAAATCAATATTCGTTGTTCCTTGTTCTTAAATCAGTTATTTAACAACTCCTGGGCAGCACTGCTTCTTCTTTATAATGAAACAGCCATTAAAAAAACTTGAAATCATGTCGCCGGTGGGTTCTTACGACTCACTGGCGGCTGCTATCCAGGGCGGCGCTGATTCGGTGTATTTCGGTGTGGGCAAGCTCAACATGCGCTCGCGCTCCGCTCAGAAATTTACCCTCGACGATCTGCGGCAAATCGCACATATCTGCCGTGAGGCAGGCGTGAAGACCTATCTTACCCTCAATACCATTATTTACGACAGCGAGCAGGAGGAAATGCGGCAAATGATCGATGCTGCAAAAGCGGCCGGCATCACCGCCATTATTGCCTCCGACCTGAGCGTTATCACCTATGCGCGCAGCAAGGAAGTCGAGATTCACCTTTCTACACAAACCAATGTCACCAACCTTGGGGCGGTGAGGTTTTATTCGCAGTTTGCCGACGTGGTGGTGACGGCCCGCGAACTGAGCCTGCAGCAGGTGCATGATATCGTGCAAGGCATTGAGCGCGAAAATATCTGTGGTCCCTCAGGGCGGCTGGTGCAGATCGAGGTTTTTGTGCACGGAGCCCTTTGCATGGCCGTGAGCGGCAAATGCTATCTCAGCCTCGATAACCTCAATTCCTCGGCCAATCGTGGCGCCTGCCTGCAGCAATGCCGCAGGACCTATATTGTTACCGATAAGGAAGACGGACACCAGCTCGAAATCGATAATGAGTATATCATGTCGCCCAAGGACCTTTGCACCATCGGCTTCTTAGATAAAATTGTGGATGCCGGCGTGACGGTGTTTAAAATTGAAGGGCGTGGTCGCGGACCTGAATATGTGAAGACCGTTACGCAATGCTATCGCGAAGCAGCCACTGCCGTGCTGGAGGGGGCATTTACCCCCGAAAAGGTGGAAGGCTGGTTAAAGAGGCTTTCTTCGGTGTATAACCGCGGCTTCTGGGATGGCTATTATCTGGGCCGTAAAATGGGCGAGTGGACCGAGCGTTATGGATCCATGGCCACCCGCCGAAAGCAATACCTGGGGCTGGTTTCCAACTACTTTGCAAAAATAGGTGTGGCCGAGATAAAAATGGAAACCCATCAGATGCAGGTCAATGATTCCTTGCTGATAACCGGACCCACTACAGGGGCCATGGAATTTGAGGTGAGCGAGATCAGGGTAGACCTCAAAAAGGTAACCGGTACCAGCAAAGGCGAACTTTGCTCGATACCGGTTCCGGGACTGGTCAGAAGAGGAGATAAGGTTTTTAAATGGGTGGAGGTAAAAGAGCGCTTTTAAGGCTGCTGCCACCTAGAACTGCTCAAACACATCCTTGTTCTCGTAATAGTAGTAATGGGTTTGCAAAAAGGGCTGTTCCTCCCCATCAATTATTTGGTGATAGGTGCTGGTGAGCACGCGGTCGAGTTCATCGTAATAAAAACGTTCGATGAGCTCGGGCTTGCCGTTAATTAATATTTTCTTTTCCGACACCATGCGGTTGGGACCGTATTCGACCAAAATTTCATAGTCGTGCCACATTTGGCCCGGCCCATAAATGCTGGCGTCGACTTTGGTCAGCTTATTGGTGCCCGGCTCATAATGCAGCTTCAGCCTTATTTGTTTTGCACGGTCTCTTACAAAATCGCGGCGGGTCACCTGTCCGGTCAGGGAAGTTTTGTACCTCCAGTTGGGCGACTCGTCACCAATAAGAAAATCAAGGGAATAGCGTCTGATGAAATTCTGGAAGTAAAACTTACCCTTTTCATTCTCGTCGAGCACTTCAACCTGGGTGACCTTGCCGTTGAAATCAGGGAAAAGGTTGGCCACCAGTTCAAAGGTATCCTTTTCGGCATTGAAGGCATATAGCTGATCTACAAAGCGGTACATGTGCAGGTAGTCCACGTTTTCCTTGAACTTGATGCCAAGGGCTGTCATGTTGTTTACCAGCATCATGCCAGCATAGGGGTGAATCTCGGTTTGGTCGCCATGCGACATAATAATCACGGCATCCACACCGGCATCCCTGGCCTGTTCGCGAATCTGCCTCACCTGGACGTTCATAGGGGCGCCGGGCACGTTGCGCGCTTCAAAGGTGTGGGTCTGGATGTATTCCTTTTCGGGAAGTTTCTCGCCGGGGAAATACACTTTTATTTCGTTGGTGTGGCGCGGTGTGGGAAACTCCTTAATGCGGAAAGGATCGAAGGTTGCCGGGTAGGTGGACATGCAGCCCGAAAAAGCAACCAGCACTGCAATAAGTAGCAGGGGAAGGGTAATCTTTTCTGGTTTCATAGGTACCTGTTTTTGGTTGGCAAATTATATCTTTTTTCAACAAATTTCAAGCCATAAGATAGATTTAAGAAAAAAATGTTTA
>JAWLCS010000068.1:0-8422 GCA_041687035.1 Bacteroidales bacterium
TTATAACTTTTTTAATTAAAGAAAATAGTGAAAAAAACAAAATTAATTAAAACTTCATATAAACCACATAAAACACTGGTAAATAAAACTATAAGCAGTATTATTTGTTGAAATTAGCATGTATTATGAAAATGAGTTTCCAATAATAAATAAGTAAGTAAAATTCATTCCTGTAAACAAAATTACATTACAATTAAGTAACTAACAAACAGGTCGATATAGAATAGTGTTACAAATGTTAATTGATATTTAGTTTACAATGTTAAATTGGTTTCTTTATTATGGTTTATCTATGTGAAATTAAGGTAATGTTACAAATGTTAAATGTAAGGAAATTGATAACTAATTCTGTAATATTTACTTCTCTAAAAGCAAATATTTAAAACGAAGCTACCCGATAACAACCAACCTTAATCTTAATCTTTATCTTTATCTTAACCTTAAACCTAACATTTATTCTTAACCTTTTTCTTAACCCTTCTCCTCCCTTGGTTAACATTGACAGTTGAAACAATATCTGCCTGAGATTTTAATAATTGATCTGTTTCCCGGCGGTGGGCCGGAAGATTTAATTCAGGGGCACGAATAAACGGTAAAATTTCTTTAATATCAGGGAACAGAAAATTGATAATCAATTAACTGGAAATAGGGAATAGGAAATTTCTACCCTGCATAAATAAATCCAAAGAAAATTCCAGGAAGAAAAAAAAGAGGAAACGAGAAATTCGTTTACCAGGCCTTCAAAAATTTTGCCACTGAGAATTCTCCTGTTTGCTGGGTGGTCATCCTCAGTAAATATATCCCATTATTAAAATGGTGGGCCTGCTTGAAAGGTTGTATGCGGTTGTATCCCGAAAGGAGAGTGTAATCAAGCTGAAATACCAGCTGCCCTCTTAAATCGAAGATTTCAATATTTACCTGCTGATCAATATCAGAATACTGGCTAATGTAGGTCTCTGAACTGATGGGGTTGGGATAGAGTACCAGTTGCTTTTCAGGCTGGAAATTGTGCTGAAGCAGTCGTGACGCCCATACAAAATCAGGAATCCCTTGACCAAAGACAGTATCAGGCCTTAGATAACGGTTTCCGCTTTCTATGATTGCCTTTTTTATTTGCTGAGCAGTGGACTGTGGGTGTTTTTGCCAGAGGGCAGCCGACATGCCTGCTATTACAGGACTGGAAAAGGAGGTGCCATTGGCCAGGGCCACTCCTTCGGCAGTATTGGCCACGGGCACTTGCCTGCCATGAGCCATCACATCGGGCTTAATGCGGCCGTCGGCACTTGGCCCAAAAGAGCTGAAGGCAGCTCTTTCTCCGCTAATCTCCACTGCTCCCACACTCAAAGCCCCGAAGCTGTCGGCCGGAGAGCCTATATAGCGCCAGTTTTGCTGGGCGTAGTTGCCGGCGCTGTTTACCACCAGCATGCCTTTGTCGGCAGCCATGTTGGCAGCCCTGGCCACCACGGTAGTTTCTCCATCGAGCTGCTCATAGGTATAGTCTTGGCTAGGATCGTCGAATCGGGTATAGCCCAGCGACGAATTGATAATATCAGCCCCGAGACTGTCGGCCAGTTCGGCACCGGCCAGCCAGTTGTATTCTTCAATTCGGAATTCATTGGCACTTTCCTCAGTACGTAAAAGCCAGTAGGTAGCCTCGGTGGCCGTGCCCATAAGCTCTCCCGGGCGGCGGGCAGCCATTACCGAAAGCACGTAGGTGCCATGCGGACTGCTACTAAAAACATTGGGCTGCCGTTCCACAAAATCACGCGTACCCCCTATCCTGCCAGTGTTCCAGAGGTGCGAAAACACCGAGAGCTGATCTGCGGCTAAAAAACCTGCGTCGAGCACGGCTATGATTTTTCCCTGACCAAGGAAGCCATCGGCAATTAAAAAATTTCCATTAATTTGTTCGATGGTGGCCGTTGAAAAACCAAAATCTGTTCCGTTCACCATCTTTTCCCACATGGCTGCCACCCGTTTTTCTTCACCCAGCTCGAATAGCCCATAGTGCTCCAGTCCTTGCGCGCCCTGCGATTGCACCTTAATACCCGCCGGATCCAGCTGCTGGTAAACTTTATCCGTCTCCGGGGGCATGGGTTTAACATGCTCAACGCTTGCCACAAAAGGAAGGCTGGTGATCCGCTCCAGGGCAGTCTGGCTGGCGGTAAAAACCAGGGCGCCATTAAACCAGCGGCTGACATACCAAACCTCTACTGCTGCATCGGCCCTGAGACTGTCGATATAGGCCGGACTGGGCGGAAGGTCGGCTTGGTTCACGGAAATCATCTGGCTGGCACGGCGCTCGAGCGAACGCTGCGACAAAAAATCCCAGGGACGCTCAATGCTGTAGGGTGAGTTATTCTTATCGGTAAACGAAACCCAGAAATGGCCGCCAGTAAAGGGTTCTTGGGCTTGCACCGCACTGAAGGCAAGCAGCAGAAACAATACGGGCAGATAGATGTAGCCGGAACTTTTCATGTTTTACCAGCTAAAGATAATTATTCCATGCCAAATTCGGAAATGCGGTAAGAATAATCTACCCCTCCAATAATGCTGCCGTCGGGTTGTTTGGTTACGCTACGGTATCTTTTATAAACCAAGCCAATGTGCTTGGCGTACTTTTCTTCCTGCAAATCTTCGCTGATTAAGGTAAAAAAGTCTTGCTGCAAAACCGTTACGGTCGAATCGAAGGTTAAGCTGGGGCTTATGAGATAGGGTTTGTGGGCTTCGGTAATGCGGTAATTCTGCTCCGGCAAGATGTTATAGGCGTTTCCGTTCCAGGTCTGTCCAAGCCTGGGAGGAAAAACCATTTTTATGTAGGTAAGGTTCTCTTCCGTTTTTTCTGCCCTTCCTGGCAAAACCCTTGCCTGCCAAATGTTTTTAACTTCCCATGATTGCTGGCTACCCAGGCGAATGTAGCGCTCCAGGCGAATGCTCTCTTTCCCTTCTCCATCAATAAAACGGCTTTCAACCAGCTCCTTCACCTGGTACTGATAGGTAATGGTTTGTCCGGTAAAATCATCATATACCACCGAATCCACATCGTAAATTACGAAATGTCCTGGTACATCAGGAAAGTATTGGTAAAACATATCGGTAGGCGTTGCCTCTTCGTTGCTGCAAGCGGCAAGAAAAAACAACAAGCTACCCAGTAAAAGGATCAACATGCCAAAGCCAGTTCGCTTTAAGTTCGCCACACATTCACCTATATTACTATTTACTTTCATGTACAATTTTTCAAATTTCCTCTCGCTCCTGCTTTCTCATTTCTGGCACCTCACGCAATGTTTTAAAACGGAGAACTGAACACATCTTCCGCAGGGTCGGCGGGCTGCAAAGGGATGGTAATCTCTTCTTCCCTTTCGATATAAATGATTTCGTTGATCAATTCACCTCGTTGGTACAGCACCTCTTTTTCAAGTTCGCCTTCGCTGGTAAAGAATTTCCAGGTATCGTGGGGTAAGTTTTCCAGGTAAAACGCCTGCAGCAGGGGCTTTCCGTTTTCATAAAACAATTGAAATTGCCCTGAGAGTTGGTCGTTTTCGTAGTTGGCAATAAGCCGCTTGCTGCCATCTTCGAAATACTGTATCCAGGGCCCGTGCTTCAGTCCTTCCTGGTAATCAACGGTTTCGGCTATGGTCCCTTTCGGGAAAAAGGTGATGGCCTGCCCCTGCAAAAGTCCGTCGTGGTATTGATTCTCGGCCAGCTTCACGCCCATATCAGAAAAAAACCGCCAAAGCCCAATCCTTTTGTTGTTTAAGAATTGTCCGGCAGCCATTCGCTGACGGTTGCGATGAAAATATATGGCCGAAACGATTTCTTTTTCGGGCTGGTGGTGCAGTTCTGCGCGCAAGGCCCCATCGGTATAATAATAGCGGAAAGTGCCTGTGGGCATGTCGTCCACAAACTGACCCTGGTAGCGCATCACCCCATTGGGGAAGTTACCTTGCCAAGAGCCCTGTCGCCTGCCCTGCTCATCACGCTGATTGTTTTGGCAGATGCCGGCAAAACCAACCATGAGAAGGGTAAGGAAAACCAGTATCTTTTTCATTTGAAATTCCGGGTACATTGTTACGAATTTACGAAAATATCCCTTTTTTATTGTATGTTTTTCCGTGCTTTGCGGTAAAATCCATACGATATTAACCTGGTAGCATGTTTTTTATCCATTGGGCAAGTGCAGAAAGACTTTCGAACCGCCAATCGATCAGGCCAGGATGTTCTCTTGCTGGTCCCGGATCAGGAGAAATGAGCACGGTGATCATACGAAGCCTTCTTCCAAAGCGCATATCGCTCAAAGTGTCGCCTACCATTATGGATTTGCGGAATTCGATCTCCGGAAAATCGCGTTTAGCCCGTATTCCCATGCCTGGCATAGGCTTGCGGTTGAAGCTCCCGCTGTTTTCAAGGTCAGGACAGTAATAAACCTGGTCGATCCTTCCGCCAGCATCATTTACCTCGCTGATCATTTTTGAGTGAATCTGTTCCAGTGTTGTCACTTTCATCAAGCCTTTTCCAATGCCTTGCTGATTGGTCACTACCACCATGCGCCCAAACACGCTGGCAAAAAAAGCCAGGCTTTCCAACACCCCATCTATCCAAACAAATTGCCCGGGCACTTTCACGTAATCGCCTACCAGGCGTTGGTTCAACACCCCATCGCGGTCAAGAAACAGCGTCCAGCTTTTATCAGGTATTATTCTTTTCATTTAAAAATTAATAGCAAAAATATTATGGCACACTGATAACACGGATTCAACGGATTTTCACTGATTTAATCTTTGATCAGCTATCTAACCGGCGTCACCTGCAGGTTAAGAATAATTGGTTATTTCTTAAAAAGAATGGACTCCACGTTTTCGCAGATGATATGGCCCAGGAGGATATGCACTTCCTGGATACGGGGCGTATCGGTTGAAGGCACTTTAAAAAGCATGTCGCAATACTGGTTCATTTTTCCGCCTGTCTTTCCGGTGAAGCCTACCGTGGTCATCCCAATCTTTTTGGCGGCCTCCAAGGCTTTCACAATGTTGGGCGAATTGCCTGAGGTGCTGAATGCCAAGAGCATATCACCTTCTTTTCCAATGGCCATTACCATGCGTTCGTACACGTAATCGAAGGAATAATCGTTTCCTACGGCAGTAAGAAAGGAGGTATTTACATGCAGGGCTTCGGCATTGAGCGGCGGACGATCGAAATAATACCTTCCGGAAAGTTCGGCGGCCAGGTGCTGTGCATCGGCGGCGCTGCCTCCGTTGCCACAAAACAACACCTTGTGCCCCGTATCGTAAGCATGCACCATTTCGCCAATGCAGTGCTCGAGCTCTTCCATGATTATATGATCGGAAAGCACTTGCTGCTTCAGTAAAATGGCGTCTTCAAACTGTTTTCTTATCTCCATTTTCTTTCAGTTATCGGCTGCCTTGTTGCATTATGGCAGATACCAGGGTTTTCCAGGAAAAACGTTTTTTTTCTTCTTTAATAAAGGATTTGAAGGCCTCCTGCCTGTTGCTGCGGAAATAATCGGCAATGGCCTCGGCAATGGCAGCAGGTTCGGCATCCATTACATACCCGGCTTTCAGGTGGGGCACCATTTCGGGCAAGCCGCCTACTTTTGTCACCAGCATGGGCACTTCAAAATGATAGGCCACCTGGGTCACCCCGCTCTGGGTAGCACTTTTGTAAGGCTGGGCCACCAGGTTGGCTGCACAAAAATAGTTTCGGACCTTTTCGTTGGGTATGAATTTAGTATGCCAGATGATCCGTTTTTCCAACCCCAGGTCTCTAACCAACTGGTAATAAGGCTCCGGACTGGAATAAAACTCCCCGGCCACCAGCAGCTTTACCGGTATGTCTTTCAGCGCGGGTTCAGCAAAAGCCTTTATCAACAAATCGAGGCCTTTGTATTCGCGGATAAAACCAAAAAACAGCACAATATTTTCCGCCTCTTCAAGATTCAGCAACCGTCGCGCTTCTTTCCTCGAAAGCGGCTCACCGAAATTATCGTACAACGGATGCGGGCAAAAGGTGCTTCGCTCGCGGGCTATTCCAAACGGCACAAGGTCATTTCTGACGGCCTCGGACATGGTGACAAATCCATGTATTTTCTTTACGAAATAGCGTGTAAGCAGCCTGTCGCCCGGGCGTTTTTCGTGGGGAATGATATTGTCGGCAATGGCCACCACGCGCGTATGCTTGTTTTTTCTTACTATGGAAGCTATGGTACCCAGGCTGGGCGCCATAAAGGGAATCCAGTAGCGGATCACCAGCAGGTCGGGCTTTATTTTGCGCAACTCACGCCCCACTCCTATCCAATTGAAAGGATTGACACTGTTGACCTTAACTTTAATCTCAAGGTCACTGGGAGCCGGTTCATCTGAGTATTGCGTTTTTCCCGGAAACAGGAATCCGGGGTATTGCAGTGAAAAGGTGTAGATCACCACTTCGTGCCCTTCTTTAGCGAAAGCCCTTGCCAGCCGCTCGTTGAAGGTTGCCAGGCCACCTCCCCGCAAAGGGTGTGCCGATCCGAGTATTACGACTTTTGCCACTGGGCTACGGTGGTTTTTTCGATGAGGTAATGGTTGCGGTCGGCGGCACTGCGCGAAACCAGCTCGCCCAAAAAGCCGGCCAGGAACAGCTGGGTGCCCAGCACCATGGCCAGCAGGCCAAAATAAAATAGGGGGCGCTCGGTCATGCGGTATGCTTCATGGAAAAATTTACCATAGGCCAGGTACAGTGCAATGACAAAACCGGCCAGAAACAGCAGGGTGCCCAGCAGCCCGAAAAGGTGCATGGGTTTGCGGCCAAAGCGCGTTACGAAGGTAATGCTCATCAGGTCGAGGAAGCCGTTGACGAAGCGCTCCAGGCCAAACTTGGTCTTGCCGTATTTGCGCTTCTGGTGCTGCACCACTTTTTCGCCAATACTGGTAAAGCCGGCCCATTTGGCAATGACCGGTATGTAGCGGTGCATCTCGCCATATACTTCAATGCTTTTTACTACTTCGTGCCGGTAGGCCTTGAGCCCGCAGTTAAAGTCGTGCAGCTTTATGCCCGTGGCACAGCGCGTGGCCCAGTTGTACAACTTAGTAGGAATGGTTTTGGAAACCGGATCGTAGCGTTTCTTTTTCCAGCCGCTCACCAGATCAAAACCCTCTTCGGTAATCATTCTGAAAAGCTCGGGGATTTCTTCGGGGTTGTCCTGCAGGTCGGCATCCATGGTAATGACCACCCTTCCTGAGGCATGCTGAAAGCCCACGTTGAGGGCGGCAGACTTGCCGTAATTGCGCCTGAAGCGAATCCCCTTAATGGCAGGATTGGCGCCTGCAAGGCCTTCTATGACTCTCCAGGAGCCATCGCGGCTGCCATCGTCGATCAGCAATACTTCATAGCTGAAACGGCCGGCCTTCATCACGCGGTCAATCCAATTCGTAAGTTCAGGAAGCGATTCTTCTTCGTTTAATAAAGGTATTACAACCGATATGTCCATAAGGCCGCGATTAGGTTAGCAAAACATCCCGCTTTAGCGGCAAATTTAGGTTTTTTTTACCAAATAAGCCTGCCGGAAAAACCATACCTTTGCACGTTTGTTTATCATGACAGATTAACCCCATTTTTGCATGCGCGACCTGACCAAGGGAGCCCCCGGAAAACAGATATTTATCTTTGCCTTGCCCATGCTGCTGGGCAACGTTTTTCAGCAATTATACAATATTGTTGACACCATAATCATTGGCCGCTACATTGGCACCAACGCCCTGGCAGCAGCAGGGGCTTCATTTCCGGTAATTTTTGTACTCATAAGCCTGGTCATTGGCATTACCACCGGCACCACCATTATCATTTCTCAATATTACGGCGCCAAGGATTACGAAAAGGTAAAACGGGCCATCGACACGGCATTTATCATCCTGTTTTTTGGATCATTAATTCTTACCGTCCTGGGTTTGGTGTTTATTGGTCCCATTTGGAAACTGCTGGCCCTGCCCGAACACCTGGTTGCCGATGCCACGCTCTACTTCAACATTTTTGCCATTGGGCTGGTGCTGATGTTTGGCTACAATGGCGTGAGCGCCGTGCTGCGTGGGCTGGGCGACTCCAAAACCCCGCTATATTTCCTGATCATCGCCACCATTCTGAATATTTTCCTCGACCTGTTGTTTGTGCTGGTTTTCAAATGGGGCATTGCCGGGGTGGCCATTGCTACGGTGGTGGCACAGGGTATCTCTTTCGGTTTAAGTGTGATCTACTTAAACCGTTATCACCAGCTCATCAGGGTGTCCTATTCCGGTCTGGTGTTCGACCGCGACATCTTCCGCAAAAGCCTGCGCATTGGCATTCCTACCGGGCTGCAGCACACTTTTGTGTCGCTGGGTATGATGGCCCTGTTGCGCATTGTAAACGGCTTTGGCACCAACACCATTGC
>JAWLCS010000069.1:0-2961 GCA_041687035.1 Bacteroidales bacterium
TTGAAACTGGTTTTTACCTTTATGTAATTGTCGGTAAACCCATGCATATATCCCTGGGTGTTGTCTTTTTCCCAAAGCACCAGGGCTTTATTGCCTTTGTTTTTCAGGTAGAAATCGTGCTTTTTCCGGTCGGAGAGTTGCTGCATTTGCCTGGAGCGGTGATGACGAACCGCCAGCGGCACATGGCCTTCGAGCTTGGTTGCCCGGGTATTTTCACGCTCGCTGTAGGTGAAAACATGAATATAAGACACATCCAAGGCTTCAATGAACTGCATGGATTCTTCAAAAAGCTCGTCTGTTTCGGCCGGGAAACCCACGATCAGGTCGGCGGCGATGCAGGCATGTGGCATGAGCGAGCGGATCTTTTTCACCCTCGAAGCAAAAACGCCGGTGTCGTAATGCCTGCCCATGGCTTTGAGCACAGTGTCGCTGCCCGATTGCAAAGGGATGTGAAAATGGGGCATAAGTTTTGGCTCGGCAGCAACTAACTCAATGATCTCGTCGTGCAGCAGGTCTGGTTCAACCGAGGAGATGCGGATGCGTTCAATGCCTTCGATTTTTATCAGTTCTTTCAGGAAATCGTAAAAGGTTTCATTGTTGAGTTTTCCGAAATCGCCAATGTTTACTCCGGTAAGCACCACTTCCTTCATATTGGTTTGTGCAATGCTGCGGGCTGTTTGGAGCGTGGCAGCAATGGTGTTGCTGCGGCTGTGGCCACGCGCCAGCGGAATGGTGCAATAGCTGCAGAAATAGTCGCAGCCATCCTGTATCTTGAAAAAGGAGCGGGTGCGGTCGTCGGCCGACCAGCTTGGAATAAATTTCTCAGGTTCGTGCACCTGTACGTCAGTTTCTGCATTTGGCTGCCGGGTATTTTCAAGGCCTTTAATATGCTCGAAAAGGTTGAACTTGTCGGCATTGCCCAGCACCACATCCACACCCTCAATGGCTTTCAGCTCTTCAGGATTGATTTGCGAAAAGCAACCGATCACAGCCACATGGGCTTCGGGATTGGTTTTCATGGCTTTGCGGATAAGCGCTTTGCAGGTTTTTTCGGCATTTTTGGTTACCGTGCAGGAGTTAATGACATATATATCGGCCCGGTCGGCAAACGCAACATGCTCAAATTCTTCGGCGCCAAACTGTCGGCTAATGCTCGAAGTTTCTGAAAAGTTGAGTTTACAGCCCAGGGTATGAAAGGCTATTTTTCTTTTATTTTCCATTAGATTGCAAAGTTAATCATTCCTTGCCTTTTCCCGTAAGGAGGAACATTGGTTCAAGCAATGGATCTTGCCTTGTGAAATTTTCTTATGGGCTTTCATGGGTGATAAAACTCAACAGGTTTACATGGCCTTTTGCACAACAATCAGCTTACCTTAATTTATGATTGGTTTTTGTAATGAAAAATCACCTATTTTTGAGCCCTTATTAAATGCCAAAAAATGTTAATTTTTTGCTTATGAAATTGTTGCGCCAAAGGTTTTCCAGGTATGATGCTCCTCAGCGGGCCATTGAAATGGGCGTTTACCCGTATTTCAGGGTGATTGAGTCAGACCAGGACACCGAAGTGATCGTAAATGGTAAAAAGGTATTGATGTTCGGGTCGAACAGCTACCTTGGGCTGACCAATCATCCTGAGATAAAGGAGGCCTCAAAGCAAGCTATTGACCGTTATGGCACTGGTTGCGCCGGCTCACGCTTTCTGAATGGTACGCTCGATATTCATATTGAACTGGAAGAAAAGCTGGCAGCGTTTGTTGGCAAGGAGGCCTCGCTGGTTTACAGCACCGGCTTCCAGGTAAACCTTGGGGTGGTTTCAACCCTTACGGGGAGGGCCGATACGGTGTTGCTCGATGATGCTGACCATGCTTCCATTATTGAGGGTAGCCGGCTGAGCTTTTCAAAGATCCAAAAGTTCAGGCACAACAATATGGAGTCGCTCGAGAACAAACTGAAGCTTTGCGATCCGGAGCAGGTTAAACTGATCGTGGTTGATGGCATTTTTTCCATGGAGGGCGATATCATTAACCTACCCGAAGTGGTCAGGCTTGCGCAGCAATACAATGCATCAATCATGGTTGATGATGCCCATTCGCTGGGTGTTATTGGTGAGAATGGCTCGGGCACTGCTTCGCATTTCGGATTGACCGACGAAGTGGATCTGATCATGGGCACTTTTTCCAAATCGCTGGCATCGATCGGCGGTTTTATTGCTTCCGATAAAGAAACTATCAATTTTTTGAAGCATCATTCGCGCCCGCTCATTTTTAGTGCTAGCATTACCCCCGCTTCAGCTGCCAGTGTGCTTGCAGCACTCAAAATAATGAAGCGCGAACCCGAACGCATTGCCAGGCTTTGGGAGTTGACTCACAAAGCCCTTAAAGGATTCAAAGAAATGGGATTCGATACGGGCCACTCAGAAACGCCCATCATTCCGCTTTTTGTGCGCGATGACATGAAAACGCTGATGCTAACCCAAATGCTGCTCGACAATGGCATTTTCGTCAATCCGGTGCTGTCGCCCGCCGTAAGAAAAGAAGATACCCTGATCCGCTTCTCGCTGATGGCCACGCATACCGATGAGCAATTGGATTTCGCCATGGAAGCCATTGAACGTTTGTCAAGGGAGCTTGGTATTATTGAATAAGCAAGGGTTTCAAAAACCTGATATATGAAGAAGGTGATTTTCATTACCGGGGTTTCCTCCGGCTTTGGCTTTGCAATTGCTCAAGAGTTGTCAAAACAGGGGCATATGGTTTATGGCACCAACCGAAAGGAACACCTGGAACAGGATGGGATAAATATTCTGAAACTGGACGTTACCAGGCCGGTGGAGGTTGAAAATGCCGTGCAGACTATCATTTCGCGCGAAGGTCGAATTGATGTCCTGATCAATAATGCCGGTTTTGGCATTGCAGGGGCGCTTGAAGATTTTTCTGAAGAAGAAGCCATGCTCGAACTGAA
>JAWLCS010000069.1:3061-7515 GCA_041687035.1 Bacteroidales bacterium
CTACTACCTACTACCACTTTCTCTCAGTTCTCTTAAGTCATTAAAGTCCCTTAAATCTCCTCATTCACCCCGGTCGGGAACAGCAAAAGGCTTCAAACGCTCCGGCAGTTTGTCGTAATAAGGATTTGGCGCGGGTGCTATTCCTGGTTGCCCGAGCTCGTCCAGGATTTTCATGCCTTTTTCGCTGTCGAGCAGGAAGGCAACGAAGGCTTCAGCAAGTTCCGTGTTTTGCGCTTTTTTTGGGATGGTGAGCCCGTATACCATGGGCTGACCAATTTCGGTAATGGTGCTTCCGGGGCTTGTTCCCAGGGTTTGAGTACTAACCTGTGCATACCAATCCACCAGCTCAGGGTCGCCCAGGTTTAATTCTGCCGGAAGGCGGAGGTAGGGCAGTTTATGCTGCTGGGCCACGCTTCGGTAAAGGAAAATATAGTCGATCTGTCCGCTTTCAAGCAGGGCGAGCAGGTCGGTTTCCTTAGAACGGATGTTGCGTTTGTCTTTTTCCAGCAATTTTCCCGGAAGGGCCTCATCTTCATAGAAAATGCCGGCCAGCTTAGAGGTGAATACCGCTCTGACGCCACAAGGGTCCTGGTCGGGGTCGCTGCGGCCGATTTGTACATCGGGCCTGAGCATGATCTCAAACCAGTTGTCCTGATTTATTTCACCGGCATAGCGCGATTTTTCGGTATATACTATGGCCATTTCATTGGCGGCAAACTTCATGTTCCAGCTCGCGTGGTTGGGTATCAGCATGTGTTCAATCACCATGTAATCGGCCGAGAGGAAAAGGTCGCATGGGGTGTCGAGCTCCATGATGCGGCGTGCCCCGGCCTTGCTGCCCCATGCTTCGGTCAATATCCTTACGTTGGGATGTTCGGCCCTGAAGGCTTCGCTGATGCGCAGCACCGGGTAAGTGAGGCTGCCTGCGTGAATAATATGGAGGGTGCCGCTTAAATCTTCTCTCTTTGTAGTTTGACCTCGATTTTCCCTATGACAAGAAATGCTCAGAAAAATTAACCCTGCAATAATCAGGTAAAGGTTCTTTTTCATTTTTTTTTGCCTTTTTTATGAACGGTGTTTAGCTCGTCAAGTAATTCATTAAAAATTTTCTGAACAGGTGATTCAAATTCATGGTACACCTTATCGAAGAACTCAACGATCTTTTCGCCTTGGGGGGAGAGTGTGGTTTGTCCACCTTCGGCGCCTCCGCGTGTTTTTTCAATGATAGGAAAACCCAGCTTTACTTCAATCTTTTTCAAATTATCCCAGGTTTGCCGGTAGGTTAGTCCTAAACTTTCCACCGCAGCCTTCAGCGAGCCGGTCTCTTTTATTGCCTTGAGCAACCGCCATTTTCCTTCGCCCAATATGCTGATATGCGAATCGGTCTCGATCCAGAGCTTGTAATTCAGCTTAAGGGCTTTGTAATTTTTCGGCATTTTGGGATGCTGATTTTTTTTACAATGTTAGCAAAATATAGCGATATGGTGTGCAATAAAGTTTATTTTTGCCCCACCGAATTGCAAATTGTTTCATATCGCTTTTTAAATAAAGATCTTATGCTTAGAAAAAATGTTGTGTTGCTGTTTTCCTTGCTCATGTTGCTTCTTAGCAGTTGTAAGAACTTATTGCCCGATGCACTTACAGGTGCATCGCTGGCTTTTGACCCTGATGGCAACAGCCTTTTCCATCAAACCGAAGAAACAGCCATGGAGCCCGGAATTTTAGAGGTGATAGGGGAGGTTGCCGAAGAGGGTAAGGTTAACCTTAGAAATTTTTACAAGCGTGAGGTGGTCATGCGTGAAGCAAAGTTGCTTCCTGGAGGGGAGTATGAATTTGTGGGTGCTTACCGCTACATCGGCTATTCTCTATTCGACCTCCTCCATCCGTTCAATCACGAGAAAAAGAACCGCGAAGAATTCCGACCGGCTATCGACCTATACGTGGTGGTCGAGAACGACAAAGGGGAGTCGGTTTCAATTAGCTGGGGCGAAATTTTCTTTACAGCCAATCCGCATCAGATATTGATCGCTACCGAATCGGCTCCCATGAAACCTTATAGGGTCGATGTGGAATACCCGGTTGAAAAGCAATGGAAACTGGTGGTGGCCACTGATCTTTATGCGTCAAGGCAGCTGATCAACCCTGTAAAAATTACCGTGAAGTCTTTCGACAAAAAGATCTTCCCCATTGACCGCGACCTGGATCCTTTGTTCTCAACGGAACTTGTTATCAGCCTTGCTGATACGCTGACCTTTGCGGAAAATGAATACAACGCCGATATGAATAACCTGGAATATCAGACCATTTTTTACGGCATGGGTATGGGTCACCACCCAAATCCTGTTTTTAAAGGCACTTCCTTAAGCGCAGTCTTTTCAAAACATTTTGATCCCCTTAATCATCACTGGTTTAGAAACGGCCTGGTTTGTTTTGCAGGCATTGATGGTTACCGCACGGTGTTCAGTTATTCAGAGCTGTTCAATCGTCTCGATCAGAACCCTGCCATGCTTATCGTTACCGAAGAAGGTAGCGATGGCGGCCGATATCGCATCTTTCACCCGCTCGATTTTTATGCCGACCGTTCGGTCAAATCTTTGGCAGAAATGTACATTTTTACCGAATAGAAGCGGAAGAAGACTATATTTGTTGCTTCCTTTGAAGGTGGTCGTTGCATGCTATGAAGGACAACAAATTTATCATATTGCTTTTGCTGGTGGTGCTGCTGGCCTGGTTTTTTCCCGGGCCCGGAGCCCCAGAGAGTGCCATACCGCTCAAAACCATTGGCAGCATTGGTATTTCCTTTATTTTCTTTTTTTATGGACTAAAGCTCAGCCGAGAAAAGATCCGCACCGGGCTTAGCAATATAAGACTTCACCTGGTAGTGCAGCTTTCAACCTTTCTTTTGTTTCCGCTTATTATTATGCTTTTTTTTCCGCTTTTGCGGAATGATTATCAACATACCCTTTGGCTGGCGGTATTTTTCCTGGCTGCGCTGCCTTCCACGGTTTCTTCCTCGGTGGTTATGGTTTCGCTGGCCAAAGGCAATGTGCCGGCGGCCATTTTTAATGCCAGCCTTTCGGGAATTATCGGCATTGCCGTAACCCCCCTGTGGATGGGACTTTTTATGCAGGCACAGGAGGCCGATTACGATTTTTCGCAAATTTACCTTAAGCTCTTTTTGGAAATCATTTTGCCGGTGGTGCTCGGTTTATTGCTGCAGCCACGCTGGCATAAATTCGCCACTAAATATTCGCGCCAGCTCACCATGTTCGACAAGAGCGTGATTTTGCTCATAGTGTATAAAAGTTTTGCCGAGTCGTTTTATGCCGGATTATTTGAAGGAATCGGCTGGTACGACCTGAGCTTGCTGGGTGGCCTGGTTATCATCCTTTTCTTTGTGGTTTACGGAATGATTTACTTTGTTGCGACTTGGATGGGGTTTAACCGCGAAGACCGCATTACGGCCGTATTTTGCGGCACCAAAAAGTCGCTTGTTCATGGCACGGTTTTCTCAAACGTGCTGTTTGGCAATATGGCTGCGGCTGGAATAATGCTGCTTCCGCTTATGATCTTCCATGCCTTCCAGATTCTGGTCGTGAGCGTGATCGCATCACGTTATGCCCGGCAGGTAGAGGATAAAGTTTAGAGGTTCAAAGTTCAAAGTTCAAAGTTCAAAGTTTAATGCCTAACCTTAACTTGACCTTAACCTTAAACTTAAACTTAAACCCCAACCGAGCGAAGCGAGCTCATGAGCGAAGCGAATAAACCCCAAACCTGAAACTTTAAACCTTAAATCTTAAACCTGAAACCCCAAACCCTTCCTACAACGGCCAAAAATACATGATGGCCGGCACACCCAAGGCCAGGATGATTAATACCATGGGCACACCAAGAATAAGGTAGTCGGTGAATTTGTAACCGCCCGGTCCCATGACCAGGGTATTTGACTGGTGTCCTACCGGTGTAAGGAAAGCGCAGGAGGCCCCAATGGCCACGGTCATCAGGAAAGGGTCGTATGAATGGCCCAATCCAGCCGCCACACCCATTGCAATGGGTGCCATCAAGACTACGGTGGCTGCATTGTTAATAATGCTTGACAAGAGCATTGTTACCATCAGAATTATGGAAAGCATGGCCCATGAAGGCAATGTTTCGCCCATTTGCAAAACCCAGTTGGCAATCAGGTCTGCTCCGCCTGTTGTTTCCAGGGCGGCACCAACAGGCAGCATGGCCCCCAACAAAACAATCACAGGCCAGTCCACGCTTGTATAAACATTTTTCAACGGAAGCACACCGGTTAGCACCATTGCAAGGGCAGCTATAGCAAACGACACTTGCACAGGCAGAAGCCCTGCTATCACTAGTACAATGGATGCACCAAAAATTGCCAGTGCAAGCGGAATTTTTGTTTTGTAACCCAGCCTCAGGCCACGCTGGGCAAGCGGAAGGCAACC
>JAWLCS010000070.1:0-6452 GCA_041687035.1 Bacteroidales bacterium
GGGGTTCAAGGTTAGCTTAGCAACGCCCCCTTTGGAGGGGGTTGGGGGGAGGTTTTTTGATTTTTGATTTTAAAAAGCAGTTGATTTTTAAAGTTTACTCAGTTAGCTCCTCCGCGAAATACCGTGCGGCTGATTTGAGTGGCAGTATGGGCGACTGCCCCAGGGGGCAGAGTGAGGTGGCGGCCATCATTTCTGATTCCCGCACCATTTGCTCCAGCAAGGCCTTTTTGTCTGGTTCGCCGTTGCGCAGTCTTTCTGTTCCCTTCACCAGCATGGTGGTTCCCACGCGGCAGGGCACACACTTTCCGCACGATTCGTGCTTAAAGAAGCGCAGGCAGTTGTGCAGTATGTCGTAAACCGAATCGCCCTCTTCCATCACGATCACCGCGCCCGAGCCCAGGGTGGCGCCTTTTTCGCGCAGATTGTCGTAGGTCATGCGCTCGTCGAGCATGCTGGCATCCACGAAAGTGCCTGCTGCACCACCCAGCAAGGCGGCCTTAAAGGGTTTGTTGCCAATCATGCCACCGGCCAGGTCCCAGATCAGTTGCCTCAGGGTGATGCCCATCTGCACTTCGTAATAGCCGGGGTTTTTCACTTTGCCGCTTATGGTAAATATCTTAGTGCCGGTTGAGCGCTCGGTGCCAAACTGCCGGTACCAATCCTTGCCATGGGCCAGAATGAGCGGCACGTTCGAAAGGGTCTCGACATTGTTGACCAGGGTGGGGGCATCGAACACGCCTTTTTCGGCCGGGAAAGGCGGCTTTATGCGCGGGTTGCCGCGCTTGCCTTCGAGCGATTCGAGCATGGTAAGCTCTTCGCCGCAAAGGTAGGAGCCGGCGCCCAACTTCAACTCAAGGTCGAAGTCGAAGCCTGAGTCTAAAATGTTTTTTCCCAAAAAGCCGCGCTCGTAGGCCGCTTTAATGGCCTTCTGTGTTTTGTAAATAGAATCGGTGTATTCGCCGCGCAGGTAAATAAAGCCTTTGGTGGCGTTTATGCTGTATGCGGCAATGATGGTGCCCTCGAGGTAGAGGTGTGGATCGTTTTCCATTATGATGCGATCCTTGAAAGTGCCCGGCTCGCCTTCATCGGCATTTACCACCACATAGCGCTGCGGGCAGGTTTGGCAACTTTTGCTCGTAAATTTCTTCTTGGTGCCGGTAGAAAATCCTGCCCCGCCGCGGCCACGCAGACCTGCCTCAAGAACTTCATCAATAATGGAGAAAGGCTCCATTTTAAGGGCCTTTCTTAAGCCTTCATAACCACCGGCGGCAATGTAATCGTCAATGCTTTCGGGGTTGATCTTTCCCACATTCTTTAGTGTGATCCGGGTTTCTTTTATCATGATGCGATGGGTTTCAGAATTTTTTTAGAAAGCTACCATTTGCGGTATTCGGAAATAACTTCCCTGATCTTTTTTTCATCAAGATGGTTAAACACCTTTTCGTTGATCATCATGCTGGGTGCCTCCTGGCACTGTCCAAGGCATTCGGCGATCTCCAGGGTAAAAGTGCCGCATGGGGTGGTCTCACCGCTTTTTATTCCAAGAGTATTCTCCAGGTGGCCAATTACTTCCTGCCCTTTCATAAGCTCGCAAACAGCCGAAACACAAACCCTGATCACGAATTTTCCACGGGGCTTCAGGCTGAACATGGAATAATATTTTGCCACCCCGTAAACGGAGCTTTTGGTCAGCTTCAGGTGTTTGGCCGTTTCGCCAAGGGCTTCTTCTGTAAGATAGTTCTGTGGGTGATTATCCTGCAAGGCGTGCAGGATCATCAACAGGTTGTCGCGCCGGGGCTCAAATTTCTCCAGGATTTGTTTTGTGGACATATTGCCTTGGTTGTTTGGTTTCGGAAATGGAAAATGACAAAGTCTGCTTTTGGAGAAAAATTCCTAAGCGATGGGAAAAGTAATAAATTTTTGGATAAACGAAATGCCATCCGGGCCTCTATTTGCCTTGCCGGGGCCTATTCTAATTTAGACTGATTTCAATTTATACTCATCAAGGTATAGCAAGAGCTTTTCTACAGGGCGATTGATCATGGTTTGCAGCAGGTTCGCGTAGTTTTCGATTTGTTCGCGGTGGCTGTCGTATTCGCCACCGGTTTTATAATCTATCACTACTGTGCGGTCGTCGAGCAGCACTACCCGGTCGGGCCGGAAGAAGTTACCGTTTTGGTCGAACAGGCCTGCCTCAGCCTTTACCTGCACTCCGGGAGCAAAGCATGGCGCCAGCCTTTCAAGGCGCAGCAGCTCACTGATGCTCTCCTTCCATTCCTGTTCAATTTCTTGATCAATCTCGCCTTCGGCGCGCATGCGTGCCAGCACGGGTTCAATATCGGCTGTGGTAATGATCTGCTCCATGGCACGGTGCAGCAGCTTGCCGCGTTCGCGCTGCCCGGCCGAGGCCACACCCCGTTCTTCCTGGTTGGAGCGCATGCGCAGTGCGGCCGTCCAGCTTCTGGAAAGCAGCCTGCCGAAAATTTGTTCTGAAGGGGCGCTGTCAGGCAGTCGCCCGTCCACCTTTTCAAAAGCACCAAAGGCATAGCATCCCGGCACCAATTCCGGCGTTTGCTGGTCGCTGAGGAATTTTTCCAGTAGCTTTTGCAGGGGCGGGCGCTCACTGAGTTTGTCGGGCGGATTTTTTGCAATGACAAACAACTTCTCTTTGGGGCGTGTAAAAGCCACATAGGCCAGGTTAAGGGTGTCGAGCATGGTGCGCTCCATCTCCTTCTGATACAGTGGCTTGTAAGGTGTATGCTCCAGGGTCTTTCCGGTCATTTTCAGCCAAACGGCCTTAAGCCCTTCCAGTCCGGGCTGGTCGGCAAGCACCCACTGTCCATCGCGGGTGGCTTTTTTAATCTCCAGGTCGGCAAAGGGAAAAATGACCACCGGAAATTGCAGCCCCTTTGATTTGTGTATGGTCATAATACGCACTGCGTTGAGGCCATCGGGCACCACCAGCGAGTATTTATGGCCCGACTCCTCCCACCATGCCAGGAAGTCGGCGATAGACAGGCTGTTCTTTTCAGAATATTCGAATACGGCATCCATAAAAAACGCTACAAAGGGATCGGGTGTGCCCTGGGTAAAAAAGTTGCGGGTTATGCTTTCGCAGATGTCGTAGAGGTTGAGGTAGGTAAGTTCAGAAAACCGGAAGGTATGCCCTTCGCCGGCAAGCAATTTTTCAATGGCAGCCTGCCAGTCGATGCTCGCAGCACCCGAAGGGGCGGGGAAGAGGTTGGTGGCTTGTAACGCCTGATGGACGCTGCTGGCTTTTTTGAGCCAGTCGGAGGTCAGCAGGTAGTTAATCATTTCGGCCGCTGCAATGGCATCGTGGCGGTTTTCAAGCAGCTTTAAAACCGCGACAAAAAAGATTACTTCCTCCGACTGGTTGAGCAACAGCGATTCGGACGAGATGACCGGCACCTGGTTTCTTAGAAGATAGCGGGCAAGCAGACTGCCTTTGCTGTTGGAGCGGCACAAAATAGTAATGTCGCTCAAGGGGTGGCCGGCCTGTTGCAGGCGCTCAATGGTCTCCCTTACCTTTTTCAGGGTATGCTCATCATAGCTCTGCTCTTCATCTTTGCCGAGAAAGCTTACCTCCACATAACCGCCTTCAGCTCCACTGCGTTCCGCCTGGCTGTGATCATGATAAATGGCCTGCATTTCCTGCGAAAGGAATTCTTTGGCCATTTCGAAAAAGCGGTTGTTGAAATCAACGATCACCTTTTTCGAGCGGTAGTTGGTGCCCAGGTTTTTGGGGCTGAAGTTTCGCTGCAAAGAGGCTTGCCATTGTTCCCGGTTAATTCCTTCAATACCCTCCGGAAGCTGGGGCAGGCTCACGAACTGCTCCACATCGCCGTTGCGAAAGCGGTAAATGGCCTGCTTGCCATCGCCCACCACCAGGCTCAGGTTTCCGGTAGAGAGGCCGTTTTCGAGCAGGGGCAGCAGGTTTTGCCATTGCAGTATGGAAGTGTCCTGAAACTCGTCGATCATATAATGCTGGTAGCGTTCGCCAATGCGCTCGTAGATGAAAGGTACAGGCTGCTCTGCAACGATGGCCGAGATTTTACGGTTGAAATCGGAGATGTGCAGCAAAACATTTTCGGCTTTGATTTCTTCCAGCACCTTCTGCACTTCGTTGAGCACACCCAGCGGAAACAAGTTCTGGCTCACGGCCTGGAGCAGCTGGTAGTTTTCTAAATACTGATTTGACTTCCCAAAGATTTCCTCAATGATTTGCACCAGCTGAGGTTTTATGCTGTCGATGGCTGCCTTGTCGGCCGGGGTGGCTTTACCTCCGTACCATTTATCGTTTTCAAGCGTATTCTGAACGTGTTTCCCCGGGATAATCGACTCCGGCACGTTGCCCTGGGCCAGCTTCTGAAAATATGCCATGATACCGTATTTCCCCTGGAAAAAGGATTCCATGGTCAACCCGTTGTTAGAAATCAGACCCAAAGCTTGACTTGCACCGTTTGATGCGTTGCTTTCAAATGCTTTGATCAGGCCAGTAATGTTTTTCTGAATTAAAAGAAATTCCTCAAGAGAGAGGTCTTTCAGTTTTTCAACAAATGGGGCGCTGTCTTCGTCCATCAGGGTTTTGGCCAGGTTGCCAATGGCCGTTTCAATGCGCAGGTCCTTGTCGTCGTCGGCTTGGTTAACAATGAAACGAATGAGCAGGTTGGTGAGTTGCTCATCACTGCCGGCACGGCTAATAAGCATATCCACAGCCTTGTTGAGAAGGCTGGCCGTATCCATTTCAATTTCAAAATTAACGGGTATTCGAAGGTCGAAGGCAAAGGTTCGCACAATGCGGTGCACAAAGCTGTCGATGGTGCTTACCGAAAAGTCGCTGTAGTTGTGCAGGATGTCAGTCAAGATAGTTCCGGCATTTTCTATCAGAACCGCTTCGGAAGGGGCGTTTATTCCTTCGTACTGGTATTCCTTCAGAATCTGGTCGAGCAGCTCGCGGGCTTTGCGATTGCCGGGGTTCGGGCTGAGCGAGGCCAGGGCCCCAAGTTCCGCTATAATACGGCTTTTCATTTCCGCGGCAGCGGCATTGGTAAAAGTAATGGCCAGGATCTGCCGCATCTTTTCGGGCTGGGGCAATACAATTTTCAGGTATTCCTTCACAAGGGTGTAGGTTTTACCACTGCCCGCCGATGATTTGTAAACCTGAAAAGTGCCTCTGCTCATTTTTTACAATTTGTAAACGAAGCTAAAGATTTTTCGGGAGGATTTCCTGACAGGGCTAAAAATTTGGTAATTTTCATGGATGGAAAATACCAAACATGAACTCTACAATCACAAGTGGTATTTAAATATTGTAAATTAAATGCCATAACATCGAGTAACGTAAAAATCTTATAATGAGATTTTTATAAGTTTTAAAAAACGCTACATCCTTCACCACCCCATTTTTTACCCCGCTTTACGAAACTGAATTTCGAATCCTTAATTAAATATATTTGCAAATACCACCTAAAATTACCCACGCCATGTTCTCATTTAAGCAAGCAAACAAATCGATTGAGCTCATTGACACCTTCCTCAACAGCATTGACGAAGGTGCGCTCATCTTTAAGGAAGGTGTAAAAAACTACCTTTTCGGAAATCGCGAGAGTTTTGTCGATAATCTGAAAACCCTTTCGGCTCTTGAAACCGAGGCTGACATTACGCGTCGCAAGATTGAAAACATTCTTTACACCCAGTCGCTGATGCCCCAGCTTCGTGGTGATATTATGCGATTGCTCGAGGTGCTGGATAATATTATTGACATGGCTAAAAAAAGCCTTTTCCAGTTTGATGTAGAGGTGCCTCATATTCCGGACGAGTTGAACCAGGACCTGGTAAAACTCACCGAGATCTCTACAGCTGCTATTGATTCGGTCATTCCTGCTGCCCGCGATTACTTTCGCAGCCCTGAAAAAGTAAAGGAGAAAATACACCGGGTATATTTATACGAAAAAGAGGCCGACAAATTGGCCGATGCCATAAAGCGCAAGGTGTTTCAGGAAATGACCGGCCTGAAGTTGAGCGAAAAGTTTCATTTGCGCTACTTTACCCTGCATATTGAAAACCTGTCGGATGCTGCCCAGGAGGCTGCTGATATGTTGTCGATCATGGCTATTAAGCGAACCATTTAAGGAAGTATAAATCATGCTTTTCCTTATTTTTTTATCAAGCGGATTGTTCCTTGGCTGGTCGCTGGGGTCGAATGATGCTGCCAATATTTTTGGCACTGCCGTTGGGTCGCGCATGTTAACGTTTAAAAGGGCTGCCTGGATTGCCAGTATTTTCGTGGTGATTGGAGCTGTGTTTCAGGGGAGGGGTGCCACGGAAACATTGTCGAACCTGGGTTCGGTCGATGCCCTTGCCGGCGCTTTTACTGTGGCCCTTTGTGCTGCCATTACTGTTTTCCTTATGACGCGGTCCGGCCTGCCGGT
>JAWLCS010000071.1:0-5989 GCA_041687035.1 Bacteroidales bacterium
GTAATCGGGATGCTCTAAACCAGCTGAGCTAATCGCCCGTAATTGGTGAGTGCAAAGGTATACAAAATTTTATTCGTGCAAGAAATTTTTAAAACTTTTTTCTTTATATCGATTTCATATCATATATGCTATGTTGTATACATTCATTTTAAATAAGAATCATTTTTTTCTTATCTTAGCCTTCTTGAAATTGCACAAAACCATGAACAAACTTGATTCAAAGATTCTGATCATCGACGACGACGAAGATGTGTTGCTGGCCGCAAAGCTTTTTTTGAAGCAGCATGTCAAGACGGTACATACCGACAAGGAGCCCGGCAACATTCCGCTTTTGCTGAAAAACGAGTCGTACGACCTGATTCTGCTCGACATGAACTTTTCGCGCGACGCCACCAGTGGGAAGGAGGGTTTTTACTGGCTCAACAAAATTCTTGAAACCGACCCGGCCATTGCCGTGATTCTGATTACGGCTTATGGCGATATTGAGCTGGCCGTGCAGGGCATCAAGGAAGGAGCCACCAACTTTTTGCTCAAGCCCTGGGACAACAAAAAGCTGCTGGCTACGGTAAACACCACCCTGGAGGTGCACCGCTCGAAGAAAGAGCTGCAGGACCTGCGCTCCAAGCAGAAGTTTCTTATGGAGCAGGGCGACCAGCCTTACAGCCACATCGTGGGGCAGTCGAAAGCCATGATGTCGGTGCTGGCCACGGTGCAAAAGGTGGCTGTGACGGATGCCAACATCCTTATTTTGGGTGAGAACGGCACCGGTAAGGAGGTCATTGCCCGTGCCATACACCGGGCATCGGCCCGCAAAGACGAGGTGTTTATCAGCGTCGATCTGGGCGCCATCAGCGAGAGCCTTTTCGAAAGCGAGCTGTTTGGCTACAAAAAAGGGGCCTTTACCGATGCCAAGGAAGACCGCGCCGGCCGCTTTGAAGCCGCCAACAAGGGTACCATTTTTCTTGATGAGATCGGAAACCTTAGCTTGCCCCTGCAGTCGAAGCTGCTCAGCGTGCTGCAAAATCGCAAGGTGGTGCGCCTGGGTTCGGTGAAGGAAATCCCTATCGACGTGCGCTTGGTTTGTGCCACCAATATGCCTGTTTATCAAATGGTGGAAGAGGGTAAGTTCAGGCAGGACCTGGTTTATCGCATCAACACCGTGGAGATTCACCTGCCACCTCTGCGCGAAAGGGTTGAGGACATTCCCCTTTTGGTAAACCATTTCCTCGAAATCTATTGCAAGAAATACAAGATGCCTGCCAAGCGCTTGCATGCTTCCACCCTCAAACGGCTCGAAAAGCATAACTGGCCCGGCAATATCCGCGAGTTGCAGCATTCGGTGGAGCGGGCCGTGATCATGAGCGAGTCGAATATTTTGCAGCCCAACGACTTTTTCCTTTCGACCCAGGAGCGGCCCGAACAGGACACTGGCGTGGTGGACACCAACCTGGAGGCCACCGAAAAAATGCTCATCCGCAAGGTGATCGACAAGCATGGCGGCAACATCAGCAAGGCAGCCAAAGAGTTGGGTATCACGCGGGCTTCACTTTACAGGCGAATAGAAAAACATGAACTTTAGGAATTTCCGCTTCAATGTGGTGATCAGGGTGCTGCTCATTGTAGTAGCCGTGGTTCTGCTGCTCAACTTGCTTCGCAAGCCCGAACTGTTGATCAGCACTGCTATCCTCATTGTTTTTATTATCGGGCTGATTGTCGACCTGGTAAAATACGTGGAGCGTACCAATAAGAAACTCACCATGTTTCTTGAGTCCATTCGCCACAGCGATTTTGTCTCTTCCTTTTCCGACAGAGGCCTGGGAAGCAGCTTCGACGACCTCAATAAGGCTTTCAATGAGGTGATTGAAGAGTTTCGCAAGGCCCGCGCAGCGAAGGAAGAACACTTCAACTACCTGCAAACCGTGGTGCAGCATATCAGCATAGGCATACTGGTTTTTCGCCGCGATGGCAAGGTCGATATGGTAAACAATGCCCTCAAGCGCATGTTTCGCATCAATAACCTGCGCTACATCAGCGAGATAGATAAGATTGACAAAGGCCTGGCCGAACTGCTCAAAACCATCAAGGCGGGTGACAGTGAGCTGCTCAAGGTGTTTTATGAAAATGAGTTGCTGCAGCTTTCTATCAGGGCTACCGAATTTCGGATGCGGGGCGAGGATTTTGTGCTGGTAAGCATGCAAAACATTCACAACGAACTGGAAGCCAAGGAAATGGATTCTTGGCAAAAGCTCATCAGGGTGCTTACCCACGAGATCATGAACTCCATTACGCCCATTGTTTCCCTTTCGGGAACAGTGAAAGACCTGCTGATCGACCAGGAGACCTTAAAACTTAGGAGCGAAATTGACGAAGAGGATGTGGAAAGTGCCCAGAGCGCCCTCGAAACCATTGAGAAGCGCAGCCAGGGCTTGCTCAACTTCGTGCAAATTTACCGCAACCTTACCCGTATTCCTAAGCCCAACTTCCGCTACTTCGAAGTACGCGAACTTTTCGATCGTGTGGAAAACCTGCTGCAGCCCAAGGTGAAGGAGCTTAATATCAATTGTGAATTTAAAATAATCCCGCCCGGACTAATGCTTACGGCCGACCCCGACCTGATCGAACAGGTGCTGATCAACCTGCTGATCAACTCCATACATGCGGTGAAGGAAGTTGCCCGGCCCCGAATTACCATGGCGGCGAGCATTACCAGCCTGAACCGCGTCATGATTTATGTGTCAGATAATGGCTATGGCATCAAGCCCGACACCATGGAGAAGATTTTTGTGCCTTTCTTCACTTCAAAAAAAGAAGGCAGTGGCATTGGGCTAAGCCTCTCGCGCGAGATCATGCGCCTGCACAAGGGCAATATTACCGTGAAATCGAATCCCGGGGTGGAAACGGTTTTCACCCTTCACTTCTGATCCTCGCAGCCTGGGCGGCATAAAGGATTGGCTGAACGGCGCAATTATTTACTGAGAAATTTTCTTACCGCTGCAATGAAGTCGTCGGGATTGTCGGCATGCAGCCAGTGGGTGCCACCGGCTATGGTTTCAAATTCAGCTTTCGGGAACATCTTCTTTATTTGTTCCAAGTCCTGCTCCTGTATGTAGTCTGATAGTTCGCCACGCAAAAACAGGGCAGGTTTGTCGAAAGTACCCGAAGGGTTAATCTCGCGGAAAATCTCCTGCAGGTTGTCGCGAATCACTTCAAGGTTCAGGCGCCAGCCCAGGCTGCTGCGGTCTTTCCAGTAAAGGTTTTTCAGCAAAAACTGCCTGACGCGGAACGAACTGACCTGATCTTCGAGGGCATAGGCCACCTTTACCCGGCTGTCGTAATTTTCAAGCTTCACCCCCAGCATAATGTCGATGAGGTTTTTGTGCTGGTCGTTGCCGCTGCGGCGGGCCGGGCTGATATCGGCCACTATTAAACGGTCCACCTTTTCGGGATAATCAAAGGCAAACTGCATCACGGTTTTTCCGCCCATGCTGTGCCCCAGCAGGTGTGCGCTCTCCAGCCCTCGCTGATCCAGAAAGCTGAGCAGGTCGTCGCTCATGGCCTCGTAATTAAACACCTCACTGTGGCCGGAGCGTCCGTGGTTGCGCTGGTCCACGGTAAATACACGATAGCTTTTGCTCAACTCACCCGCAATGCTTGCAAAATTGTCGGACATGCCAAACAAACCATGCAAAATTATCAGCGGCTGCCCCGACCCAAATTCATTGTAATGCAGTTCCATTTTTTTCTTTCTCTTTTTTCCCATATGTTTCGCCCCTACAGGGCTCTTAGAATGGGTGTTGGCCACTTTTCTCTACCAATATTTCACCGCTACGCGGCTTTTATACATTTGCTCCGGGCATTTTCGGGCAATCAGTTTTATTCCTCACTTTCCCCTATTCACTCCCTCACAATTTCTCTCTTTCTCTCCCTCTTTCCTCAGAAAGGAATCTCCGCCCCGTGGCCTTTCAGGCCGAAATGCCTTCGCAGCCCGTAAACCAGCAGGTAAACCACCGGGGTGTCGAGCGCGGCAAAGATCACTTTAAACAGAAAGCCGTTGATGACCAGCGGAAAAAACAGCGACCAGTCGATGACTTCAAAGATACAAAGCAGAGAAATAATGGTAAAGGTATCGACAAATTGGCTTGCAAAGGTAGAAAAGTTGTTGCGCAGCCACAGGTGCTTGCCTTTGGTAAGCCTTTTCCAGAAATGGAAAATCTGCACATCGAGAAACTGTGCCAGCAGGTAAGCCGCCAGCGATGCTGCTACGGCAATATAGGTGTAGCTGAAGGCCTTGCTGAACTCCTGGTTGCTCAGGGGTGACCAGTCGGTGGCATTGGCCTGGGAGGTGACAATAATTATGATCAGGGCAAAGGCGCTGGCAAACACACCGGCCACCACCACGCGGTGGGCCCTGCGCTGGCCAAACACTTCTGAAATCACATCGGTGATCAGAAAAGTGACAGGGTAGGCAATAATCCCCACGCTGAGCTGGAACTCATACCAGCCAAAGGGGTTCCAGCTGAAGAACTTCTGGAAGATCAGGTTGGAGGTCACCAGGGAGGTGATAAACAACCCTGCAAGAATCAGATACAATACTTCGGCCTGTTCGCGCTGGCGTGTGGTCATATAGTGGCTTGTAAATAAAAACTTTAACAAGCCGGGGGTTAAATTGTTGAAATGGCAGGCAGAGAATAAAAAAACCCCACCAAAACTCGGCGGGGCTTTTTTCACTATGAAGAAAAAAAAAGGGAGGGGGGGCTGTTTTTACATGACCACGCGTGAGGCGCTTTTTGCGCTGCTGTTGGTTACGCGGATCACTACGGCGCCATCGGGTGCAGGCATGGTGAGCGACTGCTCCACATTGCCCGACACGATACGGCGGCCATGAATGGTATAAGCTTCAATCAGGTAATTGTCGGGCTTGGGCATGTTGATGGTCCAGAAGCTATGGTTTTTCAACACGATAAACTTCATGGCGTCTTCCGTCCAGTTGGCATCAAGGATTTCTTCCGAGAAGCTGAATTTGCCATTGGCATCGGTCAAACGCAGGCGATACTGTGCGAAGCCATCCACCGGGTGGATATCGTCGAACAAATACATGGCGCGGGTCCCGGTGGCTTCCACCACACTGCCCACGGGCAGCCACCTAACCATATCGGTGCTGCGCTGCACGGTAAAAAAAGCGTTGTTTTCTTCCCTGCCGGTTTCCCAGGTAAGCGCTACATGGTTTTCCAATTGATCGTCCAGTTCGAAAGAAAACAGGTCAATTTTCGGAAAGGGATTCTCCATACCGGCGCAGGGAATGGTAATATTCTCGGGCACCCAGGGAGCCGTGCCATCCATTGATAAAATACTGCCGCTGCCGCCAATGCAGCCGGTGGCATTGGAGCCGCCGGTGGCAACCAGGATGCTTTCGACCTGCATTTCGCCATCTACAATAATAGAGGTATTGTTGCGGTAGGCGATATTGCCCTTAACCACAAAAAAGCCTGTTGTGGTCACTTCAACCATGAGGTTGCTGTTGGCTGTAAGGCTGGAAATGCTCAGATCGCCCAAGACATACAATTCCAGGTTGGCATTGCAGATGAGGCTTTCATCGAGCATAACTTCACTGCCTTCGGGAATAGTAACCGTGCGGAGGTTTTGCGGGGCGCCGGGTCCCAGGTTGGGAACCTGTCCATCGACCCAGGTGGCCGGTTCGTTCCAGTCGAGGGCTGTGCCTTCAACCGAAACATACTGGGCGCTGAGGCTGCAGGTGAAAAAGGACAGCAAAAGCGCAATGGTAAAAATTTTCATGACTTGTCGGTTATGTGAGTAATTTATTTTATAAGCTGAGTGGTGTTTTTCCAATGATAAAATTACAAATAGCACAAGCCTTGAATATCAGGGTAATTACCAGTTGAAACGGTAGTTTTCTACAGGGTGTTTTCTTCGGGCAGAGGGCAGAGAGCGCAGGGCGCAGGGAAAGAAGGCAGAGGAAGCAAGGAAGCGA
>JAWLCS010000072.1:0-3675 GCA_041687035.1 Bacteroidales bacterium
TATTTGCCGGGCATGATTTACAATGATTTTTTTAACTGAAAGTCAGAAAAGGAGGAAAGAGCCATGAAAAAAATAAAAATGCTGTTTGTTTTATTTATTGGCATGGGATTGAGCTATGCTGTTTTTGGCGGGCCAAACTTTTCGCCACCAGATACCTTAAACGCCAAAGAGCTGGAGGCACCTAAAGACACAGTAGAATACGAGTTGCTGATTATTGATCCGGGATTTGATATGTGGTTTCAGCGGAATATGCGGCCTGCCAGCTATTACAGTTTGTCGTATCTCGAAAACTGGAACCGTCAGTTGGTTAGCCAATGGAATATGATGATTGCCAGGCCGGGCAGGCCGGGCTGTATGCCTTCCAATTATGTGCATTACGACCCGAATGAAAACTACGGATTGGAATTAAACCACAAACTTTTCTATTATTTCAAATACGTGCAGCAGCGCTGCCGTGTCTTTGACAGCTTTCCGCGCAGCTGGTAAGAAGTGTTTATTTAAGCTATCACACCACTTCCCAAGCTCTCTCCTTGGTTATACCATGCAAAGAACTGGCCCGGGGCAATGGCACGCTGGGGCTCATCGAAAATTACGTACAGGCCTTTTTTGCGCATCACCAGGGTGGCCATGGTGAGCGGTTGCCGGTAACGAATGCGCGACGGGTAACGGCCGCTTTGGCCAGACTGAAGCCTGAGGTCTTCGCGGATCCAGTGTACATCCTTTGCCGCTACAAATAATCCGAAATTCAGCAGTCCGGGGTGGTTTTCGCCCAGGCCGGTATAAATCAAATTGGCGGTGGTATCGGTAGCCAGCACAAACATGGGTTTTTCCATACCGCCCACATTCAGGCCCTTGCGCTGCCCAACAGTATAATAATGGGCGCCGTTGTGCTCACCAACTTTTTTGGCAATTTCCGGGCTGAACCGCGGAGTTTCAACCACGGCTTCTAGCCAGGTTTCATCAACGGTATTCCAGGTTTGGCCCGCAGGCAACACGGGCTTTTGGAGTTGGCGAAAATTTTCGGGAATTAAAAATATTTCACCTTGTTTGGGTTTGAGCTGCTGCTGAAGGAATTCGGGCAGGCGCACCTTCCCAATGAAGCAAAGACCCTGGCTGTCTCGTTTTTCGGCGGTAACGAGTTCCTGGCTTCGGGCTATGTCTCTTACCTCAGATTTCTGCAGATGCCCGATTGGGAAAAGCGCTTTGGAAAGCTGATCCTGGTTGAGCTGGCAAAGAAAATAACTCTGGTCTTTGTTTTTATCTGCACCAGCAAGCAGGCGGAAAATTGTTTTTCCGTCTTTTTCAATGCTTTCTTTTTGGCAATAATGCCCGGTGGCCACCATGTCGGCACCAAGCTTTTCGGCTGCCTTGAGGAAGAGGTCGAACTTCACTTCGCGGTTGCAAAGTACATCGGGGTTGGGGGTCCTTCCGGCCTGGTATTCGGCAAACATATAATCGACAATGCGTTTGCGGTATTCTTCGCTGAAATCGAGGGCATAAAAAGGTATCCCCAATTTTTCTGCCACCATCAAGGCATCGGTGCTGTCTTCTACCCACGGACATTCTTTCGAAATAAGCACCGACTCGTCGTGCCAGTTGCGCATAAACACACCGATCACATCATAACCTTGTTCCTTAAGCAAATAGGCGGCCGCCGAGCTGTCAACACCGCCCGACAATCCTACCACTACCTTAATTCCTGCTTTAGTCATAAAACGAAAAATTCAAGCTGCAAAGTTACACATAATTTGGCGAGCTGTATTCCTGCCGTAACACAGGCACTGGTCAGAATTTTCCGCTGAAGCGCAGACTGAAATGGCGCTGTGGCTGAATATCGCCGGGTCTGCCCATATACTCGGCATTGGTAAGGTTTTTTATTGCCAGCGAAAGGGTGTAGTTTGCAGAGATGCGGTATCCCAGGCTCAGGTCGGCCAAAAAATGCCCATAGTTGTTTTCGAGCCAGTAGTCGAAAAATCCGGGCAGGATGCTTTCGCGGGTCATTTCATTAACAAACACATCGTCGATGTTGAGCATGCGTGAGCGGGCAAAAAGGTGAAGGCCCAATTCATAGCGCCTCAGGCTGGTCGACACGGTCAGCTTGGCCGAGTGCTTGCGCCGGTATTTCAGCAAAACCCCTGTGTCTTTCAGCGTGTAGGGATTAAACTCGGTTGGGTACATAAACACATAACCCCCGTTAATGTTGTAGTTAAAGCGGCCCAGTCGGGTGTTTATCATGAACTCCAGCTCCATGCCATATACCCTCGAGTATTCGGTGTTGTTGGCCTGGAACCCCAGACCAAACTCACCGCTGTAGGGGTCGGGGTAGAGTCCAAACAGGAACTCGATCATGTCTTTGTTTCTGGTGTAAAACAGGGCCAGATCAACTAATCCGTCAAGTTTTTCAGTCAGTATGCCCTGTTTGATGCCCAGCTCGGCATTCCATCCCGACTCAGGGTTGAGGGTGGGATTGGGGAAAATTCGCACCGCGCCGAGGGTAGTGGATGCAAATTTCTCGGCAATGGAAGGGTAGCGGTAGCCCTGCCCGAAGGAGCCGCGCAGGAAGGTGGCCTCAGTAAGCCTGTAGTTTGCGCCGGCCCTGAAAAGCGGGACCATTTTGTCATTTTGCCCATTAAGTCGGTTAAATTCGAGCCGGAGGCCACCCACCAGTTTGAGCCGCTCTGTTGGGCTGAAATCCGATTGGGCGTAAGCTGCCAAATTGAGCGACTCGTGATCGCCATAAAAGTTGGAGCGAATCTGGTTGCTTTGCTGCACAAGGCCTGCGTTCAAATTAATCAAAGGACTGATGTTGTACCAGAACTGGTATTCCGCAAAAAGAGACTGCGCCTGGCTGTCGATTTGCTGGCCACTGGGGAAGCGGTTGTTCAGAAATTGGTATCGCATGCGCATGTCATGCGAGAAATGACCACTTCTTCTAAAACTAATGGTGGGGTCGAGCACCAGTATCGTTGCATTCAGCCGGGTGGCAGTGCTGGTATCGTGCACCAGGGCACCTGTTTCGGCGTTTTCCCAAAGCACAAAATCGGTTTTGTCGTTCATCAGGAAGTTAGCCTGAAGCCCATAGGTCAGGCCTTTTATTTCCTGATTGTGGTGTTTAAGCATAAGGTTCAGGCGACCCGAGGTCTCGTCGTTGCGTTTGCGATATCCTGGATCGCTCTGAAAGAATGCCCCTGCGCCCAAGTCCGTATTCCCGTATTTCTTGAGGTGCGAAATGGAATAGTTGCTGAAAATGCGGGGGCTGTCCCACCACACCCAGTTTTGCTGCCTGGGTTTGCCAAATACGCCTGCTTCCGCGAAAAAGGAAGTAGTTCCGCGGCTTGTGGCCTCTGCCGTGCGGAAGTTAATAATACCATTAAGGGCTGATGAGCCGTACAAAACCGAGGAGGCGCCTTTGATAATCTCAATCTGCGAAATGTTTTCGAGGGGCAGTGCCGACCAGCGGATGCTGCCCACATCGGGCGATACCATGGGCAGGCCGTCAACCAATGCCATTACCCTGCTTCCTGCCCCGTAGGCAAAGCCGCTGCCTCCGCGTATGGAAGCCTGCCCGTCGAGCACCTCAATGCCGGGCTGTTTGTTCAGCAGCTCGGTGGGGTCGGTAATGTGGTCGTTTTGCAGCGAAATGGGCTTAAGAATGCTGACCGAAACGGTTGATTC
>JAWLCS010000072.1:3775-5964 GCA_041687035.1 Bacteroidales bacterium
CGGGACCGCTGGCGTCCTGTCCGTTTACCAGCAGGCTGTCAGAAGTCCAAATATGCGCAGTCAGCAGCGTGAAAGGGGTGTCCTTTTCTTCCTTGTCGCAACCAAAAGAAAGGAAAAGTATGGCCGAAAGTAAAAGCAGAACCAGTTTTTTCATGGCATAATCGTTTTGGGAGTATGATAGTACCAAGTAAAGTTAGGAGAATTTTTTAAAAAAGAATGCTCATAAAGTAAAACCCGAATAGTATTGTGGCTTTATTAATGCATTCTGCTTTCCCACCTCAGGCCTTCCATGTCTTCCCATGGCTGTCTGATTTCCGGCTGCCGATCAGAGGCCGTTTTGCTGATGCCTGAAAGAATATATGCCAGGGCAATCTGCAAGGAGCCTTCCTCCGGATCTCCGAAATCACGGGTCAGATCATCAGGTGCCGGAATATCAACCGGGATGCCATCAAAATAGTCACCCTCATCATCGGCGTTTTTGGTTTTGAATGTTATCGGGGCAAAAGCATATTTATCGTCGTAATTAAAGATATTTGAGCCCATTGGTTTACCATAGGTAGTATTGCCTACAATAATCACATCCATAAATGGCCTCAGCCCGTTTATCATCAACTCGCTTGCCGAGGCACTGCCACGTGTGCAAATTGTAATAAGGCGGTTCAGGCCCAGGCTGTTTTCTACACTTTCCAGTTCAATTGTGGCGTTTCGTTCTGCCGCTTTGATGGCATTGTACTCGAATTTAACAAAAGGGAGCCCCGAAAGAGCCGGGCCTGCGATAAGACTTGCCAGCTTATTGGCAATTGATACCAGGCCACCCCCATTATAACGCATATCCAGGATAAGCTCCTGAACACCGGCAGCTGAAAATTCAGAGAAGACTGCATTTAGTTCGGCATCGGTAGGCTCACGGAAACTTTGCAGAACCAGGTAACCCACTTTTATTCCACCCTGGTCAAAAATATTATGTTGCAAAACGGTATTGGCAAAAATTTCTTTTTTCTCCAGCGTTAAAACAACCGGGCTGTTCTCAGGTGTAATAAAAGTGAAGGTATTTTTTACCCCGATCTCATTTGCTCCCAGCATTTGTGAAATGTTCATGCCCGGGCTGACTATTACTCCATTTATTCTTTCAATGATCCAGCTTCGGCGAACCCCCTGCTGATACATTTCTGTGGTATTGTGAATAAACCCTACGCGAAGTTTCCCAGTCGAATCCCAGGCGGAACCAAAACCATAACCAATCAGCCGTGACTCCTGATAATAAGCGAGGAATTCTTCCCAATCGGCTATTAAACTCCATCTGTCAAGAGGTCTATAGCGGATGGCCTCAAGCACGTCGTAAACAGATCCGTAATTTGCTGGGTTTATCACCGGTATAGCATTGTTCCAGTAATACCATTCCTGCATGAATTCATAAAAGTCTTTGTTTTCAACAATGGTTTCCTGATCGGTTTGATCATCTTTTTTGCAACTGAAGTTGATCAGAAGCAGAAAAGCAAAAATAAGGAAGAGATATTTTTTCATTGAGACAAATGGCTAATGGAAATAATGGCTAAATTATAAAATAAACAAACGATACTTTTTTTTGTTTCGGGCACGATAAAAACAAGAAAAGCGGCCCGGAAGCCGCTTTTCATAACCAATCACAACACTAACCAAAATTATTAGTTTTGCTTTGCCCACCACAGCGGGGTTAGCACGGCATCAGGTCCGCCGAGAAAACCAATCGCCTGTGCATAACCATCGGGGTTGCTGTTTTGCAGGGTAGAGGGGTAGGGTACGCGCTGCGGAAAAAATGCTGAACGGCTTTCCATATAATTTGACTGAGTCAAAGCCGGCATGGTCGAAATGGGCAACTCAACCGAGGGGTTCTCAAAGAAAGGAAGCCCCAGCCGGCGGTGGTCGCTCCATGCCTCCAATGGCAGCCATGGCAATTGCGAGAGATACTTCTGGGTAATAATCTTGGTGAGCAGATCATTTTTAGTAGCTCCGTTATTATGCATATGATTTACCGGGTAAGTGAAGGTCCAGGTGCCGGTTTCACCGGTATAACCGTCAACATAGTTCATGCTTACAGTCGCAGGAGGTTCGGCAATGTGCTCCCACTTCACGGAGGTGCCAGCCCGGTTATAGCTTTCTGACTGCAAATAATCTGACAGGTATCCTGTTACTCCAAAGTAATCAAAGCT
>JAWLCS010000073.1:0-3467 GCA_041687035.1 Bacteroidales bacterium
CGGGCTGGAGTTTAATTTATCGGTAAGAAACATCCTTAATCAGGATGTATACGCCTATACCAGTTTCGGCGGATTAATGGCCATAAGCCGGGAATACACCATTAGGCCCCGTAATGTGCTGGCAAGTGCGTATTTCAGGTTTTGAATGTTAAGTATCCTTGTTTGACAGCAGGGCAGATGATAAACCCGCTGAGGAGTTTGAGGGGAACAGGTAATTATTGTAAATTTGTATTGCGGTGGTTACCAACTTTGGACTTAAAACAATGCATATGGTAAATTATCAAAATATTATCAGGCGAAATCCAAACAAGCGTTTTGGAAAACCCTGTGTGCGCGATACAAGGATAACGGTATTTGATGTGCTGGGGTGGTTGGCTTCCGGTATGACCAATGAGGAAATTATTTCTGATTTCCCTGAACTTACCATTGAAGACATCCATGCCTGTCTGGCTTATGCTGCCGACCGGGAGCGGAAATTACAGCATGCATCATGAAACTGCTTTTTGATCAGAGTATTTCTTTGAGATAGATTAGTCAGTGGCTTCAATGCACCCGATTCAATAGTGAGTTAAGCTTCCAGGCTGCCCCCCACCAAACCCAAATTTAAACCCCGAAATGTGCTGGCAAGTGTGTATTTCAGGTTTTGATGAAAAGTAAAAAAAGAAAATATTGGTTTTGCTATAGGTCGAATTTAAAATCAAACCTTTTGATTAGCTTGTAAAGCCCTCTCCAAGTAAGCTCTAAGGCCATTAATGATTTCATTTAGCTCTTCAGAATCAAAAGTTTGGGAGTAGCATCTTTTGAAGGTTTCAATTTTCAGGTCAATTTCTGAGATAACGGGATTTCTTTGTTTTATGCTGCTTTCTACCATTATCCGCCCGAAATTAATAGCTTCAATACCGATCATAAATCGCTCATCTGGACTTTTGGCGTGAATGATCTCCCTTTGTTTTTGAAGGATGTTTTCGGGCGTATCCAGCATTTTATAGCAAGTCAAATGTGTTTAAATCTAGTTTTTTGCACCAATTCTTGATGTAATCCAGGTCAATGCCAGGCAATGAAAGCAGGTTTCTGATGTCTGCCATTTGTTTGTCGCTCTGCAAAAGCTGAATCCATTCCAGTTTTGAAATGATCAGGTCTTCGGGGCTTACCATCCATACTTCAACATCATTAATCTTTTCTTTTTTTCTCCTTTGAAATTCCAATAAGCGGTAATTCGTATTTTTTCGAATAATGAAGTCTATTTTTAAGCCACTTTCGTAGTCAA
Organism: Bacteroidales bacterium; assembly: GCA_041687035.1. GTDB lineage: Bacteria > Bacteroidota > Bacteroidia > Bacteroidales > UBA7960 > UBA7960. The sequence continues at coordinate 1,268 of JAWLCS010000073.1, forward strand.
TTATATTGAACATTCCGGTGCGTTGTACCTCCTTTCGCACTGTATCTGGGTTTAAATAATAATTCTCTCCCCAGAGTTTTAGAAAGCCTTCAAGATTATTAACACTGAGTTCGATTACGATGTCAATGTCAAGGGTCATTCGGGGGATGGTGTATCGGTTGAGTGCAATACTTCCCGAAAGCATATAAGGAATACATGCTTCATCGAGCAAATGAGTAACCCTCTGTAATAACCGAATAATCATAAGATTAAATATTATGTAAAGATAATACGTTTGGTGGTTCCTTCAAATCATTCGGGATTCGGTTTTCACTTGAATGTATTATAAGTTTTGGGGCATAATCCGGCACCCCGGCTTTTCCCAAATTTTCTCAACAGCAGTTCAATTCTTTTCCTTTTCTTTGTGTGAAAATTAATGATTATGCCTGCAAAGAAGTCGTCTTCAATTCTGTCGAAATCTACCTTTATCCGTGGCCTGCAATGTGAGAAGTCGCTTTATTTGCACAAGAAGCGGCCGTTTCTGCGCGACCGGCTTTCGCCCGAGCAGCTGGCAAAGTTTTCTCGCGGCACCAATGTGGGGGTCTATGCCCAGGAACTTTTCCCCGGAGGGGTAGATGCAGCTCCAAAAACCCATTTTCAGATGGCGGCTTCCGTGGTGAAAACCGCCGAACTTATGGAGGCCGGACAAAAAATTATTTACGAGGCAGCTTTTGAACACGAAGGTGTTATTATTGCCCTTGATATTCTGGTGAAAGCGGAAGGAGGCTGGAAGGCCATAGAGGTAAAAAGCAGCAAGGGCATTTCAGAAACCTACCTATGGGATGCTTCGCTGCAGTATTTTATCATGAAAGGCTCAGGCATCGAAATTTCTGATTTTTCAATAGCTTACATAAATACTGCCTTTGTGAGGGAAGGCGCCATAAACCCCGCCGAGCTCTTTATTATTGAAAGCGTGCTGCACCTTGTGCTTGAACGGCAGGAGCAGGTGGGCCAAAAGATTGAAAGGCTAAAGGAGGTGGTCGAACTTAAAAGCTCACCGCCGATTCCCATTGGCCCGCAATGCCACAAGCCCTACCCCTGCGATTTTATTGGCCATTGCTGGAAAAATGTGCCAGCCGGGTCGGTGTTCGATTTGAAAGGTTTGGATGAAGCCCAAAAATTCAGGTATTTCGAAAGCGGGATCATAAAAGCTGAAGATATCCCCGAAACTGAGTTGGACGAAAAAACCACCGTACGGCAGGTGAAAAGCATTGCCATGGGAAAAGCGGTGGTTGATTCAAAGGAGTTGAATGGTTTTCTTGATCAGATAAAAATGCCTGCTGCGGTTTTTTCCTGGCTCGACTTTATTCCGGCTATGCCCATTTTTGAGGGTACCAGGCCCTATCAGTCCGTTCCCTATTCTTTTGCTTTTAAGGGGTTGGAGGTGACAGCAAATCAGCCTGTCGTTTTCACCACCCCGGCTTTCCCCGAAAGGGAAATGCTTGAAAAAATCTTGGATGCGATGCTTGGTTTCGAAACCATCCTGGTTTTCGGACCACAGCCCGACTGGGGCTTTCTGCTGAAAAATGCCGGTGCCGAAGATGCTTTGAAAATGAAAGCTGATCTGGTGCTTGCAAGAAGCGTAGATCTGTCCCTACCTTTCAATGATTTCAGTATTGCCTGGCCCGCAATGCGCCATGCCGACACTCTTGAAGAAATACTTGCCGGCCTCAATCAGCCGGTATTGAAGCCGGCCGGCAAGATCAAGACCCGCCTGGAGGCCGCCCTGGTCATAGAACAGATGGCCATGGGCAACCTAAAGGACGATCAAGAAAGGCTTATGCGCGATGTCGAAGCTTTTCATTCGGCCCGTGTTTCAAATACAATTAAGTTGCTTGAGTTGGCCCGCGAGCTGGCTGATGATCGAAACGCCTGATGGTTGCAGCAATGCATACTTTTTTTTAGGATTGTTAATATTATTTCGGAAAAACTGCCTCCCCTCGTGTTTGAATTATTAATTTTGAAAAATGGAACAAAAGGAACAGCAGACTCGTGAAACCCTTGCCAGGAAAGGGAAAAGAACATCAGCAGGGGTTGATTACCTGGATCACGGACGGGTGCCTCCGCAGGCAGTCGACCTGGAAGAGGCCGTTTTGGGCGCCATGTTGCTCGAGCAGGATGCGGTAAGCAATGTGATCGATATCTTTAAAGAAGAGGTTTT
>JAWLCS010000073.1:3567-5477 GCA_041687035.1 Bacteroidales bacterium
TTTATCGATGATACGCCCGCCCTTTCGATCTTTGAATTGAGGGCTAAATGCCGGCGCCTTAAAGCCCAGCATAACATTCAAATGGTTGTTGTTGACTACCTGCAGCTGATGACCGCCGGCACCGATAACCGTGGCAACCGCGAACAGGAGATCAGTAACATTTCGCGCTCCATGAAGAGCCTTGCCAAAGAACTGAACATACCCGTTATTGCCCTTTCGCAGCTCAGTCGTGCCGTAGAGACCCGCGCGGGCTCCAAACGCCCCATTCTGTCTGACCTTCGCGAATCAGGTGCCATTGAGCAGGATGCCGATATGGTCCTCTTTATTTACCGTCCGGAATATTACCAGATTAACGAAGATGAACAGGGACGCAGCACCGAAGGCCTGGCGCAAATCATTATTGCCAAGCACCGTAATGGCAGCCTGGGCGATGTGAACCTGCGCTTCATCAGCAAGTTCGCCCGATTTGCTGAATACGAAACCGCCGACTACGACTTCTCCAGCTCAATAAAACCTTCCGGCTCATTTGACGATGGCCCGAAAACCCTCACCTTGCCCTCAAAAATGAATCAAATGGACGAGGACGATTCCGTGCCATTTTAGCAACGGTCAGGGTTGAACTTTTTCCTGCTTTCTGCATTGAATATTATATGGCCATGGCCAATGGCTTTTATTGGGCAGAATAAGGCCGGCGATTTTCCGTTTTCAATAAATACATACTGAAAATTTATTTGGGAATGAAGAAACTGTTTTTTACTTCGGTCTTTTTGTTTTTGGTTTTCCTGGGTCAGGCAGCCTATATCCTGGTTCCGATGGACAATACCCAGCGAAACCATTTGAAAGCCTATGGTATTGCTTATTATGTGCTGACAAAGGATGTTGAAGTAAGTTGGCTGCTCAATTACCGCGGGGGCAGTTTTATGTTTCCGCACCATTCTCTTTTTGAAGAGGAGTGCCTGGTTCGTGGGGTAAGCATGCAGGTAATTGCCGATGTGCAAGCCAATGCCATTCTGCAGGAAATTGCCAATCCTGAAGTGAACATGGAAGAGATTAAACTGCACAAGGTGCCGCGTATAGCTGTTTATACTCCGCCCAACAGCCTTCCGTGGGACGATGCCGTGACGCTTGCCCTTACCTATGCTGAAATTCCGTACGATCCTATTTATGACGAGCAGGTGCTCTCCGGGATATTGCCCATGTACGATTGGCTTCACCTGCATCACGAAGACTTTACCGGGCAGTATGGTAAATTCTGGTTTGCCTACCGCAATGCACCCTGGTACAAGGAAGATGTCCGGCTGGCAGAGTCAACCGCACAGAAACTGGGATACCAGAAAGTGTCGCAACTGAAACTGGATGTGGCCCTTAAAATCCGTGACTTTGTGGCCGGTGGCGGCTATATGTTTGCCATGTGCTCGGCACCCGAAAGCATCGATATTGCCTTGGCCGCCGAAGGAGTGGATATCGTTCACGAAGTGTTCGATGGCGACCCGGTGGACCCACAGGCGCAGCAAAAGCTTGACTTTAGCCGTACTTTCGCCTTTCAAAATTTCGAAATAGTTACCAGTCCCAATATTTATGAAAAGTCGAATATCGATGTGCCAAAAACCGGTCGTGATGAACGAACCGACTTTTTTACCCTCTTTGAGTTTTCAGCCAAATGGGATCCGGTGCCCACTATGCTCACCCAAAACCATGCTACCATTTTGAAAGGTTTTATGGGACAGACAACGGCTTTCAGAAGTGAACTGATAAAGCCCACGGTTACCATTCTGGGGGAAACCCGGGCCAAGGAAGAAGCCCGATATTTGCATGGAACCCTGGGCAAGGGAACCTTTACTTTTCTTGGCGGGCACGACCCCGAAGATTACCGCCATTTTGTGGGCGACCCACCCACTGACCTGAACCTT
>JAWLCS010000074.1:0-5157 GCA_041687035.1 Bacteroidales bacterium
AGCCCCGAAACGCAGATGTTCCGCTTCAAGAAAGCCTCTTTCGACGACAACGCCCTGAAAAGAACACTTTCGTGGAAAAGCCGCGTGATGGTGGTGAAAGAAGTGGAGGCCGGGCAGTTTGTAGGCTATGGCAGCTCCTACCTTGCCAACAAAAAGATAAAAATTGCCGTGGTGCCGGTGGGCTACAGCAACGGCTTCAGCCGTTCGCTAAGCAACACCGGAAGGGTGCTCATTCGGGGCCGCCGCGTGCCCGTGATTGGCACCGTGACCATGAACACCATGACCGTAAACGTGACCGACGTGCCCGGCATAGAAAAAGGCGACGAGGTGGTGATGATCGGGCGGCAGAAACGCATGAACATAAGCATCGCCTCTTTCTGCGAAATGAGTAATCAGCTCAACTACCAGCTCCTTACGCGCCTGCCGGCCGACATTCCGCGAACCATAGTTAAATGACCTGATTTTAGCTTTAGCGGAAATATTGTTTTACTTTTGCAGCATTCACCACAAGCTTTTACTATGCCTTTTACAAAAAGTTTTGCCAGCGACAACAATGCGCCGGTGCATCCGGCGGTATTTCAGGCCATGCTCGAGGCCAACCGTGGCGATGTGATCGCCTATGGCGACGACCGCTACACCCGCGAAGCCCATAAGAAATTCAGGGAAGCCTTCGGAACCGATGTGCGGGTGTTTTTCGTGTTTAACGGTACGGGTGCCAACGTTTCGGCCCTCTCGCAGCTCGCCCGCCCCTACCATGCCGTGATCTGTGCCGACACCGCCCACATCCAGAACGACGAATGCGGCGCCCCCGAGAAGTTTACCGGCTGCAAGGTGCATGTGCTGCCCACCACCGACGGCAAGATCAAAGCCGAACAGATAAAGCCCCTGATGCACTCAGTGGGCTTTCAACACCATGCCCAGCCCAGGGTGATCTCCATTACCCAGGCCACCGAAATGGGCACCATATACACCCGCGAGGAGGTCATGGACATTGCCCGCTTTGCACACAGCAACGAGCTGTACCTGCACATGGACGGTGCCCGCATTGCCAACGCCGCAGCAGCACTGGGCATTGGCTTCCGCGAAATGGTGACCGATACCGGGATAGATGTGCTCTCGTTTGGCGGCACCAAAAACGGCATTATGCTGGGCGAAGCCGTGGTGTTTCTCAACAGCCGCCTGGCACGCGAGTTCGAATACGTGCGCAAGCAAAGCATGCAGCTGGCCTCTAAAATGCGCTATATCGCCGCACAGTTCACCGCGCTGTTTACCAACGACCTCTGGCTGCAAAACGCCACCCACGCCAACCAAATGGCACAGCTGTTGGCCGAAAAAGTCAGGGAGATACCCCAGGTGCAAATCACCCAGCCCGTAGAAACCAATGGCGTGTTTGCCATCATTCCCAAAGAAGCCATAGAAAAGCTACAGCAGAAATATTTCTTCTATGTGTGGAACGAAACCCGCTCCGAGGTGCGCTGGATGACCTCATTCAGCACCACCCGCGAAGACGTGGAGAAGTTTGTGGCAGCGCTGAAGGAGGTGCTTTAGGTTAGGAGTTCGAGGTTAGGAGTTCGAGGTTTCAGGTTTGGGGTTTGGGGTTCGAGGTTCGAGGTTGGGAGTTCAAGGTTTAAAGTTTAAGGTTTCAAGTTTAAGATCTTACTCCCCTTTTTGAAGAGCTTGTCCCGCCTGAGGCGGAAGGGTGGCGTGTCCGATAGCCAGCGGATCGGTTAACGATTTCCGATCAACGATTTGCGATATGCGAATTTCCACAAAATCCACTTAGCACAAACTCCCCCTTTGGAGGGGGTTGGGGGGAGGTCTTTTATCAACGATTTACAATTTGCGAATTCCCTGACGACTGACCACGAATGACTGATGATTAGTTTCTTGGAAAATACAGGAATTCGCTAAAAGCATCAAAAGCCAGGTCGATAACCTCAGACCTTGCATCCAGCCTTTTGTCAAAGCCCACCAGGTATTCTACATTCAGGCACAGTTTGTCATTTTTCATGTCGGTATAAACGCGCAGGTGGTCTTTGCGGTCAAGGATTTTCATCACACTTTGCTGCAGGGCTTCCAGGCGCTGGTTTTTGTCATCTGGCCAACCGGTAAATTGAAAACTCACCTGCTCGTGAAAAACGCTTTTGCCCAGGTTGTAAATGCTCTTTTCAAGAAACGTTTTGTTGGGTACACGGATGTAATCTTCAGGCAGATCATCGGTACTGTCGAGCAGCACATGAAAGGTACCAATGTGCAGCACCTTACCTTCTTCGTCGCCAATGCGGATATAATCACCAATACGGAAGGGTTTCTTTCGGAGCAGGATGAGCCAGGCAAAGAACGACATCAGCACATCGCGCACGGCGAAGGCCAAGCCCGTAGCAATCAAACCAATAAACAAGGTAATGTTTCCCAGCGACACCCCTAAACTATACATAATGAAAAAGATGCCGAGGCTGTAGAGCAACCACGAGTATATCTTGGTGTAAAAGATCTTTTCTTCGGGCTCGTCGAACCAGTTGTAAACCCTTTTCAAACTAAGCCTCAAAATCAGGCTGATAAAAAAGAATATGGCAATGATCAGCGAAACCCTGCTGATCTTGTCCACCAAAAGATCAGGAAGGTAAATAATATTTTTCCTGGCAATAAAAAGCAGCCCCTGCAGGCCAATCAATACCAGCGAAGTAACAATAACCGATACGCTCAGCGACTTGAGCTTCATTTCCTTGTGTTTGCTTTTTGCCATTGCCTTTTTTTCTGCAAAATAAAGATAAAAAAGGGAACCAAAGATACCCCCCCGAAATATTTGATCATTCCATAAAAAAACCCGAAATCAATAGCCGTAGCATTTATGCTACGGTCCAATAATCACACACCACAACAGGGGGCTTTAGCCCAAATATCGTTTATGCTTGGGCTAAAGCCCCGTCAATTTTCCTATCAAAAAACCCGGCATAAATGCCGGGCCTATTTATTTCCTTGCTCTCTGCTCTGCGCCCTGCGCCAAGGACTACCGCTACCTACTATTTCCTGCAGCCTTGGCAAATCCGGCTATCTAAACCAACCCACGATCTCGCTCCGGATGTTTTCATTAACAGAAAAAGCCACAATAATAGATATACTCAGTCCTATCAATGCCATTAGAATGTCTTTCCCAATTATTTTAAGGGTTTTTCCGGTGGGTTTGTGGCTGGTGCCATTGATGCGCATAGCAATTTCGCGCCCACCCAGCAGGCCGAGGAAAACCCAGGTAGTACTCATGGGCACGGTGCTGTAAACCAAATGGAAAAGCATCAGCAAGGAAAAGATAAAGTCAATGACAGTGGCTGGCCTTACATCTACTACATCTGATTTGTTGGTAATGATCTCTTGTATTCGTCCACCCTTGTGGTAAAAGATGAGGCCCAGCCCTGCGAATATGATACCGGTGGCTCCGAGTAACTGCCAGATATCGAGTTTCCTGGGCAAAAAAACGGCAATATTGGCTGCGTCCTGCATAATCCAGAGGCACCAGAGCGTACCTGTTGTTATCCACTGGGTTACGTGCCAGGCATTATGGGCTTTCCCCTTGAACCGGGCTTTCAGGTATCGGGCCAGAAACAAGTAGGTAAGAAAGGACACGGAAAAGGCCAACCCATATCCGATCAGGCTCTTGGTAAGCACCTGGCTTATGGCACCGCTGCTTGAGGCAAAGGAGCTTAACAAAAGAAAAGTGGTTGAAACCGGCATGCGCATCCTGGTGATAATAATCAGAATAATTGGAGCGATCAGGTGCAGGAGTTCAAACGAGACAGGATCCTGGTCAAACCCTTTGGTGGCCAGCCTGCGGTAGCTGATATCACCATCAAACAAAAACCAGCTGACCAGGATGGTGACAATAAAAAGGCCTCCTATGTAGAGCCAGAGCACCCACCATTTGCGATGCGCATTCGATGACAGGAAGGTGCCAATGGTTTGGATACTGTCGTTCGAAACTACCGAATAGCCTGCCACTGCAAAGCCGAACCACATGGCAATGGCGGTATTCTGATAAATCAGTGCCGCAATTATAAAGAGAATCAGAATAAAGGTTAGGAAAGTCCTTTCCTGGGTGAAGGCATCAATAAAAGAAAGCTGCTTGCGGACACTTACTCGTTTTTCCATACGCAGGATTTATCCAAAAAGGGCGAGAAATAAATTAATGAATAAGGTAAATGGTGTATGCAATGAAAGTGATGAGCAGAATGGCGGCTTCCCATCTATCAAGTTTTCTCTTTTGGCCCGTGAACATGGCAAGGAACAGGAACAGGGTGCCCAAAGCCAGCAATGCGAGGTCTGTATTCAGGGCAGTATCAAATACTACCGGACGGACCAAGGAACTAACGCCAAGAATAAGAAAGATATTAAAAATATTGGAGCCAATGATATTACCCACGGCAATGTCGATGTTTTTCTTCGTGGCCGCCACCACCGAGGTAACCAGCTCGGGCAGGGAGGTTCCGGCTGCTACAATGGTCAGTCCAATTATGGTTTCGCTTATACCCAGCCGGGTAGCCACTGCCACTGCCCCTGTTACCACCAGCCGCCCACCCAAAACCAGCAACAGAAGACCCGCAATGATCAAACCGCTTAACTTCAGGTCAGAAGTTTGTCCGGCTGTTGTGGGGTGGTCTGCATTATCCGATTTAAGCTGCTTGCTGACATAAAACAGAAAAAGCCCAAACATGGCAAGCAGCAACAGCCCATCGATGCGCGAAAGCAGCGTTTGCTGACCCCAAAAAAGACCATTCGACAATAGGAACAATATAAAAACGGCTATAAAAGAAATGGGGATTTCGCGCCATACCGTGCTCGACCGAACTACCAGTGGAGTAATCAATCCTGTAATACCCAGAATAACGAACAGGTTGAAATTGTTGCTGCCAATAATGTTTCCGAAAACAATGCCCTGGTGCCCCTGAATGGACGCAATGACATTAACCACCAGTTCGGGGGCAGAAGTACCAAAAGCCACAATGGTAAGGCCTATGGCCAGATCGGAGATTCGGTGTTTGCGGGCCAGCTTCGATGCCCCGTTAACCAGCCAATCGGCACCCTTTATTAAAAGGACGAATCCCAATACAATGTAAAAGGATTGCAACAACATGGTATATCAAGAAAAAGTTATCAGGAAAAAGT
>JAWLCS010000075.1:0-4054 GCA_041687035.1 Bacteroidales bacterium
CTGGTTACGGTCCAAGTCACGGTGATTTCACCACCGCAAGCATCGGGTGCTTCGGGGCTCATGGGATACATGCTCAAAACGGCATTACAGCCGCCTTCATAGGAAACCTCGTCAAGCCAGTTGGCAAAGGCAAGGTCAACGGCAGCCTGATCCAAACATGCTTCAACTTCCTTGTCAGCGGGAACATCCAGTTCCACCACAGGTGCGTCGGGAACAGTGAATGTTGAACTGGCAGTGAAAGGATCCTCGCAGTCGCTGGTAATGGTCCAGGTAACGGTAATGAATCCACCACAAGCATCTGGAACCATTGGGTTAACAGGGTCAGTAGTTATAACTACATTACAACCACCATCAACGTCAAACTGAGCAAGCCAGTTGGCAAATTCCATATCAAGCTCGAGCTCGTCCATACATGTTTGGGCCTGGTAAGGATCAGGAATATTGATATCCAATACAGGAGCGGGAAGTACTGTAAAGGTACAGGATACTTCGTCCTCTTCCAGACAGGCATCTATTGCTTTGGTAACAATGGTAACTGAACCACCGCAATAGAGAGGTGGGTTAACGTCGTTCAACTGAACTTCCACGTCGTTAATCCAGTAAGTTACAATAACAGGTTCTTTTCCTCCTGTATAACTTCCAAGTGAAGCTTTCCATGCATTAAAATCAGTTTCAAGGTTTTCTGGGCAGGGTCCGGCTTCACCATCCTCGCAAGCAAGAACGGGTGGATTAGAAGGTGGCTCAATTAGCGTTTCTTCACACAGTGTTTCTCTTCCTTCGCTGTCAACAATTTTGCAAATGTATGTACCAGCTGTCAGATTTGAAAAAGTATAAGTCCTGACCATCACGCCGGACTCAATTAATACATCATTCAGATAAACATCAAATGGGCCAACGCCTCCTGTCCAGGTTGTGGTGATTTCACCCAAACCTTCGAAGCATTCAATTTCTGAAGAAACTGTCGATTCGCATTCGAGCGGCGGAACATAGGTATAACAGAAATTCATGTGGCTCAGGCCAGCATAATTCCCGTTAGGGTTAAGGGGTGCATGCAAGTTTCCATCATACATCGGTGCAGGCATCATTCCTGAATAATCGTAAATATTGGCATCTGAGCCACCTTTTACTACTATTTCATGAATCTCTATGCCTGGAGAAGCACTCCAGCTGAAAACTTGTCCGCAACTCGTCATGCTAATTTCGATGGTAATGGTACCACCATTTAGCTGAAAAGTTCCGGATGCAGGGGGGTCGAGTTTAAACCCACCCTCACACAGCGGAGGATTTCCTGGCGCAAAATCCGGCTCGATACCCAAAGGTATAGAGGGATCGGCGCTCGAGCAAACATTTGCTGTTGAAAAGGCATCGCTTACGGCTGGTCTTACCCTGGCATTATCCTGGGCTACGGCCGAAAAAGCAAACGCCATGACAAAAAGAAACATCAGCAAACTGCTACATCGTCCTTTAAGGTTCACGTACTTTTTTTCCATTTAATAAAAATTTAATTAACAACACTTTCATTTTTCTGAAAAGATTTAGCATTCAGGTTTTTAGGGGAGGTTTTTTCATAGGCAATCAGTTTTGGTTACACATTATTTGAAATTTTTTAATGAGAAAAATAGGCTGAAACATTCTTTTTTCTGGAGAAATTTCAGCTTGTTATTAACAAAATGTTAACAAAATTGCCAACTAAGGTTATTTTCCTATCGATAAAACTACGAAAAGTTGCCTTGCTTGGCCATTCGGAATTTCCCTTAATTTAAAATTCGAAAAAAGCGATGGGTATATAGGGGTATCCCTTAGTATAATTTTAAGGGCCTGGATGGTTCTAATCTGGCCAAAAAATTTTGTAAGTCCATTTTTTATTCATTCCTTATGGTAGGATAAATAAAAAAATATAAATATGATATTATTTGGTCCTTTTGGAATCTGTTGTTTAACAGGTGTTTATTGCCTGATTCAAGCAGTTGATAAACGGTTGTATTAAATATTTGTTATTGATTTTTTCTATTAAATAATAGGATAAGGCTTACCAAAATCTATATTGTTTTATATGAAAAACAAAAAAAAAGAGGAAAAACCCCCCCCCCTTTTTACTCCAATTTTAAAAAAAGAAAAATCATTTTTTTTCCGGTACCCTTACCAAAACGTTTTCAACTATGTTTAATGCGGTCGTAATTGTACTTAAATCCCTGAATAGCTCGCCCGATTTTCCCGACCAATGGCTGTGACCAATGGGTTTCATCTCAAATGTCTGTTGGTCAGCATCCAGGTCCACGGTTGCTTCATAAACCAAAGCGGGCTGGGCAGAAGTCATATAATCTCTGTCGCCAGGAAAGCGGTTGTTGTACCAGTGTAGGTTCCAGTCCCAGGGCTGGTTTATTTCGAGCAGCACCCTGAATTTTCTCGGGCCGGTGGCAGGTAGCTTGGTTCGTAGGGTGAAGTTCGCTTTAGGGGTTGCACCTGTCAGGGCGTCGGGCATGGGGTTTTTCTGTGAAGGCATATAGAGTCCGTCTTCGGCCTGCACGCCGCGCTGGTGCCCCCAATAGGGGAGGGCAGCGGGCCTGCGGATGGGCCCCGGCAGCCAGCGGCCACTGGATGCGTCGCCATGCAGATACACGCCTTTGGCAATAGATTCGGCCACGTAAAGGGTCTGCAGGTAATTCCCTTCAAGGTCTTCCACCCAAATGACCATGAGCGGATGGTTGTGGGCACGGCCCCGCTCCATCACCACCTCCATGGCGATGCCAGCGGGATCGACCGTGGTTTGTATCACCTGCATGGGCTCTACAGGCTTGCTGCGGCGCCACCAGCGCTGCTGGGGGTCACTTTCAAAGGCCATGGCTGGTGTTGTAAAGACCAATGAAAAAACGATTACCATCAGCATCAGTAAATACCTTCTAACCATAGAACGATCTTTATTTATCAGGCTGGTTTTCATAGCAATGGGTTTAGAATTCAAAGATAAGACCAATGGTTGGCAAAATGGAGCCGGTAAGGTTTTCAAGGGTTTTTAGCCGGTAGCGCTCCACTCCGTTGTCATCTGTAAATACAATGGGTTGTCCGTTTTCATCCTCCTGCCTGATCACATTATCGGGCAATTGCGATTCGAAGTTATAAATGTTCTGGATATCCAGATAAGCCATGACCGACCATTTTCTGAGGAAAAACTGTTTGTCGACACGCAGGTCGAGTTGGTGAAAGTTTCTAAGCCTGTCTTTATGAAACCTGGAATAGTCGAGGTAAGGTGCATTTTGTGCGTCCCAGGCATCGCGTATGCTCGAAAACTCCAGGTCGAAAGGCGTATAGGGTGCTCCACCAGAGTAGCGCCATTTCAGGCCCACTTCCCAGTTGCGCGGCAGGGGCCGCAGGGCGGTGAAAATAAGTATGTGCCGGTTATCCCACTTGGAAGGCACATAGCTGCCCTGGTTATCCTGAAATTCGCTCCTCACAAAGGTATAGGAGAGGATCAGGTTAAAGTTCTTCACGTTTTCGGCGCGGTAGTATAATTCCGTTCCATAAGCCCGGCCTTTGCCAATGGAGAGCACTTCCTCATCGCCAAACACCCCGAAATCTGCTGCCTTGCTTCCCAGGGCCACCGAGTCGCGCACTGAGAAGGGGTATTTGTCGTAAAGCTTGTAAAATCCTTCAAGGGTGATTTTACTCAACCGGCCTGGCATCCATTCTATTCCGCTGACAAAATGATCGACGGCAATGTATTTTAGGTCGTTGTTTTTGTTCACCAGCACTCCTTCGGGGTTGCGGTAGCCCAGGGTGATGTAGGAGGGAAGCTGGAAGTAGCGGCCCACATTTCCGCTCAGGAACAGGTTCTCGCGCAGCTGGTAGGAGGCCGAGAAGCGGGGTGAGATCTGCTCGAGCAAGTTCGACATGCTGGGGGAGTAGTTGTTGGCGTCGGCCCTCACACCCAGTGACAGGCTGAGTCGGTCGCGGGCCAGGCTGCGGGTGAGCTGCCCGAACAGGCTCCATTTAAACATATCGTAAGCCGTTTGGTTACGGATCTGGATCAGCTGGTTGTTGAAAAATACCTGCTGGC
>JAWLCS010000076.1:0-3806 GCA_041687035.1 Bacteroidales bacterium
CACCTTTTCTTCCCCGCCAGGAATACAACCTGCAGATGCGGCTTGATAAAAGCTTCCAGGCTTAAAAAATTTGAATTACTTAATATTTACAGCAAGGAAACAAAAAAAGCCCGGCATTGCTGCCGGGCCTAATGATTTGCTTAATTATGCTTACGCTGAAGGCAGGAAAAGAATCCAAACAAGACTGGTTTAACCTCTGCCGTTAAGCAAGAAGCAGCATAAAGATTCTAATAAATCCGCTGCAATCCGGGAGCTGTGCGGTCTTCGTGCGGGGGTGCAGGTGTCATTTTTGGCGGATTGGCTTCAAGAAGTTTCATGACCTCCTCCACCACCCTTTCCATTTGGGGGTCGCGGCCTTTAATGAGCATGTTTGGATCATCCCAAACCTCAATATCAGGCTCCACGCCAGATCCTTCCCAAAACCAATGCCCGGCATTGTCGTATAGCCTGGCATCAGGCACGGTAATGCCGCCGCCATCGATCAGCGAATGCCCGGTGGCAGGTCCGATCAGGATCCCCAGGGTGCGTTCGCCCACAATGGGGCCTGCTTCCAGCACTTTAAATGCCCAGGGCAGTCCGTCGCCGCCCGATCCTGCCCATCCGTTAATAAGCATACCCATGGGGCCTGTGTTGGTCTTAATGGGGTTGGTATGGTCGCGCCCAGCACGCCAGTGCAGGTTGTAAACCACAGGGCGTGTCAGCAGTTCGAGGAAACGGTCGGCCAGTTGTCCGCCGCCATTGAAACGTTCGTCAATAATGAAGCCTTCTTTGTGAAGCTGACCGTAGAACATGCTCACAAGCTCAAGCTGACCGCGCCCGCTAGTGTTCGACATATAGATATAGCCCAACCTGCCACCCGAAAGTTCATCCACCATTTGGCGGTTTCTTTCAATCCAGGCCAGGTAACGAAGGTTGTTTTCACCACCCGGGCTGAGGCATTCTACCACAACGTTTTTGGCATCTTCCGGCTTGCCGCTCCGGCTAACAGATAGCACTACGGTTTTTCCTGAAAGCCCTGAAAAAGCAGCATAAGGATCTTTTGTGGTATCAAGGGCCACACCATTCACTGTCAAAATATAATCGCCAGCTTTTACATCCACACCTGGCAGGTCGAAGGGAGAACGGATCTCGGCCGACCATGCCGCCGGCCTAACAATGTTTTTAATGAAAAACCCTTTGCCATCCAAACCCCAGTCAATACCAAGAAAACCCGTTTGTTGCGGAGTAACGCTCTCGGTATCACCACCAGAGCTGTAGGTATGCCCTGCACTGAGCTCTGCGATCAGGTTCGATTGTAGATTTGTGACATCCCAACGGGTGCGTGCATCAGCAAGAAGTGCTCCGTAACGTTGCCGCAGACCGTCCCAGTCGACTTGGTGCATGTCGGCATCGTAGAAAAAGTCGCGGTAGCGCCGCCAGGTATCGTTAAAAACCTGTGTCCATTCCTCGCGTGGGATCAGCTGCATGCTCATGTTGGCAGTGGAAATGGGCTTTTCGACCTTCTGACCCGGGTCGGGTTTGATAATGCCGAAACGGTTTGAACTGCCCACCAAAATGGATTTGCCATCGCTTGTCAACCTATAGTTGTTCACCTCGGCCATTATGGTCTTTTCTTCCCGTTCCTTAATGTCGTAAAACACCAGCGATGCTGCGTTTTCAGCCGAGCCGGAATTTGCAAAACGCACGTAAATGATCTTGCCATCGATGGCGCTGAGCCTGCCAAGGTTGCCTGGCTTGGGTGGCAGAATTACCAGCCGCGACTCAATATCTGAGAAGTCTATTTCAACCTTCACCCCTTCTTCTTTTTTCTCTTCGGGCTTGCTGTCGCGCCTGCCCGAATTGCTGCTGGCAGTTTCGGTGAGTGAACTTGCTGCAGCAACAGAAACCTCATCATTTTTCGGTGCCAGCAAGGAAGGTACAGCTGATGTAAGGCTCAAAGCGGCAAGCTGCGTGGCATTGGGATAGACCCAGGTGCCATCGCCTAGCGCTGAGTAAACCGCAGAAAAATTGCGTTGGGTAAAGTAGTAAAGGTATTTTCCATCAGGGCTGAAAACAGGGTTCCCATCATTGTAAAAACCGCTGCTCACCTGGTGGAGTTTTCCTTCCGATACATGATAAACAAAAATGGCTTCCTGTGAATTTTCCAGCCCAATGGTGAAGGCGATCCATTTCGAATCGGGCGACCAGCTAATGGGATAGCCAAATTTTGATCCATGCCCTACATTCCAAAAGGTATTGCCTGCAACCTGCACTTTGCCAGTCTCCACATCCAGAACTGAAATATCGTTCTTTTCATCAATAAAGGCGATTTTCTTATTGTCGGGCGACCAGTAAAGGGCATAACCAAAACCGCTTCCGCGGCTGGTCAATTTCCTCGGAGGCTTGCTGCCCTCGCTTTCCAAAAGGTAAATCTCGTATTCGCCGTTCATGTCGCTCCAGAAGGCAATGTGCTTGCCATCGGGCGACCAGGCAGGACTCTGATCAAAGGCGCCGCTCGAACGCGTCAGGTTAAGCGTAAATCCATCCGATACCGGCACATTGAAAAGTTCGCCGCGGGCTTCGAAGATAACCCTTTTGCCATCGGGCGAAGGTGACATATTTTGGATACGGCTGCCCACATTTACATTGCGGGCCATCTCGGGGGCAAGGTCGCTCACCACATACACATCCACAGGCTTGTACTGGTTTGTGGCCAGGTCCATTACGTGCAGCATACCGCCCATTTCGAACACCAGCCTGTCCTTACCGGCCGACATGTAAGAGATGTCAAAGTCATCGAAATTGGTTAGCTGGCGCTCCGTTTTCGTCCGGGTATCATAAGCCCAAAGGTTGATGCGCATGTTCTCAGCCTGATCTGAAAGAAAATAAATGATATTGCCCGACCAGGCAGGCTTCCCATCAATAGCACGGCGGTTGGTGATGTTTTCGGCACTCATGTTCACCAGGTCGAACACGATAATGTCAGAAGTAAGCCCGCCCCTGTATCGCTTAAAGGGATAGTTCTCAGTAATGCGGGTAATGTAGGCAAGTTTATTGCCATCAGGCGAAAAGCTGGACAGTTCGCCGTAAGGCACAGGAAGTCTTTCTGGCAGACCACCCTCGGCGCTAACCAAATAAAACTGGTTGGGTCCGCGCCCGGTGTCGCCGGCCGATGCAAACAAAATGCGCTTGCCATCGGGGTGCCAGTCAAGCATACGGTCGGCAAACGAACGGTAGGTGACACGCGTTGGAATACCACCCGTTACGGGCATCACGTAAATGTCGGTGCTGCCATTGTAGTTGGCAGAGAAAGCAATACGACTGCCGTCAGGCGAGAACTTTGGCCAGGACTCTTCGCCGGGCGAGCGTGTGAGTTGCACGGCCTGGCCGCCATCACGGCCCACCAGCCAAATGTCACCCGCAAAAACAAAGGCAATGTGGGTGTCTGACACATCCATCTGCCGCATCAGCTTGGCGCTGATTTGCGCAAAGCCGGAAGCGGCAAAAGCAATAAATAAAACAAAAACAAACACTTTTTTCATGATTACAAAATTTAAAAGGTTGCAGAAAAACTAGAAATTTTGAGTCTTTAAAGATAAAGGATAATATATTTTAGAAGATTATTTATGATGTATTTTTTTTCGAGTCGCGCTATTTTATCTAAAAAGGTCAAATTGCAATTGAAAAAGCTTCAATTATTAAGGATCTTAATTCAAAAAAAAGCAAATAAAAAAAGCCCGGCATTGCTGCCGGGCTTTTTGGGTGGAAGAGGGGACTCGAACCCCCGACCCTCAGAACCACAATCTGATGCTCTAACCTACTGAGCT
>JAWLCS010000077.1:0-3699 GCA_041687035.1 Bacteroidales bacterium
CTCGAACAGAAAACCCGTAACCAAGGAAACGCCCAACAATAGCCCCGGGGCGGAATAAAAGGTGGATAATTAATAAAGCAGACCAAGCATCCAAAGAGGGATTTTTTGGCCGGCCCGGTATTCGATTTCATCCGACACGATAAATGCATCGGGCTTGCCCTTTATTTGTTTCAGGCCTTTTGACCGCCCCCCCACTTCAAGTAGCCAGCGGCCATCAACCATAAAATCACCTTCTTTCGGGTAGGTAACCTGGTGGGACACTGAAAGCTGATTCAAAACAAAGGTTTCCCTTAAATGGCCCTTTTCCATTGATTGCCCTTCAAAATTCAATGCAGCTCCAATATTGGTATTTTCGAGGTAAATCTTATCGGGCTTATTCAGGAAATTTATGCCAAAAGCATCTGAGGAAAGCCAACGGATTATATGAGCATTATGAAGCAGTGAAAGATATTTTAACAGGGTATCGCGGGTAGTTCCGATTTGTCCCGATAACTGGCTTACATTTGGCGTATAGGGTACAATCCGGGAAATAATATACAAGAGTTTCTTAAGTTTAATCACTGCATAATAATCAATATGATTGGCTGCCGGGAGATCGGTTTCAAGCACCAGGTTAATGGCATTCAGCAGTTTTCGGTGGTAGTTTTCTTCACCCTCCAGAAAAAACGGATAATATCCGGAATTCAGGTAATCGCCCAGGTATTTATAAGGCTTGAAATTATCCAGCAGTTCATTGACAGATAATGATTTATCCTCAAGGATGTCCTGTAATTTAAAAACCGGAACTTTTTTCCCGTGTTTCAACGCAAGGAATTCGCGGAAAGAAAGACCCTGCAATACGTATGAAATGACCCTGCGGCTTAAGTCAAATTGCCCCTTGTATATCTCAAGTGCTGAAGAACTGGTAAATACCACCTTTAATTCCGGAAGGAAATCATAAATATTCTTTAATTCCTGCGACCAGTTGGGGTATTTATGAACTTCATCAAGAAACAGGTAACGGCCACCCTCACGGTAAAACGATTCGGCAAAGTCGATCAATTTATTCTCAGAGAAGTAAAGCGAATCCAAGCTAACAAACAGGGCATCCCGATCGTTTAGTCCTTTTAAACGCTGCAGCAACAAGGTAGTTTTGCCCACTCCCCGGGCTCCAACAATACCAATGAATCGATCATTCCAATTGATCTTTTCATACAGGTAACGTTTGAATGATGAGTTTACCCCAAGCACTCGCCTTTGGGAAAGTTCTCTAAGCATATCCATAACTTTTCACTTTTGTAAAAGTCAAATTTAAGCATTATTTCACTTTCTTAAAAGTGATTTTTAATTATTTTTTCGCTTTTTGAAAAGTAATTGTGAAATACCCCTAACAGGCCCCCATAAAAACACTTATAAAACCTGGTAAGAGAGCAATACAATCAATTTTTCGTCTCGCCTCAGGCGAGACCGCCCAACAGTAGCCCCGGGTCGTCTTTTCTTTTTTCTTACACCCGGGGCGGGAGAATAAAAGCCTGGCTTATTCTCCCAACAGGTTTAGTTT
This sequence comes from Bacteroidales bacterium, assembly GCA_041687035.1. Classification (GTDB taxonomy): domain Bacteria; phylum Bacteroidota; class Bacteroidia; order Bacteroidales; family UBA7960; genus UBA7960. The sequence continues at coordinate 1,541 of JAWLCS010000077.1, forward strand.
CAGGAAGTATGCCACAGCCTCGGTCATGCGGTCGTTGTTTTCTTTTTTGCGAAAGCCGTGGCCTTCATCCAAGGCCAGCATATACCACACCTTGCCTTTGTTTTGCCTGATGGCTTTTACCATTTGTTCTGCTTCGGAGGCCGGCACGCGAGGGTCGTTGGCACCCTGAATCACAAACAGGGGTTTAGTGATCTTATGGGCGTGGTTCAATGGCGATATGCTCAGCAAGAATTCGCGCATGGCCGGGTCGCGCTCATCGCCGTACTCCACACGGCGCAGGTCGCGCCGGTAATCTTCGGTGTTTTCGAGGAGGGTGACAAAGTTGCTAAAGCCCACCAAATCGATGCCGCAGCGGAGCTTGTCGCCAAAGTGCACCATGGAGGCCAGCACCATATACCCCCCGTAAGAACCTCCGTAAACACCGATCCTTGAAGCGTCAAATTGGGGTTGGGTGCCGATCCAGTCAATCAGGGCACCGATATCTTTTACAGCGTCTTCACGAAGGTAAGCGTTGTCAAGGTCGAGGTAGGTCTTTCCGTAGCCTATTGAACCGCGAACATTGGGCCCGATCACGGCAATGCCCAATTCGGTGGCAAGGAATGCATTGAATGAAGAGAAGTTTGGGGTGTGCTGACCTTCAGGTCCCCCATGAATACCGATCATAACCGGAAAGGGACCCCGCCCCTCTTTGGGTTTGTAAACAAAGGCGGGTATTTTTCTTGGCTGCCCGTTTATCGAGTCAAAGGTTTCATAAAATATCAGTTCCGGCTCGGGAAACAAGCTGGCATCCAGTCCGCCCACTTCACTGTAGGTCCATCGTTTCAGCTCATTTTGGTCCAGGTCGAGCGAGTACACATCGCCCGGGGTCTGGGTAGAGTTGATTACCATAGCCAGTTCATTGCGCTGGGGGTGGAAGTTGACTCCTGTCACCTGTCCTACGGGTAGGTTTTTTAGGCTTTCGAAGGTATTGTTGCTGGCATCAAGCAGGTAGAGGCGACTGATTCCGTTCTCATTGACCGTGAAGGCCGCCTTGCTTCTGTCGCGGTTCATGATTAAACCCTCCAAATCCCATGGAATGCCATCGGTGATAAAGGACAGGGTTCCGGTTTTGAGGTCGTACTGCCCCAGGGTTCTAAACTCACGGCCTTCGTTCGTTACCACATATATTTTGCTGCCATCGTGGTTCCAGGCAATGGCGGCAAAAAGGGATGGCTGGCGGTTGAGGTTGATCTGTTTCATTTCCCGGGTTTGCAGGTCAAGGATAAAAGAATTACTCAGGTTGGCCGACAAGTATTGAATCAAGATCAGCTTGGTGTCGTCGGGCGACCAGTCGGTGACTATCCAGCCGCCCTTGCCTAGGTCAACCAACAAGGTGGCTTTTTGGGGTTCAGCCATGTCAGAAACGTAAATATCCATGTCGCGCCCGTTGCGCCGGGTAGAGGTAAAGGCAAAGCGGTCGCCCCTGTTCGACCAGACAAGACCATTATTCAGGGAGGAGCCGTCGCTTACCATTTGAACCGTACGCTGGCCCATATCGTACCAGAAAAACTGCGAAAACTCATTGCCCCCCGCATCGCGGCTAAACATAAAGCCATTGTAATTGGGCGAGGGTGAGAAACTGGCATTGGTCACCGGTTCGTTGAAAAAGGTGATCTGGCTGCGTGCCCCTCCGGGGAAAGCTACCGTGTGCAACTGCACGGTGTTGCCAAAACGCGTTGAGATCAGTATGCCGTCATCGCCGGGAAGCCAGTCGGCAATCGAAGCCGATCGGGTGTTTTGATACTGCTCAAGCCGATCGATGATTTCTTGTGGCACTTCCGGGACATCCTCGAGCACCAGGTTGCCCACTTCCCTGCGCACTTGTGCGGTGACTAGCAGGGTGCTGACCAAAAAATAAAAAAGGAAAAAAGATTTGAATGATTTTTGAAAGTTTGTTTTCATGCGTAAAAAATTAGTTCATAAATAAATCAGATCGTTTATCCTGATTTTAGGTAAAACGATAAGCCCTTATTAATAAAGGTAAAAATTAATTTAACGAAATGCAATGATTTTCACCACATTAAGCTTTCAAAAGATTCAGGTGCGAGGCTAATAACAGATGGTTTGGCATCAGTTGGAACGCCCAGCAGTAGCCCCGGGTCGTACTTTCCTTTTTCTTA
>JAWLCS010000078.1:0-3656 GCA_041687035.1 Bacteroidales bacterium
GAGATGAGTGCCACAAAATCATGACGAATCTTTCCCCAGGCAAATAGCACCAGCGCCAGCCCCAGCGTTCCGAAAACCATCCATTGATCCATAATTTCAATTGATTTTAAAAGGTGTTTCTTGAAAGAATAAAAGTAGGAATTGTTTTTATTGTAGCTGCAAGAACTTACCCTTCCATTGTAACTACTTTTTAACAAAATTTATCAAAATGTAATTGTTACAAATTAAAAATAATTGTAACTTTGTATAAAATTAAACCATGCACAACATCAAGGAAATTGCCGGAAAATTGACACTAAGTGGCCTAAAGGTTACGCCGCAGCGCATTGCAGTAATGCAGGCTTTGCTGAAGTTTCATCATCACCCCACTGCTGAAGAAATTTTTCGGGAAGTTTCGCAAAACATACCTGGTCTTTCGCAAACCACGGTTTACAATACGCTTGATGTATTTGTAAGCAAGGGAATTGCCCAGCGTATTGCCACCGATGCCGACGTGATGCGCTACGATGTAATAGCCGAACCACACCACCATCTGTATGGCCTTGGCACAGCAAGGGTAGAGGATTACTTTGACCCGGAGCTGGACAAAATACTCATGGATTATTTTGAAAAAAAGAAGATAAAAGGCTTCAAGCCTGTTGAAATCAAGCTGCACCTTACTGGTGAATTTGACGAACAAAAATAAATCAATATACTAACCCCTAAAATTTTTATTGAAATGAGTAAAAAGAATAAAATCGGACTTGACAAAGAACAGAGTGCGGAACTGATTGACAAACTGAACGACCTGCTGGCCAACTACCAGGTTTTTTATCAGAACACCCGCGGCTTTCATTGGAATATCAAAGGCGAAAAATTCTTTGAGCTTCACGTGAAGTTCGAAGAACTATATACAGACCTCCAGGTCAAAATTGACGAGATTGCCGAGCGTATCCTTACCCTGAGCGGAACCCCGCTGCATACTTTTGAAGATTACCTGAAAGTGTCGAAGGTAAAGCCCGTTCAGAATGCCACCGAAGCCAGGGTATGTATGGAGTCGATTGTCCATGCATTCAGTGTCCTGCTTGAAAAGCAGCGTGTTATACTTGATCTTTCAGGTCAGTATGAGGATGAAGGCACCAATGCCATGGCCAGCGATTACATTCGCGAACAGGAAAAACTGGTTTGGATGTACACGGCATGGCTGGGGCAGAAGTAAAAGCCAACAGCAAATGATCGTTCTTTTGAAAGGGCCGCTTTGGTGGCCCTTTTTTTTTATGTCAGTTTTTTAAATTATTTGGCTTATGAAATTCAGGGAAATTTTATAGCTTTGCATTGGTTTTTGTAAATGCTTAATTTAAAACCAATTAGCTTAATGAAGTGGTTCACCGGATTGCTGCTGATATTCTTCCAGGCCCTGGCGGGCATCCCCGATTAAGGCTTTTTTCGCGGGGCCGCTTATTTGGTCATTTAGAGGGATCAGGGTGAAACGTGAACAGGTTTTTCGTTAAGTTTCTTTTTCCCCACCTTAAATGAACCGGCGCCCCAAAAGGTTTCCGGTTTTTGTTTTCTGAAATCAGTCATTTAAATAAAATTAAAAATAGTTATGAAAAAATTATCGGTTATTGCTTTTGGCGGAAATGCCCTGCTTCGTGGCGACCAGATCGGCACCATCGATGAGCAGGAACAGAATGTTTACGAGACCTGTCAGCACCTTGTAGGGCTGGTAAAAACAGGCTACGATATTGTGATTGGACATGGCAACGGCCCCCAGGTGGGCAATGTTTTATTGCAGCATGAAGCCGGTCATCGCATTTACGGCTTGCCCAAACAGCCCATCGATTTTTGCGTGGCCGAAACCCAGGGTTCCATAGGTTTTATGATCGAGCAGCAATTGCGCAACGTGCTGGCCGAGCATGGCATTAAGCGCAATATCGTTACCCTGGTTACCCAAGTAATGGTCGACAAGAACGACCCCGCCTTCCAGAACCCCACCAAGCCCGTTGGCCCGTTTTATACCCAGGAGGAAATGGATGAGCTGAAAAATGCACATCCCGAGTGGGTGTTCCACGAAGATCCGCGAAAGCGCGGCTGGAGAAGGGTAGTGGCTTCGCCAAGGCCTATTGAAATTCCAAACTGGGAAGCTGTGGAGAAGCTGGCCCGCACCGGAACCATTGTAATTACTGTGGGTGGCGGCGGCATCCCTGCCTACACCGATGAGAAAGGTAAAATGATTGGTATCGATGCCGTGATCGACAAGGACCTTGCCTCTTCATTGCTGGCTAACAAGATCAGGGCCGACGAATTTTGCATCCTCACCGATGTGCCCAATGTGTTTATCAACTTCCACAAGCCCGGTGAACAAAAGCTCGAGCGGGTTTCCATTCCTGATATCAAGAAGCACCTGGCCGACGGGCAATTTACCGAAGGCAGCATGGCACCCAAAGTAAGGGCCTGCGTCGAGTTTGTGGAAAACGGCGGCAAGGAAGCCATCATTACCGAAGCCACCCAGCTTGAGACCCCCGGTGCAGGGACGGTGATTTATGGGTAAGTTTCAAGGAGAAAGTTGAAAGCAGAAAGTAGGCAGTAGAAATTAGGCAGTAGGCAGTTGACATTGACTAAAATCCAAACTCCAAACCCCAAACTTTTAACCTTAAACTTTGAACTTTGAATTAATTAACAATTTACAATTAACCATTAATAATTATTATCATGGCTTACAATCTCAGAAACAGAAGTTTTTTAAAGTTGCTTGATTTCTCTCCGAAAGAAATTAAGTTTTTGCTCGACTTGTCGTTGGACCTCAAAAAGGCCAAGTATGGCGGTTATGAGCAGCAGCGTCTCAAGGGTAAAAACATTGCCCTGATTTTTGAAAAGGACAGTACCCGCACACGTTGTGCTTTTGAAGTAGCTGCCTTCGATCAGGGCGCGCTGGTAACCTATCTCGGACCCAGTGGCAGCCAGATCGGCAAAAAGGAATCGATGAAAGATACCGCCCGCGTGCTCGGCCGTATGTATGATGGTATAGAATACCGCGGCTATGCTCAAAAAACCGTTGAAGAACTTGCAGCGTATTCTGGTGTTCCGGTTTGGAATGGTCTTACCAACGAATTCCATCCTACCCAGATTCTGGCCGACTTCCTTACCATGATGGAGCACAGCGACAAGCCTCTTAACCAGATTAAGTTCTGCTACCTGGGCGATGCCCGCAACAATATGGGCAACTCCCTGCTGGTAGGTGCCGCTAAAATGGGCATGGATTTCCGCGCTGCTGCCCCAAAGTCGGTGCAGCCCAGTGAAGAACTGGTAGCACAGTGCCGTGAAATCGCCAAAGAAACCGGTGCCAAGATCACCATTACCGATGATGTGGCAAAGGCTGTAAAAGACTGCGACTTCCTCTATACCGACGTATGGGTGTCGATGGGCGAGCCCGCAGAAGTTTGGGTAGAGCGCATTAATTTGCTGAAGCCCTACCAGGTGAATATGGATGTGATTAAAAAAACCGGCAACCCCAAGGTGAAATTCCTGCACTGCCTGCCGGCATTCCACAACCGTGAAACCACCATTGGCGAGGACATCTTCCAGAAATTTGGTTTGGATGGCATGGAAGTGGTTGAAGACGTTTTCGAATCAGAACACTCCATTGTATTCGATCAGGCCGAAAACCGCCTGCATAC
>JAWLCS010000079.1:0-3597 GCA_041687035.1 Bacteroidales bacterium
TTGAACCCCAAACCTCGAACCTCGAACCTCGAACCCTACTCGTACTTCAGCGCGTCGGCGGGGTTGGCTGTGGCGGCCCTGAAGGCTTGCACGGAGATGGTGGCCATTGCTATGGTCAGGGCTATGAGGGCCGAGGCCACGAGCATCCACCATTGTATGCTGATGCGGAAGGCGAAGTTTTCGAGCCATCGGTTCATGGCATACCATGCCAGTGGCAGGGCAAAGAGGTTGGCCAGCAGCACCCATCGCAGAAAGTCGCCGGTGAGCAGCAGCACCAGCCCATTGGCCGTGGCACCCAATACCTTGCGTATCGACAGCTCTTTGGTGCGCTGCTGTGCGGTAAACAGGGCCAGCCCCGACAGCCCCAGGCAGGCCACCAGGATGGCCAGCAGGGAGAAGAACAGGAAGATCTTGGCCAGGCGCGCCTCTTTCTGGTACAGCCGTCCAATGGCATCGTCGATAAAGCGGTAGTTGAACGGGAAGTCGGGGGCAAACGAATGCCACACCCTGCCAATCTCGTTGAGGGTCTGGTTGGTGTTGTGGGGGCTGATTTTCACATTGATATAATGGCTCCACTCGGGCATCCAGGCCAGCACCAGTGGGCCAATGGGGTGGTGCACCGACACATAGGAGAAGTCGTCGACCACGCCGATCACCGTGCCGTTGGCAAACCTCACGCCCACGGGGTTCTCCAGCTGAAACTGCCGCACGGCGGTTTCGTTCAGAATATAGGCGTTGTTGATGTCGGTGCCCATGCGGGGGTCGAAGTTTCTGCCACGGGTAATCTTCAGGCCATACACATCGAGAAACTCCGGGTCGACCACCAGGGCGTCGATGCGGCGATCTACCGTGTCGACCATCCTGCCCCAGTTCATGCCCACATAGCCTGGCAAGCCTCCCGAAACGCCCACATATTCTACCCCGGGAATCTGTTTCAGCTCCGTTTTAAAGGCCTCGTAGTTGCGCGGTATTTCGCCCGAGCCAGAAAAGTAAATGATGTTTTGGGCGTCGAAGCCCAGGTCTTTGTGGCGCATAAAGCTCATCTGGCTAAAGATGACGATGGTGCACAGTATGATGGTAATGGAGATGGCAAACTGAAACACAATGAGGGTCTTGCGCAGGCTGGAGGCCTTTTTGCCCTTGGTCACTTCGCCTTTAAGCACGGCGGCAGGCTCGAAGCGGGTGAGGTAAAAGGCAGGGTAGAGGCCGGCCAGGATGCCCACCACCAGGGCAAAAGCCAGCGCCATCAGGATCAGCAGCGGGATGTCGGCCAGCTCGTAGGCCAGGCTCGTCCCGGTGAGCTTGTTGAATCCGGGCAGCAGTAATTCGGCCAGCGCCAGGGCGATGATCAGGGCGGCCAGGCATACCAGTATGGATTCGGTAAGATATTGCCGCATCAGCATACCGCGCGAGCTGCCCAGCACTTTCTTCAGGCCCACCTCGCGGGCACGCCGGAAGGCCATGGCCGTACTCAGGTTGATGAAGTTGATCACGGCAATGGTCAGGATAAACAAGCCAATGGCCATGAAGATCATGATAAAGGTCATATTGCCTTTGTCGAGGCTGTCGTTGGAGATCCTGGCAAAATAGATGTCGGAAAAAGGCCGCAGGAAAAATCCTAGCTTTATCTCGGGCGGAAAGCCAAAGGTTTCGACGGCAATGCGGTCCATGCCCTCGCTGAGTTTTGTGTTTACGGCGTCCAGGTCGTGCGCATTTGGCAGCAGCACAAAGGTGTGGTAGTTCCAGTTGTTCCAGTCGCTGAGGATGTCGGGGTCGCCCCTGAGCTGCACCAGGGCATGGAAAGGGATGACTGCCGTGGCTTTTATGATGCTGTTGGAGGGAAAGTCGGCCATCACGCCGCTAACCTCAAAACTTAGCCGGTTGTTCAGCTTCAGGGTTTGTCCGATGGGATGCTGATCGCCAAAGAGCTTGTCGGCCTCGCTTTCCGAGATGACAATGCTCAGGGGGTTCGACAGGGCGGTGGCTGCATCGCCATGGATGAGGTCGAAGCTGAAGATGTTGAAGAAGGAGCTGTCGGCCAGCAACAACTCATCGATGCGCATTTGTTTATCGCCCACCTGTGTCAGCACGCTGCGTCCTTCGAGGCTGATGCGGCATACCTCCAGGGCTTCGGGCAGGGCGGTGCCCAGGAGAGAAGAAGCAAGGCTGGGCGTGTTGACGAATTCTGGCACCTCCAAACGGTAAATCTGGTGGTAGTTGGCATGAAACCTGTCGGTTCTGAGCTCGTTGGTAACATAGGCTACAATGAGCAGAAACAAAGCCATTCCTACTCCCAGGCCAATCATGTTTAGCAGGGTGTAGCCTCTTTGTCGCCAAAGGCTGCGCAAAGATAATTTTATGGAATTTTTTAGCATGGAGGAATTTGTATGGTTGCAAATACCATTTATCTAATATTGTACCATGTTTCGTAAAGGGCTGTACATATGACTTTTAAGAGGTTGAGTGCCATAGGGAAGGTAAGGGGAAAGTGTTCGGATGGGTGCAGGGAGTGTGCGGAAACGGACGAATAAGGAACAAGCTCCAAGGAGAAAGGAGAAAGGAGAAAGGAGAAAGTGGATTTGTAGATTTACCCCCGGTGAACTCTCCGCTTGATATCGGATCGGTTGGTAGACTGGTTAATTAGTAGATTTGTGGATAAGTAAATTAGTCAACGTTATTTAGGCATTGACAACTTCAAACCTTAAACCTTAAACTTTAAACCCCAAACCCATTCGTATTTCAGAACCTGTAGAACCAGCGCAGGCCCATGGCAGGTCTTATTGCCGGTGAATGGTTTTGGCTGTTTTCGGGCTCAAGCTTTTCGAAGAGTTTTATGCCAAGGCCGGCATCGAGCTCGAAGCCTGAGCGCTTCGAGGTGTTCATTACCCTTCCGGCACGGATTTCAAGATAGCCGTTTTGCGAAGTATCGGTAGGCACTTTTTCCCTCACGTAGATAAATCCCAGGCGGGCATAAAATGGCTTTTGCCTTACCCAATATGAGCTTCCTGCAAAATGGTAATAGGCTACTGCGCCAGCCGAGAAATAGGAGTTATTGGGCCCTTGCGGGAAAAGGCCCGCATGAAAACCGACCTGGGCATTCAATAGCTCAAGGCGTAAACCCAGGTTGGCGGCTTCGGGGTAGCCCAGACCCACAGTGCCGTTAAGGCCGGTTTTAGCAAACAAGGGGATGCAAAGGAGGGAGAAAATAAGGGCAACGAAAAAGGTTTTCATGATTCGGTCCGTTATGTTTCAGCCAGGAGTGCTTCTACCGGGATGTATAAAAACCGGCGGGTTAGTTAGTTTTCCTTGGTTAAGGGTCCTGATGGCTCTTCTGACTCTTCTGAAAAAAACATTTTGCTGTTTGCGGCAGCCAAAAGGCCTTCAAGGGTCTCGTCGATGCCCAAATGCTCGTTCTTGATTTGTTCCGTCATTCGGGCAAGCATCTCTTGTCTGCGTTCTATCAGTGCCCTGAGCAGTTCCTTGTCTTGATCCATAGGGGAGGTATGCTGTTGTTTGGTGAAGACCAAAAATACCACAAAAAAACCATCGCCCACCCGGCGCAAGGTTAAAATTTTATTAACAATTTGTTAATCAAGA
>JAWLCS010000080.1:0-3405 GCA_041687035.1 Bacteroidales bacterium
CTGCATGCAAATTTCTTAAAAGCATCCTTCAGATTCCTTTTTTTCATATATTTGTTTATTGCCCATGGAAAGAAAAAAACCACGGCCATGGAACCTACCCGCACCTTTAATCTATTGGACAAGAACTTAAGCCGGTTCCCCAATGCCGACGCACTTGCGGCAAAGTCAGAAGGAAAATGGAAAAAATACAGCGTCTCGAGCGAAGCGAGAGATCTAAAATTTTAACCAACAGTAGTAATTTTTATTCAAACCTATTAAACCTATCGTTATGCTGATCAAACATTTTTTTATCAACAAGATTGCGCACAGTTCATACATTCTGGCCGGATCAGATGTTTGTGCCGTTATTGACCCGCAGCGCGACACCGATATTTATATTAAAGAGGCTCGTGCGCTGGGAGTAGAAATTACGCATATTCTGCAAACCCACCTGCATGCCGATTTTGTTTCGGGCCATATGGACCTTGCAGAAAAAACAGGCGCCAAAATCTATGTGGCCAAATCGGCCGAATGTACCTTCGACCATGTAGCATTAAGCGAAGGAGATACCATTGAGATTGAAGACATTGTTATCAAGGTGCTTGAAACACCTGGCCACACGCCGGAACATCTTTGTTATGTTGTTGTTGACACTTCACGCGGCGAAGACCCTGTATGTGCCTTTGTAGGCGATACCTTGTTTGTTGGCGATGTGGGCCGTCCCGACCTTTTTCCTGATATGGCTGAAGAGCTTGCCGGAAAATTATACCACAGTCTGTTCGATAAGATTTTAAAGCTGCCCGACTTTTGCGAAGTACTCCCTGCACATGGTGCCGGTTCACTCTGCGGGCGGGCCATGGGTGCCAAATGGCGCTCAACCATCGGCTACGAAAGAAAATACAACGCTGCCCTGCAAATCAGAGACAAGGATAAGTTCATCAAGTCGCTCACCGAAGATATGCCCCCTGCACCCGACCATTTCAGCCGTTGCAGCGACATCAACCGTAAAGGGCCTGCCCTTGTTTCACAGCTACCCCGCATGAAGGAGCTGAACGCGGAAGCCTTCAAAGAAATGATTGAAAAAGAAAACGTTGCTGTTATTGATACCCGCAGTTACCTTGCCTTTGGCAGTCAGCACATTCCAGGGGCGTGGAGCCTCGACTTCAACGGTAACCTGCCCACCTTCGCCGGCTGGGTGTTGCCACTTGACAAAGACCTGCTGGTGGTATCCGACAGTTTCAGAGAAGCCGAAAAAACCAATGTCTGGCTCAGGCGCGTAGGTCAGGACCGTATTGTGGGTTACCTGGATGGTGGAATGGCGGGATGGGCGATAAAAGGTTACATAACCAACCATATTACACAAATCTCGGCGGAAGATCTGCATGAAAAAATTAAAGGCTCGTCAAAATTTGTTTTACTCGATGTAAGAGCGCCACAGGAATATGAAGATGGCCATATTGAGGGAGCTATCAATATTCCTGTTGCCGATTTGCGTGAAAGGCATACAGAACTCAACAAGGAAGATGACATTATCATGATTTGCAGCTCGGGGAATCGCAGTAGCCTGGGCGTAAGTATTCTTGGTCAGCACGGCTTTAAAAACCTGCACAATGTTGCCGGAGGAATGACCGGATACAGCGCTGCCGGATACACCAAGCGCTGCGCCGTTTGTCAAAGTCCGCACGGTTCAAGGTTTTATTCAAAGGTTGAAGAGGTGAAAACCCATTTTAAAGACTAAAATCATGGAAACAATTACTTCAGTTTTTACAGCTACCAGCTGGTCGCCCTATGCAGTCGGCATAGGCATTGGGATTTTGAGCTGGTTGAGTTTTTTGATATCGGGCAAACCCATTGCCACTTCCACCACATTTGCCTGAACCGGGGGTATGATTGAAGAAATGATAACAGGAGAAAAAGCCAGGCAGAGGCCCTACTATAAGAAGATTAAACTCCAGATAAACTGGCAGTGGATGCTGGTTTTTGGTGTGGTGGCCGGATCATTTTTTTCGGCAATTATCTCAGATGATTACCAGGTTGGGGTGTGGGTGCCTTCTCTCTGGGCATCGGCCTTTGGAAACAATGCTGTGCTTAGGGTGTTTGTTGCTTTGGCCGGAGGCATCATACTGGGCTTCGGTGCGCGCTTTGCCGGTGGCTGCACCAGCGGACATGGCATTAGCGGTACCCTGCAACTTGCCGTTTCAAGCTGGATTTCGGCCATCATCTTTTTTGTCGGGGGGATTATTGCGGCCCATATCATTTATTTTGTTATTGCTTAACTCAAAACCAGGTTATAATGGAAACAAAAAAACAAGTTTCAGAAAACACGAAAGACTCCAAGAATATAGCAGCAATTATAGATAAAAGACCCTTATTCTTTGGCCTGGGTTTCGGCATCCTGTTCGGTTTTCTGCTGCATAAGGGCGGAGCAACCAAATACGATGTGATTGTAGGGCAGTTGCTTCTCGCCGACTTTACGGTTTTGAAAATTATGCTTTCGGCAGTAGCTACCGGTATGATTGGCATTTATTTTATGAAATCGCTGGGATGGATTAAGCTTTCGCTCAAGAGTGGCTCGGTGGGTATGAACGTGATTGGCGCGCTGATTTTTGGCGTTGGCTTTGCCGTGCTGGGTTATTGCCCGGGTACCATTGCCGGGGCTATTGGCAATGGTTATCTTGACGCAATAACCGGCGGACTGGTTGGTATACTTTTAGGCACCTGGATTTTTGCTGTAATGTACCCAAAACTTAAGGATGGCATCCTGAAAATGGGTGATTTCGGCGATATTACCCTACCCCGCCTGTTTAAGGTAAACGACTGGGTGGTGGTTGTGCCTGCAGTAGCCCTTATTGTGCTGTTGCTATTTTGGATTGAGAGCGCAGGGTTTTAAAAATACAACTCATTATGGAAGTCAATCTAAGTAAGCTTTTTGAGTATCTGTACATTGCCATTGGTACCATTGGAGTAGCCATTATTGTATGGGGAGTGATATTAACCGTTTTCAGGTTGTTGAAGCTGGAGTTCAGCAGGTTCAAGCATAAGTCGATATACCGTGAGCGGGAATCGGTGCGGCATCAGTTTGCTTCTTACCTGCTGCTGGCACTGGAGTTTTTGATAGCAGCAGATATCATTATAACGGTTATACACCCAACGTTTGAGGAGATTGCCATTTTGGCCAGCATTGTTGCCATCAGAACGGTGATAAGCTATTTTCTTGAAAAAGAAATTGCAAAATTTAATAAAAATGATTAAATTTTGTGCATTAAAAAGGCTGATTTTCATATTGTTGCAAGCTGGTTCTTATTAACCTTTAAATTTTTTAAAACGATGAACACAAAAGAAAAAGTAAAAAAACAGATTGATGAAATGGACGACCAAATTGGTGTTTGGGAAGCCAAAATTGAAAGCGCTAAAGCAGAAGCCAAA
>JAWLCS010000081.1:0-3282 GCA_041687035.1 Bacteroidales bacterium
CACATCGGCAGGCGAAAGGAAAAACATGATCTTTTTCTCTACCTTATCATCATTTTTAATGAATTGGGAAAGGTTACGCACACGCTGTTCTCCCCGGTTATTGATGAGCGTCATGGTCAGTTCGCCCTGGGTGTCGTCGCCCGTGGGGTTAAAGTAAACCTTCTCCATGATCTGTTGCCCGCTCATTTGGGCATTGGCATACTGGCTGCCAAAAAGCAGCATAGTAAAAGCAGCAATTAAACTCCATTTCAGTGTTTTCATATTAAGTTCTCCTTTTTTAAAATTTCAATTAAAATTTGGATTCAGATTTTATTCTTTTTTGGATTTTTGTTCAGCCGGAACGGATTCTTTTTTTGCAAAAAGCCTGAAGGTGAAAATCAGCACCATCATCAGGGTCAGGGTTCCGGCAAAGCTGGTAAACATATTCATGGAAACGAGGAGTCCAAGGGTGCGGTTGGGTGGGAATACCGAGAACAAAAGCACCAGAAAACCTGCAATAACCACAATGGCATTAAACATAATGGCCCGGCCAGTTTGCGACATGGTGCGATAAATGGCATATTGGCGCGAAGGATGGATGGCCAGATTCATGCGGTAATGCTGCAAAAAGTGAATGGCATAGTCTATACCAATCCCAATGGCAATACTCGACAAAAGAGTGGTAGTGGTACTCAGGGGAATATTGAACAATCCCATCACTCCAAAACTGATCAGTGCGGTAACGATAATGGGCACTGAGCCAATCAAACCGGCCTTTACGCTGCGGAACATAACCATCAGAATTATTAAAACAAGCACCAGCGACATTACAATGCTTTTAATCTGACCCTCCAGAATTAAATCAGTGAACACCAGCGCTTTATAGCCCGAACCGGCATAGTTAACCGAAATTCCCAGTTCGTTGAAAGGCTCTTCAAAACCCTGAATTACGGTCAGGGCTTCCTTAATGGTTTTGGAGTCATCGCCCTTTAGCTGAAAGGTTATATTGGTGCGATTATAGTCGTAGTTTATGACCTTTTCAAGGTTTTGCGGGTCGCCCGACATCTCGTAAAGCAAGAGATACTGAGCTACCAATTCATTGTTGTCAGGAATGCTGTAGTAAGCCTCCTGGTCTTCGTTCATAACCTTATTCATTCGCTTCAGGTAGTCGGCCAGCGAAAACGAATTACCAACGGTGGCCAGCCTCTCTGTTTCCAGTTGCATCTGGTCCATCAGCCGCAAAGCTCCGGGTTGTTTGAAGGCATCATATTCTTCGCTTTCAAGAATCACGTTCATCGTGGAAGTACCACCAAACTTGCTGTTCACGAAAGTGTCAGTAAGCACAATGTCGCTGTTTTTTTCAAAGTTGTTCAGGAAACTGGAGTTGATCCAAACCCGGCTTATCCCAAAGATGGAAACAGCCACAATGACCAGGGTTGTAATAACAATAAGCTTTTTGTTTTTCAGAAACCGTTCGGCCATGGTGTGGGTTTTCCTGATATCGACCGGCTTGGCATCTGGATGCTTGCCCCTCACCTTATAGCCGGTAATCATTACCATGGCAGGAAGGAACACCATGGCCAAGACAAAGGCCACAAAAATGCCGAAAGCGGTAAAAGTTCCAAAGTATTTAATGGGGTAAACCTGTGATGTAAGAAGCGAAATGAATCCCACTATGGTAGTGAAGGCAGCCATGCTCAGGGGCTTCCACAGCTTTCGCAGCACATGCCTTATGCCTGTAACCTTTCGGGCATTATGGTGTGCCCGGAAATACTGGTTGAGATGATTATAAAAATAAACCCCATAAGCCACGCCTATCGCAATAAGCATGACCGGTATCATCGTTGAAACTGCATATATAGGGACCCCAACCAGGGCCATTAACCCAAAAGCCCAAATGGTGCTGACAAATACCCCGATCAGAATGGCTGCAGTGCCACGGGCACTTCGCAGCAGCACGAATAGCACAACGGCTATTACGACCAGCACAATAGGCACCATTTTTTTCATGTCGGCGGGTCCCAGCAAAGCCATGGTGCCCTCTACAATGGGCCGCCCGGCTACATAGATCGACTCGGTTTCACTCTCGAACGATTCGGCAAATTCAAGAATTTGATGATAAAGCGCCTGGGTGAAGACGCCGCCTTGCATACCTGCCACCACCAAGGCCACCGTTTCATCTTCCGAAACCAGCCGCCCATAAACCATGTCGTTGGTGCGCACATTTTGTCTTATCTGATCGAGTGTTTCCTGGTCGCGGGGAACCCTGCGGTAAAATGCATTGACTTCCATGCCATATTCGGTGCCAATAATGTTTTCTGCCGTAAAAAGCGACATTACATCGGCCTCATCAACCTCGTCCATAAACATGAGCCCTTCACTGATATCCATTATTTTTTCAAGGGTCTGTGAATTGTAAATCCCATCCTTGTTTTCAATGGCTATCAGGATGCCATCTTTTATATTGAACCACTCTTCAGCCTGATCGCTGTAAATAAAAGCAGGATGCGTTTTGGGCATGTATTCATCCAGGTTGGTTTCCATCCTGACATTTTTCTTCAGGGTAAGCGCAAAACCCAGGCTGATGGCCAGTATAGCCACCACAATGATCCAGGAAATGGCAAGAAATTTTTTTTCAACTTTTCTCATGTCTTGTTTGTTAATATTAACTAACTTATGTATTAAAAAAAACACCTGCTTTATGGGGTGTTTTACTCACAACTTGTTCTATTCCCCTGGTAATTTTCACAGGAGTTTCTTTATTGAGTTTAAGAAATCAACTTTTTTACGGATTGAAGAAATGCTGTACCTTCAGCCATTAAATCGAATGAAAAATCTTTCATTTGCCAGCGTTTTACAAACAGCCGCAGGCCTCCCATGATCATTATGGCCAGGTGAGCGGCTTCTATGTCAGGCCTGATCTCGTTGCGCTCCTGCCCCTTGCGGATTATGGCGGTAATGGCCTGATTTATCTGGTCCATTATGGCGGCAATTCGCTCCATAAGCAAAGGTTCGTTGCGGAAGATCTCCTCCGAAAAGATTACGGCCACCAATTGCGGGGTTTCGGCCAGGATACGAAACTGATTGGAAAAAATGTGTTCAATATTTTCAATGGCAGATAAATTATCATCTGATTTATTCTCGAAAACCTGCACGGTATTTTTCCTGAACAGCTCAAGAATTGCCAGCAAAATATGAATTTTGTTTTCGTAATGCCGGTAAATGGCAGGTTCGGTTATGCCAATGCGCTGGGCCAGATTCTTTATGGTAAGCCCCTGGATCCCCTTTTCTGAGATCAGGTCA
>JAWLCS010000082.1:0-3181 GCA_041687035.1 Bacteroidales bacterium
CGGCGTAAACTTCTATGCCGGCTACCGTGCCATAAAAGCTGCCGACCGCAGCAAGCGACCTGTGCAATACGAGCGCACCGAAATTGGCAGCCGCTTTGCACTGGAGTTTGACTGGAATACCGACATCATTGTGCCCCAATATCCTTCGCCCTCAACTTTCGAATGGTTTGGACAGCAACTGCTCGACAGGCCATTTATCGCCTCAGAATATGCCCACGCCATGGGCAACAGCATGGGAAACTTCCAGGATTACTGGGATGAGATCAACAAATACCCACAGTTGCAGGGTGGCTTCATCTGGGACTGGGTTGACCAGGGCGTGTACAAAGTACTGGATGATGGAACGAAAATCTTTGCCTATGGCGGCGACTATGGCGAAGGCATGCCCACCGATGGTAACTTCCTGTTTAATGGCATTGTTTTCCCCGACAGGGTTGTAAAACCTGGCCTGTACGAAGTGAAAAAAGCCCACGAATCCATTCGCTTCAAGGTGCTGAGGGTACACGAAGGAATGGCCAGGGTGCTCGTAGAAAACCTCTACGATTTTACCCCGCTCAGCCATTTTTATTTTATTGCCCATATCAAAGCCGACGGTCGTATTGTAAAAAACCTGGAGCTGCCTGAAATAAAGGTGGAGCCCCATTCAAGCATGGTTTTCAACCTCGACATGAAGGGGGTTGAGGTATTGCCAAATACCGAGTACTTTCTGCATTTTCAAGCCATCACTGGTGGAAGTGAGGCGGTTCCAGTAAACACCATAGTTGCCAATGAACAGGTGAAACTGCCATGGTTCGAACGGGCAGAAAACCCTGTTGACCACGGCCCTGCCCTGACCCGCGAACAGAATGCAAATCGCTTGAGCCTGACAAACGAACAGGTAAACATCGTTTTCGACCTCAGCACCGGAATGCTGACCATTTATGAGGTGAACGGTACCCAGTTTATTTACAACGAAATGGGGCCGCGGCCCGACCTCTGGCGAGCTGTAACCGACAACGACTTTGGCAGCCGCATGCACACCAATGGCCTCAACTGGAAAAAAGCCACCAACAATGCCAGGCTGGCAGATTTCAGCGTAGAGAAAAAAGCAGAAAACCTGTATGAAGTACTTGTCCGCTGGAACCTTGAAGAGGTAAATTCTGCCTTTGAAACCCGCTACACGATATACGGCAACGGACGGATTCATTTGCGCAACCGACTGTACGGTTCTCCCAGTGAACGGCACGACATACCGCGGGTAGGCATGCAGCTCAGCCTAAAAGCAGAATTTGAATATCTGAATTGGTTTGGCCGTGGTCCCTGGGAAAACTACATCGACCGCAAAGCCTCTGCTTTTGTTGATCTTTACTCCGGAAAAGTTTCGGACCTGCTGGTGCCTTACGAGCGCCCCCAGGAAAACGGCAACAGGACCGATGTACGATGGGCAGTCCTAACCAACCGCCAAGGCCTTGGCCTGATGGCCGTGAGCGACCCTGACACCGAAGGTTTCCAAATGACCGCCCTGCACTACCTAACCAGCGACCTCGATGCCCGCGAGGGTTATGATTACGGACCGGTGCACCTGGAGCAGAAGCACATCGCCCAGGCAGCCCCCCGCAATCTGGTGCGCTGGAACCTCGACTATGGCCAGCGCGGCGTGGCAGGCGTAAACAGCTGGGGAGCACTTCCGTTGGAAAAATACCGCCTGAAACCCGAAAGCGATTATGAATACGGATTCACGTTAATTCCGGTAAAAATAACTGATGGTAAAGGCCTTATACAAAAAAGCAAGGGCATGTAAGCAGGAGCCTATTGAAATAATCATTAAATTTCGGGAGCAATTCATTTGCTCCCGTTTTTTTTAATAAAAAGCCTATGAAAAAAAGTGAAATCTACACCATTCCCAACCTGCTGAGTTTTTACCGCTTATTGGCTTTTCCGTTTATTCTGTACCTGGTCCTTTCCGGAAACGAAAAATGGTTTGCCATTTTGCTGGTGATTAATCTATTTACCGACGCAATGGATGGCTTCATTGCAAGGACCTTTAATATGGAAACCCAACTGGGAGCCAAACTCGATTCACTGGCTGACAACTTCACTTATATCCTGGCTTTTCTTGGAGTTTATGTTTTTAAGCTCCACGACTTCATGCCCCACATTTACAGCTTTGTTTTTTGGTTTTTCATTTTGTTCTCTGCCATCATGATCCCGGTAATCAGATATGGCAAAACACCCAGTTTTCACCTTTATTCCTGGAAAATTGGCGGATACATTCAAGGCGCCTTTTTCATAGTGCTGTTTACCTGGGGTTTTTTTACCCACTTTTACTACTTCATGGTAATCTGGGGTATTCTTGCGGCATTAGAGCACATATCCATTCAATTCATCATTCCTGGAATGCGCTCAAATGTTAAAGGTTTATATTGGGTTTTAAGGGAAAGGTAAAACACCAAAACGACTTTTTACAAGGTATGAATCTTTCATTTGTTTGAATTTGTGCGAGAGTTTTTACTCTTATCGGCAAAATGATCTCAAAAAAGAAAAATTATCTGACCATTCCTAATCTTCTGGGCTTTTACCGCCTGGCAATGTTTCCCGTTATCTTATATTTTATCCTCTCTGGAAAAGAAAGCCTTTTCGCCATTTTTCTGGTTATAAACCTGCTTACCGATGTGGCCGACGGCAATATTGCTCGCCGGTATAACATGGTCACAGAGTTTGGGGCCAGGCTCGACTCCATGGCCGATAACTTCACTTATTTATTGGCATTCCTGGGGCTTATTGTTTTCAAACTCGACGACTTCATGCCCCACATTTTCAGTTTTGCCTTTTGGTTCTTTTTAATGATATCTACGGTAATAGTATCCTTGATCAAATTCAAACGTTTTTCCAGCTTTCACCTTTATTCCTTCAAAATCGGCGGCTATATACAGGGGTTCTTTTTCATTATGCTTTTCAGCTATGGATTTATCACCCCACTTTATTATTTCATGGTCATCTGGGGCATCCTTGCATCTCTCGAGCACATTACGATACAGCTGGTCATTAAGGAAATGCGCTCCAACGCTAAGAGCCTCTTCTGGATACTTAAAGAGAATAGCCTCTGAATCAATAGGTTAATATTATTTCCTGAGCACTGCCTTTTTCCCCTGCATGTATATATTGCAATAATTTGTTTATCTTTCGGACAGAAATCGGGAAT
>JAWLCS010000083.1:0-3112 GCA_041687035.1 Bacteroidales bacterium
GACCCCGAACTCCAAACTCCAAACCCCAAACCTTGAACCTTAAACCTTAAACCTTGAACTCCAAACTCCGAACCCCAAACTTAACCCTTATGAAAAACCTAATCATTTTCCTTTTTTGCTGCTTTCTGGCGCTACCCCTTTGGGGGCAATACCAGGAACGCGTGCTGGTGTCGACCGCTGGCTGGCAAGGACAGGCCGCCGGCTATTTTGTAGAATTCAGTCTGGGCGAATTGGCCATAGGCACCTTTAACGCAGGTGGCTATACCGCCCTGGTGGGCTTCCACCAGCCGCCCATTGACCCTTCCACGGCAATCCCAATGCTGAATGACCGTATTTTCGTAAACGTGTACCCCAACCCTACCCGGTCATTTGTTTATGTACAACTTTACGAAAATGGCAAAGACCAGATCAGGCACCTGAGCCTGATCGATATGCGGGGCATAAGCGTAATGCACTTCAACGGGCAGGAACTGACCAGCAACCCCCTAAGCCTTTCCCTTGCACACCTGCACCCGGGCATATATTTCATGCGCGTGATGTTTACCGACGGCACCTGGCAGGTCATTAAAGTAAGCCTTGTTAGATAGATGTAAACAGAATTCATAAACAGCATTCAAGCCCGGCACCCTAAACCTGCCGGGCTTGTTGTTTTTTAGTATTTTTGCGGCATTCTGAAATCTATTTAACCAGCACTATGTTTTTGAGAAATTTCTTTTTTGCGGCCATTGCAATAGTTGGCCTCAATGCAACTGCAAACGACAACTGGCAAACCTGGTACGAAGCCCACGGCAAGAACCAGACGCCGCGCTATGTGGAAACCCTTGATTTCAGTAATCGCCTGGCCGAGGCTTCGCCCATGCTGCATTATACCACCTTTGGACAAAGCCACCAGATGCGCGAGCTGCCCTTGCTGATCCTCGACAAACACGGCAGGTTTACCCCTGAGCAGGTGCATGCCAGCGGAAACATTATTTTGCTGGTGCAGGCTGCCATTCACCCGGGCGAACCCGATGGCAAGGATGCCGGGTTTTTGCTGCTGCGCGATATGGTAATTCATGGCAAGCACCTCGATCTGCTCGAAAACATTACACTGCTTTTTATTCCCATTTTCAATGTGGACGGCCACGAGCGCTTCGGACCCTACAACCGCATCAATCAGAACGGTCCCGAAGAAATGGGCTGGCGCACCAATGCCCGCAACCTGAACCTGAACCGTGACTTCCTGAAAGCCGATGCCATTGAAATGCAGCATTTCCTTAAGCTTTGGAACGACTGGCAGCCCGACTTCTACATCGACACCCACTCAACCAATGGGGGCGACTACCAGTACCCCATGACCTATATCATCGAAGTTTTCGGCAATATGGAAAAAGATCTTACGGACTGGTGTGCGCAGGATTTTTTACCCGAATGGGAAAAACTGATGGAAAAGAGCCAATATCCGGCCTTCCCTTATGTAACTTATCGCAACTGGCACGATCCGCGCAGCGGGCTGGTGTCGCGCACCTCGCCCCCTGCCCTCTCCAACGGCTTTGCTGCACAGCGCAACCGGCCCGGACTGCTGCTCGAAACGCACATGCTCAAACCCTACCACCTGCGCGTGGAAGCCACCTATTACAGCATACTTCACACCATGGAGCTTTTGCAGCGCGACCATAAAAAGCTGAAAGAGCTTAATAATACCGCTGATGCTTTTACCGCTTCCGCGGAATTCAGGGCCCAGCCGTTTCACCTCGACTTCCGCACTTCGCCCGATAGCGTAATGATCGATTTCAAAGGCGTGGAATACCAGAAAATTGTCAGCGACCTGAGTGGTGGACAGTGGTTCATATACGAAAGTGACAAGCCCGCAACCTTTCAAATCCCTTATTTTTACAATCAAGAACCCACTGTAAGCGTCATGCTGCCAGAGGCTTACATCATTCCCGTTCAATGGTTTGATGTCATTGTAAGGCTCCGGATGCACGGGCTTGAAATGACTTTTTTAACGGAAGAAAAAGAAATGGATGTAGAATCCTACCGTTTCCGGGATGTGAACCTTGCCGGTTCGGTAAATGAAGGCCGGCAGATGGCTCGATTCACTGCCGTTCCTGTAACCGAAACACGCCGCTTTCCGGCCGGATCGGCAATCATTCCGATGAACCAGCCGGAAGCCCGTCTGATTGCCCACGCCCTCGAACCTGATGCGCCTTCTTCTTTCGCGGCATGGGGCTTTTTCAACGCCATCTTTCAGCGCACCGAATATTTCGAAAGCTACGCCATGGAAGCCATTGCAAGACAAATGCTGCAAGATGACCCCAAACTGCAGAAACGCTTCGAAGAAAAAAAAGCCACTGACCTGGCATTTGCATCAAACCCCAGGGAGATCCTGAACTGGTTTTACGAGCAGACACCCTATTACGACCAAGAACACAATGTGTATCCGGTGGGAAGAATAATGAAAAATGAAGAATGAAAAATATCGGGTGTCAGAAGTTCAACTATTTAACTAATCAACTATTCAACTTTTATTACCTGGGTCCTTACAGTAAACCACTTTGTCATCTCCCGTATCATAGAAATCTTTGAAGCGGGCTACCTCTGAATAATGGGCTGCGAGGTAAAAATGCCGCGTTGGATCGTATTTGGGCAAGGATGAGGTTTCAATGTAGATCTTTCTTCCCTTAAGGTCTTCAACGGCGGTTTCGGTTTCTTTAAGTAAAAGGTGTCCGATCCCGTGCCCGCGATGGTTTTGATGCACGGCAATCCAATACAGGTCGAAGCTGCCAATAGTGCATGGGATGGGCCCGAAACAGGCAAACCCCACCGTTTCGCCCTGCATTTCGGCAAACAGAAAATAATAACCGCTTTCGTCGCCTTTGGCAAGGGCCTCTCCCACCAGCTCCACAGCCACATCGATCTCATCCTTCCGGAAAAACCCCGATGAGTCAGCAATGGCACGAACGGTCTCCAGATCGTTTTCAACAACCTTACGACGAATATTTATTTCAGTTTTTTTAGAAATCATACTGCTTACTTTCTACTTTCTACTTTCTACTTTCTACTTTCTACTTTCTACTTTCTACTTTCTACTTTCTACTTTCTACTTTCTACTTTCTACTTTCTACTTTCT
>JAWLCS010000084.1:0-2589 GCA_041687035.1 Bacteroidales bacterium
CTCGGCGGCATCGACAAAAGGAAGCAGCACCATATCTGCCCCGGCTTTCTCAAGCTCTTTGGCGGTACGTCCGGTGTAGGAAGTCATGGCGATGTGTCCCTGGTAATCGGCCCCTTTCAGGTATTTTATCAGCGCCTTGTTAACTTGCTTGTCGTCGAGTGTCGATACTACACACTGGGCGCTGAGCGGCAGGATTTCAGGCAGTTCGGGATCGTCGGCATCGCCATACTGGGCGGCACGTCCTTTTTTTTTCCAGCGGGCCACGGCCTTGGGGTCGAAATCTACACCAAATACCTTGAAGCCGGCATTTTCGAGCGAACGGGCTAAATTGTTGCCATACATGCCCAACCCAAAAATAATCACATCAAAAGCTTGATGGTGCAGGTCCTCGTCTTCAACCTCTGTAGTTGGGGCCTTCTTTTCAAATATGTCGAGGAAAGAACTTACCTTTTCAAAGATCTGGTGGGAATACATGATCAGGTAGGTACTTATGCCAATGGTAATGAGCCCAACAAGGGTTATTAGTCCAAGGGTTTCCTCATCGATCTGACCCAGGCTCAGGCCCAGCGCTGCCAGGATCAGCGAAAATTCGGATATCTGCGCCACATTCAGGCCGGCAAGAAAACCCGTTCTTTTTCGGTAGCCCATTAATCCGAGTATGATCATAACAATAATGGGGTTGCCAATAAGTACGAACAATGAAAGCACCACTGCAGGGAAAATTTGCTGCCCGAGCAAGGGGACATTTACCTGGCTTCCCAAATGGATAAAGAAAAATAGCAACAGGAAGTCGCGCACCGAAGTGAGCCTTCCGCCAATTACTTCGCGATAGGGCGTGGAGGCCAGTGAAATGCCACCCAGAAATGCGCCCACCTCCTTGCTGAAGCCAAGATAGTCGCTGAAAGCAGCAAGGGCAATGGCCCAGGCTACCGAAAACAGCACCAGCAGCTCTGGGGTGCGTGCCAGAATCGAGGTGAGCCAGGTGAGCACGTACCGCATCAGCAAGATAACTAAGACCATTAATCCTATACCCTTGAGAATAACTATGGCTATTTCCTCCCATAAGGTATATTCAGAGGGTGTTCCCATAGCCGAAAGGGCAATCATGGCAATAATCACCACAATATCTTGAACAATCAGGAACCCAATGCTGATCTGCCCGTGCAATGACTGTATTTCCTTTTTATCGGAAAGCAGTTTTACGATGATAATTGTGGAAGAAAAAGTGAGTGCTACAGCCACGTAAATGCTCACAACGGGGTCGAAACCGAGCCAAAGACCCAGTAAAAATCCGAAAATGGAAGTAAAAAGCACCTGTCCTAAGCCGGCAAAAAGAGCTACTCTTCCGGTGGAGCGTATCAATCCCACATCGAGTTTAAGCCCTACCACAAACAGCAGCAGTGCAATGCCCATTTCAGAAAGCAGGTGAATTTTGTCGCCCGAACGGAGCAGGTCAATCCCGTAAGGTCCAACAATAAGCCCCACGGCAATGAATGAAACAATCAGGGGTTGTTTTAACATACGCCCAATAAGGCCTGCAGCAACAGCAATGGCCAGCAGGGCAGCAAATTCGAGAAAAGTATCGGAAAATTGTTCCATAGGCAATTAACCTTTGAAAGCTTCTTTTACTTTTACGAGTAATTCGTCCGCAATAAGTTTATTGGTGGCCATTATTTCGCGGCCAAAAACATGGTTGGCTCCACCCGAAAAATCTGTAACTCTCCCGCCGGCTTCCTTAACCAGCAGACTTCCGGCAGCCACATCCCAGGGGCTGAGGCTGTATTCGAAGAACCCATCGAAGCGGCCGCAGGCCACATAAGCCAGGTCAACGGCCGCGCTGCCCAAACGGCGCACACCATGCGAATTGCGAAGGCACCAGGTAAACAGTTCCATGTATTGGTTCAGCCGGCTGTAATCGTAATAGGGAAATCCGGTGGCTAAAAGGCTCTCGTGCACAGTGGCAGCTTCAGAGACTTTTATGGGCACGTTATTCAGAAACGCGCCACCGCCCTTAACGGCCGAAAAGTACTCGTTGTGGTTGATCTCATAAACAACGCCAAGCACTACTTCGTCATGTTGCATCAGGGCAATAGAAACGCTGAATACCGGCACCCCATGAATAAAATTGGTGGTGCCATCGAGCGGATCGACCACCCACTGGTATTTTTTTCCTTTCTTATCAATGGTGTTTTCTTCTACAATAAAACCGGCCTCGGGCAGCAGCGCCTGCAACTTCTCAACCAGCTGTTCTTCAGCGGTTTTATCCACGTAAGTGACAAAATTGTGAATGCTCTTGGTTTCAATCTGGGTGTGTTGGAGGCGGTCAACTTCCTTGCGGATAAAATCGCCGGTGTCCCTGGCAATAAGACCAACCTCGGCGCAAAGGGCTCTCAGGTAATTAATTTCTTCTGTTTTGCTCATGTTAAGTAAACCCCATCAGCGTCAAGATGGTTCAGTGTTATCTCCTGTATCTGATTTATTAATTCAGCGTTGAAACTGGTTTTTACCTTTATGTAATTGTCGGTAAACCCATGCATATATCCCTGGGTGTTGTCTTTTTCCCAAAGCACCAGGGCTTTATTGCCTTTG